>CAVZFT010000013.1:0-58793 GCA_963774615.1 uncultured Cytophagales bacterium
GTTATGCTCGCATCGCTTTTTACGCGCCAGCACACGAAAATAAACATCATTCTTTTTCTATAAAATTTTTTTGAGCTTAACTTAATGACATGAAATGATCACTGCTCATTGCTCACTGCTCATTGCTCATCGCTCATTCTTCTTTTCTCTTTCGCCTTTGTTTTGAATTCTTCCTTTACTTCTTCTTTCTTTGCCTGGTACAACTTGAATTGTTCTTCGGTAAATAATTTTTTCAACTCCGCGTCTTTTTCTTCGTTGTACGCCTTAACCTTTTTGAACTGTTCCTTCCGGGGTTCGTCGCTGTTTCTAAGTTCCTCCGTTTTGTTCGCGTACTTTAAATTAATTTCCTGGACTGGCTTTTCCTGATCCGCGGTCGATTGCAAATTGGTCTTCATCCAATCTGTGAGTTTAGCGGCACGTTCGTCAGGAGGCATTGGTTCTTTTTCCTGTTCCTGCGCGCCACAATCAGCCGATCCAAGCACGAATAAAAACAGCAATGCTGGTATTAGAAAAAGTATCGGTTTCATATTCATTCGGGTTGACTACAATTTAAACAATCAATCCCTCATCGATGATCAGGACGGCCTACAAAAAAACGATTCCCGGCCGAATTGGCCGGGAAAACATATAAAGGGTCTATGAAATATTTTTGGTTACTGTTGAAGGCGTCTTGAACCATCACTGCGAGTGAATGGAGCAGCTCGACGACTATCGGCTGCTCCAATTCACAACCTGCAAACCCCTGTTTTCAAACAGTCTCTTTGAATAATTTAAAAACAACGGCTGACGTCCGCCTATTATCAGGCCTCTTGTCATGATAGGGAATAAAGCTCAACCTAATTACTCTCGCCAACATATCTGGCTTTATGTCATTGCATCGTACAAAGCAGCAGCCCCAAACATTATCTGCTCCATGTAATTGTCAACTTTTTTGTGGGGTATCGCTGGAATACTGCGACGCGCATTGAATGCTGTCCTTGAACGGCTGCTGCAAGAGCAATCAACATTAAGGTAAACAACAAGATCGTTATGTAAATTTCCCTCTTCATGATCCGTACTTCACAAATCAAATTCACGATTTTCAGCCCACAATCAGTTCTCTCGTGGAGATTATTCTACATAGTTAGCCAGTGGGGAAAGTCAAAAGATAGTTAAACACGGTTATTCACTGTGAAACTGCCCACTGATTTTCAGGGGGGTTGGGATGGCTGATTCTAAAGATAATTTGGTCGGTTATGGGGTTGCAGCAATCAGAGAATCATCGGTTTATCTTATGGACACTACACCCACGGATTTGTACTGAATAAGTTTTTGCAAACCCTCCTGAATCCTTTCAGTCATCGGCCTAAGCGTAAATTGCCTTAAAAGATGCTGAGTGGTTAGAAGGTCTTCAACTGACTTGTCGGATTCAAGCATGTCCAAAGCTTCGATTCCTCATCGTATTCGTCAAGATACGCGAAGGATGCAGCTTTAATAAGAGGAATTTGTTCGACGCTCATCTCAATGCGGTTTGCCCAAAAGATAGCATCCTGGTAACGTTCCCTCATAAAGCTGTGAAAGCTGAAGGCAAGCACATGCCACCATGTGAGGTCAGGTACCTGTTGAAAGGCCGAATCAAGGATCTCTTTGCCATAGTCATAGTAGCCCATGTATATTAGCAACGCGCCCATTGAAGCACGATAGTCATTATTTCTTTGATTGAGGCGGGCACCTTGTTCAAGTGTCGCAACGGCCTCGTTAAAGCTGCCCTTGAAAAGGAGGCTGGTGGCTAAAGCGACATAGCCTTCCTGACAATACGGATCACATTTCAACGATCGATGTGCATACGTGGTCGCATTGGCCATCGATTTCTCCGGATCGGCAGGATTCATCAACAATTCTCCCGAGTTGATTTGGCTCAGGTAGGCAAAAGCAAGCCGCATTTGACGGATCTCTGCTGATTACCTCGTTATAAAACAACTTCGCATTCGCTGCAATGACGGGGTTAAAATTCCGGCTATGCTGATGGTACCAGTATTGTATACGGAAACAGCAGGCCGGCTTCTTGATGAACATTCTCGAGACGGTATATCTGATACCTGGAGATTGCACCTCGAAGCCCCATAATGGAAGCAAGTACGCGGTCGACAACGTATTGCTGAAAATCATAGTAGCTATCGACAGGCATCAAACGCTCAAATGTCTGCGCCCAAACCTGTTCATGCGTGTCCGTTACAACCAGATGTATCCAAAGAAGGATGCGACCTTTTAGCCATTGAACACTGCCGGTGAGGAGAAAATCCGTCGCGTATGGATCTGGTTTGGCCGAACTATCCAGTTCAATCCTTTCAGACGACGGTACATTGACCCGTACCCTTACATCTTGAAATTGGGTTAGCTCGGTGCGCAAGTACTCACTGACGCCGGCAGCAAAAAAAAGAAGATCACTTTCCGATCCAATATTCTTGAATGGCTCAACCGTTATCGACACCTTACCTTGAAGTCCGAATGCGCCTGGTAACGGACGTACCGCAACGATTTGATGTTTTTGATCGATTGTTTTCCGAATGGTGATCTTCCTCAATTGCGTCTATGACAGGAGGAATGAATGGTGTTTCAGAGCCAAGTTTGAAATTCGGAGCATAACTTCCCTTAGGAATCGAAATTACAATTTGATCCTCTTTTCCTTCTTCGTAATAGTACTCCTTCAAGACACGCCTTAGTCGTCCGGCATGTATCCTTACAATTGAATCGACCTGTGGATTAAAATCGGATTCCTTGTTAAGCGCTTGAACTCCGATCGTATACTCTTTAAGTCCTTCAGACCTTCCAGCAAGTGTTTCATTTACCACAAATGTCAGGAAATCTGTTAGCACAACGGATCTGTTGATCTGTGCTGAATCAAGAATACGTCGCAGCTGAGCTAATACATCTTCTTTCCTTATCATCGACGCTTTTTATTTATTTAATCTTCACGTAGCTACTAGCTTTTTCCGTAATGTGTTCTCTAGTGCTTTTGACATTGCAGTTAAGTAAATGCTATTCACTTCCAGGCTGCCTGCGAAGATCACTACATTCTGTTGGCCGCCTTAGCCCAATCAGAGCCATCTAGTGAATTTAGTCAATTCTTTTAATTAATGTTATGGCATGACGAGGTAATTAATCTTTTAAATCGTTTTCCACAGCATAAAAAACTTTCAATGGATTCGTATGCGAACAACGAATAGTTCAGGAGCATGTGCCCGGCTTATTACAATAGTGCAATAAGCCGTCGAAAAGTATGAGCGAAATATGATGAAAGGTTTCAAAAGCCGCAAGGAGTATGAACGGGTTCATTCGGACCTCGAAAGTGCAATTGCCAGGTCATTGAAATCTTTCAAAAAGCAAGAAAAAGTCGGCGAAAAATAGTGAATCTCTAAAGTTCAACAAGCGGAGAATATTACCGATATATTATGAGTAGATATAGATCGGGTAAATCTGTTACGCCACTATCAGCTTAAAAACACCGTTGCCAATTGTTTAATCAGATAGCGTGCAAGCATCGCCATATTATCGCCATATTACAGAGTCGATTGTTAATGAGAGAACATTCCGCCTAACCTACCCCGATTAATTTTTAAATCGTTAATTGTATCTATCAAAAATGAGGCTAACTTGAAGGAAGTCTGCAGTGCTGTTTAGCTATGAAATTTATAATCCTTGGTAGTTCTTGCCTTCTCCTTCTTTCTTGTTCTACTTTAAAAAAACTTCCGGAAGCTAATCTTGGATCCGATTACTACTACCTGCATCGGCATGAGGGTGGAACGACGAAGGTTTACGTGAATGTCGTGGCGACTCGATAGGAATAGTCGCTGACCGGCCCGATGGCAAAGAGCCGGAGTCAGTGATTCCTTCTAACGGTCAAGTGTTATTTAGAAAGAGTTTTGACGTCGATGTAATGACGGTTCCATTTAAATTCAGACCGGCAACTCAAAACCTGCCACGTCAACTCAACGTAGATTTTAATGGAAACCTTTTCCTTGGATACCGAGTGGATCGATACAAATTGATTTTTATCCAGACACCCGCGGGAATAATTAAAAAAGTCAGACACCGCGCAATAACTCTTGGGGCTTTCGGGGGTCTTGGGACAACGTCCATCACTCCATGGACAACAAATAATGGAACAACAGATGAATACTCCGGATTCATTCTTAATCGCGGCATTTCACTTATGGGCGGAGTGAATAACCTCACGGTTGGGTTTGGAGTTGGATGGGATTATTTAACCGATCGTGATAAAGACGTTTGGATCTACCAAAACAAGCCGTGGTATGGTTTGACATTGAGCCTTAACCTTAATTAAATAAAATTAGATTGGTTAATCGTTATATTGTGATGAGACGTCAGCAAACGCGCTTTCAAAACTCTTAGTCTAATCTAAACCTAGAAACCATGCAAGGACTGATGATGGATTTTCCACTAACGCTCACATCATTTTTCAGACGAGCGGAAACTCTTTTTCAGCACAAGTCAATCATTACCCGGCTTCCAGATAAGTCCATCCATCGGTACACGTACAAGGACTTCATCGGCCGCGCAAAAAAGTTGTCGGTAGCGTTGTCCAAACTTGGCGTCGTCCAGGGTGATCGCGTAGCCACTTTGTGTTGGAATCATTATCAACACCTCGAGATCTATTTTGCAGTTCCATGTTCGGGATTTGTCCTGCACGCATTGAACCTGCGGCTGTCTCCCGATGATCTGACCTACATTATTAATCACGCCGAAGATAGAGTGATCATTGTCGATCAGGTACTGCTACCGTTGTTCGATAAATTTCGTCAGAACATCAATGCAAAACACATCGTAGTAATCCCCAATGGTCAGGGACCCGTTCCGGCTGAATTCATCAATTACGAAACGCTGCTTGAAAGCGGTGACGAGACTTTATTTAACGCGTTCGAAGGCGATGAAAACACGGCTGCTTCACTTTGTTACACATCTGGAACTACTGGCAGGCCGAAAGGGGTATTGTATTCGCACCGCTCAATCGTGCTTCACTCGTTGACTATCTGTTTTGCTATCGGGGAAACGTTTAACGAAAGGGATGTTGTACTTCCCGTCGTCCCTATGTTCCACGTCAACGCCTGGGGTATGCCTTTTCATGATACCATGTTAGGAATCACTCAGGTTTTACCAGGTCCGTATCTTGATCCGGTTAGTCTGCTGGAATTGATGGATGCAGAAAAGGTAACTATCACGGCCGGGGTACCTACCATTTGGACGGGAATTCTACAAGTGCTGGATACCAATCCCGGTAAGTACAATTTGAATTCATTGCGTTTCCTGATAGTGGGTGGTTCCAACGCATCCAAAGCGCTTATCCAGGGATTTGAACAACGGCATCAACTCAAAGTTATCCAGGCCTGGGGTATGACCGAAACGTCGCCACTTGGAAGCGTAAGCTACATCGGAAGCCGCGAGGCACTTTTACCTTTCGATGAACAGTTCGCTTATAGGTCCAAGCAAGGCAAGCCGGCAAGTATGGTAGAGATCCGAGGTAGAAATGCCGATGGCATAATAGCCTGGGACGGAAAGACCATGGGAGAGTTGGAAGTACGCGGCCCCTGGGTAGCTAAAGCGTATTACAAGTCGGTTGATGAAGAGGGAAAATTTACCGAAGACGGATGGTTTTGTACGGGCGATATAGTCACGATTGAGACCGACGGCTGTATTGAAATTAAGGATCGAAGTAAAGACGTTATTAAGTCAGGCGGAGAATGGATTAGTTCAATTGCATTGGAAAGCGCGATCATGGGCCATCCGGCGGTATTGGAAGCAGCTGTGTTTGCAATTCCAGATGCAAAATGGGGAGAGCGCCCTATGGCAGCCGTGGTGTTAAAACCCGGAATGAATATCTCCAGTGGTGAGCTTCATTCGTTCCTGACGCCTTTGTTTGTCAAATTCTGGCTGCCCGATACTTTTGAGTTTGTAAAGGAGATACCGAAAACGTCCGTTGGCAAGTTTAAGAAAAGCGTTTTACGAGACCTTTATAAGGATTTAAAAACCAACCCGGCTTAGTCTTATTTGCTTGCGACTTTCTTGTTTACCCTGCTTAGCTTGGTATCCTTAATAGTAGGAAGATGGGATTCATCCATTGATCTCACTGCGTCAGCAAGTATTTCAAGTTGCATCAGGCTGTCAGAGATCTGGTCGGCATCTTTGCTGTTGTTCACGCCATTGATCATAAATGCAACGATCTGGTCACCGTTATAAACAGGCATGTAGCTAAGGTCAGGATGCTTTTTATATGCGTCGCGGATACTTTCTCCCAACGTTGTGATTTGATCTTCGATGCGTATATAGTCCTCCGTTGAATTAATAGAGTACTTTGTGAGGTCATGATTAACGAGCAATACCGATGCTGCCGGAAACTGTGCCATTGCATTGAAACTTCCTCCGATGAGTGCTGCGACAACCAGGCCTGCGAAGAAATTTTTATGTAGATTTTTCATAGTTTCTAATCGGTTTCCCGGCATCTGTTGACAAAATGGTGCCAGAGCCAGCCCTTTCGAATTGGAGAGCCTGAAAGCGATTATAATGGGCAATGAAAATCGGGCTGTGGAGGCTTTTCCACAGAAGGGAAAGGGTTCTCTACAACGATTGGAATATGCATTCCTGGTATCGTCAACGCCGTTTTTGAGGAATGGCTGATAAACGCAGGAAGCGCGTATGGTGTGGCGGTTAATTATCCGAAATGGATCGGCCGTGGACAAACTTAACGGGACTCAGGGCGAATTTATCCCAATATTGGATGGTGGTTTTCTCAAATTGGAAATAGAACCTAATGCTTGAGGTAATCACGACGTTCGAGTATGCGCTTCTCAACCTGATTGAAAAACTTATTCCGTTCACGTTCGCCTACCGTGCTTATCAAGGTTGATTTGTTGATCACATTAGTTAAGAAATCTTCTGTTTCTCTGCAAAACGATTCCTGCGTCGTGGTAAGAATGTTTAACGTATTGTATGTAATTGATGCGATCCTCTTTTCTCCGATCTTAAACAGAAATGTTGTATCGGTTAAAAGAAACTCATTGTGATAAAGTTTAAAAGTGCCGCCCTCGCCCTTCGCGCCCAGCGCAGCACAATTACGTATTTCCTGAACCATCGTTAAATATTCATCTATTAATCCCCTGGCTTCTGTCAGGCTGATGAAGCCGTTTTCATAATAGAACTGAACTTGTCGAACAGTCACGTTAAAGGTCTCATCACTCCAAATTTCAGAACTAGGTATGACGGAGTATTTATTCCAGATCTTCTTACCAATATCGATCAGTTGCTGCGATACCAGGCCCGGATCATAACGCATCAAATCAAACTTCGGATGGCGCTGATAAGACTTCAACCAGAAAAAGAGTTTAAACTGAGTGAGTCCTGGGTATTTGAAATAATAAGGTGGTGGAATGTCCTTTGCGGAATATATTACTTCTCTTTCTCCAAATGCCTCCATGTTCGTAAGGTCGTTCAGTAGGGAAGAGAGCCATTTCTCCAACGTAAAGTTTTCAGGATCAATTCTCCTTTTCCTAAAGGAAATGATCTCACTCGAAGGAGACAGGAGCGCATCCAGAGATATCTTGTAATGAACGCAAAGTTTTTTTACCTCCTCCAATGAAAGAACGGTTTCGCCTCGAATGCGCCGGTACACACTATCGCGGCTTACATTTAATACTTCGGCTAACTCATCTGGAAAAGAAAGATTCTTAGGAAGGACTTGCCGGATCTGATCCAGAAAAACTGATTGAATGTTAGTTGTCGACAACGATTGCATTTTTGGGCTTAGGAAAATTGGTTGCTAATAATACCACTAAAATGTCGATTTGCAATTCCGCCTGTCGACAGCAAAAAAAAATTTGGAAGGATTCGCTCCGGCTGAGTGCACTAAGGGTGTTGAGAATTTTATTTTTATCCAATATTAATTTACTTGAGAAGAATTACTGTGACAGATTGATTGGCATCTGTGGGAAAGGCAATCATGCGTTCGGCTTTTTAATTACTACACAGACTGAAGTTCGAACGCATAGATCACAACGGTGACTTAATGATCAAAGTATCGAAGAGTTCCTTCTCAATTGTCGCGAACTCCCATAGAAGTTATACTCTCCATGGCGCATAAGAATAAGCAAATTAACAACCCCAGAACAGGTCAAACCATTAAGTTCCTTCTTACATCGGGCGATACTCGTGGAGAACTGCTTGAGATGGAAAGTTCTTTCCGGCCGTTCTCCAAAGAGCCTCTTCCACACTATCACCCTAACCAGGTTGAGGATTTCCTTGTGATATCCGGGCAGTTGATGGTTAGAATGAACGGACAGGTCATGATCTATAAAAAGAATGAAAGCTTCCATGTCCCTGCTAATGAAGTGCATTCTATGTGGAATGGCTCCGGAGAAACAACGATAGTGAGTTGGAAGGTCAAGCCAGCATTAGACACAGAGAATCTTATTAGAAACAATCTCAGGCCTCGCAAATGATGGAAGGACGAATGCCAACGGTGTGCCTAACTTGCTGCAAACTGTATTGATCGCTAATAAATACTCACGAGTTTTTCGTGGCAGCAAGCCCACCGTTTTTTCTGCAAAGAGTAGCATTCATTCTAATAACGCCGATTTCATATCTCCTGGGCTACAGGCCGTTATTATAAAAAGTACCTTGATTAATCTGTACAATTTTAGATCGGGTCATTAGCTTCCATCACAGACGTGAGATCCATGAATGAAACAGCTCTGAAGCTCTATGTCATGGATCATTTGTGGGTCTCGGGAATAGACTGCGTTGCCGGTGAATCGAATAAGCTTGTTCAAACTCGAAAGGAACCTACGACATGGTTGAAATTGTAGCGGAGCACGAATAAATTGATTTTTAAATTTTTACAGAAATACCATCGATCACAGTGTGATCCAGCGAAAAATTTTGCAGATTAGAAAAATGTTTTCTCTGAAACTATCTTGAAGCATAATATTATAATATTCCTTTGCTTGCTGGTTGCCTGTAAATCGCAGGCTGACAAGCCGGAGATCGATACAACGACCGAGAATCCAAGGAGCTTGTTCAATGGCCACGACCTCAGTGGGTGGTATGCAGATGTTCCTGACCTTGACAAGGATTCAACGTTAAAGTCGCCCTTTATTGTAAGAGACAGTTTCTTGTCAGTCTTGGCACGCCCGGAGGTCATTTGATCACCGACTCGATATTTAAAAACTATCGCCTTGAGGTTGAATATAGGTTTGCCGGAGTCCCTGGTAACTGCGGAGTACTTGTCCACGCATCGACTCCACGCGCGCTGTATCAGATGTTTCCAAAATCAATCGAAGTGCAGATGATGCACGAAAATGCTGGTGATTTCTGGTGCATTGTTGAAGACATTTCCGTTCCAGACATGGAACAGCGCAGAGGACCTAAAAATGAATGGGGAATAACGGAAGGAAAGCAAAGAAGAATACTCAATTTGACCGATGGATCAGAGAACGTAGTGGGTGACTGGAACACCATGATAATTGAATGCGTGGGAGTGACGTAAAGGTTTGGGTGAACGGAGATCTTGTAAACCACGGTTCAAATGCCACTGCCGATCACGGTCAGATAGCATTACAAGCGGAGGGCTCTGAGGTTGAATTCAGAAAAGTTCTGTTAACTCCCGCTTCCACATTGACAAAGTAAATTGAGGGGAATGATGGCCCGGCCGTGGCGTTTATTGGGCTAGCTATCATTCTTTTAATGAAGTAATTGAAATGGATAGCCGGTATTATAAGCACGCTGCCGGGCAAATTGCCCTTAACGTGAAAATTTTCGATTAATTACCGATATTTCACAATCCTTCTAACTTTGTGCCGACAAAATCAACCCTATGCTATTGGATTTTGAAAAGCCCATCGCGGAATTGGAAGCGAAACTTGTTGATATGAACCAATTGGCGAGCGACAGCGACAAGGAAGTTCAAGCGGCCGTTAAAGCGCTGGAAAGAAAAATCCTTGACCTCAAAAAAGAAACATTTGAGAATCTTACTGGCTGGCAGCGCGTGCAATTATCCAGGCATCCCGACCGGCCATACACGCTGGATTATATTTATGAGATCACATCTGACTTTGTCGAAATTCATGGTGATCGAACCGTTGGTGACGACAAAGCAATGATTGGTGGATTTGGCAGTATCGATGGAAAAACATTCATGCTTATCGGCCAACAAAAAGGTCGTAACACAAAGCAACGCCAAATGCGAAATTTTGGCATGGCGAATCCCGAAGGCTACCGGAAATCGCTAAGGTTAATGAAGCTGGCTGAGAAATTTAACAAGCCGATCATAACTTTTATCGATACTCCTGGCGCATTTCCCGGCTTGGAAGCTGAAGAACGAGGACAAGGCGAGGCCATTGCAAGAAACCTCAAGGACATGTTTATGTTGAAAGTGCCGGTTATATGCATTGTCATTGGAGAGGGAGCTTCGGGCGGCGCGTTGGGTATAGCGATTGGTGATAAAGTCCTGATGCTCGAGAATACATGGTATTCGGTAATCTCACCGGAGTCCTGTTCGTCAATTCTTTGGAGAAGCTGGGATTACAAAGAACAAGCTGCCGAGGTGTTGAAACTCACCGCCAAAGATATGCTTGCAAATAAACTCATCGATGGCGTTATCAAAGAACCTCTGGGTGGTGCTCATGTCGATGTCAAATGGATGGCCGGCGAAGTCAAGAAAACAATTCTTGCACAAACGCAGGAACTTAGCAAGCTTTCGCCTGAAGAGCGCATTCAGCAGCGTATCGAGAAATTTTCCGCAATGGGCGTAGTAAAAGAATAACAGTCCATCGCGATAAATTGAATAATTGAGAACTACGCCGGTCGTAGTTTTTTATTTTTATATGGGTTTTACAAGTGTTTCGTCGCGATGTTATGCGACCTTTGTCAATTATGAAGCTCCACGTTATTAATGCTGGCTTTTTTAAACTTGATGGAGGTGCCATGTTTGGAGTGGTTCCTAAATCAATTTGGCAAAAATCCAACCCGCCTGATGACAACAATCTTTGCGAATGGGCCATGCGTTGCCTGTTGATTGAGAATGGTCAAAAGAGGATACTCATTGATAATGGCATAGGAGACAAGCAGGATGAAAAATTCTTTCGTCACTATTATTTGCACGGTGAAACAAACATCGCGAAGGCTTTGAATGTAGCGGGATTTTCCGCTAATGATATTACTGATATGTTTCTAACTCACCTTCACTTCGATCACTGTGGGGGTGGCGTTGTGCGAAACGGTGAGAAATTTGATCTCACATTCCGAAATGCACGCTACTGGTCCAATGCTGATCATTGGAAATGGGCTACCCAACCCAATGCCCGCGAAAAGGCCAGTTTTATGTCCGAAAATATTGCTCCGATGAAAGAAAGCGGGAATCTTAATTTTGTCGACCTTGACAAACCTTCTCCATTTGCCGAGTTCACGATCTTCACGGCGTCAGGTCACACAGACAAAATGATGATCCCTATGATTCGTTATAAGGAAAGGACGATATGTTTCATGGCAGACCTTCTTCCGTCGGTTGGCCATATTCCGTTGCCATACATCATGGGATATGACACACGACCACTTATTACACTAGAAGAAAAAGAACGGTTTTTGGGAGAAGCTGCTGACAAACAATATATTTTGTTTTTGGAGCACGATCCTGTTAATGAGTGCTGCACGGTGAAACGAACGGAGAAAGGAGTAAGACTGGATCAAACATTTCAATTGCGCGACATCCTTTAATACTATTATGAAGTTGGGAATTGTTTTATCGGGTGGTGGAGCAAGAGGTATTTCTCATCTCGGCGTTTTAAAAGCGCTTGAGGAATTTCAGGTAAAATTTGACTGTATTTCAGGCGCAAGCGTTGGCGCGCTCATTGGCGCGTTCTACAGCCAAGGTTACTCTCCGGAAGAGATCCTAAACGACATACTGACATCCAGGTTCTATAGATCAGTGCGTCCAGCCTGGAGGTGGACAGGTCTTCTAAGCATGGAAGGTTTGAGAGAAGCTTTGTTGAAATATATACCCCACAATGAATTTGAGTCGCTAAAGATTCCTCTTGTAGTTGCAGCCACAGATATCAGCCACGGAAAGGCGGCGTACTTTTCAAGCGGTGAGCTAATTCCCAGATTGCTCGCTTCGTGTTGCGTGCCAGCAGTCTTCAGTCCTGTTCAACTCAACGGTGCGTTATACGTCGATGGGGGAATTATGGATAATCTACCCGCAAAACCTATTCGCCATCAATGTGATTTCCTCATTGGCGTCCACTGTAATTTTCTGAGTGACGAATTTGATGCTAAGAATTTTAGATCCGTTATTGAACGAAGCTTGATGATGGCGATCAATGGGAATTCCACACTTAGCAAAAGCCTGTGCGATCTTACGATCGAGCCTGAGGGATCCGGAAAGGTAAGCACATTTGATATCGGAAAGGCAAAAGAATTATTTGAGATGGGATATCAATTCACAAAGCAACACTTTAAGGAAAGTGACTTCCCTAAGTACTAAGTAATTAAGTAATATGGATACGGCTAATTTTCGCCAGCAGATACTGTTGGGCATTCCAGACGAATTACCCGCAGCAAGACCATACGATACTTCAGTAAGTCACGCACCTAACCGAAAGGACAGTCTAACTGCGGCTGAAAAGAAACTGGCTGTTCGTAACGCCTTACGATACTTTGATCAAAAGCATCATCCGATACTGGCAAAAGAGTTTTATGAACGAGCTCATCTCTTACGGTAGGATTTACATGTATCGATTCAGGCCGATGTACGCGATGCATGCAAGACCAATTACGGATTACCCCTGTCGGTCTATCCGCGCGGCCGCGATCATGCTTATGATCCAGAACAATCTCGATCCGGCGGTAGCTCAGCATCCTCACGAGCTTATAACCTATGGTGGCAACGGCGCGGTCTTTCAGAATTGGGCGCAATATCTTCTCACCATGCAATACCTGGCGACGATGACAGAAGAACAAACCCTTCACATGTACTCAGGCCATCCAATGGGTTTATTTCCATCATCCGACGAAGCGCCACGGGTAGTGATCACAAACGGCATGATGATACCCAATTATTCGAGTCAGGAACATTGGGAAAAGTACAATGCGTTGGGTGTTACACAGTATGGACAGATGACTGCTGGGTCATACATGTACATAGGCCCTCAGGGTATCGTTCACGGGACGACGATAACGATCCTGAATGCAGGACGGAAGATCAGCAGAGCAGGTGAAGACTTGAAAGGAAAACTGTTTGTCACCTCCGGATTAGGAGGAATGAGCGGAGCGCAGCCAAAAGCCGCAAACATTGCGGGATGTATATCAGTGGTGGCGGAAGTGAACGAGAAAGCAACACGGAAAAGGCATGAACAAGGCTGGGTCGATGAAGTTATTGATAACATTGAAGATCTGATAGAACGGGTAAAGAAAGCAAAGGAGAAGAAGGAAATTGTGTCAATTGCATTCCAGGGAAACATTGTTGAGGTATGGGAAGCATTTGACAGGAGTGGCATTCATGTTGATCTTGGCTCCGACCAGACCTCGCTGCATAACCCCTGGGCTGGAGGCTATTACCCGGCCGACCTCGGTGTAGATGAGGCAAATGTCATGATGGTGAATGAACCGGAAAAATTCAAGTCGAAAGTCCAGCAATCTTTGCGAAGACACGCCGCCGCAATCAACAATCACGCGAAACGCGGAATGTATTTTTTTGATTATGGAAATGCGTTCTTGCTTGAGGCTTCGCGTGCCGGCGCCGACGTTATGGCGACCGACGGCTCAGGTTTTCGCTATCCCTCTTACGTGCAGGATATAATGGGACCGCTGTGTTTTGATTTCGGGTTTGGACCGTTCCGCTGGGTATGCACATCCGGTAAGGAAAGCGATCTTGATGTGACGGACAATATCGCAGAAAACGTATTACTCGAAATATTAGAGTCAGCGCCGGAGGAGATCCATCCACAGCTTAAGGACAACATACGATGGATTTCCGAAGCGAAACAAAACAAACTTGTCGTAGGATCGAAAGCACGGATCCTCTATGCGCATGCCGATGGAAGAATCAAGATTGCCATAGCATTCAACAACGCTGTTAGGGAGGGACTGATCGGCCCTGTGGTACTGGGGCGTGATCATCATGATGTTTCCGGTACTGACAGTCCTTACCGGGAAACTTCGAATATTTACGACGGGTCACAGTTTACTGCCGATATGGCGATTCATAATGTAATTGGAGATTCTTTTCGGGGAGCAACATGGGTTTCAATCCACAACGGTGGAGGAGTAGGGTGGGGAGAAGTTATCAATGGTGGCTTTGGAATGTTACTGGATGGAACTATGAACGCCGAAAGAAGATTGAAGAACATGCTACACTTTGACGTGAACAACGGTATAGCCCGACGAGCATGGGCCCGAAATCCGAATGCCTTAACAGCAGCAAAATTTGAAATGGCCTCTGAATCTAAACTGCAAATTACGCTTCCTAACGCCGTGGATGATGGTTTAATAGAAGGAATCCTTTAGGCGCTTGAAACTTTATTTAGCTTTCGCCCCGCAAATTAAAGCGGAGTTTTAAAGTTAAAATCAATCAAGAAAAAGTATGAAAAAATTTGTTATGGTGTTGTTGGCATCCTGCCTTGCCGTTGGCGCGTATGCACAGTTCGGAAAAGGTACAATGATGGTAGGTGGTTCCTTCGGAGCCGATTTTAAAACAAACAAAAGTAAGTACGACGGAAATACTAATACCAATGGTAAATACGTTGATATATCATTCGATCCTCAATTTGGCATCTTCGTTATCAACAATCTGGCCGTAGGTGGCGGCATCGGTATGAGTACTAGCGCGTATAACGACGATGATACAGATTATAAAGATGTAACTAACGAATTTACCATTCAGCCCATGGCTAGATTTTACGTCGACCCTGGTTTATTTTTTCAGGGCAAACTAATGTTTGGCGGAGCAAAATCTAAGGTCACAAATAATGGAGACACCGACATCTCTGAGTATGCGGTGAACGGTTGGTCATTGTCTGCAGGTTATGCGTATTTATTAAACAACGTTGTAGCCATCGAACCTCAGATTGGATATGGTGCAAAGGGTTATCGCAACAAAGATAGCGACGTCAAGTCCGTAGATGGCGGCATTTTTTTGAGGGTTGGATTCCAAATCTATTTGAGAAAATAGCAGTTTTTTTAGCAGCGCTATAGCCATTTTCATTAGCGTCCCATGTGAAGAATTTTAAGGCATCATCTTTGCAAAGGGGTTATAAAACCAAATTGAAATATGAAAAAGGTTATAGTAAGCTTATTATTCGTTGCTGCGTCCTCGTGCGCTTTCGCCCAGGAATTTGCAATTGGTATCAAGGGTGGTCCCAACTTCGCGAACATCAATACAGAAGCAAGTCTGGCTGACAATTATGATAGCAGAACTGGCTTTCATTTGGGAGGGTTCGTACTATTCAGGGGAGAACGTGTTGGCATACAACCTGAGATACTTTTTTCTCAGCAAGGTTCTACCCTTAAGTACAGCGGTTCACCTGACATCAAAACCAACTTCAGTTATGTGAACATTCCAGTAGTGGTGAAGTTGTATACAATTGCAGGGCATCAATCTTCAGGTTGGACCTCAGTTCGGGTTTCTGACATCAGCGGAATTCAATGATGAAGATGCAAAGGAAGAACTCAAGAAAACAGATTTTAGTCTTGCATTGGGCGTAGGATGGGACCTGCCTTTCGGGCTTACCGTTGATGGCCGATACAACTGGGGCTTATCAGACATCAATGACAACATTGGCCAGGGGAGTGGCGCACCGGTTGCCACGATTAAGAACCAGGTTTGGCAGGTATCGTTAGGCTATAAACTCTTTAGGACTGGAAGTACAAAATAGGAACATGAAGTAGACAAAAGGGACCGCCGAAGAGGCGGTTTTTTTTGTCTATTTGTTTGATAACTCACTGATATTCAATGGAAATATTTGACCTGGCTCAAGTTTTACTTACGTTTGGTTTCGCGTTCTTTCAAAAGCAGGAGGCCATATTAAATGGCCTCCTTTTTTATTGAACTACTATAAGATAATAATTCTTCTTTCCCTTTTGTGCCAGCAGATACTTGTTCTGCAAAAGATCAAAGGATGCTTTTGCGCCAGCGTCTGAAACCTTGATCTTGTTTATACTGACACCACCGGCCTGGATCATTTTCCTTGCTTCACCTTTGGAAGGGAAAACGAGGTTGTTTGTCGTTACTGATAACAGGTCCGTCACAGATGCGCAATTTTCCAGATCTCGCGCGACTTATGGACGCTTGAGGTACTCCCTCAAATACAGCTAGCAAAGTATCTTCATCAAGGCTTTGTAGTTCTTCCGTTGTAGAGTTACCGAATAAAATGTTTGAGGCCTTTAGCGCAGTTTCAAAATCAGCCTTTGAGTGTACCCGTGTCGTTATGTCCTGGGCAAGTGCCTGCTGCAACTTTCTCAGATGCGGGGCCTTCATGTGCTCTTCGATCAACGCACTAGTTTCTTCACGACCAAACTGAGTGAAGGTCTTGATAAAATTTGTGGCATCTTCGTCAGAGGTATTTAACCAATACTGGTAGAATTTGTATGGAGATGTTTTCTTCGCATCAAGCCAGATATTTCCGCTTTCAGTCTTACCGAATTTCGATCCATCGGCTTTTGTGATCAGTTTAGTAGTAAGAGCAAACGCATCACCATTTGATTTTCTACGGATCAATTCTGTTCCTGTCACAATGTTTCCCCATTGATCCGACCCACCCATCTGTAGTTTACAGTTCTTGTTGGTATACAACCAGTAGAAGTCATAACCCTGAACCAGTTGATAGGAGAATTCGGTAAAAGACAACCCAGACTCAAGCCGCTTCTGCACTGAATCTTTGGACATCATATAATTGACCGTGATATGTTTCCCGACATCACGAATGAAATCAAGAAATTTAAACTCCTTGAACCAGTCGTAATTGTTAACCATCTCCGCCGCATTACTGCCACTAAAATCCAGGAATTTTTCCAGCTGGCCTTTGACACAAGAGACATTGTGTTGGAGTACTTCTTCGGACAGAAGATTCCTTTCTGCTGACTTTCCGGATGGATCGCCCACCATGCCAGTGGCCCCGCCTACAAGCGCAACCGGTTTGTGACCTGCTTTTTGGAAATTCAGCAATGTCATAATCTGCGAAAGGTGCCCGATGTGCAATGAGTCAGCCGTAGGATCAAAACCAATATAACCAGCCGTACTTTCTTTCGACAATTGTTCCTCTGTACCGGGCATCAGGTCATGGATTATCCCGCGCCAACGAAGCTCCTCAACAAAGTTGCTCTTTACCATGATTGCTTATTTTGCGTGCAAATATAAAGAAGCAACCCTGACGTTCTAAAAAAAAGGATTCTATGATGTGAAATTCTCTGTTTGTTAGCGCACCAGCTATTGAACTGATGCGACCTGCTGGAGCTTGTAATTGGATTCCATCGAAAAAATCTCCTTGATCGACCCATCGTCCAAATCAAAATACCAGCCTAACAATATGGGCTCATTGCCTCTTTCCCAAGCTCTTTGTATCACCTCAAGGCGGCTTAGATTCAGGATTTGTTCCTTAATGTTTAGCTCGCATAAACGTTTTTCCTTTTCGTCAAATTCCAAATCATCCAGCTCGTCGGCATTGCGTTCATATAACTCCCGGAGTCCGGCGAGCCACGTTTTTACGTGAGGGCGATCATCGGCACCGAGCTAACACATCCCTTATTCCACCGCAATGGCTGTAGCCGCAAATGATGATGTACTCAACCCTCGAAACTTCCAGGGCATCTTCAAGCGTAGCCATAAAGCTAATGTCATCCGTGCGCACCTGTGATGCCATGTTTCGGTAAACAAGAATTTCTCCCGGCTCGGTATTGGTCAGCTCGCGGACAGGTACAAGGCTGTCTGATGAGCCTATCCAAACGATTTTTGGAGTGTGCATGCCCGAAAGGCGTTTAAAATAATGCTTGTCAAGGTTAAGTTTTTCAAGCACCCAGGCCTTTCCCTCCAGTAACATCTTCTCTTTAATCGTCATGACCTGAAAATAGGATTATAAGCTGTAACAGATTGTTTTAGTTCGACAGAAATATCTCGATTTGCTGCTGACTCGCGAAAATCACTTATTGTCTCTAAAATGTCTTGATCAATAAACGCTGATCGCGAGCCATCAATTATCACGCTGCTTCCATCCGGAATCTCCCTAAACGTTTGACGTAGTAAACTCTTGTTCAGAAAAGATACATCCTTCGTTAGCCTTATGAGATAATTCCCATTCTCATTGACGCTAAACAATGCGCGGTGAAAATTGGTCTTGAGCACGAAGAATAATCCAATAGACATCCCGATAAAAATTCCGATTAGTAGATCTGTTAACAAAATCGCCAATACCGTAGTCACAAAAGGAATAAATTGATCTTTACCTTTATGATACATATTTCTTAAGATCGACGGTTTAGCGAGTTTATATCCCACCGTGAGAAGGATGGCGGCAAGGCAAGCAAGTGGAATCTTGTTGAGTAATCCGGGAATCAAAAACGCCGTCAGAAGGAGCAGCAGCCCATGCGTGATAGCGGATGTTTTGGTCCGCGCTCCGGCTGCTATGTTAGCTGAACTCCGAACGATAACTGCTGTAATGGGTAGACCCCCAATAAGGCCACTCATCATGTTAGCAAAGCCTTGGGCTTTCAACTCCAGGTTTAATGGAGTCGTCCTTTTGTATGGATCAAGTTTGTCTACGGCATCAATACTTAACAAACTCTCAAGGCTGGCAACAACAGCAATTGTAAATGCTATAATCCAACAGTCGCGTGTGAGTAAAGACGAGAAATCGGGGAAGGTAAATTGACGGGTAAAGGAACTCACATCTGTAGCCACAGGCAATGTAACCAGGTGCTCTTCTCCTATAGCCAATGCTGGAGCCAACACTTTTGAAGACCTCGTTCAAAATTATTCCCGCGGCAACGACAAGGAGAGGAGCTGGTAACAGTGTAACGATCTTTTTCGTCTTGAAAAATGGTCGTTCCCACAAGATCAATATAAACAGCGATACAATGGAGATTACCACAGCTCCGCCATTAAAATATGCAAGTGCCCGGCCAAGTTCGCTGAAAGTATTTTCACCGTCGGATTGAAAAAAACTTTCGTCGCCGACAAAATCCTTATCATAGCCGACGGCGTGTGGAATTTGCTTTAATAGCAAAATGATCCCTATCGCAGCAAGCATTCCTTTGATCACGGAGGAAGGAAAATAATTTCCGATGCTACCTGCGTTGATAAGACCCAGCGCTACTTGAATTACGCCTGCCAGGAACACCGCTACGAGGAAGGCTTCAAAACTTCCCATCGTCGTTATGGAAGAGAGTACAATCGTGGTGAGGCCCGCTGCGGGACCGCTTACACTCAATGCCGACCCGCTAATCATGCCGACAACAATACCTCCGACTACTCCCGCAATTACTCCAGCAAAAAGAGGCGCTCCTGATGCCAGTGCCACCCCTAGACAGAGTGGCAAGGCAACCAGAAAAACAACTACACTTGCCGGCAAATCATATTTAAAATTCTTTAGCGGATTGAATTGATCTCTACTCATTTAGTGATTTTCGTTTCTTCCTCGACCTGTTCCATCTGCTGCTGATCAACTTGTTTTCCATCAATTCTAAAAATAGAAGGTAACTTAGCAGAGCTATCAAAACTAACATTCAAGTCCTTAATCAACCCGGTCTTGAGGCTATACACCCAGCCATGAACGGCGGGTCCGTTGCGCTCACGCCAGGCATTTTGAATAATTGTTGTATTTCGTCAGGTCGAAGACCTGCTCTATTACGTTTAACTCGACGAATCGGTCGAACCTTTTTTCTTCGTCTTTTATCGAATCCAATTCCTGGCTGTGCATACGATAAACGTCTTTGATAAAACGAAGCCAGTTATCAACAAGTCCGAATTGTTCGTTCTCCATTGCTGCCTTAACTCCTCCGCACCCGTAGTGTCCACACACGATCACATGTTTTACTTTTAGAATATTTACCGCATAGTCCAGGACGCTGAGCAGGTTCATGTCTGAATGAACGACCATGTTTGCAATGTTTCTATGAACAAAAATATCGCCCGGTTGAGTCCTTGTAATTTCGTTTGCAGGCACTCGGCTATCCGAACATCCGATCCATAAAAATTGAGGGCTTTGTCCTTTTGACAACCGTTCAAAATACATAGGATCTTGCTCAAGCCTTTCTCTAACCCATTCTTTGTTTCCGTCCAGTAAAGATTTATATAACATCATATTTTTAACTTGTTATTAGTTTAGCCTCTTGGCTTGATACTTCTTCAAAATCAGGTTCCACATCACTTATCTTCCAAAAATATTTCGCAGCATAGAAGAACACGGTTCCCGTAAGGACTGCGATATTCAGGTCTACCATCACTGTTACCACGGTAGTGTATAAGATGAACGCCAGCTGAATATTCCTTGCGAGTGAGTTCTTCCATTGGTTTTGGATATAAGCTCTCAGAAAATCCTTGTCAATTACATCCAAACCTGCTTTTAAAAGCACTCCGATAAAAACCGCAGCAGGTACCAGCGCCAGGTATTCATTAAATACTAATATGCCCATGAGCGCAAAAACGCCGATCAGAATTCCAGCGAAACGTGTCTGCGCTCCTTCTTTAATCAGGAGCACGGAACGGATAGTCGCCTGTGCTCCCGGTATACCCTGAAAAAGACCAGACATTCCGTTGGCAAACGCCTGGGCTACTAGCTCTTTATTTAAATTTGATTTTTCCCTCGTCATTCTGTCTACGATCAAGGCCGTCAACAATGAATCCAGGTATGCCAGCAACGTGAGCTGCAACGCAAAAGGCAACGCCATCATTAGATACTTCTGCTGAAACAATTCTGCTGTGGGGAAGTACTGGACGATCATTGTGATGAATTCCTGAACAGATCCCACTGTGTTTCCGAGTTGTATCCCTTCAACCGATATGCCCGTGATCAATGTGATGGCCGTCATGATTATGATGCTCCATAATACACCCGATAAAACTGAACGGATCATTGGATTAAGCTTGGCACTTTTAACCGCCCACACGATTAAAAATATCAGGGAAAAAGTGATGATCGCAAGAATTAGATTGATACCAATTCCTCCCTGCATGACAGGCTTCTCACCAATGGCAAACACTTTTACGATCTGGTCTTTCCAAATCAGTACGCCGATACCATTCATGAATCCAAGGATGACCACGTTTGGAACATATGATATTAACTTGCCAAGGCGGAGTATGCCGGTAGCCAGTAAGAAAATGGCATTCATTATAAATATGAGCGTGATAAACTGTTCCGCAAATGCTTTGTCGGGAAAGTTATCGTATGCAAACGCAACTGTGAGTGCGGACACAGCCGTCATGGGTGCCGTGGGCCCCGATGCCTGTATCCGGGTGCCTCCAAAGGCGGAAGTTATGATGGGTATTACTGCTGCGCCGATCATGCCGGCAAAAGCACCTCTACCAGACATAACGCCAAATGCCGCTCCAAGTGATATGGCCGCAAAACTTACCGTTAGCCCGGCAGTTATATCGGCCAGAAACGTTTTCTTGTTCATACGTTCTGGATCTTACAATGTAAAAAATGAGACTGCGCTACTCAGATTGATCTACCTGGTAACAAAATGCTGAATCGACGATTCAGAGTTAGACGCTAAGCTTCGGGTGGGGGACTAAAGATCTCGTAATTTCCAAGCCGGGGTACTCCAAGCGTTGTTATTCTTGCTTTGCTCTTAGAAAGAATATCGATGGAACTTGGCGTATGCGAGTGATGATGCAGCATCAGCTGAATTTCAGTAACGGTATTGTCTTCATCTGCACTACCGCCGGGTTCTTCCTCAGAAGTACAGCCCGCAATCAGGGCGGCGATATTCTTAATCATTTCCTTGTCCTGATCCATCTTTAGGGCAGAAACTTCCGCCAATACAAAGCTCATATTCAGAAATATGATCATTGTAAAGAGCGAGAACGTTTCAACAACGTATTTCAGCCTAAATATTTTCATCGAGCGCAAATTACACCAATTTTTTAAAAAATGTTTACGTTTACCGTGATTCAAGGTTCAATAGACAGGACGAAAGGTCAATTTGTACTTATCGTCAGTCTATTGATCATGCCAAAGGGACACCATACTTTTTATAATTAATATATGCAGCAACCGGAAACATTAAACCTAGTCGCAGAATTCCATAATACGTTTAAGCATCCAATACTAAAAAGTCCGCAAGTACCAGATGAAAACCGATGTAAACTTCGCGTCGCTTTGATAGCGGAAGAATTGAAAGAACTGGAAGTAGCCATATTACAAAAGGATATCGTTGAGGTGGCTGACGCACTTTGTGACATTCAGTACGTATTATCTGGAGCGATACTTGAGTTTGGTCTTGGGGAAAAATTCAAAGCGTTGTTTGAAGAAGTGCAACGTTCCAATATGAGTAAAGCGTGTAGCTCTGAAGCAGAAGCGCAAGCTACCGTGGATCATTACAAACAGAAGGACGGTACCGACTGTTATTATAAAGAGGAGGGCGGCAAATGGTTGATATACCGGAAGTCAGACAACAAGACGCTGAAATCCATCAATTACAGTCCGGCCAATCTTGAGGGCATATTGAACAAGCCCTAAAGGTAAAACTCAAATTGAAAGACCGCCTCCTGTCCCCTTAACTGGAGCGGATTTATCGCCAGTATTTGTGCGTCGTTATACGCCTTGATAAACTCCGACCGGCTGATGCGCAATTTGCTTTGGCCAGGCTTGATCTTGTGATACTGCATCCTCCCCGACGAATTTGCCGTCGCGCTATACAAAAAGCTGAACTGGATCGGAATAGGGGAGGGGATATACCTCATGGCTAGCAGTAGGTCTTTCTGAGATCCAGATTTATTATCGCATTCTGCCTCGAATTATACTGAGCTAAGAGTGAGTAGGCGAAGTGCGGAACGTAATGAAACCGTCCTTCACACTCTTCAATCTTGAGGCATAACTCCTTCACATAATACCGGATCTGTTCCAGATTCCGGCAATCCGATGGCCTAACAAAATTGCGTGTCGCGAAGAGTTTCATCTCCACGTCCACTTGTTTCCGTTCGCTGTCTGTCATATGCTGGTGTATTATTGCACAATAATACTTCAAATAAAGTATAAAACAACATTTTGATGTGCAATATTTCACAATTAAAATTGCTTTTAGGACAGCTCGATTGCAATTTTGCATCATGTGATCATTGGTAATTCATTGGAGGTTAACGCCGTAATTAGTTGAGAGCAGAATCGCTACTTTGAGATTTTTTGGGCACGATCAATGGTGTAGGTAATGGGACGCCGAAACGCTATTGAGGGGCCTGACGCTCTCCAATCCGTGAATAATTGCACACCGGGGTAGATTTTTTAAGGATGTGAATTCGTTTTAATCATTTATCTTTAAACGCTTTAACTCAATCTATGGAACTATCGGCCCCAAGCACTTTTCTCGAATATTGGCACTATGCGATGATCGTCGGTGCAATTGTAATGGCTTCAATAGCTGTTTTAATATATCTGGTACATCATGTACGGATCGCAACTATTGGCGATTATAAAGGAAAGTACGACTACATCAACTTGCATGAGATCAACAATTACAAGAAGGTGTTCCTCTGTCTTGGAGTTGCTACCATGCTGCTAATCAACATTTATGGGATGGGCAAACTCCTCAATATTGGCGTTTGGTTCTATGTGCGTTTGTTCATTTCAATTTCTGGTGGAACCCTTATTGCCTATGTGGCATTCCTTATCCTGGAGTATTACTATCCCACCATTGTCAATAAAAAGTTGCGGAAATGGAGATATCTGGCGAGAACGGGGAAATCTGGTAACAAATTGCGGTTACTCGGGGAAGAAGAAGAAGATGTTCACCTGGAGGAAGGGATGCGGGCAGAAGAAAACGTGTTTTCCATCGATTATGATGTCTGGATCGACGAAAGAAGTGGCGAGGTGAAGATCGAAAAGTATCCCGGACACCTGCAGGCGTTGAAGTGCAATAGCTGTGGATTTTACACCATGAAGGTGGTTAAAGAAGAAATCACTCGTCAGCCGACAAAAGAGTCCCCGGGGGAACTAATCAAACACTTACAGTGCTATTATTGCAAGTCTGTTAGGGCGACTGCATATAACATCTCGAACAAGGATGCAGCAGATTATCGGAATGCGTCCAAGCATATTTTTAAGAAAAACAAGAACATAGAATTGGTAAGGGTTGAGATCCATTCGAGCGTTAGTGGAAAAAAATATTACGATTTTCAGAATATTGGCCAGGCCCAAAAATTTTTGGATGAATACGATTCTGAAAAATCGGCGTAGCTGCATGCCCCATTTCAACCGTTACGAATGGGTGTAAGTATCTATATGGCGGTGCTGGCCGTTTAATTATAAGGCATAACTTTTGCCATATTTTTTTAATTAAATACCAACAAAATGAAAAGATTCGTTTTTGCAGGGTTTTTTACTGTAGCGTTGTTAGTTAGTGCGGGAATAGCTTTTGGAAAGGTTCCTGCTGATACAACACAATTAAAGCCCAAGCCAATCTATGGGAAAGAGGCAAAGGTTATAGCTTATATCCTTGACAATAATCATTATCGAAAGTTAACCCTTAACGATTCGTTGTCGGCAACTATTCTTACAGAGTACATTAAGAGCCTTGACAATAATAAAACGTATTTCACTGCTGGCGATCTTGCCGGCTTCGAGAAGTATCGTTATGCCATCGACGAACTTACACGCTCCGAAAATGTTGATGCGGCCTACGAAATTTTTGCCGTGTTCCGCACTCGATTCAACGAGCGGATGAACTATATAATGAACAAACTAATCAGCGAACCCTTCGATTATAATGTCGACGAATATTACGAAACCGACCGTGACAAGGAACCCTGGTGCAAAAACAGCGCTGAATTGGACGAAGTGTGGAGAAAGGCAATAAAGAGCCAGGCGTTGAGTCTAAAGCTGGCGGGAAAGTCACAAGCCGAGATCGAAAAGATGTTAAAGGAACGTTATGAACGGTTCAGCAAATCTATTCAGCAATTGAACAGCGAAGATGTATTCAGCATGTACATGAATACCATCACTGAGGCATACGATCCCCACACAAACTATTTTTCTCCCAAAGCAGCAGACCTCTTCAAACAGCAGATGAGCCTTTCTCTCGAGGGTATCGGTGCGCGATTGCAAACCGAGAATGACTATACGAGAGTTGCTGAAGTCATTGTTGGCGGTCCTGCCGATAAAAGCAAACTCATAAACACAAATGACCGCATAGTCGGCGTTGCACAAGGAGTCGAAGGAGAGATGGTTGATGTTATTGGATGGAGAATAGATGAAGTGGTTAAATTGATCAAGGGCCCAAAAGGCACCACTGTACGGCTACAGATTCTACCGGCGGAAACTGGTGTGACCGGTCCATCTAAGGTTATTACACTGGTAAGAGATAAGATCAAGCTCGAGGATCAACAAGCAAAAAAGAGCGTAATCAATTACGATAAGAACGGAAAGACACTAAAGTTAGGGGTGATCACGCTACCTAGCTTTTATATGGATTTTGAGGCCTATCAGAAAGGCGATCCTAATTATACCAGTACTACCCGTGACGTTCAGCGATTGATAAAAGAACTTCAAACGGAAAAAGTCGACGGACTGGTTCTTGACCTGAGGTACAACGGTGGCGGCTCTCTTGCAGAAGCAATTGATCTGACAGGATTGTTTATCAAGAATGGCCCCGTGGTTCAGGTAAAGAATTCAAGCAACAAAATCGAGGTCGGTGAGGACGATGATTCATCCATCGCGTACAATGGGCCCCTCGTTGTACTGACTAATCGTTCTAGCGCTTCTGCCTCGGAAATATTTGCAGGTGCGATACAGGATTATCATCGCGGAGTAATAGTCGGCGAATCCACATATGGTAAAGGGACTGTCCAAAGCGTTGTTGACCTTCGGCGTTTTATCAATGACCCAAAGAATCAGGTTGGCGAATTGAAGATTACTTTCCAGAAATTCTACAGAGTTACTGGAAGCAGCACGCAGCACAAAGGAGTTGTCCCCGACATCAAACTGCCAACAGCCCTTGATCCAGAACAATTTGGAGAAAGCTCCAGCGCAAGTGCTTTGCCGTGGGATGAAATAAAAGGTACGTTGTATCAGAAAACTCCCCTCGTGAATGATCGCACACTGGCCGGCTTAAATAAGCAGTACCAGGACAGGCTTAAGACAGACCTCCAACTTCAACGGTTTGTCGCAGAGACCGATGACGCAAGACGCAATTATCATGAAACTAAAGTTTCTTTGAAAGAATCCACACGCAAGAAAGAGATGGAAGAAGCTGAGCAAAAGAAAGCTACTAACGATAAGTTGAATACAAAGATCACTGGCAAAGAAACCGGGAAACCTACTGACCTGATTGACATGGATGACGAATACCTGAGGGAAGGTCTGTTCGTCCTTAGCGACATGCTGGTTTCCAAATATAGGCTAGACACAAAATAGAGTAAAAGGTAAAGGCAGGTCAGAACACCTGCCTTTTTTTTGTTGTGCTACGGACGGTCTACACTTTTAATTTTGCCGTTTTAAAAGCTATTTTAGGGTTTGATCTCTAAACATGAGTGAAGAACTACTCAAAGCCATCTTACAACTTTTCGCTATCGTTGCCCGTGAGCGGATCACTGATACTGAACGTAACAACATCAAGGACTTCCTGAGCGTCCATCTCAACCGGGAAGCAACGAATTATTACCTAAAGCTTTTTGATGAATTTTCGCAATCACATGAAATTGACTCACGGCAGGAGCTGAGCAACCTGGACGCCGATACCCAGCAATTTGTAGACGACTGGGCCAAGATCATGAGAATCGTCAAGCAGGTGAACCAGGCTCTCACCATGCAGCAGAAGATCGTCCTCATTGTAAAAATAATTGAGCTGGTCTTCGCGGATGACGAAATATCGGAACGTCAGGGAAACCTCATTTTTTATATTGGTCAGGCGCTGAAGCTTCAAAAAGAGGATGTCCACACACTCCAGTCGTTTGTCACCGGTCATGATATTGATGAGCTTGCATCCAAGAATGTGCTCGTCATCGACGAAGGATCTGGCGAATACCTGGGACCAAGGATCATCGAAAGGGACCTGACGGGTCTTATTGCCATCCTCCATTTACCAGATGCTGAAGTTTATCTTATTAAATACCTTGGTATTACAACTCTTTATCTCAATAGCATTCTGCTTAAGAGTCGTAAGATCGATGTGTTTCCAACTGGAAGCACCATCCGCGGAGATAAGGTTGGCCCGATCTATTATAGTGACATAATTGGAAAGTTCCTCACCGACGAGGGCCAGTCGAAAATCACCTTCTCAGCGGATCACATCTTCTATCATTTCAAGAGCGGACGCGCAGGGCTCCAGAATGTGAACATTGCAGAAAAAGGAGGAAAGCTCATCGGATTAATGGGAGCGAGCGGTTCTGGAAAATCAACATTACTAAATGTTCTGAATGGTTCAGAAAAACCATCCAGTGGCCGGGTGATGGTCAATCACATCGACATCCACGAACATCCGGAGAAAGTACAGGGTGTTATCGGTTATGTGCCCCAGGACGATCTCCTTATTGAAGAACTTACTGTTTTTGAAAATCTTTATTACGCAGCCAAATTGTGCTTTGGACACTATGACGAGAAGGACATTATAGGACTGGTGATCAGGGTGCTATCAAACCTCGGTCTTACTGAAATAAGAGATCTGAAGGTAGGCTCACCGTTGCAGAAAACAATCAGCGGCGGGCAGCGGAAAAGGGTGAACATCGCGCTGGAGCTACTGCGCGAACCGACTATTTTGTTCGTGGATGAACCTACATCGGGACTTTCATCCCGGGACTCCGAGAACATTATGGACTTGCTCAAAGAACTTTCGTTGCGCGGTAAAATGGTCTTTGTTGTGATCCACCAGCCATCGTCCGATATATTCAAGATGTTTGACACTCTTATTATCATGGACGTTGGCGGATTTCAAATCTATTATGGAAATCCAGTCGAGTCAGTGTTATATTTCCGCGACATCATTAATGCCGCGAACAAGACGCAAGGAGCTTGTCCTGAATGCGGTAATATCAATCCCGAACAGATTTTTAGCATCATAGAAACAAGAGTTGTCAACGAGTACGGCCGTCTTACGAACACGAGAAAAGTGTCACCGGGTCAATGGTATCAATACTTCAAGCAGAGGATAAAAACGCCGAAGATAGATCACGTCGAAGAATCTCTTCCTGTAGTGCAGGAGATTCCGAATTGGATAAAGCAGCTGAAAGTATTCACAACCCGCGATGTCCTTGCCAAGTTAGCAAACAAGCAGTATCTCTATATCAATCTTTTGGGAGCACCTCTGCTGGCTTTCTTCATCGCCTTCATGGTAAAATACTATGAATACAACAAGGCAACGGCATCCTATACCTTTTATAACAACAGCAATATTCCCGTATACTTTTTCATGAGCATTGTGGTTGCTCTTTTCTTTGGATTGACCATGAGTGCTGAAGAGATCTTTCGTGATAGAAAAATTTTGAAACGGGAGGAGTTCCTTCACCTCAGCAGGAGCAGCTATTTAGTGTCCAAGGTGATCGTGATGTTTTCAATATCGGCTATTCAGACGTTTCTGTTTATTTTGATCGGAAATTCAATTCTTGAAATTCCGCTCACGGAGATGCGCTATTGGGTGATTTTGTTCAGTTGTTCTTGCGTTTCAAACATGATAGGACTCAATATCTCTGCGGCCTTCGATTCTGCGGTTACAATATATATATTGATCCCATTGCTTATCATACCTCAGCTATTGTTGAGCGGAGTTGTGATTCCTTTTGATAAATTCAATCCCAAGGTAGGTAAACCGGCTGGAGTGCCATTAATTGGCGAGACGATGCCTTCACGTTGGGCACTTGAGGCATTCATGGTGACGCAATTCAAGGACAATCCATTTCAAAAGATATTCTATCCCTTCGATCAAAGGAAAGCTGACGCCGAGTACAAACGACATATTATATACCCAAGTTAGAGTCCGAAATTATCATACTGTCTGAATCATAGACCTGAGTGGCAAAACCGAAATGCCGATAAAATGGTAAGTTCGCTTGCCTTGCTTCAAAACGAGATCAGAAATGAACTCCAGTACTTCCCAAAGGAGCAATTTGCAGAAGTTGACAGGCTTGCCATCGGAAAAGTCGACAGCACGGTACTTGAAAAAACGTCAGAATTCCTTGACAGGCTCAAAAGCCTTTATTCTTCCCAGATGAATAAAGCCACCAAGCAGCGTGAAGATCTGGTAGACTCAATGACAAGCACACCCGAAGGCCAATTGCGTTATGAAACGGCGCGCATGACCCTCACCAATAAGGCAGTAGAAGAAACCGTCAAGAACCAGAATTCCCCGTCGCGAATTGTTGAATACAAGGGGGCCTTTATACAAAAGTTTTATCCCATCTACATTTTGGAGCACAAGCCCTCTCATTTTTTTGACTTCTCGGCTAATATGTACCAACCAACTAAACACTTTGCCGGCAGGGACTTTTATACGCTTTATTTTAATATCGCGGTGATCTGGTGTATGACGGGAATATTTTTTGTTACGCTGTACTTTGATGTACTCAAGCGTCTGATAAAACGGCTCGAGACAAGCAGGAAATATCGAGTAAAGGAAAAGTAATGGTGTTCTCTTTTCAATCATTGACTAAAAAATAAGGAGTTATGGCAAAGCAACATATCCTATACGTCTTTGCATTCGCATTGGCGATCATAATGTCGGCATGTACGACCAAGAAAGAAAATAACCACGAAACCCAAGTCGCGGCTTCTGATGAGTGGCCACAGATGGATGAGTTTCATATGATCATGGCTGAATCATTTCACCCGTTCAGGGATTCAGCTGATATTGGACCGGCTAAAGCGAATGCAGATTCGCTTGTCGCAGCCGCTGAGATGTGGATCGAAGCGCCAATCCCCGAAAAGGTGAATAACGACGAGGTAAAAGAGATGCTCCAGCAGCCTCAAAACCGAAGCGGATGCCTTTGCAATAGTTTCCAGAACTGATGATCAGAAGGCGATTGGCGAATCGCTGACAAAACTTCACGATCTCTTTCATGAACTCCAGGAAAAGTGGTATGGAGGAGGGGAAGAACATCATGAACATCATTGACAGGACGATGTTTTAACTAAAGCTCAATCGCTCATGTTAAAGATTGCATGGGACAAGTCGTACATCCTGCCACTCCCCGTTAACCATCGGTTTCCCATGAGCAAATATGAAGTGCTCCCTGAACAGCTGTTGCACGAGGGCACGATCGGGACATCCAACTTATTTAATCCTGGTCCGATCGATGAGCGATGGATCTTGTTAACACACAATGCAGAATACTGGGGCAAGCTTAAAGCGTTAGCCCTTACGTCCCAGGAAGCACGCCATACCGGTTTTCCAATAACCCGGGCGTTGATAGATCGCGAAGTTTGTATCGTAAACGGCACATTACAGAGTGCGCTGTTTGCTCTTCAATTTGGAATCTCAATGAACATCGCGGGAGGAACCCATCACGCTTTTACAAACAAAGGCGAAGGATTTTGTTTGCTCAATGACATCGCTATTGCCGCGAATTTCCTTTTACATGAACGACTCGCCAACCAGATACTGGTTGTTGACCTCGACGTCCATCAAGGTAATGGGACAGCTCAGATCTTTAGAAACGAACCTCGGGTTTTCACGTTCAGCATGCACGGTAAATCGAACTATCCGCTCGTGAAGGAAACGTCGGACCTGGATGTCCCCCTGGAAGATTGTATTGAAGATGCGGCTTATCTGTCAATTTTGGAAAAGCAGTTAGACAGATTGCTGGACGTGGTGCAACCGGATTTTATCTTTTTTCAAAGTGGTGTGGATATCCTGAAGACTGATAAGCTTGGTCGCCTTTGGGTTTCACGCGAAGGCTGTCGACAACGGGATCGGATCGTGCTCAATCTGGCGAAGGAAAACAAAATACCTCTCGTGGCGAGTATGGGAGGTGGCTATTCGGAAGATTTCCGGGATATCATTGAAGCGCACGCAAACACATTTCGCCTTGCGCAGGAGATATTCTTTTAAATTATATCCATTTAAATTGATTATTCAGAGAGTATTGGATAAAGCCAGTTTGCACCGTTTTTATTTCTAATTATATTTCCACACTTGTCTAAGACTCGAATGCAAACTACCGTCATTACTCGTCAGGAAAAATCAAAGCTCTGGTTCGTTATCGCCGCGTCGTCAGTGGGCACCTTGATAGAATGGTACGACTTCTACCTTTTTGGAAGTCTTGCTGTTATACTTTCACAACAATTTTTCCCGAACACAAACCCAACAGCTGCATTCCTTTCAACCCTGGCTACATTCGCTGCAGGCTTTGTCGTTCGACCTTTTGGAGCTATCGTCTTCGGACGTCTTGGTGATATTGTTGGCAGAAAGTATACTTTCCTGGTCACGTTGATCCTGATGGGAGGGTCTACCTTTGCAATAGGGTTAATACCAGGCTACCAGACCATTGGTATAATAGCACCAGCATTGGTATTGTTACTGCGACTCCTCCAGGGCCTCGCCCTGGGTGGCGAATATGGAGGTGCTGCAACCTATGTAGCTGAACATGCTCCAGCTTCTCAACGAGGGTTCTATACTAGTTTTATTCAGACCACAGCGACGCTTGGATTATTTGTCTCTATTGGTGTGATTCTGGCCGTTCGTCAATCAATGGGTGTTGCTGAATTCAATGAATGGGGGTGGAGGATTCCTTTCATCTTGTCGGCAATTCTTGTTGGTATTTCAATTTTTATAAGACTTCGGATGCAGGAGTCCCCGATGTTCAGCAAAATCAAGTCGGAAGGAAAAATATCAAAGAATCCCATAAAAGAAAGTTTTGGAAAAAAGGAAAACTTGAAGTTGGTATTGATAGCTCTGTTTGGCGCTACCGCAGGACAGGGTGTAGTGTGGTATACCGGACAGTTTTATGCGATGACGTTTATTGAAAAGACATGTTCTGTTGAATTTGTCCAAACACGAAACATAATCGCTGTCGCTTTAGTAATTGGAACACCATTGTTCATTTACTTCGGGTGGCTCTCGGACAAGATTGGCCGAAAGCTTATCATGATGATCGGAATGCTGGTGGCGGTTTTTTTATACCGGCCTATCTATAAGAAGATGTTCGCACTGGCAGATACTTCACACCAGACTGAAGTAGCGGATCTTAAGAGAATCGAAAAATCCAGGACAATATCATCTGCAGGCGATTCCATTCTTACAACAACTACAGTCCACTATTTCACAGATGACAATACCTTAAAGGAAATAGCGACGCATATAGTGCACAAGAATGGTTCAGCCCCAAAAGATGAAGCCAGGAAAGAAGTGGTGTTGGGAAAAAATGCATATTGGACTATGATTGGTCTGGTGCTGATCCAGGTCGTTTTGGTCACTATGGTATACGGACCGATCGCTGCCTTTCTTGTCGAACTGTTTCCAACAAGGATTCGCTATACGTCAATGTCATTGCCGTATCATATTGGCAACGGGATTTTTGGGGGGCTCGTTCCATTTATCGCGACAAGCCTTTACGAGGCGAGCAAATCTGCCGGGAACCCAGCAGGTGATCCATTCGCCGGATTGTGGTATCCTATCGCAGTAGCTGCTATATGTTTTGTCATCGGGATGATATTCCTGCCAAACAGGAAAGTGGCGGATGTTGTGGACTAAAAAAACTCTAATGAACTTGGGATATCGAATTTTTTTACGAAATATGTAACGGATAATCCCTTGTTCAAGTTGAAAAAAGCATTTTCCATAACGCTTTTAGCTCTCTTCCTCTTCCAATTTGTGGGGTATTACCTTGTATATGTAGGCCTGCGCTACCAAGTGAAATCTGAAATGTTGGTACGCCTTGATGCCGGAAATTATTCGAAGGAGGAGACTGTCACACTTAAAATCCCATTTACCTTGCCGTACTGGATGGATTCAAGGGAATATGAGCGAGTCAACGGAGAGTTTCAGTATCTGGGTGAATTTTATCAATTGATTGAACAAAAATTGGAAAAGGATACCCTGTACGTTATATGCATCAGGGATGTCCGGGAAAAAAAGCTGCACGAAGTCATGACTGACTATGTTAAGCTAACAAACGATCTTCCCACCTCATCACATAAAACGTTAAAGCTCTTGAGTAGTTTGATGAAAGACTATGTCAAAAGCGTTTCTGCAGAAATTTCAAATTCAAAAGGTTGGATCCGTGAGTTCTGTTTTGCCGAACCAAGTTTCCATTTGCTTACACTGGCCTCACCAGTATATTCTCCGCCGCCCGAATCATAGGGCTTTTGTCCTGCAGTCAGCATAGTATTCCTAAAGGATTTGATATAATCTGAGGCATCAAACCGGATTGTACCTTTTAGCAATTCTTCAAAGCGGCTGCAACAAATCAATCTATCATTTAGAAAGAATCAAGGACCGTCATGCAACGGTTTAGTTTGGGTTTACTGTTGCATTACTGTTTCTGGGTTTGCCTAATGCAAGGTTTGCCTGCCCGTGTGCGGTTTGGGTTCATTGGCAGGCGCCTTTAAATCATTACCACTTTAGCAACTAAATATGCCTTACATATCCGTTGAAGAGCACCTGCCTGGAATTACCGGCCTGCTCGAATACCGAAAGGATTCTGCTGAGCCAATTCGGAATCTGACTCAGCTCCTTCTTCGTGGACCTTCAACATTGACAGAAGGTGAACGCGAACTTATCGCCACCATTGTTTCACATAACAATGAATGCAGGTTCTGCGAAACTGCACATGCCGCCGCAACTGAAATACTGTTCGGAGAATGCGAGACTGCAGAGAAGGTAAAACAAGATATTGAAACAGCGCCCGTTAGCGAAAAGATGAAAGCTCTGCTCACAATCGCTAAACAAGTACAACAAAGCGGACGAAATGTTACTACTCAATCCATTGATCGCGCCAAAAAAGCAGGCGCCACAGATATTGAAATTCACGATACAGTTCTTATAGCCGCACTCTTTTGTTTGTACAACCGCTATGTGGACGGCCTGGCAACGGTAACGCCGACCGACCCGTCTTTTTATAAGTCTTTGGGAGAACGAATCGTTAATCACGGCTATATCCGAAACCCGGAAGCCTATGAACAAATGAAAAAAGATCATAAGTCTTAAACCAATTCATTCTTACTTACTCAAATGAAAAAAATTCTACTTGACCAATTTTTGAACTAATGGTATCCGCATTGAATGACAAATCAGCAGTGTCTGGTGACGAGACCATCAGCGCCTACCACTGGTGGATGTTTGTTATCTGCTTTATGGGTAATGTTTTGGGAGGAACAGCTTCGACATTGATGTCGGTGTATCTCCCAGTACTTGTCAAAGACGTTCTCGGAACCGTTGAAGAGGAGAAACTTAGCCAGGTCAGCGCGTATATCAGTTCGTTGTACTTTGTCGGATGGGCGATTGGCGGATTATTCATGGGAGTGATCGGTGATCGTATCGGCAGGTCGAAGTCGCTTGCGTTGTCGATTGGAATGTTTGGGCTGTTTACGCTTCTGGTGAGTTTTGTGTCTTCATGGGAGATGATCATGGCTCTTCGTTTCATGTGTGGCTTCGGCGTGGGAGGGATGTTAGTTATTAATAATACGTTGCTATCTGAAATATGGCCGCAACGAACGCGCGCCGTATTTATCGGTATTCTTTCCATTGGATTTCCTGTTGGCATTTTCTCATCTGGGGCAGTTAACTACATGGTCTCAAGCTGGAGGGAAGGATTCATGATGGGGATTTTGCCACTTGCCTTAGGTTTGATAGCTTTTTTTGTACTAAAAGAATCGGAGGTTTGGAAGGAATCGCAAAGAGTGAGGGGAGAACAACAGATCGGGCGAAATATTCGCGAGCATCGGAAGGGATTCATCAACGGATCAATCATTTTTGGCTCGATGCTGATAGGACTATGGGCGGTATTCTCCTGGGTGCCGACCTGGGTGCAAAGCCTGCTAACAGAATCCGATGGCCAACGTGAAAGAGGGATAAGTATGATGCTGTTGGGCGCAGGAGGCCTCTCCGGGGGTTTTGTTTCAGGGTGGGTTTCAAACGCACTGGGCACACGTAAAGCGATGCTTACCTGTTTTGCAGGGTGTTTCATCTTGTCATTCTTATTATTCAAAGGAAACAGCAATTTCACTGGCATTACAGTAGTCGAAATTGCAATGCTTTCATTCATGTTTGGAATCAGCCAGGGATTATTGGCTGTTTATATCCCACAGCTATTTCCCGTTTCTATAAGGGCGATGGCTACCGGTTTCTGCTTTAATGTGGGCAGATTTGTCACCGCAGCAGTAGTATTCTTTGTTGGTGCTCTTGTTACTACGCTGGGTGGTTATGGTAATTCTTTGTTTACGTTTTCATTTGTTTTTCTTTTCGGCTTTACTATACTCTTATTTCTCAAAAAAAATATAATACTAAACAATCAGATATGGCACATATTGATTTGCCCAAGGGAGTACCGGGAATGCGAAGTCTGGTGATGTTCAGGCCTGAAACAGGCAAGCAACTCTTCGCACTGGCCCAGGTCTTATTGCGGGGTGATTCTCCATTAACACCAGCGGAACGCGAACTCATCGCAACCCATGTGTCGGCGAGAAATAATTGTCCGTTTTGCAGAGACAGCCATGCTGCAGTTGCTCGCGAACTTTTCTATAAAGAGAGAGATATTGTAGATTGTGTAATCAATAATATTCCAACTCGTGCCATTAGCCCTAAACTAAAAGCGCTCCTCAACATAGCAGGGAAAGTTCAACAAAGTGGGAAAGAGGTTACACCCTCAGATGTTGATGACGCGCGAAGGAGTGGGGCAAATGACCGTGAAATACATGACACGGTTCTTATTGCTGCCACCTTTAGTATGTTCAACCGCTATGTCGATGGGCTGAATAGTCCAATACCAACTGACCCCGATGCCTATGTTGAAATGGGGAGGCGACTGGCATCCAATGGATATGTACTACCTCAACCTGTAAAACACTGATGGCATATATAACTTTGCCCGAAGGATTACCAGGCATACGAGGGCCAATGGCATTTCGTCCAGAGACGGCAAAACATCTAAATGAACTGGCGGAGGTTCTGCTTCGCAGCGACAATTCCCTTACAAGAGGCGAACGGGAACTTATAGCAACCTATGTTTCATCCCTGAATGATTGCTTCTTTTGCCAGAACGCCCACGGAGGACTCGCTCAACATTATCTTCAATGTGACATGGTTTACATCGATCAAGTGAAGACTGACTTTCAATCTACCGACCTTTCACCCAAGCTAAAGGCACTGTTGTCCATCGCTGGCAGTGTTCAAAAAGGAGGGAAGCACGTCACACCCGAACAGATTGAAAAGGCCCGCACTGTTGGAGCAACTGATCTTGAAATACATGACACAGTGCTGATCGCTGCCGCATTTTGTATGTTCAATCGTTACGTTGACGGGTTAGGTACCTGGGCACCTCAGGACAGGAACATTTACATTGAAAGGGCAAAGTGGCGGGCAGACGAGGGCTACGTGAATTTTGACCTCTACAAATAGAATCAACGTGATCACGAGTTCTACAGGAAGAGAGTGAAAGAACGCGCAGAAGCCGGCTATGCTAACTATGATCCTTACCGTTAAGATTTGTAATATTACTTTTGGATGAATTGATTTCTGTATGAAAAAGATTTTTTACGTCGGCATTGCAGGATTAGCCATTTTTGAAATATTGAAAGTCTATTTCATCATGCCCATGCCTGGAAGTCAGCGGATGGATAGCCTTGATGTCGCATATTTCCTTCACTCTTACAGGTGGTTTTTCAGGATCGCTTTCGCATTGATGATTATTGCAGGTGCTTTTAATGCTTTTCAAATAAAACATAAATGGATCCCGGCGTTGCTTTTATGCGCTGTATTATACATTGTCTATACATTTAATTTCAAGATGCTGGCAGAGGAAATGTTCAAGCAGCCGGAGAATCTTTCATTCAAAGGAAAATCGGAGAACTTGTTAACAGATAGCAGCATCGTAATCGGTGTAGAGCACAACGGAGAGGCCAAAGCTTACCCAGTCCGTTATATACTTTATCATCACCAGGTTCAGGATACAATCGGCGGCAAACCAATGATCGTTACTTATTGCAACGTTTGCCGGACCGGAAGGGTATTTGAGCCAACCGTGAACAATCATCACGAAGAATTTCGACTGGTGGGAATGGATCATTTCAATGCCATGTTTGAAGATGCAACAACCAGCAGTTGGTGGAGGCAGGCTACAGGAGAAGCGGTTGCCGGTCCTTTGAAAGGGCAACTTCTTCCTGAAGTGGTATCCAGTCAGCTTACGTTAAAGAAATGGTTTGAACTTTATCCGGAAGGCATGGTCATGCAAGTGGATGAAGTATCAAAGGAATTCTATGATTCGCTGGGAAGATTTGAAAGCGGCAGGAGCAAAGGCAAACTCACGCGAACGGATAGCTTGTCATGGAAGGACAAATCATGGGTTGTGGGTGTGCAAATCAACGATGAAACCAAGGCATATGATTGGATCGGGTTGAAGCAGGAACGCATTGTCAACGATGTGGTTGGTGGTAAGCCAATAGTTGATAGCCGTGGCGTCCGATAACCAAAGCTTTGTCGCATTCGAGCGCCTTACCGATGCGGATACTTTCACCATTCGGAACGACACGTTATTCACGGCCGATAGATCCTATAGCTTTTCGGGCCGCGATCTTGGCACCTTGTCTGGTCGCCTGAAAAGCGTAAAAGCTTATCAGGAGTTTTGGCATAGCTGGCGCACCTTTCATCCTAATACCAAACAATACCGCGAATTGTAGTTATAGCCTGGTTGTTTGTATTTTAGGACTATAACATTATGCCCTTCACACCCGCGCATCCGGCAATCATTCTTCCGCTCATCAGGTCGAGATATTTCTCTGCCACTGGATTGATTGCGGGGAGCATGTCACCGGATTTCGAGTATTTCTTCAAGATGAGCGTGAACAGCGTGCATAGCCATACAGTGGCGGGCTTGTTATATTTTGATCTTCCAGTTACGATACTTATTTCTTTTTTGTTCCACCTGGTCGTAAAGAAAAACTTAATCTATAATCTACCATTGTTCTTACAGAAAAAGTTTCAAGCGTTGTTGGAAACAGACTTCATCAAATATCTTAAAGAACATTTCTGGATTTTTCTGATCTCTGCATTATTAGGCGCAGCTTCACACGTATTTTGGGATAGCTTTACACACAATAATTCATTTTTTGTGCGGACTTTGGCCTTTTACAAAGGCACGTATATTCCGTTTGAAGGCGTGCGGTATCCGCTCTGGTACGCCCTGCAGCATATTAGCACGTGGATAGGACTGACCATTGTCTTGATTTACATCCTGTTAATGCGGCCTTGGCAAATACGAAGCTACTCCACTCAAAAATTTCTTTACTGGTTTACGATAGGTACGATAACGTTAGTGATCACGTGGATCAGATTTGTGATCAGTCCCCTTGGCACCGATATTGGTAATTTTATAGTGAGTGTTATCAGTGGTTTACTGCTAGCACTTGTCTGCTGTGGATTCATTAACTTTAAGCGGACCAACATAGCTCAAGAAAGCCTGAATGGCTAAGAAGAACACCCATTGGGTACAAGTCGGAAAAAGGGAGCTGGAGCTTTCCAATCTCGATAAAATTCTCTTTCCTGACGATGGTATCGTCAAGGCGCAGGTAATTGAATATTACCTGAAGATAGCCCCCACATTACTGAACTATGTAAAAGGCCGGGCGCTGACTCTTATAAGATTTCCCGATGGAATCACAGGTGAAAGTTTCTATCAAAAGAACCGGCCCGATTGGGCACCGAGCTGGATTGAGTTTGTGACATTGGGTAAGGAGAAAAAAGATTACATCCTTGCAACAGAACCGGCATTGTTGGTGTGGCTCGCAAATCTTGCGTCCCTGGAAATCCACCAACTTCATAGCCGAAAGCCAGACTTCGATCAACCCGATTACATGGTGTTCGATCTGGATCCACCGGAAGGCTATTCGTTTCCAAAACTTATCCCGATAGCCAAAGAGTTAAAAACTGTAATAGAGCGATACGGGTACACGCCGTTCGTAAAGACTACTGGAGGAAAGGGACTGCACATCTGTTGCCCAATTGAAGCCAAATGGGATTTTCATACCGTGTTTGAAGCGGCACAGGATATCGCAAAACCATTTGTTGATGCAAACGCGGATTCGGTTACGCTTCAAATCAAAAAGGACGCACGCAAGGGACGGGTGCTGGTCGATATCTTTCGGATCCGTTCTGGCCAAAGTATCGTGTCGCCTTATAGTTTGCGGGGACGCAACAAAGCGCCAGTTTCAATGCCACTTACGTGGGATGAACTTGAAGATGTTAAGAACCCATCGGAGTTCAATATCACAACTGCAGTCGATAAAGTTTTGAATGATGGCGACGCATGGGAAGGTTTCGACGCTTTTGCCGTCGCATTGCATACACATCGCAAAAAGACCAGTGAAAAGAAAAAGAATAAAAATCCTGAAGGAACAAAACACAAATCTCCGGAGCAACTGGAGGCATATGCGAAGAAACGGGATTTCAACAAGACTCCGGAGCCCTCAGTCAAAGTAATTGAAGAAATTGGTAATCGCTTTGTCGTACATCGTCATCACGCTTCCCGTCTGCATTACGATCTAAGGCTGGAGCAACACGGCGTACTGAGATCGTGGGCAGTGCCCAAAGGCCTTCCTCCATATCCCGGAGTAAAACGGCTGGCCGTTCAAACTGAAGATCACCCTATCGAATATCTCACATTTGATGGGAAGATTCCTAAGGGACAATACGGCGCTGGTGAAATGTGGATCTACGCGTTGGGGAAATTTCAGATAACAAAAGAAAAAAAGGATGGATTCTATTTTAAACTAAACAGCAAGGAGGTTACTGGAGAATATCGCATCCATAAAATGAAAGACAAAGATTGGCTGTTGGAAAGGGTAGATGAGCCTCAGGTGAATTACCTCACTCAGGAAATACAACCTATGCTATCCGAAAATGCCAACCGTCCCCCAAAGGGTGATGAATATATTTATGAAGTAAAGTGGGATGGAATTCGCGCACTGATCACGCTTGAAGATGAACAAATAAAAATCCGAAGCAGGAATCAGAATGACGTGACTTTTCAGTTTCCCGAATTATTGATTGGATCAAAGGCATTCCGCGCCACCAATGGAGTTTTCGATGCCGAAATTGTTTGTCTCGACCCGACAGGAAAACCTGTGTTCAAGAGAGTAATTAACCGATTGATGAGCACTGGCGAAACCAACATTCAAAAGCTTTCCAAAACTAATCCCGCCTTCTGTTATATTTTCGATTGTCTCTATCTGGATGGTCGATCACTCGTTAACGAACCATTGCTTAAGCGAAAAGAATGGCTTGCCGATGCAATTCGGTCTGATACGCCTTACCGGGTAAGCGAACACATGGACGATGGGGAATCGTTGTTTGAAGCAGCGAAATCGCACGTGCTCGAAGGTATCATGGCTAAACGAAAGGACAGCAAGTATTTGTCCTGGCCGTCGAAGTGATTTCTGGATCAAAGTGAAAGTCAGGCAGAGCTCTGAGATTTTTATCGTCGGCTACACGACGGGGAAAGGAAACCGCGGACAAACGTTCGGCGCTTTGCAAGTCGCGGAAGACATGGATGGAACATTGGTCTATCGGGGAAAAGTGGGAACTGGATTTGATGATAGCACTATGAAAGAAATTTTTAACGAGCTGAAAAAGGTAAAAACTGTAAAAAAGCCAGCTGTTGTCGGAAAGCTCGTTGACGAAAAAATATCGGTATGGCTGGAGCCCCGGGTTAAGGCTGAAGTCAGCTATTCGAAAATAACTCCTGATAAAATGTTCCGCGAACCTGTGTTTATCCGATTGCGCCCTGACCTGGGGAGTCCATAGTTTGATGGTCGATAGTCCATAGTTTGATAGTCCATGGTCCATGGTCCATATGTTTCGATCATGATCGAAAGTCCATGGACTATCGACTGAAAAACCATGGACCATCGACTGATCAACCATCGACTATTTACAGATCTCCTTCTTCATCTTTTCACTAACCGCCTGCCCAAATTGCTCCGATTTTTTCAGGTCATCACAGGCTTCTTGCGCTAAGCTTTAGCTTTTGCTTTGCAATGGCGCGATTGTAATAAGCGTACCCATATTCTGGACTGAACGTAAGGGCTACTGTATAATCATCAATTGCTTCTTTGTATTTGCCTTGCTTCGAGAGCACATTTCCCCGGTTGAGCCACGCTTTTTCAAGTTTTTCGTTTAGCTCAAGGGCCCGTGTGTAATCAGCGTAGGCTCCCCGCAAGTCGTTCAGTTTTTCTTTGGCAATGCCTCGGTTCATCCATATCTCAGCATCCTTATCATTGATCTCCAATGCCTTATTGTAATCCTCAAGCGCGCCTTTGTAGTATCCGCCTTCCATGCGCTGATAAGCTCGTTCCAAATAGGGATAAAGCATGCTCGAATCACTTTCAATGGCCTTCTCCAGTTCATCCAATGCGGCCCCATTATCGCCGCTGGTTCTTTTGAGTACAGCAATGTTGTGCAGTGCCGCTGGATGCTCCGGATTCAGCAGCAGGGCTTTTTTGTAGTCATTGATAGCTGTCGAATCCTTAATTCCTTCCTTGGCCATTCCCCGGTTCACGTAATAGTCCGGTTCCTTGCTTTCAATTTGGATAGCCGAGTCCAACCAGAAGATCGCCTCTTTGTAGTTCTCCAGCTTCGTTTCGTTCATTCCAAGGTAGTTATATACCTGTGCCTTGATGGCGCTTTGAGCCGTAGTGATTTGGTTTTTGCCAGTTGGTGAGGCCGATCGGCGGAAATATATCGTCGTAGTCTCACCGGGGGATATCTTCAGTAACTTCAGGAGATTTTCCTTCGACTGCGTATACATTCCGAGTCGATACTGCAATGTTGCAACACTGTAAAGTGCTTCAGGATGGTTTGGCTTTAGCTCGAGATAGATGTTATAATCGGTGTGGGCACCCTGCAGATCTTTGAGTTGCTCTCGGGTAGCCGCACGGGTGAAATAGGCATCCGCATAACCCGGATTTTCCTGTAAACACTTGTTGAATAATGCAAGCGCATCGTTGTATTGAGCTTTATTAAATGCTTCTTCGCCTTGCTCATACAATTTCCTTGCATCCATTCGTTTTTCCTGTGCACCCGCTACGGCAACAGAACATACAAGCGCTATGGTCCAGATGAATCTCATCAACTGGAAATTTAACGAAATAATCTTTTCCGAAGTGCAAACTCTTTATGGGAATTCGTGTTTAACTACGTATGGAAACAGCAAAAAAAACATCCCGAAAGTCTGCTAATAAAATTTCAGCAGATAAGATCCAGTCATCATATATCGAATACTTGCTTACCAATGGAAAGCGACCCGTCTCAGTATTCAAATTTTGCCTGGACGTCGGAATTAAAGAGGATGACTTTTACCAACAATTCGGGTCCTTTGATGGTCTTGAACGTCATATCTGGAAGGGCTTCATCGAAGATACTATCAGCCGTCTAAATCGCGATGATTCGTTTAAGTCGTTTGACTCCAGGGAAAAGATTCTTGCGTTTTATTATTCACTTTTTGAAAAGTTAAAACATCACAGGAGTTATGTTTTATTCCAACTGGAAAATTCCAGGAAGCCAGAGCTGGTTCCGCAATACATAAAAAGCTTCAAGGCGGATTTTGAATCATTTTTCGAATCTATTCTCAACGAAGGTAAGGCGAAGGGCGAAATAGCAGATCGTCCCGTGATCGACCAGCGATATCCACAATTGTTCTGGATCCACCTGGGATTCATTCTGCTATTTTGGAAAGATGACAGCAGCCCCGGCTTTGAAAAGACAGACGCAGCAATTGAGAAATCGGTTAATTTGGCTTTTGATCTTATCGGAAAAGGCGCGGTAGACTCAGCCATCGATTTTGCAAAGTTCCTGTATCAAAACAAAATGAGGTAATACAAGTGAAAGAGTTTGATCACATTCCGATTTCGAAAGTTCAGCGAGCATCTAAATTTATTACTACCGGCGCCAAGATTGGAACCAACTACTTAAAACATTACGGCAAAAAGCTAATAAACTCTGATGTTAGCCGGGAGGAATTACATCTTGATAACGCCAATGACATTTATAATTCTTTAAGCGAACTTAAAGGAGGGGCACTGAAAGTTGCGCAGATGCTGAGCATGGATAAGAATCTCCTGCCAACTGCTTATCAGCAAAAGTTTGCAATGGCTCAGTATAGCGCACCGCCGTTGTCATATCCGCTTGTGGTAAAAACTTTTCAACAGTTCTTTCAAAAAAGTCCGGAGCAACTCTTTGATTCTTTCACGCGTAAAGCCGTCAATGCTGCATCTATGGGCCAGGTACATCAGGCGGTGCTCGGCAAAAAGAAATTCGCCGTTAAGATCCAGTATCCGGGCGTTGGGGATAGTGTAAAGTCAGATCTGGCTATGATCAAGCCTATTGCATTGACAATGTTCAAGCTCAATCCGGTTGAATACGATGAATTTATTAAGGAGGTCGAGTTCAGGATGCTTGAAGAAACAGACTATATCCTGGAGCTAAAAAGATCGATGGACCTTTCAGAGAAGACGCGCCATTTGAACAACATCGTGTTCCCCAAATACTATCCACAGTATTCGTCTCCAAAGATACTTACAATGGACTGGCTGGAAGGCCGGCCATTAGGAGACGTAACTAAGACCGGTGTTACCAAGGAAGTCGGCAGTCAGCTCGGTCAGGCAATGTGGGATTTCTATCATTTCCAAATGCATACTTTAAAAGCCGTTCATGCTGATCCTCATCCGGGCAATTTCATCATTACCAATGATTATAAATTAGGGATAATCGATTTTGGATGTGTAAAGGAAATTCCTTCAGATTTCTATTCCATATACTTTCAGCTAATGGATAAAGCACTGCTGTCAGATCCGAAGAGACAGCAAAAAGTATTCAGCGACCTTCGATTTATTTATGCCGAGGATTCGCCCAAAGAGAAAGAGTTCTTCAAGTCGATATTTACAACGCTGGTTGAGTTACTGGGGCGGCCATTCCACGCTGGTGAATTTGACTTTTCCAATAAAGATTACTTTGAAGAGCTATATTCATTTGGCGAAAAGTTGTCGATGATGAAAGAACTGCGGGAATCTAAAAAGCCCAGGGGTGTACGGGATGCTATTTATATTAATCGAACATACTTTGGTTTGTATACTTTACTTCATGATCTCAAGGCAACCATAAAGACAGTTTATTAATCCGCGCTTATCCGTTCACGGATGGAATAGGCGCCAGAAATGGAAATTGAGATTTGAATTAAAGGCTGGAGTTTCATTAAAAATTCATGCCGCTTGATTTTTAAACTCAAACATTTTCAATAAATTAGCAACGCCTGATTCATTTTTTAATTTAACTATACCCTCTATGAGAGCGATCTGGAAAGGCCACATACAATTTTCCCTTGTTACTATCCCGGTGCGCATTTACAACGCTATTGACACTGGGCAAACTATAAGCTTTAACCTTCTATCGAAAGAGGGCCACAACCCCGTGAGCTATGAGAAAAAGGATAAGGTTACAGGTCAGACATTGCGGAATGAAGATATCGTGAAAGGATATCAATACGAATCTGGTCAGTATGTGATCATTGAGCCCGATGATTTCGAAAAGGTCAAACTCAAGAGCGAAAAAGTGATCGAGATAGAAGGGTTTGTCAGTTCCGATGAAGTCCACCCAACACTATTTGAAACGCCGTACTTCATAGGCCCCGATGGTGATGTTGCTGCTAAAACTTATGGTTTACTTTCTGAAACATTAAAGCAATCGGGCAGGATCGCTGTGGGCAAAGTGGTTTTACGCGATCGTGAGACGCCATTGCTTCTGGCGCCGCACGGCAAAGGGATTGTAATGTACCGGCTGCGGTATCCCAACGAGGTGAAGAATATGAATGAGGTGCCTCAGTTATTGGAAGTCAAAGCCGATAAGGAGCAATTGAAGCTGGCAAAGACACTGGTTGATTCTATGACCAAAAAATTTAGCGACATCGAAATGAAAGATCATTATTATGATGCGCTTAAAGCAATTATTGATGCCAAAATAGACGGTAAGGAAGTAGTAATAGTTGAAGAGGAAGCACCTAAAGTTGTGGATATCATGACCGCTCTGAAAGCGAGCATCGACGCCGCAAAGAAGCCAATGGAAAAAGCCAAAGGAACGGGAGCTGCCAAAGCAAAAGAAGAAAAGCAGAAAGCATCGAAAAGAAAGGCCAGCTAAGCCACTTCATATTGATTGGATACCAGCCATCGTTAACTTTTAACTGTTAACTTTGCATCAGCAATGGCAAAGGTTGTAAAATTTCCCATCCCTACACCCGAAAAATTCGGCCCGGAACGCGTTCGCAAGAAGAAAGAAACGGGTACTGAGAAGCCAGGGCAACTGAATTTGTTTACTGGAGGAAAGGTAATCCGCCTGAATAAGCTCACGGACTTTGAAGAAGCACTTTTTATTGACGAGCGAGGCGACAGCAAAGAAGCAAAAAAACTATACCTGAAGGCCATCGAACAAGGTGATTCACTGGCAGATGCTTATTGCAACCTGGGGATCATCGAATGGCAGGAGGGGAATCAATCGAAAGCGGTCGACTATTTTACCCTTGCTCTCAAAAATTATCCCAGGCACTTCGAAGCACATTATAATTTAGCAAACCTCTATAGCGAATTGGGGAACTTCCCCCTTGCCACCGCCCACTACAAGATATCCATCGAATTGGAGCCTGCTTTCTCTAACAGTTATTTCAATCTTGCACTGACCCATGCTATAAACCGCGAGTTTGCCGAAGCAGTGAATTTGCTTAAGCAGTATCGGGAACTGACCACAGCCGATGATCAAAAGCAAACTGACGAACTGATCCAAAAGTTGCTGGGTGCTATTTGATCGCCCGTTACAACGACCATACCGTAATAAAGAAGAGTAGAAACCTGTAAACCTCAAGTGCAAGGAATAAACCTAACACTCCGAGCAATGCTTTGACAATTCTTCTTTTCCCCTTCTGATTATAAAAGGAATTAGCTGCGATAAATATGAAATAAAGGTTCGTTAAGACGAATACTATGGTCAGCGTGAGATCGTTAAGGTAGTTGCCCCAAGTGACGTTACTCCACTTAAAGAGTTTATTCATTATTACTAACACCACGGATAGGCTAATGGCGTTAATCGCCAGGTTGAAGCTCGTCAGTTCGACCGAAAGTGCAAGGTGGTCAGTAAAGAATCGGTCTTTCTTCCTGAATATCAAGCTAAGGGGAAGGGAGGCTAATATTACAAACAACACAAGGAGTAATTTTGCGAACCCGTTTGTCTTGTCGTTATACATCATTTCAAATCCTTGAATACTTAAACCCTCAGCGCCAACCTTTTTCGAGACAACCTCTCTGGCGATTTGCCGGTGGGGCAAAACATACAGCTGGGTATAAAGAGAAGAATTGAACATCTGGAGAACCGGGAAAAGAAAATAGGTGAGGTTGAGGATAAAGAACATTTGAAGGGGCCTCATATAATTCACCCTTCGACCATCGACGTATTCACGCGAGAGAAATCCTGGTTGTCTAATCGTCAGGACCAGGGACTTTACAAATTTGTTGTCTACAATCGTCGTTGCGATCAAAATCTTGCTCAGAAATACCCGGAAGCTACGGTCCTTTGGTTCTATGACCTTCTCTCCACAAACATTACAATACAACCCACGAAATTCATTTCCGCAACTCTTACATACATGTTCGCTCAATGCGTTACTGTTATCATTTTCCATTAGCTCCCAATATAAACTTTTCACCTATCCGGAATCCGGCCGTCGTTATGCCTTTCGACTTGATATCCATTCTGCTGATCTCCTTGAGTGTTCTTGAAGCCCGTGACCGAAAGGCCGGTGATGCATAAGGTAATTCGTCTTCGATTAATAGTTTGAGTTCCAGCCGAAGGTCAGGCTCCTTGGATACCAGCTTGCTCAATACCGTCATCGAAAAGACACGGATCGCTATTGCCTGCTTCCGGTCCTTGAGATAACCAAAACACAGGTCCGCCACCGGTCCCCAGTACCTGCGAGGGATCTCTATAAATTGCAGAAGCCGTACGGTATTGCGTTTTACGGCATCATGCACGCCTGGACTGGCTGCGTGCTTCAAAATCAGGCCTAAGTGGGGCAGAATAAGTTCTGGATGCCTCTCGACGCACAAAGATATCGGCCAGGCCGCCCGTTGGGTAATTCTGTAAGGGCCAGCGAGATAAACTTCAATTAATTCCTTGAAGCGAGCCTTATTAAAACCCACATAATCAGCAATTTTAGTCGTTTGGTTCTTGGAGTGTTCTTTTTGAAGTCTATCCCTGAAATCCATTCGAAGCCTTATTTGATCAATTATCGGAAGTAAAGGCAGGTAAACACTTGGGTAACCAGTGATTTAAGCCATTAGGCTACATTTAACACTAGAACAAAACACCAGGGTTATGGAAGTCTTCATTACAATATTCTCTACAGTCGTTCTCCAACTTGGTATCTGCATATTTTGTTTTATTAAAAAAAGAGATCAGAAGTCAGTCTTAGCCGATAGCTGGAATGCCACGATAAACGACAATATCGCGAGCACAAATCCATACATAAAAATGCTGTAGGCAATCCGTAGATAGTGATACTTCTTGCCCAGTACTTTTCCCAGGAAATAGATGTCCTTGGTAAGGCTGCCGTAAAGGTACTCCGCATCCTTCATCATCTCCTTCATACCCCATTCATAATCTTCCAACTTCATCGCGTGAAAGTTACCGAAGAATAGAAGATTGGTTTTTTTGTTTTTGATATCCTCCCTGGTGAATTTTCCAGATGAGATATTCGGTCTGCTCGCCAGGATTGAAAAAACCATGGTGGCAAGGCATACCGATATCAGCATGACAGTAGGATAGAGGAGATAAACATTCTCCTCAAGTTTTCTGATGAGAACGGAGACAACCAACGATAAGATGATGGAGTTAATCGTTATCAGAATGCTCGCTTTGCTATCGACCATCTGGCTCAGCAGAATATGGTTATGTGATGTTAGCCGGAACATCGTCTCGATTCCGCGATCAGGCTTAAGGACTTTCATTTTTTCGAGTTTGGTCTCAAGCTTGACTACTTCGTCCTGAAGCTTCCTGTACTTTTTTTTGCTGATGTCCGGTTCCAATGTTTTCTTTAGTCGTTTTATGTTCTTTTTTTTCCCTTCCGCCAACAATGTCTGACCATATGGAGTGTGATACTTGTGTTCCGCCATAAAGTCTATATTGTGCTGGATCCATTCCTGATCGGTCATTTCTCTGAAACCGGTGGCTTTCCACTCTTTACGTAGTAATTCGCTTTTCGCCTCGAAAGTCTGGTTGGATAGATGAAAGAGGTCGGCATCGCAGAGCACTCTTTCAATAAGGGTACGAGGTTGCTGCGGAAGACGGGTCGACAGTATCGCGGAGCTTATGGCCTTAATCTTTTTGGGTGGAATACTCAAGCGATCCATGAATTCTTCAGCATGCCTGGCAGAAGACTCTTCGTGATTTTCTGCACCATATTTATAGCCGAGATCATGGAGCCAGGCGGCCACAAGGGCGAGTTCCATCTCATCTGCATTGAGTTCGCTCCGCATCCCGATATCCTTCACCGCTGACACTACATCTTCCGTGTGTCTGAGGTTGTGAAAGAAATATTTTTCAAAAACAGGGTCTTTAAAGACTTCCTCAGCCAGTGACTTGGCTTGATCGATCAATGCAGATTCCATAACGATAAAGGTATAAAATATTTAATGCCCCGGGGACCCTTTGAAGATTCTGGCGGCTTGGCGATCGCAGGTCAACTCTTAGCCTGATGAGCAACTCAACCAAACTAGATAAGACATCGTCTTTGAAAACAGATGACGCTCAACTCCTTAAGTCGCGTACATCACAACTTCCGGAAAGACCCAATCGATCGGACTGAAATGCGTGTCTGGTTTCACTTTATTGTTAAATATCAGATTGAGGAGACCTCGTCGACCAGAACAGGAAATATGCCTTTTCTGTGGCTGAATACAATGATAATGTACTTATGTAAAGTATTTTTCCTGCCAAATTGAGGCTTCATTCAGAGAAAATTAGCCGCCAGAGACGGTCATTTTCTAACGTATCTTGGTACCAGGCAGTCCTTGTACTTGAGGACTGCGACCTTCCTTTTTAATAGGTTTAATCTTCTTATCTTGCTGTGAGGAGCCGAGAAAATTTTCTTAAGTATGGTGAGGATGTACAGGAATTATTTAACCCTATTCCTGGTGTGTTGTCTTGGCTGGCTAGTTGAATCCGCGCATGGCAGGCCCGACCCCGGAATCAAATATATCGAGAACAAGAATCAATGGCCGGAAGAGATTCACTTTTCAGCCCGCGTGCCTGGCGGAAGGATGTTCGTTCAACCCGGGCGCTTTGTTTACAATTTCATTGACGAGGGACGGCTTGAAGAGCTTCACCTCAATACGCATAGCCCATCCGATGGCGAGGCAGCATCGCGTCAAAGATGAGAAGATCAATGGGCACACCGTTATAGTTCAATTCATCGGGCGCGAATTCAGCGGCAAGTCCGATGACGTTTGGCAAGTCGGTGGAGTATTACAATTATTTTCTTGGCAACGATTCTTGCAAGTGGGCGTCGAGAGCTCACGCTTACGATGGTTTTCATTTATCAAATCTTTTTATGAGGGAATTGACCTAAAGGTTTATTCAGAAGGGCCAAATGTGAAGTATGATTTCATCGTTGCTCCTGGCGCTGATCCCGGCACTGATTGCGTTTACTTATGATGGGTTGAAAGTATTAGCAGTTGATCAAAACGGGGGACCTAACAGCCAACGCGTCCTTGGCGTTGATGCGGGAAAAGAAGCCTCTTGCTTTTCAATACATCAACGGTCAGAAAGTTAATAGTGCCATGCACGTATTCAATTAAAAATGGCCAGTAAACATTCTCATTTCCAAATGGTTATGACCGTTGCTATGAGCTGGTTATCGATCCGCTTCTCATTTTTTCCACTTATTCCGGGTCGACTGCAGACAACTGGGGGAGCACGGCAACTCCAGGAGAAAAAGGAAACCTCTATTCCGCGGGCAGTGACTAATGAATCTCCATATCGTGGTCAGTTTCCGGCAACTCCTGGCGCGTTTCAAATGAACTTTGGAGGAGTCTTCGACATAGGAATACTCAAGTATGACTCTAGTGGGCGTCAGCTCTTGTATGCTACTTACCTCGGAGGATCCGACTCAGAGTCGCCCCAAAGTCTTGTGATGAACTCCAGTGAAGAATTACTGGTGCTTGGCGCCACGGGCTCCTTCGACTTTCCGACAAGTTCCGAAGGCTTTGATAGAACCTATAACGGCGGTGTTGATCGTTAGCGAAGCAAGGGTTATACGATTCAACGAAGGCACTGATATTTTCATTTCCAGGATCAGCAGGGAAGGAGACAGACTTCTTTCTTCAACCTTTCTCGGAGGAGGTCAGAACGATGGCATGATCCCTCCGTATGGAGCTCTGGAAAAGAATTATGGAGACATGCTACGCGGCGACATCATAACCGATGAAGACAACAATGTATACATAAGCTCAGTCACGTCCTCGGACGATTTCCCTGCCGTAAATGGAGTCGATCTCACCTACAACGGAGGGCCTGCAGACGCTTTAATTGCTAAGTTGGATCCTACGCTTTCGACGTTGATCTGGGCTACCTTTCTTGGCGGTACAGGTACCGACGCTTCACTCTCCATAAAGTTCGACGAGTCAAAAAACATATACCTTGCCGGTGGTACTACCAGCGGAAATTTTCCTGTAACCGCGGGTAGTTATCAAAATGCCCTGGCCGGGGATGCCGACGGCTGGATAGCTAAAATGAGTAACTCAGGAAATGTCCTGCAAAACGTGACCTTTACTGGAACGTCATCTTTCGATCAAGTCTACTTCCTGGACCTTAATGAATTCAATGAAGTATACGTATATGGCCAGACGTCAGGAAATTTCCCCGTAACGGCAGGGGTATACAACAATCCTCACAGCGGACAATTCATTCAAAAATTCAATAGCTCGCTTAATACGCTAATTTTTTCTACCGTGATCGGGTCGGGCTCCGGGATACCTGACATTTCGCCCACCGCTTTTTTGGTCAATGAATGCAATAACCTTTACCTCTCCGGATGGGGTGGCGAAGTAAACAGCACTAATCTGTATTGGCAAAGCAACACCATCGGTATGCCCATCAGTGAGGATGCCTTCCAGAAAACGACAAGTGGTTCAGACTTTTATTTCATGGTGTTGACTGACGACGCCTCCCAATTTCTGTACGGAACATATTTAGGAGGTACACAGTCGCAGACCCACGTCGATGGAGGAACGAGCCGATTTGATAAGAGTGGAATCGTTTACCATGCCGTGTGCTCAGGTTGCAAAACTAGTCGAGTCTAGCCCGTCATACTCTGATTTTCCAACCACTCGTGGCGCCTGGTCTGCTACAAATAACAGTCGCAATTGCAACAATGCCGCGTTCAAGTTTGACCTTTCTTCTCTGAAAGCGAGGCTGCAATCCAATTCAACCCACTTTGATCTTCCGGGACTCAATAAGGTCTGCATGCCAGACAAGATAGTATTTCAGAATCTGAGCACTGGTGGGGAAACATTTGAGTGGGATCTCGGCGATGGAACGAAGCTGAGCAAAGTCGATACCGCATTCATCGTACATCAGTATCAAGCTACCGGTCGTTACAAGGTGACTTTAAAGGCGATCGACAAGGGTACCTGTAAGGTCAAAGACTCGGTATCGATCAATGTTGATGTATTCTTGGCGGACACAAAAGTGCAAGACGACGATGACATGTGTGAGGACTCACCTTACACGTTACAGGCCAGCGGTGGTGCTTTGTATGCGTGGCGAAGTGAAGACAGCACTTTCGTCTCTTACTTGGCAAATCCGATAGTGAATCCAAAGGATACAACTCGGTATTTTGTGAGAATAACCGAAAGGTCCGGCTGTGTTCAGAGAGACACCGTGCAACTCAACGTAATCCCAATCATACGGCCGGAATTCGAAGTTGAACGAACAGCGGAATGTATTAACCGTCCACAGGTAGGCGTGTATGAGTTCAACGGATAGCCTACGCGAAAACGACCTATTATTTTTTGATTTTGGCGATGGATCCACCACCGAAGAAACCGAAGCTGATCATACGTACGAACATGACGGGGTGTACAATGTGAAGCTTGTAGGCGTGCGCGAATTTTGTGTTAGCGAGACCGTTGTTCCGGTTCCGATATTCACGCTCCTTATTCCAAACATAATAACTCCAGGCAACGAAGATGGTACTAATGACAAGTTTACAATTCAATACGGTGACACGCCGGGAAACACACCTGCCGATTACGATTTCAAAACGGCGGTTGTTATCTATAATCGTTGGGGTGAAATGGTATACCAGTCAGAGGATTACCAGTACGACTGGAAGGGAGAGGGGCTGGCGGCAGGTATGTATTTCTATGAAGTGACCGTTGATCAACATTCAACATGCAAAAGTTGGCTGCAGCTCGTAAAATAGCAATACCAATAAGTATGACTCTAAGGCACTGTGCATCAGTCATTCGCGCTGATTAATCATTCCACAACCGCGAGTTTCTTAAAGACTCACCATGCCGCTGAACGGATTTTTAGTTGCAGTATTGAACTAGTTTGGTATTTTTAAAGCCTTGATATACATACGCCAATTTATCAATTACACAAGATTTTTATGGCTTATCAGATTCCACCGGTATTATTTTTAATATTTAGCAGACCTTCAACGACGGAAGTTGTTTTTGAAGAGATTCGAAAAGCAAAACCAAAGAAGCTATTTATTGCCGCCGATGGTCCGAGGAAAGGAAGCCCGGCGAGAATGAAAAATGTCAGGCCGCACGGGCTATTGCCTCAAAAATCGATTGGGACTGCGAGGTCAAGACCTTATTTCGCGACGAAAATCTTGGATGTGGGAGGGGACCAGCGGGAGCGATCATCCTGGTTCTTCGAACACGTGGAAGAAGGGATCATTCTTGAAGACGACATCAAACCTGCACCGGAGTTCTTCAGGTTCTGTGCTGAGATGCTTGAGCGTTACCGGGACGAGACTCGGGTGATGGAGATAGCCGGCTCTTCATTACCAAATCAGTTTTATGAAAAACTCGCCATACTCTTACTTCTTTTCAGACTGGGATAACATATGGGGATGGGCAACATGGAAGCGCGCATGGAAGCACTATGATTATTAGATAAAACATTACCCGGAGGTTACAGAAAAGGGATTACTCCTAAGCAACTACTCTTCGATCTACGAACGCTATTATCATGGAGCATTTGTTGATCGTGCGTACTATGAAAATGATAAAATAACCTGGTGGGACCCTCAATGGGGCTTCGCACAGGAAGATCAATTCCGGATTGGTAGTGGTGCCAACAAAAAATCTGGTCGTCAACCTGGGATTTGGGAGCGATGCCACCAACACACACTGACGGGTCACAATTGTATGATATGAAAATGGAGCAGATGGAATTCCCACTAAAGCATCCCGAGTTTGTGATTCGTGACAGAAGGATCGAGGATGAAGTATTCCGGAAATATTCAACGACAGCTATTTCCCGGCTAAGGGCAAGATCAAGTATATCACTCCGGCGTGGATTCACGATTTCTTTAAGTAGGTCGCCACGGCGAGCATCATAACGTTATATTGAGGAATAAATCCCACACAATGTAGCGGGTCAGTTGGGAAACAAGGATGGCGAATTTGGCTAAAAAAAACAGTCCATGACAAATGGGTATGGTTTTTGGGCACTCGAAAAAGTTCTATACAACTATGGTATACACTAATAAATTCTTGTGATGGCTCATCAAACGCCACCTATATTGTTTTTAATATTTAGCAGGCCTTCAACAACCGAAATTGTTTTTGAAGAGATTCGAAAAGCAAAACCGAGAAAGCTGTTTGTTGCGGCCGATGGTCCAAGGAAGGATAGACCTGATGAAAAGGAAAGATGTGAAGCTGCACGGAAGATAATTTCGAAGGTCGATTGGGACTGCGAAGTAAAAACTCTATTCCGTGACGAGAATCTTGGATGTGGCCGAGCGATATCAGAAGGGATTACATGGTTCTTCGAGCACGTTGATGAAGGGATCATCCTTGAAGACGATACCAAACCAGCGCCAGAGTTCTTCAGAGTTTTGCGCCGAGATGCTCGAGCATTACCGAGACGACGATCGGGTGATGGAAATAAGCTGGAACGTCCCTGCCAAATCGATTTACAAAGAGTTCCCCGTATTCCTATTTCTTTTCTGATTGGGATACATATCTGGGGTTGGGCAACGTGGAAGCGTGCATGGAAACACTATGATTATTCCATGAAACGTTACCCTGAGATCGCGGAAAAAGGATTGCTTCCAAGTAACTACACTTCAATCTACGAACAGTATTACATGGAGCATTTGTTGGATCGTGCGTATTATGAAAATGATCGAGTAACCTGGTGGGGTGTTCAATGGGGGTTTGCCAGGAAGATCAATTCGGGACTGGCTAGTAGTGCCAACAAAAAACATGGTCATCAATCTGGGATTTGGAGAGGATGCGACCAACACAACTGACGGGTCTCAATGGAATGCCGTGAAGATCGAGAAGATGGAATTCCCTTTAAAGCATCCAGAATACATCATGCGCGATAAAGCTATCGACGGGGAAGTTTTCCTGAAATATTCAACCACAGCCTTTGTCGCGGCTCAGGCACAGGATACGGTATTTCACTCCGCCGTGGTTCTACAATTTTTTTAAGAAAGCGCTGCCCGACTATCCGTTTCCATCTGTACTGATGGAAGATAGCGTCTCTACAGACCATTTATTGAGTTATGTAATTGTAGGACCTTTGGAATATCTCTCCTATCGTGACTCCGCCTTTGTCTAAGCAATCCGTGCCCGACGATTGCTTTTTCTATTGTACCGCTGGAAGTAGCGTGCCTCAACAATTATAAGTAATGTAGTGTTGGATCCGGTATATCTCTTTCAACATGGGTCCTCAGGTCGCTCGAGCGAGCTTCTATCAGAAACAAATCCCCTTGTAGACATCTGTAGAAGCAAATCCTCATATCGCTACAGCTTGTATCAGGTAAAAAATCGGCAAGCAATCAATCTTAACCATATGGGCTGTTTTCCGCAAAATGAAACAATATCGGTATAACTTCTGCTAAACGAAAAAGAATCGGTATCTCTATAACCTATTAGATTCTTGTCATGGCACTTCAAACCCCACCCATACTTTTTTTAATCTTTAACCGACCTTCACTCACCGAAAGCGTCTTCGAGGAAATTCGGAAGGCAAAACCAAGCCAGCTATTTATTGCCGCCGATGGCCCAAGACAAGACAAGCCTGGTGACTACGAAAAGTGTGAAGCTGCGCGCGAAGTTATTTCGAAAGTCGACTGGGACTGCGAGGTAAAAACTCTCTTGCGTGACGAGAATCTCGGATGTGGCCGTGCTATATCTGGCGGGATCACGTGGTTCTTCGAGCACGTCGAAGAAGGCATCATTCTCGAAGATGACACCAAACCTTCGCCTGATTTTTTCGAGTTTTGTGCCGAAATGTTAGAGTACTACAGAGAAGATACCCGAGTCATGCAGGTAGCGGGCACATCGTTTTCGAACCGATATACGAAAGCTTCACCGTACTCTTACTTCTTTTCTGATTGGGGAGACTATATCTGGGGATGGGCAACCTGGAAGCGTGCGTGGCAGCATTTCGATTATTCTATGAAATATTTTCCGGAGGTCACGGAAAAAAAACTACTCGTAAGCAACTACACTTCGATCTACGAACGTTTCTACATGGACTATATGTTGAATCGTTCGTACTATGAAAACGATAGCGTCACATGGTGGAGTGTTCAATGGGGTTTTGCAAGAAAGATAAATTCCGGGCTGGTAGTAGTACCAACAAGGAACATGGTCCTCAATCTTGGCTTTGACGAGCACGCCACCAACACAACGAACGGAACTCAGTGGGAATCGATGGAGCTTGAAAAGATGGAGTTTCCGATAAAGCATCCGGGGTTCGTAATGCGCGATCGAACTACCGATGAAGAAGTATTTCTGAAATACTCGACCACACCATTCACAAGGCTTAAGGGCAAGATTAAATATATTATGCCACCTTGGTTCTACGATTTTTTCAAGAACATTGTCCGGCGACACTTTACTTTGAAAAGGACGCTACCAACACAGCGGCCAGAACACAGCGGGAATCGATGGAGCTTGAAAAATGGAGTTTCCGATAAAGCATTCCGGAGTTCGTAATGCGCAATCGCGCTGTAGCAGAATCATAACATCCCCGCCCCATTAAAACAACGTGATTTGAAAGACAGCACTTTTATTATACACAATACCCGTTGGTCGTAGTTAACCTTTCGTACGATACCTAAGTCTCACCAGTTCTTGTTTGTCCTCTCTTTCGAGAAACAATAAATCCAATTCTTCCTTTATAGCCCTGGGACAATTAAACCCAACGGATCACGGATACTGTACCCGTCTCACGGAAAAACTATGTCGTAGGTTGTTCGGTTTTCCAGACTTTCGGTTGCATACGGTATTTAGCCTATTGCCTAAATTGACTTATGTTTAGCTGAAAAATGGGTCAATCCAACCGGAAACACTTTGCATACATGGCGATGGAGAACATGCTGTGGATTTTGCGAAAGTAATTTATACTACCTTGAAAAAGAAGGGTATTCAAATTAGAACCATCTAATCACAACAGTGAAATCAAAAGCATCGCAATCTGCGATTTTAGGAGCAGCATTCTTAATGGCTACATCAGCCATCGGCCCTGGCTTTCTTACTCAAACAACTGTTTTCACAAATCAACTGCTCGCGAGTTTTGGTTTCATTATTTTGATTTCCATTTTACTGGATATTGGAGCTCAGTTATCAATATGGCGTGTGTTAGCCGTGAGCGAATTGCGCGCACAGGAATTAGCGAACAAACTTTTACCCGGCCTTGGGTATGTTTTGGCTGCATTAATTGTGTTGGGTGGATTTGTTTTTAACGTTGCCAACTCTGGTGGCAGCGGGCTTGGATTAAATGTGTTGTTTGGTGTTAGTACAGAGGCTGGAGCGATAGTAAGTTGCATCATTGCGATAATTTTATTTTGGGTTAAAGAATTTGGTAAAGCGTTAGATACTTTTTCAAAAGCTTTAGGCGCGTTAATGATCTTGTTAACTGGGTTCATCGCAATTAAATCGGCACCCCCCATGGGTGACGTATTGTATCGCACGTTTATCCCAGAAACAATTAATTTGGTTTCAATAGTAACGTTAGTGGGTGGCACTGTAGGAGGCTACATTAGTTTTGCGGGGGCGCATCGATTGTTAGATGCGGGTATTAAAGGCCAGAATAATTTGCCACAGATTAACAGAAGTGCGGTTAGCGGAATTGTGGTTACGGGAATAATGCGTTCTGTTTTATTTCTCGCTGTGTTAGGCGTAGTGGTAAAAGGAGTAGTGCTAGATGCGGGAAACCCTGCTGCTTCGGTTTTCCAATCTGGTGCAGGTGAGATTGGTTATAAAATATTTGGCTTGGTTCTTTGGAGCGCGGCCATCACTTCCATTATTGGTTGTGCATATACGTCCGTTTCGTTTCTCCGAACATTCCACCCTTTCATTTAAAAAAATCAAAGAAGTTTTATCACCGTATTCATAATCTTATCGTGCGTCATTTTTTTAGGAATTGGCAACCCTGTAAAGCTATTAGTTTCAGCAGGCGCAATTAATGGATTTATTTTACCGTTATCGTTGGCAGTAATACTACTCGCTTCGCGAAAGAAGACTATAGTGGGGGCATACATTCATCCTGCGTGGATGCAAATAACCGGATGGATAGTGGTAGCTTGATGAGTTTGATGAGTGTGTATGTTTGTATTTCGTTTTTCAAGTAATCCGTTCTTCAGTAGACTTACGTTTAATCCTGTAGTCTCGTAGGAAATAACTTTCACCCACATCTTGTCGTAGTTCGGCGTCGTATCTTTTCCGTCTACTTCGAACCCGATATTTGCAACTAGATTCTAGTTAGCGGAATCCCAAACCTCCAATTTTTGGTCGATCTCTGTAAATGTGACCGGCATAAAAAAGGGGTTATTGGCTAAATTCTTGAAGCTCCATAATTGCAGCTAATTGAGGGTTCTGTGTGCCAGATGTAGGCCAGAAATCAAGCCTGGGCCAGAAATCCGACTCTAACTATCTGATACTCAAGTGGGCCCAGCTGGGCACGATCCAGCCACCCCCTGATTATGAGTCAGGTGCTCTAACCAGCTGAGCTATGGGCCCTTTTAGGGAGTGCGATGTTAGGAATTTTGGAATTAATTTCCCCAACACAATTTTTTAGTTTTTCATATGTCCCCATTACTGTGTCAGTTCGTTGACACTCATCTATCTCTGGTGGCTTTTCACTTTTAAGTCGTAAATATCAAGTCGAACACAATCATG
>CAVZFT010000014.1:0-527500 GCA_963774615.1 uncultured Cytophagales bacterium
CTTAAACTATCAAATCGGTAGTTTCACGAGAAATGTGGTTCCCTCTTTTGCATTTGCTTCAACAATCAATTCGCCACCATGAACCTTTACGATATCATATGACAAGCTCAACCCCAATCCTGTCCCCTGCCCGGTTGGCTTCGTTGTAAAGAATGGTTGAAAGATCTTGTCCCTGATTTCTTCAGGGATACCGTTACCGTTGTCATGCACCCTGATCTCAACTTTGTCACTTAACGTTCTTGTGCTCACCGACACCGTAGGTTCATAACTGTCAGGATTGTTCTTTGCCTTTTCTCTGACAGCATAAAATGCATTGTTAATCAGGTTTAACAGGACTCTTCCAATATCCTGACGTACAACTTTGACGTTTGGAATGTCCGGACCAAAAGTAGTCTCGAACATCGCGCTGAACGATTTGTCTTTTGCGCGGAAGCCGTGAAATGCGAGACGCAGGTATTCGTCACAAAGCGCGTTTAAATCAACTAACTCTTTCTCGCCGGAACGACCACGGCTGTGCAGAAGCATGCCCTTCACGATTGCGTCTGCCCTATTGCCGTGGAAGGTGATCTTTTCCTGATTGTCTTTTATGTTGTTAGCAATTTTTTCTACTGCTTGTTTGTCGCCAGTCGCCAACTCCTCCTTTAGCTCATCTATCAATTCAGCGTTCACTTCGGAAAAATTGTTAACAAAATTCAGCGGGTTTTGAATTTCATGGGCGATGCCGGCAGTAAGTTCACCGAGGCTTGCCATCTTTTCGGATTGTATAAGCTGCGATTGTGTGGCTTTCAGATCACTCAATGCGATTTCCGTTTTTTCTTTTGCGCTGTTTATTTCATCCTTTTGCTTGTTCAGGAGAACGATCGACTTCTGCTTTTGCCGATAATTTCTCACAAGAATTCCGATGATGATCAAAAGCACAAGTACTCCCGTCAGAAGGCCGATCAAACGAGCTTTAAATTGATAGGCTGCTTGCGCTGATTGAATTTCAAATTGTTTTTCCTGTTCATCGAACTCGTCGAAGTTCTCTAAACCAATGCTGACACTTTGCCTGTAGAGACTGTCTTTGTATTCGAGGGATCGGCGGGTAAACTTTATTGATTCGTTAATATCTTTGTCATTATAGAACTTTCCCAGAAAATCATTGACATCTGCATTCATGGAGTATGCACTGCTCTCGAGCGCGACACGATTCGCTTCATCTGCGTAATACAAGGAAGAATCTTTCATGCCCAGTATATCAAACAACTTTGCTATTGACAAATTCGTGTAGACCTTGTGATCGTGGTAAACTGCGATCTGTTTGGCGGTTTTGAGGTAATAAAGCGAGGAATCGTAGTTAGCCTTGGCCATAAAAATTTTGCCCAGGTTAAGTGATGTATAGAAGGTAATCCAATAATTCACCACAGGGGCTCCTTCCATTCCCTTTAATGCCAAACGGCAGAGTAACAAAGCGGAGTCTAATTCATTTTTAAGCAGATATACCTCACCAATGTTATTTAGCTGGTACGCAGAGAAGTATTTCTCTCCAATTGAATCATTTAGATTCTTACTCTTTTTCAAATACGTCGTAGCTTCTACAAATACTCCGGATTCTCGGTATAGAATACCTAGCTCGCCTAGGAAATTGGCCTCGTAAAATTTGTCCCGATACCGTCTGGCGGCTTGCAACCCTTTGCGACTAATAGTAAAGGACTTCAGAATCATACCGTGATGCTTTAATGCATTTTCCAATTGGTTTAAGGCAGTCAACTCTCCTTTATGATAGTTGATCTTTCGTGACAGATTGAGCGCCTTGAAACAGTAATGGACTCCTGAATCCAGGTTGTTCGAGTACTGCCTTATCAGCTCCTGCATAATATCCACTCTCGAAGTGTCATGCTTTGAGTTTCTTAGTTCAGCTTGTAGTCTGGCAATTGCAGCGGTATCAATTAGGTATTTATTCAATTCATTCTCGACTTTCTTCTGGCTGAAGCAGAGTTGTATAGTTGAGAAAAAAAGAAATCCCAGGACAATTTTTTTCATATGCTGTGTTTAAAGCCGAATAATAAATTCCGACCCAATACCTTCATCTGTTCGCACGAGAAGTTCACCGCCATGCGCCTTCACAATGTCGTAGCTCAGGCTTAGCCCCAACCCTGAACCCTGGCCCGTTGGTTTCGTCGTGAAGAAAGGTTGAAATATTTTTCCTTTGACTGATCCAGGGATACCGTTGCCGTTGTCCTGTACACAAATTTCAGTTATTCCCCGTCCGACCGGATCATCCGGACGGGCATTGACCAGCTTTGTAGTAATGGTTACAGATGGCTCATACCCATTTGTATTTGATTTTCCTTTCTCATTGACTGCATAGAATGCATTAGTAATCAAATTCAGTAACACTCGCCCAATTTCTTGTCGCACAACATTTAGCTTTTGGGATTGTTGGATCAAAATTGGTATTCAATTTTGCATTGAAGGATTTGTCTTTAGCCCGATAACCGTGATACGTTAACCTCAAGTACTCATCGCAGAGCTCATTGATGTCTGTCAATTCCTTTTGACCGGAGCTCGATCGACTGTGCTGCAGCATACTTTTGACAATTGCATCTGCCCGTTTGCCGTGGCTATTTATTTTTTCCTGGTTATCGGCAATGTTCCGCGCAAGGCCCTTTGCTTCTTCGAGATTTCCATTTTGAATGGCCGCTTCCATGTCGGCGATCAACTCTTTATTTACTTCAGCAAAGTTGTTGACGAAGTTGAGTGGATTTTGGATCTCATGGGCGATGCCCGCCGTTAGCTCACCCAGCGAAGCCATCTTTTCGGATTGGATCAACTGCGATTGGGTGGATTTTAGTTCCGTTAATGTTTTTTGTAGCGCCAGATTTGTTTTTTGTTTTATCCGGTTGCTACGGAAAAGTAAAATGCTGGCAATAAGGATAACAGTCGTGATAGACACTAATCCAATAAGCAGAATTGTGTTCCGGTATCGTTCCTCAGCTCGTTGAGCTTCCTGAATTCGTCGCTGTTCTTGCGATAACAGCAATTGCAGCTCGTATGATTTTATCCTTGCCATAAAGGCTCTCGTTCACTGCGTTTGTTATATCCTGATAATAGAATGCACTGTCAAGTTTGCCGGTTTTCCTGTGAAGTTGTGCCAACAGACTGCTTGCGTCAAGGATGCCGGGGATTCAATCTTTTTTCCCGCGCGATTCTAAATGCGAACCTGGCAAAATAGAAGCTCGAATCGATTTGATTTTGCATATTGAACAAATTCGCAAGCTCGTAAGAACTCCTGCAAATATGGTTTGGTACAAACCTAGGATTCTCAATCGCATATTTTAGAGCACGGCGATAATAAAAGTTTGCTGAATCGATATTCTTTGCCTGTAAAAATGCATCGCCAAGGACATGCGCCAACAATTGAGGGCCCTCAGCGAATGGCAATGTCCTCCCCTCGCGCAGAAAATAAAAAGCGGAATCTGGTTTGTTGATCTCATTGTAGGCTCGCGCCATAAAAATCGTAAAGATGACATCGAAACCATCAACTCTAAATTTCTTGCGCATAACGATTGCCTTTTTCAGATACGCGACGGCATTGGTCGTAGTCTTTTAATTCGATATAGGTCATACCGATAAAACCCATGGAATTTGCCTCCCAATAATCATTTTCTATCTTTTGGCTGAGCTCAAGTGCCTCTAACTGATTCTTCAACGCTCCCGTAAGATTGCCCAACTGACGCATTGCTTCACCGCCCCGGGTCAGGCCGACAAGAACACCACTGTCATAATTCAACCTGCGTGAACTATCAAGTGCTGCCGTCGCATACAACAAACAACTGTCGGGCTCTTTGTGGAAGTAACTTTCTGATAATTTCAATAAAACATCTATGCGTTTTGTGTCATGAATGTTGCTGTCCAGGATAGCTCTCAACGAATCTTCATTGAAAGCCCGGAGAAATTGAGCATGCGATCCAGTGGCCAGGAACGCGAGTAAAACTATAAAGACAATGTATTTCATGGCTGCTTTGCTCTTAAGTAGGAAGATGAATAATAAATTTTGATCCCAACCCTTCCTTTGAATTCACTTCTAATGTTCCACCGTGGGCTTTTACAATATCATAACTCAAACTCAGCCCTAATCCTGTACCCTGGCCCGTAGGTTTACTTGTGAAAAAGGGTTGGAAGATTTTTTCTTTTATGGAATCTGGTATACCCGTTCCATTATCCTCCACATGTATCTCAATCTTGTCGGTGAGTCCTTTTGTTGAAATTTTTATAGTCGGCGTATGGCCTTGGATCGAGGTATTATTTTTTTCAATGACCGTATAAAACGCATTGTTGATCAGGTTAAGAATTACCCGGCCAATATCCTGAGGCACCACACTGACTTTCGATAACGATGGATCAAAATGAGTCTCCACTTTTACATCAGCTGATTTATCCTTTGCCTTGTTGCCATGGTAGGCAAGCCGCACGTACTCGTCGCACAAAACATTAAGGTCAGTAAGCTCTTTCTTGCCTGAATTCGTGCGCGAATGTTGAAGCATGCTTTTCACTATTGCGTCCGCGCGTTGGCCATGATGGCGTATTTTCTCTTCGTTGCTCTCTATATCAATGGCGATCGACTGAATTTCTTCCAGGTTCTTCCTCACCACTTCGTTTTTCAACTCACCGATCAATTCTTTGTTCAGCTCGGAAAAATTATTAACAAAGTTTAACGGGTTTTGGATCTCATGTGCAATACCGGCAGTTAGCTCACCCAGCGACGCCATCTTTTCGGATTGGATCAAAAGCGATTGCGTGGACCTTAACTCTGTTAATGTCTTTTGCAACGCCAGATTTGTTTTTTGCTTTATCCGGTTGCTGCGGAAAAGTAAAATGCTAGCGATAAGGATGACGGTCGTGATAGACACTAATCCAATAAGCAGAATTGTGTTTCGGTATCGCTCCTCGGCACGTTGACTTTCTGTGCGTCTTGCTAATCAAGAACAATTGCAACTCGTATGAATTTATCGTTACCATTAATGATCTCGTTCGTCCCACTGGCGATATCGTAGTAATAGAGCGCACTGTCAAGTTTACCGGTTTTCCTATGAAGTTTTGCCAGCAAACTACTTGCGTCCAGGATCCGGGGATTCAAGTTTTTTTCTTGTGCGATTCTAAATGCAAACCTGGCAAAATAGAAACTCGAATCGATTTTATTCCGCTCATTTAAGACAGCGGCAAGTTTGTAACACGCGATGCTAACGCGATTTGGAAAGCCCTTAGGATTCGCAAGCGCATATTTAAGCGCACGGCGATAATAAAATTCTGCTGAATCTATTTTCCTTGCCTGCAAGAATGCATCGCCAAAGCTATTCATCAACGATACCGGCTGGGTGTCGTGGAGATTTCGATCAATCATCCTGGCTTCGTTCAAAAAATAAAAAGCCGAATCCTGTTTGTCAGTCTCATTATAAACTCGCGCAATATTAATCCTAAACATAACATCGAACTCATCAACTGGAAATTTCTTGCGCATCGCGATTGCCTTTTTCAAGTACGCGAAGGCATGGTCGTAGTCCTCTAATTGGAGGTAAATTCATGCCGATAAATCCCGTGGAATTTGCCTCCCAAAAATCACTTTCCATCTTTTGGCTGAGCTCAAGCGCTTCCAATTGATTTTTCAACGCTCCGGTAAAATCCCCCAACTGACGCATTGCTTCACCGCTCCGGATCAGGCTGACAAGAATACCACTGTCATACTTCAACCTGAGCGAACTGTCAAGTGCTGCCGTTGCATACATCAAACATGTGTCTGTCTGTTTAAAGTAGTAACTACTTGCCAAATTCAATAAAACCTCTACTCGAGTTATGTCTTGCGGGTTGTTGTCCAGGATAGCTCTCAGCGAATCTTCATTGTATGATCGCATGATTTGAGCCGATAGACTGTTGACCAGAAGTGCGAGAGATATTACAAGGACAATGTATTTCATGCAGTTGCTTTGTGTCTAAGTCGGCAGTTGAATAATAAATTCTGATCCGATACCTTCCATTCGAATTCACTTCAAGGGTGCCCCCATGAGCTTTTACTAATATCATAACTCAAGCTTAGGCCCAAACCCGTTCCCTGTCCTGTTGGCTTAGTCGTAAAAAACGGTTGGAATATCTTTTCCTTGATTGAGTCAGCAATGCCGCTCCCGTTATCCTGAACGCGGATCTCAATGCGGGCATTTACTCTTTTCGTGCTGATAGTTACTATTGGTTCGTATCCCTCGTCCGCCGTAGCTTTAGCGAAGGCGGACCTTTCACCAACGGCATGAAATGCATTATTGACTAAATTCAAAATTACCCGACCGATGTCCTGTGGTATAACATTAACCTTGGGTATCGAAGCGTCCAAATTCACTTTAAACGCCGCGTTAAACGATTTGTCTTTGGCACGATAACCGTGATACGTTAGACGAACGTATTCGTCGCAAAGAGCATTTATGTCTGTCAATTCTTTTTGACCGGAACTTAAACGACTGTGCTGCAACATGCTCTTTACAATTCCGTCTGCCCGTTTGCCGTGATGATTGATCTTCTCCTGGTTTTCTTTAATGCTGTCGGCAATCTCGTCTGCCGATTGTCTATTACCCGACGCCATCTCTTTCTTTAGATCATCGATCAGTTCAGCATTTACTTCTGAAAAATTGTTGACGAAGTTTAGCGGGTTTTGAATTTCGTGCGCAATACCTGCGGTTAACTCACCCAGCGAAGCCATCTTTTCGGATTGGATCAGCTGTGATTGCGTTGCCTTTAATTCGCTCAAAGTCTGTTGTAAAACAAGATTAGTTTTTTGTTTTATCCGGTTGCTTCTGAACAGCAAAAGACTGGCAACAAGAATAATAGCGGTTATTGATACTAAACCTATCAGCCGAACATTGTTTTTATATCGTTCTTCTGCCTGTTGAATGTCAAGATTTCTTTTTTGTTCTTCCAGCTGGAGCAATTGCAGCTCATTGGTTTTCTCAGTGCCAAAAATACTGTCGTTCACGGCGATCGCTATGTCCTGGTAGTAAAGTAAGCTATCCGAATTGCCCATCTTTCGGTGGAGGTCTGCCAACTGACGGCTGGTTTGAAGGATGCGGAGATTGAATTTCCCGTCGGTGGCTATCTTAAATCCACGTCGCGCAAAATACAAGCTTGAATCGAGTTGGTTTTTGAGACTAAATAACGAAGAAAGTTTAGCCGCCGTCAAACTTACGTGGCTCGGTACGAAGTCTTGAATATTGGGACCAATTTTAAGTACAGCCTTAAAATAAAAATATGCCGAATCTGTTTGCCCAATGCGGTCATAATAATCCCCGAGCGTAAAATAATAACCCATCTTCCATCGCACAATTTGTCCAGGTCCGGTCTTCAGCCGGAGGTACTGTGCCGCATCCTTTAAAGAATAGTATGCTGAATCGTACTTTTTGGTTGCAATGTAAGCTCTTGCAAGATAGACGTTATATAACGCCTCATGGGGATCGGGTGGTAATGTCTTGTATAGGTCTACGGCTCGCTTTAAATATGTAAGCGACTGTTCGAAATGTTGCATCTCGAAATAAGTCATACCCATATAACCAGCTGAATTTGCTTCCCAATACGGCTTCCCTGCTTTCCTGCTGAGTTGATTTGCTTCAATTAGCATTTTGAGGGCTCCAATAAAATCTCCTACGGAACGACTTGCGTCAGCGGCATATACCGAACTTTCGATAATGCCGACTTCATGCTTCAACTTTCTGGAAGAATCGACAGCCGCCTTTGCGTATGCCAATGAAGTAGCAGGTTTTTTGAAAAAGTAACTGCCCGCCAATTGCAGCAACACTTTCACTGCTGTCGTATCCCTTTCGTTTTTCAATACTACCAACAGCGAGTCTTCATTCATTGGTATCATCCATTGGCCCGACAATTCAGTTACCAATAACATTAACGATACAACAAGGAAAGTATATTTCATACTGCTTTGTTTGCTTAAACGGATAGCTGAATAATGAACTCGGCTCCCTCCCCTTCCTTCGAAATGGTCACCAGGAAAATTATACGCAATGACAATTCCACTAACGACTTTATTATATTACATCCTTAACCTACATCGCACCTAGACTGGTAATTGAATAATAAATTCCGATCCCTCTCCTTGTTTTGAACTCACCTCTAACGATCCTCCATGCGCTTTTATAATATCATAACTCAAACTCAATCCTAATCCTGTGCCTTGACCTGTTGGTTTGGTGGTGAAGAACGGCTGGAAGATCTTGTCCTTGATGTCGTCTGATATACCGCTGCCGTTATCATGTACTCGGATCTCAATACTGCTGCCCAATCTTTTCGTGCTTATAGTTACCGTCGGTTCATAACCTTGAACGTTTTCTTTTGCGCGGTCACCAACAGCATGAAATGCATTATTGATTAGATTTAGAATGACCCGTCCGATATCCTGTGGGACTACATTTACATTGGGTATCGATGAGTCGAAATTCACTTTAAACCCCGCACTGAACGATTTGTCTTTCGCGCGATAGCCGTGATACGCCAACCTCATGTATTCATCACACAATGCGTTAATATCTGCCGGTTCCTTCTGTCCGCTACTCGTTCTGGAATGCAACAGCATGCTTTTAACAATTGCGTCCGCACGTTGACCATGATGCCGTATTTTCTCTTCGTTATTCTCTATGTTAGCAGCAATCGATTCGATTTCTTCCAGATTCTTCCTCCCAACCTCATTTTTCAACTCGCCGATCAATTCCTTGTTGAGCTCCGAAAAATTATTGACAAAATTCAACGGGTTTTGAATTTCATGGGCAATACCTGCGGTGAGTTCTCCGAGTGAAGCCATCTTTTCCCGGTGCACCAATTGTTGCTGGCTTTCTTTTAATTCAGCATACGCTTTTTCAATTTCAGTTTTGGCCTTTTGTCTTTGCCTGCTTATTCTGTAAAAAATACCTGAAAGCGACAATAGCAACCCGATGCCACCCAGTAATAAATAAGTGCGTATTCTGCTCCTTGCCTGCATTTTTTCTTTTTCCAGTTCCTCCAGTTTTATTCTATCCTGGAGAAAAAGGCGCTGAAACCCGGCCAGGCTTTTTAAATAATCTTTGTTATACTTGTCTATTGCCTCTTTGGCAAGGGCCATGTATTTGAATGCACTGTCTTTTTCATTATTAAGTTGATAGGATTGATAGAGCCTTTCATATACCTCTGAAAATGTTGGTGACAGGCTCCGGGCTTTCAAGGCATAATACAGGCTGGAGTCTTTTTGTTTCATAGCAAAGTAACAGGCCGACAGGCCAAGGCAGGCATCGGTGGTACTACTCCTGTTCAAATCTTCCTCGGCAGTCTTCAGCCCTTCATAGTAGCTTTTCAACGCCTGCTTCACCATTCCTTTGCCTAAAAGAATATCCCCTTTACTATTATAAATAATTTCGATATTATACCTCAGGTTTTTCTCTTTCGCTGTCCGCTCGGCAAGAAGCGTATAGTATAACGCAGAGTCAGGCATATCCAGCCCCTTATACGCCCAACCTATATGGTTGTACCTATGATGAAGCAATCTGATGTCTTCTACCTCGTCCGATATGGCTATTGCCTTTTCATATTGATGTATGCTTTCCCTATAGTTATTGGTATGCAGGAGAAGGTCGCCCAACGTTACTTCCAGGAAAGCCTGTATTTCGAGGCGCTGCTTTCTGAAATTGCCATCAGGCGGATATAGATAATGTGTTTTTTCACTTTCGGAATTCCTGGCAATCTCAAGGGCTTTCATGATTGACTGCCATGCATTAGAGTAATCACCCCGAAAGTAGTAATAGTACATCACTGCCTTTTGTGATTCAGCTTCTGCCAGTCGTTTTCCATTTTCGCTGCTGATACCAGAGGCCAGCCTGGCATAAAACAAAGCAGAATCACCATTTTTAAACTCGTAATAATTACTCAATGTTATGCTCATTTGAAAACGGACAGAGTCATTAGAAGAATTATTCAGCACCTCCCGCATGCTGTCCACTTTTTGTTGTTCTATACGACCAAGTGCTAATTGTTGGGCATATAGCCAGTATGGTATCAACACGAGAAAAACTATAACTCTAATTTTCACCATAGTATAATATTAATTAAACGGCAAATAAATGCCTCAAAGCATTGTGTAATCTCCTGCCTCACGATAAACAAAAGCATTTGTACTTCGCTGGTTCCGTCTGAATCATCTATCTTTTCAAAAAGATTTGACGATCTGAACAACAACGATACAGCCTCCCCATAATTTCCAAGGCTGCCAGCTATACTTCCTAAATACATCACTGCGGTAGCTTCACTTCTTTTGTCATGAACAGTTGTCGCCTTGCGTAAGGCTTCCTGAGATGTTGCAATCGCTGAATCCAGATGATTCTCGTTCTGGTAACTCTCGCCAAGTGATAACAAAGTATTCACCTCATCCCTGTCCCCCTTGTGTGCTTGAAGAACCCTCTTGAGTGAGTCAATTGCATTTGTCTGTGCAGAAACACCAGATGAATACAAAACAATGATGACCGGGATAATTATACGCAATGACATTTCCACTAACAACTTTACTATATGTACATTTTTGACCTACATCGCACCTAGACGGGTAATTGAATAATAAATTCCGATCCTTCTCCTTCCTTCGACTTCACCTGCAACGTTCCTCCATGGGTTTTTATAATATCATAACTCAAACTCAAACCTAATCCGGTCCCTTGACCTGTCGGCTTCGTGGTGAAGAACGGTTGGAAGATCTTTTCCTTTGATATCGTCTGGTATTCCACGGCCGTTATCCTGCACGCGGATCTCAATACTGCCGTCCAATCTTTTCGTGCTTATTGTTACCATAGGTTCATATCCTTGAACGCTATCCTGTGCTCTGTTACCAACAGTATGAAATGCATTATTGATTAAGTTTAAAACGACTCGTCCAATATCTTGTGGTACTACATTTACTTTGGGTATCGATTGGTCAAAATTCACTTCAAACTCTGCACTGAACGATTTGTCTTTCGCACGATAGCCGTGATACGTTAGCCGCATGTATTCGTCGCAAAGGGCATTGATGTCAGTGAGCTCTTTTTGTCCGGAACTGGAACGGCTGTGCTGAAGCATACTTTTGACTATCCCGTCCGCCCGTTTGCCGTGATGACTGATCTTTTCCTCGTTCTTCTTAATACTATCGGCAATCTCCTCGGCTGACTTTTGATTACCCGACACCAACTCCTTCTTTAGATCATCGATCAGCTCGGTGTTTACTTCTGAAAAATTATTGACGAAGTTCAACGGGTTTTGGATTTCATGAGCAATGCCGGCTGTAAGTTCACCGAGACTCGCCATCTTTTCTGATTGGATGAGTTGTGCTTGTGTAGCCTTGAGTTGATCATAGGCTTTTTCGACCTCTTTCTTTTGAAGGACCAATTGATTATTGGCCTGTTGTTTTATCTTATTGTTGCGATAGAGGACAAAAACGAGAGCGGAGATAAATCCGGTAAGGATAATGAAAATGAGAGTTCGCGTTCTGACTTGATTCTGGCTCTTTTCGATCTCTAGTTCCTGTGCCTGCAATTTTTCATTGAATACCATTGACTGAAATTGACGCACCTTGTTCAAACTGTATAAGCTGTCTTTTACTTCGATCGCTATTTGCAGATATTTGATTGTGCTGTCTTTATTGTTTTTTTGACTATACAACTTGGAGAGTAAGGTCGTGATATCGCTGAAGCCCAACAAGAAATTATTTCCTCGTGCGGCATTAAAGGCGGCCGTAGCGTAAAAAACGGCGGAGTCCGTCAGATTTTGTGTGGCAAATAAATTAGCCAAACCATAGTTAGCATTATATAACCCAATTGTGTTGTTGGTTGAGTGATATGTTGAAATAGCTTGTCGGAAATAATGGAAAGCGAGCTCTTTATGAGATAATCTAGCGTGTATTGCTGCCAGTACTTCCGTCGGCCAGGCGCTACGTTCTTCCGCTACGTCAATGCCCATTTTCGCATATACCAGGGCGGAATCAGGCTTATTAAACTCCAAGTATACCTCCGCAATCGTTGTGTAGCTATAATACAGTCGGTAGTTGGCGTTTTGTTTTGAGAGTTTTGCCGCTTTAAATGAGTACTCTAAGGCCCTATCAAGATCTTGGTTATCCTGTGCCGTCCACCCTATCAATTGAGTTGACACAATCACACCTTGCGAAAGGCCTTGATCTTCAAATGATGTCAATGCTTTAGTAGCAAGCTGCATGGCCTGGGACGGTGACCCAGTGAAGCGATTGTAAACTGCCAGCCAAAATGTATTCCATGCTTCTCCTTTAATAAAGTCTATTTCTCGCGACAATTCAATACCCTGAGTAGAATAATAAAATGCAGAGTCGGGTTTGTAAAACACGTATGCTTCGGCAAGATTACTTAGGAGCATGGCAGTCGTCGTATCCGAGGACGACCGATTCAATTCGCTAATTAAGCTATCGCGATTAAAAATCTGTCCAATACATTTATCACTCATCACCAAGAATGAAACGGCAATGAAAATTGTAACGGCCAGTTTGTTATGTAACATCACGTTATTGAGATCGGCAATTGAATCAGAAACTCCGTCCCCTCTCCTTCTTTTGTCGTCAATTTCAACTCGCCTCCATGTCCTTTCGAGACAATATCATAAGCCAATGACAGCCCAAGCCCTGTTCCCTGACCAGTTGGTTTCGTAGTAAAGAAAGGTTGGAAGATTTTGTCCTTGATAGTTTCAGGTATGCCGGGACCGTTGTCCCCTACTCTTATCTCAATCCTGTCCCCTGTCCTTTTTGTGCGCACAATGACCGTTGGTTGATATTTCTTGTCCGCCCTAGCTTTAGCGACGGCGGATTCACTTACGGCATAAAATGCGTTGTTGATCAAATTCAAAATCACCCTTCCGATATCCTGCGGCACAACGCTTATCTTCGGAATAGACGAATCAAAGTCGGATTCAAACTTCGCATTGAACGACTTGTCTTTGGCGCGATAACCGTGATAGGTCAGTCGCATGTATTCGTCGCATAGGGCATTTATATCTGTGAGTTCTTTTTGTCCGGAACTGGAACGGCTGTGCTGCAGCATACTTTTTACGATCCCGTCCGCGCGTTTACCGTGATCACTGATCTTTTCCTCGTTCTTCTTAATGCTGTCGGCAATCTCCTCTGCCGACTGTCGGTTACCTGTTGCCAACTCCTTTTTCAGATCATCGATCAGCTCTGCATTCACTTCTGAAAAATTATTGACGAAGTTCAGCGGGTTTTGGATTTCGTGAGCAATGCCAGCGGTGAGTTCGCCTAGGCTCGCCATTTTTTCAGACTGAATAAGCTGTGATTGCATAGTCTTAAGGTCATCCAACGCTTTTTCAGCTTTTTCTTTCTGAACATCTGTTTCCTTTTTCTGGATTTGAAGCAAAGCGTACGCTTTCTGTTTATGCTGATTGTTTCTCCATAAGAAAAAGATAGCCACTAAAAACAGGGACAAGCCTGCAAGAAGTGAATAAATCTGTTGTTTGCTTCTTAACTCATTCTGCTCTTCTAATATTTCACGTTGTCGCAATTGTTCATTGAAAGTAAGGTTTTCTAATTGCCTCATTTTCTCCTGACTAAACAAACTATCCTTTGCTGCTACCATCACCCGCTGATAGTAGAAAGCACTATCCGTATTTCGTTTAGTGTACAATTCCGACAAAAGTGAAGCCGCATCAAGCGCCTTTGGTGACAAGGATTCCTTTTGCGCTAACACCATTGCTTTTTTGGCGTAATGAATGGCTGAGTCAATCTGATGCATTGAGTTGAAGACCGACGCAATTCCAATGTAACCATCAACCATATCCAGTGTTACATTTTGCGCAAAGGCTACACCTCTGCGGTAATAATATAAAGAGGAATCATACCTGTCAGATTTTGAATAAATACGTGCGAGGTACAAATAAGGAATGCTCCAGTGAATCTTGTCCTGAACATCTTCTTCATATGATTTTCGTATATAATAGAGCGCGGAGTCAATTTTACCCAGTTGGTAATACGATTCGCCGGTGAAACCATAAACCATCTTCGGCTGAAGAAACAATACCTCAAAATCTAGTCCGTCGGGAACTTCGCGTTTTAGATATTTCAGCAAACGCTTGTCCATTGTCAACGCATTTTGATAGTCACCTGAATAGAAATACGTAGTAGCCAATGCAACAATAGCGCTGACTACTAGCGTGCTCATTCCCCATTTGTTCTGCCATTGCAAGGGCCTTCAAACTCAGGTCAAGAGCTTTTGCAAAATTGCCTTTCACGCAAAGAGCCTCCGACAACGGCGATATGATATTGATCTCGTGTTCTTTCAAGTTAAACTGCTGGGCAAGCTGTAACCCAATGAGTCCATAATGAATAGCGGAATCTGGTTTACTCCATGGATACTCCCAACAAATGTCTATCAGGATGTCTGCTTTCTGTCTTGGATCGTCAGTTAGCGACAATTCGTGTTTAAGGCTGTCAATGACATGTTGATTTTGTGCGCCTGCAACGGGTGCCATAAGAACACAAAAAAGCATCAACGCGATCTGTTTCATTTGGTGCAAGGAATGATTATGACAAATGCACAACCCTCACCCTGTTTTGTCTCAACTTTTAACTCACCACCATGCAATTTGGTCACGATATCATATGCCAGAGAAAGCCCCAAGCCCGTTCCCTGGCCAGTTGGCTTAGTGGTAAAGAAAGGTTGAAAGATCTTTTCCTTGATGGATGCAGGTATTCCGGGACCGTTGTCGCCTACTTGTATTTCAATTTTGTCACCCAGCCTTTTCGTGGCAACTCTGACGGTCGGCTCATAACCCTGAGTAAGCGTTTTATTCTTCTCACCCACCGCATAAAATGCATTATTGATCAGATTGAGAATTACCCGGCCCATATCCTGAGGCACAACATTTACTTTTGGAAGTGTTGGATCAAAGTCCGTTTCAAACTTTGCGTTAAACGACTTGTCCTTGGCGCGGTAACCGTGATAAGCCAGCCTTAAATATTCATCACAAAGGAAGTTGAGATCCGTAGGTTCTTTTTGTCCGCTGCCTGCTCTTGAATGCTGCAGCATCCCTTTTACAATTCCATCGGCGCGTTTTCCGTGGTGAGTGATTTTTTCCAGGTTTTGTTTTATGCTTTCGGCGAGCTCGGCTGCATCTTTCAGGTTACCGGCTTGCAATTCAGTTTTCATTTCTTCGATAAGCTCATTGCTCACCTCAGAAAAATTGTTGACGAAGTTTAATGGATTCTGAATCTCATGAGCAATTCCTGCAGTGAGCTCACCCAGTGATGCCATTTTTTCTGATTGCACCAATTGCTGCTGAGCTTGTTTCAAATCAACCAACGTTCTATCTACTTGTTGTTTGGCTGACTCAAGTTTGTTAAAGTCATCGTAACGCGCATAAGCCGTGGCAAACGAATCGGCCAGCGATTGCAGAGGTTAAGTTCTTCGTCCTTCAGCTGAGTTAAATTACCGACATAGAGCATACCTTGCGCGAATGGCAGGAAGTGCAGATGGAATTCTTCTTTTGGAAGTGTGTCAAGGTATTGCTGCGTCGAAGCGAATAATCCCCGTTTTACGAACGTCTCCGCAACATCCTTCTTCGCCACGTCATCCCAATAATCCAGAAACATTTTTTTGTCCTGCCAATGTTGTACGATACTACCGCAAAACCGGGAATATCAAACGGTAAGTGAAACACAGCCTATAGCTTTTCCATCGGGTGTCGAAAGAAAAGTATGAACAATGCGGTTTGCTTCATCCATGATAAATACACCGCACCGGATAAATGGAATACCAATGGTGTTGAGTTCTCTCCATATTAATGGAGTGATTCGGTCGAGATCCTCAACGGTACGCATAGATGCAATCTCGGCACGAACTCTGTCCAACGATGCCTGACAAACGGCCTCTTTGGCATGAACTTCTGCTTTTTGAAGATCGAGAAAACGAACGTACGCCTGCTCGAAGACCCTGGCAACACGTTTTAATATCTCGATGTCGTCCTGCAGAAATCATTTGTTTCGTCCAGCTATCAACGCTAAGCAAGGAGTTTTTTTCCGGGATGAAAGTGGCAGTATAACTTTTTGCTTCGGACATATCCTTCCTCTTCTTCTTCCGGTATCTTTGTTTCATCGTTATGTTTGCTGGTATACTCGAAAGTTTGTTTTTCTCTTCAGAAGAATAGTGTTTACTTACGATAGGTTCTCCGGTATCCTTTGCTTTCCAAACATCCCGCATGATGGGATTATCGGAAAAATCATTCTCATCATACGGAAGGTAATTGCAAACTGGCGCAATTTAAGCGTTTGTCACCCACAAAGATGTATCTCTTGATCCCTCCGAGAACAGATAAAACCCTGCACCACCATCGAACGGCAGGTCCAGTTCATTTAGTTTTTCGAATAGAATAGCGACAACGTCTTTGATCTCCTCCGACTTGATGCATTCCCAAGGAACGACTTCGGATCTTTTCCAATGCTGCCTCAATGTTAGCTTCTCTTGCCTGAGCTTCTGCTCGTTGAAGGTCGAGGAAACGGATATAGGCTTGCTCAAATACGCGAGCCACGCGCTTCAACACATCGATATCATTTTCAGAAAATATCTGGCCCGTCCAGCTGCTTGCTCCAAGCAACGAGTTCTTTTCCGCGATAAAATTTGCCGTGTAACTATTCGCCGAACGGATAAAATCTTTTACCTCCTCGGACACCACGAGGGCATTATGTTTAAAGACATATTCGAAGTATTCTCTTCTTTTCTTCAAAAGAGTAGTGCTTGTTCACGATATGTTGACCCGTGTCTTTCGCCTTCCATACATCCAGAATGATAGGATTATTTGCAACAACTTCATCATAAGGTAGGTTACTGACGATAGGTCTTGACAACTCGGGTGACATTACCCAAATCGTAGCATCCCTTGACCCTTCTGAAAACAAATGAATAGCGGCTCCGCCATCGAACACCAGGCCCAACTCCTTTAATTTTTCAAACAGAATGGCAACCACATCGAGGATCTCTTCTGACTTGTGCATTCCCAAAGAACGACTTCGGATTTTTTCCAACGCAGCTTCAATGGTAGCTTCTCTGGCTTGTGCTTCTGCCTGTTTCAAATCGGCGAACCTCCGGTAGGCCAGACCGAATACATTGGTGAACCTTCGCAGCAAAGCCCGGGAAGTTTCATCCGGTTCGGCAAGCGTAACCATCAGCATGGATCCACCCTGAAAATCAGCGAATGACCAATACGCGCGTTTTTTTATATCCTGACTGCTACTATTGACAGATTCTATCAGCAGTGAGTACGCCGCTGGCACCGACTCACGCATGAACTCCATCCACTCGTCCAACTTCGCACCATCATTTATCATTACATAGTCTCTCCGGTTGGCGCTGTAAGCCTCCATAGCATTCTTCAATGATCTTCAGTCCCCGCTTCGGAATCATTACGTGAAACTCCTGGATTTCATCACTGCGGTTCGGCAGACGGCTGGCTGCCCACGCCTCAACAAAGTCTGGCGATTCGTCATTCAAATGAATAACGCATGTTTCAAGATCTTTTTGTCCCAGCAATCCCATCTGCTTCCTAAGCTCGTGAACAACTTCCTTTAACTGTTGGGCTGTATGCATTGCCATCGCCTTTGCCCTTACGCGTTCCAGTGCCGCCTCAATCTGTGCTTCGCGTGCCTGGGCTTCCGCTTTTTGAAGATCGAGGAAACGGGTATAGGATTGTTCAAAGACAGCAGCAAAGCGTTTGAGGATATTGTTTTGTTCCTCGCTGTATGGTTTAAGGAAGTAATTGCCCAATAACAGCATGATCTGCGGCATGAAGACGATCGACCGGGCATATCCTCTGCTCAGGAGGAAATTTTTGACTTCATCCGTAAGATCCGGCCATGCATCATGTGCCAACATATGCTCGATCCATTCGCGGTTCTCAGCAACGGTAAGGGTATCCGCATAAGAACTTTGCACCCTGGGCCATTGCACTCTTTATCCGATCGAACATGGGATTGTTCAGGTAAGGTACATGAATTTCATAGGCCTGCTGTGCGTTTTCCATGCAGAACCAAAACCTGTAATCGTGCATTTCACTTGTCCGGGCAAAGCTTACCACATCGAACCGGAAGACCAAGGTGCGTCAATTGTTGTGAAACCACCACGATTACGTCAAGCAACTCCTCGCTTTTGTGCATAGCCATCGTCCTGGCGCGAACGCGTTCCAGCGCAGCCTCAATTTGTGATTCGCGTGCTTGTGCTTCAGCCTTTTGCAAGATCAAGAAAACGAACATAGGCCTGCTCAAAAACTTTAGCGGCCCTTATAAGCACTTTAATACTTTCCTCGCTGTAAAATTCTCCGTTCCAACTATCCGCAAATACAGATGAATTTTTTTCGTTTATAAGGCAAACGATGTGGCCATTGGGTGGACTAATAACTGACTGCCTGATGACGTCACGATCAGCTTCAGATATTGTTGCTAAGTCGTTGCTTGCAAATACATAGTCGAAGAATCTGGTTTTCTGCTCAAACGTGTATTCTTTGTTGATGATATTTTCACCCTTCTTTTTACACTCCCAACAGTCCTTCATATAACCATCCTCTTCCATCATTTTTTCATCGATAGGGAAGTTTTACCTTCGGGGGTTCATCGTGAAGATTGTTTCCTGCCCAGAAGGTGGAATTCATGGTGGTTTGATCGAATAACTGGATAGCGATCGTGCCTAGTCACGACGTTCAATTCCTTCATCTTTTCAAACATGATGGCAACCACATCCTTGAGCTCACCCGAGTGATGCATCGCCAGTGAACGGCTTCTGATTTTTTCAAGCGCTGACTCAATCTGCGCCTCGCGAGCCTGAGCTTCGGCTTTTTGGAGATCGAGGAAGCGCGTATAAGTTTGCTCAAATACTTTCGCGAAGCGGACCAGTATGTTCTCTTCCTCTGCTGCAAGCGGCGTAGTAGTGAAGGTCATCAAATATCCCTGCGCAAAGTTGGCGTTGGTAAAAGTTAGTTGATCAGGTAGTTGTGCAAAAATGTCTTTTGAAATATGACTGGCAACTTGTTCACTCAGGAATTGATGATGCCGCCTGTTTTCCTCTGCATCGAGTACTTTGCGATGTAAGGCTCTTTTTTCTTTCCAACTACTGTAGCGCTCATCCAATATCGCGTCACCGAGAAGAGGAAAGTCAAGCAACGTAGGCAATAGTGTACCATCCGGCAACACTGACCATCCCGACTGAGTTTTCTTTTCCTCGTTGGGAAACATGAAGGCACAGGTGATTGTCTGCGACACCAAGAGAGAGAAATTGTTGGTGAAGAAGTTGAGAAACCTCCGCAAGTTCAGTGCTTCGCTGCATCGCCATGGTACGCGAGCGCAATCGCTCGAGTGCCGCTTCAATCTGTGCTTCCCTCGCCTGCGCTTCGGCTTTTTGCAGATCAAGGAATCGCGTATACGTTTGCTCGAAGACATTGGCGAAACGCTGAAGGATGTCTGCCTGCTCGTCAGTGAGCCTTTCCACACCAGAATGCAAAGCACCGTGTTTATTGTATGCTACAGAGAACTCTACCGACTCCAGCGAACGCATCCAGTCCTTGGCTTTGTCTGGCACGTTCTCGAATCCATTGTCAATGAACAAACCGTCATCATAAGTTCGTTTGGACTCACCAGACAATTGAAAGCTTCTGAATTTTTCATTCTTTATGAAACCGTCCACCATGCCACGATGAGCAGGATGATTAAAGTTTCGGATAAAGTAGCTATCCTGAAATCTCCTCTCCTCAGATCCGCCCATCCACCATTCCATGTCTCCGGATTTTCCATCAATGAGTATGACACTGCACCAGCCATTTCCAAAACCCAACTGATGTAATTGATCGGAGATTGTAACAGCCACGTCCCTCACTTCGATACTTTGATGCATGGCCATGGTACTGGCCCTAATCCGTTCCAACGCCAGCTGTATCTGTGCTTTCTCTCGCCTGCATTTCGGCTTTTTGCAGATCCAGGAATCGCGTGTACGTTTGCTCGAAGACATTGGCAAATCGAATCACTATTTCGATCTCTTCATTCGAATAGGAAACGATATCATAGTTAATGAGGAAGAGGAAAACATTTTTCAGCAAAACGGTAGATCTTGTCATACCTGGCCTGCTCGTCAGATATCCTCTGCTCTTTTCAGAAAACAATTCCGGGTTGTGATCGATAAAATGCTGGTTCCAGATTTTCGTTTCCTCGGCTGTAAACGTGTCTGAAAAATAATTTCTTCTTTCGCGATAGGCTTCCTTTAAGCGGTTGTATATCGGAATGTCCGTGTATGGCGCGTACATCTTTATGGGCGACTTCATATCCGGAGCGGCCACCCAGAAATCCATATCAAATGAACTGCTGTTTTTACCAAAACTGACTGTTCCAAATTTGATACCCACGTGTTGCAATTGCTCCGATACTACCGTGATGACATCCAGGAGCTCTTCGCTTTTATGCATCGCCATCGTTCTGCTTCTCACTCTTTCCAACGCTGCCTCTATGTGTGCTTCCCGCGCCTGAGCTTCTGCCTTTTGGAGATCAAGGAAGCGGGTGTAGGTTTGTTCAAAGACTTTCGCAAACCGTTTGAATACCGAGTGATTTTCGGGGCACTCCAACGGGGTCGCGAAGACGAGGAATCCGTGCGAGAAATAAGCAAAATGGAAAACAACAAAGTTCGTCTCGTCTAACCCGTTGCCAACACTTGGAATAAGAGATACAATGTCGACCTGCTTCTCCAGATCTGGTGTGAGACTGGATATATAATCGAAATGCTGTCGCAGTTGCTCTCCTTCAATTTTTTCAACTAAAAAATCGTTTTTCGATTTCCAGCCCTCATACATTTTCGCGGACAGCGGGTCACGTGTGTGATCATACAACGCCCTGGACATCGCGCCTTTCAGGGGATCAAAACGCGATATGCCAATCATCCATGCATCCGATAAAGGTGCATCCTTATGACATATGTGAATGCCGCTTCCAATGAGCGGTATATTAAGCGACTCGATTTGGCGGAAAGTCAGAATGTTAGTTTCATACAATTCCTCGCTTCTGTGCATCGCCATCGTTCTGCTTCTCACTCTTTCCAACGCTGCCTCTATTTGTGCTTCGCGGGCTTGCGCTTCGGCCTTTTGGAGATCGAGGAAGCGTGTGTAGGCTTGATCAAATACTCTGGAAAACCTTTTAAGGACTTTAAAATCCTCGTCCGAGGATAGTTTGCCTGACCAGCTATCCAACAAGACGATCGAGTTTGGCGCTGACGCCCATGTCACGGTCCAATTAGCTGCTTCAAGGTGAAATTTTGCTGTCTCCTCAGGAATTTTGGATTCGTTATTCTTGAAAATGAATCTGAAGTAGTCATCCTTTGCATTCCCTGAATAGGACCTGTTAAAAACATGCTCCCCTGTTTCTAATGCACGCCACATGTCCGCAATGATTGCATTCTTTGTGATCTCGTCATCGTAAGGCAGGTTGACCTTAACTGCTCCGGATAAAAATTTTGTCGCCACCCAGGCCTGGGAACTTCTTTTTCCTTTGTCAAAAATGTTGATCGCGGCGCCATCAATATTAAGACCAAGATCCAGCAGTTTGTCGAACAATACCGTTATGACTTTTTCAAGCTCATCAGAATGATGCATTGCCAGTGAGCTCGATCTCACCTTTTCCAATGCCGCTTCGATTTGTGCCTCACGCACTTGCGCTTCGGCATTCTTCAAATCCAGAAAACGCGTGTACGTCTGTTCGAAGACCTTTCCAAAACGTTTGAATATGTCATGGGCCTCCGGATAAGCCTTATAAGTAATGAATATCAAATTGCCATGAGCAAAATTGACAATGTGATCTATCTGAAAAGTAGGCGCGCTTCCGCCAGAGTCCAAATACTCCTTTAATGCTTCTTGCACTGTCACCAGGTATTCATAGAATTCCCCAAGCTCTTTTGCACCGCGTTCATACGTGTAAAATTCTATTCCCTTTTGGCGGGATTCATAGAATTTTATGAAAACCGGATGTTCTGTTAAGGGTATTTTAACCGGGGGAACTATTCCGCCATCGGGACTGCTCATCCATCCCATGCATTCCTTTTCGTCCTTTTCCCAAATATTAAATCCGCAGCCCCACAATTCTAATCCAAACGATTTTATCTGCTGAAACATTAACACTGCCGCTTCAGCTAGCTCATCGCTTCGCTGCATAGCCATCGTCCTTGCCCGGACTCTTTCCAATGCCAACTGAATCTGTGATTCTCTTGCCTGTGCTTCTGCGTTCTGAAGATCGAGGAAACGTGTGTACGTCTGTTCGAAAACCTTTCCAAAACGTTTGAAAATGTCATGGGCCTCCGGATAAGCCTTATAAGTAATGAAAATCAAATTGCCCTGAGAGAAATTGACGACATGCTCTATTTGAAAAGTGGGAACCTGGCCACCTTCGTCTATAAACTCTCTCAATCCTTTACCTAACACGGGCAGGTTTTTCAAGTACTGATAAAATTCCTCAAGTCCCTTGCCACCCCTTTCTTCTACATAAAAATCGACTCCGTCTTTTCTGGTTTCATTCATTTTGATGAAGACAGGATGTTCCGTCAGAGGCAATTGAGAAGGTGGGATTAACTTGCCCTCTGGAGTGCTCATCCACGTGGTACATTCGTCCTTGTCCTTCTCCCAGATATTAAATCCGCAATTCCACAATTCAAATCCAAACGACTTTACCTGTTGAAACATTAGCGCTGCTGTTTCAGAAAGCTCATCGCTTCGTTGCATACCCATGGTACGGGCTCTTACTTTTTCGAGCGCGGCTTCGATTTGAGCTTCGTGGGCCTGAGCTTCGGCTTTCTTCAGATCAAGGAAACGTGTATAAGTTTGTTCAAAGACTTTTCCAAAACGTTTGAAAATATCATGTGCTTCCGGAACAGGTTCGTATGTGATGAACATCAGACTCACCTTGGAGCCAAAAACAAAATGATTGTACTGATGTGATGGAAACTGAAATCCATCCTCCAACATTTTTTCGTATTGTTTTTCACCTCCGAAATTGGTGAGGCGCTTGTACGTTTCTTTCAGCAACTCGCCGTTCCAGATAACTAATACAAGAATTCGACTCCACTTTTCCGCGCGTTGGCAACATCGACAAAGGCCGAAAATTCAGTGGCATCTATTTTATAAGCCTCTATTGAATTGCCAGCGGGACTCGTGATATAATCTATATAAGAATTATTGTCCTCACTCCAAACATTAAAACCTGTTGTCCAGGTTTTGATACCCAATTGACTAACCTGTTGGAAAAGAAGAATTGCCACGTCGTTCAATTCTTCGCTCTTCTGCATCGCCATCGTTCTTGCGCGAACTCTCTCAAGGGCAAGTTGTATCTGTGATTCTCTTGCCTGGGCCTCCGCTTTTTCGAGATCGAGGAACCGGGTGAAGGTCAGTTCAAACGCTTTTCCAAAACGCTTGAAGATATCATGCGCTTCTGGTACGTGATCGTACGTCACAAACAACAGACTAACTTTTTCCCCAAATACAAAATGGTTAACCTGCTGGGAGGGAAACTGGAATCCGCTTTCAAGAATTTTTCCATACTGATCCTTATCTCCAAATTCGTTAAGGAGGGCATAAGTCTCTTTCTGCCTGTCCCCCGTTTCAAGACGGACGTAGAAGGTTTCTCCTTTCTTTCTGGTGGCACTTACATCGCGGATAACGGCAAACCGGGTTGTATCTACCGTGTATGGTTCCATGAATCCGCCAAGAGGATTCGTTACATAGTCCACATAGGAATTGCTGTCTTCACTCCAGACATTAAAGCCTGTCGTCCAGCATGTGATTCCCAAGTCAGCTACCTGCTTGAATAATAAGCATTGCCACCTCTTTCAATTCATCACTCTTCTGCATGGCCATCGTTCTTGCGCGAACTCTCTCCAGAGCCAATTGTATTTGTGATTCGCGCGCCTGCGCTTCTGCTCTTTGCAGATCGAGGAAGCGCGTGTAGGCTTGTTCGAATACGCCGGCAAATCGTCTTATGACCTGAAAGTCCTGATCAGATGTCATCTGTCCTGTCCAGCTATCGAAGCCGACCACCGAGTTCTTTTCAGCTGCAAAACTTATGGTATAGCTCTCCGAAACTGGAGGTCACGCACGGCTTGAGCAACGTTATTTTCATTATTCTTTGCAACGTAGAGGAAGTAGTCATCCTTTGTTTTGCCGGAATAAGATTTGTTAAGAACATGCTCACCCTTTTCTATCGCCCTCCACAAATCTTCAATGATTGGATTTTTTGCAATCTCATCATCGTGTGGCAGTTTGACCTTGACGGGTGCAGATAATAACTTGCTGGCAACCCACAGTTGGATGTTTCTTTTTTCTTTATCAAAATTATAAATAAGGGCACCATCAAAAGAAAGACCGAGTTCCGAGAGTTTATCGAATAGGACAGTAACTACTTTTTCGAGTTCATCGGAGTGATGCATTCCCATGGAACTGCTTCGAACTTTTTCCAATGCAGCTTCAATCTGTGCTTCGCGTGCCTGTGCTTCGGCTGTTTGAAGATCCAGGAAACGGGTATACGACTGATCAAATACTTTTGCGAAACGTTGCAAAATGGAAATGCTTTCATCGGAAAGTGGTTCGACGGTTGCTGTTTGTAAGAGTCCGTTTTTCGTCGCTACACTTGACAGTATAATTTTTTCCAGTTTGTGAATCGACTCTTTTGCGGATGCAACAATCTTCTTTATGTCGGTCTGGTTACTAATGTAATCGTCCCAGTTTGTTTTCAAATCACCTGAGAGTACGAATGCGTCGAAAGGGCTTTCATTTTTCCATGCGTTTAATTGATAACGATAAACAGGATGATCAACTTTAGGGACATGATAGCTTCCGGGTAGAATTTCCTGTTCATTGAAGGAAAGCCAATAATCCACATCCAATGTGGCGGGGTCGAACAATAAGATATTGCAGAGTTTGTTGTCGAACCCAAGCCTTCGCATCTGCTGATAAACAACCGCCACGACCTCTCGCAGCTCCGTGCTTTTTTGCATGGCCATTGATCTGCTCCGCACTTTCTCCAAAGCAGTTTCAATCTGCGCTTCGCGTGCCTGCGCTTCGGCATTCTGGAGATCGAGGAAGCGCACATAAGCCTGCTCGAACACTCTTGCAAATCGTTTTAAAATCTGGAAGTTTTCTATGCTGGTAGTTTGTCCGTGCCAGCCATCTACCCCGACAAGCGAATTTTTTTCGGCAGCGAAAGTTACCGTCCACGCTTTTTGTTCAAGATGAAACTTCCTGATACTCTCAGGAATTTTTTCATTATGCCTGGCGGTATAACGGAAGTAATCATTCTTTACAGTTCCTGAATAAGATTTATTAAGAATATCCTTACCACTCCGCAAATCTTTTTCGATGGGGTTTTTCGCCATTTCCTCATCGTACGGTAAAATGATGTTGATTGGGGTGGAAAGGTGGTTAGTAGCAATCCAGAACTTACTATCCCTTTTTGCTTTGTCAAAAAAGCATATGAGCGCGCCGTCAAAAGTAAGGCCAAGTTCCGAGAGTTTATCGAATAAGATCCCAACCACTTTTTCGAGTTCATCGGACTGATGCATTCCCATTGAGGTGCTTCGAACTTTTTCCAATGCTGCTTCGATCTGTGCTTCGCGTGCCTGGGCTTCGGCTTTCTTAAGATCGAGGAAACGTGTATAGGTTTGCTCGAAGACTTTGGCAAAACGTTTGAAAATATCCCACGCATCGGGTACAGGTTCACCTGTGATAAATATCAAATTGCCATGCGCAAAATTGGCGACATGATTGATCTGAGACTCAGGCAAGCGTAAACCCTGCTTTTAAATGTTCTTCTCCGATCTTTGCAAAATCGGGAAGACTAAACATATACTTATAATGTGCAACCAACGCATCACCTTCAACTTTTTCTACATAGAACTCTTCATTCTTTTTGCGCGATTTATAAAACCGGATGAAGGTCGGACTTTCTGTTAGCGGTATCTTAAACGGTGGCTGTATTGTATCCTTCGGTACTCATCCAACCGGTACAAACCTTTTCGTGTTTTTCCCAGATATTATATCCACAACTCCAAACAGGAATTTCCAATGACTGTACTTGCTTAAATAAAAGGTTAGCGGCTTCCTGCAACTCATCGCTGTGCTGCATGGCCATTGTTCTTGCACGTACTCTTTCTAAGGCTAACTGAATTTGTGATTCCCGTGCTTGCGCCTCGGCATTTTTAAGATCCAGGAAACGCGTATAGGTCTGTTCGAAAACGCTTGAAAATCTTGCTAATAAGTCGAATGATGCTGACGCTAAAGGTTCCAGCGTTCCTACCGTGATACAGCCGTACTTGTTAAAAGCAGTCGATGCATAAATGAGCTTCACTGCTTTCATATTCTTAATTTCCACCTTGGGCAACTGCGCCAATTCTGTCTGGCTGAACATGAATTCGTCCCACTTCTTCTTTTCAGCTCCTTTCAATACATGCTTCCAGTTTGAATCATGATTTCTCCATGCCTTTAAATATGGAAGGTGTGGACTATTCTTATGAAAGGGTGCATGATACCCGCGCTTCAACGAACTATTTTTACCGCTAGCCATCCACCAGGTAGCGTCTCCAGTGGCTTCATCAAATAAAATGATAAAACAGCGGTCGAGCGTTAAATCCAATCGCGTTAACTCGGTATAGATCATGCCGATCAGGTCGGCTAACTCTGACGATGACTGCATCGCCATCGCCCGAGCCCTTACCTTTTCGAGACTTGCTTCAATCTCCAGGTCGCGGTTCTTTTGCTCCAGCTCACGCGTGCGTCTTTTTACAGCTTCGCGCAGTTCGCGGTTCTCTTTTTTGACCTTTTCGGTTGCCAACGTTTCTCCGTACCTCAGCTTTCGAATCCGGAAGGGAACCATGTTGATGAATGATCTTCCATTTGCCGCGTACCTGTTTCATAACGGTGGTTACGCGAAACTTGTCGTAAAAGCTCGGTGTACCGTCGAGCTTGATATATGCGTCAGAAAATTCGTTTACCAGAATAGTGTCGTCGACCTGCGTGATTTTTATTTCGATGTTTTTCTTGCTCAGGACACCAGCAACCTGATTTATGGTTGCCTTCACGTACTTCATCGCGGACTTCTTATTGTTGAATACCTCCCCATCTGAGGTCCCGATAAGAGTAAAGTCGTCCGAGAGAAAACTGCCCATCGTCTTGAGGTCACCGCTGAGGTAGCTGTCCCAATAAGCCTGGTAGACTTTGCGGATTTCGGCCTCAATTTTTTTGGTGAGCTTCATAGGACTTGGTCGAATTAAGGCACAATAGCTCCGGTTGGAGCATTTACTAAAAATATGCAAAATTCTCCTGTGATGGCGTACCTGGGAGCAATTTCCCACGATCCCGATTGGCCCCTGTCTTGCTTCTAAGTTTGCTCCAAATAATGGCGTCGGGAGGCGAACCCTAGGCATGAAGTTGCGGCGAAGTCCCGTTAGGGATCGCAACACTGGTAGCAATCAAGCGTGAGACGAAAACAAATCCCGTAGGGATGGCACAATGAACGGATGCAAAAATGATTTGATTTAGCAATATGATTCAAACTGGGTTGTCAGGTCGACTGAGCGCGTGGCATTTCATGCAGATGATCAGACCGCCAATTTGTGTCATCCCTCACGGGATTTTAATCGAACGCGTTACGTTTTTTCTACCAGTGTATTGTCCCTATGGGACATAAAACCATATCACAAGTCCCGTTAGGGACGCAACACTGGTAGCAATCAAGCGTGGACGAAAAACAAATCCCGTAGGGATGACACAATGAACGGATGCAAAAATGATTTGATTTAGCAATATGATTCAACGTGGTTTGTCAGGTCGCTGAGCGCGCGGCATTTCATGCACAGATCATCAGACCGCCGTTTGTGTCATCCCTCACGGGATTTAATCAAACACGCTACCGTTTTTCTACCAGTGTATTGTCCCTATGGGACATAAAACCATATCACAAGTCCCGCTAGGGACGCCAACACCGGTAGCATGAAATGCAAGAGGTGAACAAATCCCGTAGGGAACGCCGAATGTCCCCGCCTGCGGACGGGCAGGCAATGTCCAACTCCCCTGCCGGAATGTCCAATGGGAGTTACGGATAACGATTAACGGATTAACGGATAACGGCGTCACAATTCTATTGTGTCACCTATCTTCGCGAGCATAGCATTTATTTTGTATTGCTTTCTTAACCGGGCCGCCAATGCTGTCCTGGGAATATCTTCACCGTGCGTAAGCACCACTTTTGGCTTGGAGGGCGCCAGGTATGAAAACCATTTTAGAAGGTCGGTTTGACCGGCATGCGCGCTGAAACCATTGAGGGTATGTACTTGTGCACGTACTTCTCTTTCTTCCCCAAAGAGTGAAATTTTTTGCGCCTTTTCCACCAACCGCCGTCCTAAGGAACCGTGCGATTGATATCCAACTATTAATATGTGTGTATTGGGATTGCCAACGTTGTGTGCTAAGTGATGAAGTATTCTTCCACCGTTACACATGCCTGCACCTGCTATAATCATACATGGGCCCTTGACGTTGTTCAGTGCTTTTGAAGAAGTTGCAGTTTGACTTGGAATAAAATATTTGGTATCCAGTGGAAACACCCCTTTCTTCTTCAGCGCATGAAATTCTTCGTCCATCGAATCCTCATTTTTTCGGTATGTCATGAAAGCACTTAATGCCATTGGACTGTCGAGATAAACAGGAAATGCGGGAATTCTATTGGAATGAAACAGGTCGGCAAGATGATAGATAATTTGCTGAGCCCTGCCGATTGCAAAACTCGGCACCAACATCTTTCCACCGGCCTTACATGTTTCAAGAACGATCGCTTCAAACTCTGCAATGGTTTCATCGTAAGGTTTGTGGTCACGATCTCCGTATGTCGACTCTAAAAAAACAAGGTCGGCCTTATCGAAGTGTTCAAACGGTTTCAAAAAAGGTAAAGTGAGAGGACCTAAATCGCCAGAGAACACAACTGTTTTCTTTTTTCCATTTTCTGTTACCTCGAGCTTTATACTTCCCGAGCCCAACATGTGTCCGGCTTCAATCCACGTGGCAGTAATTCCATCAGCAACAGCAACCGGAGTGTTTGTTACGACCGCTCGCGTTAATTCTCTCATGATCTCCACGTGTTCTGTAGTGTACAAGGCTTCTGCCGGTGGTTCACCTTTTTTCCAGAACTTCTTATTCTTACGGACAGCATCGGCTACCTGTAATCGGGCAGAATCCTGTAAAATAATCTGCGATAGCTCGAGCGTTTCATCGGTGGCGTAAATAGGACCATCAAAACCAAACTTAACAAGCAATGGAACCCGGCCTGTATGATCGAGGTGCCCGTGTGTTAACAGAAGAGCATCTATGTCCTGAACCCTGGCTCCCTGAGGCAGCTTGTTTTTAGCTTCAGACGCTCTTCCACCCTGAAACATTCCGCAATCGACGAGGACGTTGGCTTTGTCGGTTTGAACGAGGTAAGCCGAGCCGGTGACTTCTCCTCCTGCGGCGCCATGGACTTTAATTTTCATAAATGAATTTTATTGAACACAATATCATTGCTTAACGTCGATTGGCTCTTCTACTATTTTCAGCTATTCTACATGGCCGGTATCGCTAAAAGAAAAGTAACACTTTCGAATGTTTGTATCAAAGTATTTGAGTTCTTTATTGCGTTAGCGATTGTAGCGGAAAGCTTGAGGAATGAAGAATGAGGAATGACGGATGAGGAATGACGATCGATCTGCGATGAAGATCCTCAGGTTTCATGATCCGTTCCGATACGCTTCGGCCATAAATCCCTTTACTTCTTTATTAACATCTTCCTTTGCCATAAGTCGAAAGTAATGGTTGAATTCTTTCTTACCGGCAGGGCTTTGTACGACCTTGTGAAAACAAAGTGTATCCAGGTAAGCATGGTCAAATGGAAAGACAATATCAATAAAACTTTTCCGCGGTACGATGTAAGCGATTCCTTTCCTTTCAGTGCTTATCACAATCATATTCTTGGCGCCTCGAACAGTTATATCTCCTATGGCCTTGTATTGCTTAACAAAATGATCAAAGTTATTCCGGATCTCAATTGGCTTGTCTTTAAACCAGTCCGTCAGGGATCTTGATTTTGATCGGGGATCTGATTGACGGAGCATGCTTGTCCAACTAATTGGTAATCAAATTTACCGTTTGCATCTTACAATAGGTATCAAAAATTCAGGTTTCTTCCAAGATTCCATATATTGGCGGTTACATGAGCAAATGCCATCGGATGTAGTATCGCGAGCCTTCAATAACCGTTTAGCAGCTATGGGTACGAGTTTACTTAAAAAAGACATATCATCAATCAAATATCTTCCTATCATCCTCCTGTTTTTACTCGCCTGTGACAGTGAAGAGAATATAGAGCCAAACGAACCTGATCCCTCAGAGAATTGGACGTCATGTTTGTTAGCCAGGATTGATCGATCTGGGGAATCCGTGCTTTATAAATACAATGCAGATGGGCTGCTTATTAAAAATGTCGTCCGTCCATTGAGTGGAGACAGCACCGTCAGTACAATCGAATACGACAATGACAACATCGTTCGTATCTCACAACCCTTAGGCTACGCCGAATATCACTACGACGCTGGCAATAAAGTCGTTGCGAGTACCATCTTTGCCCGACGTAAAGTGGAAGAAATCTTCTCCAAGATGCGTGATTTTGTTTATACGTATAATGAGAAAAACCAGATTGATTCAACTATTATCGTCGGCCTTGGTTATAGCAGGTACGAGTACAACGAAGAGGGCTACCTCATCAACACGTATTACAAGGAGGGATCCTCCCCGGAAAAGCCTGCTATTCAAATCCTGGAATACGATGATCAGAAGGTGCCCGAGTCGTCATTTTTTGTCTATTACTATGTTGTGGGTTGGGACATCGACTTGATGGCACTTAAAATACCGCTGTCAGGACCACACAATGTCAAAAGCGCAAAGGTCTGGCTCGGTGACGGAACCACGGAAACCCGTCAGTATTCCTTTACATACAATACTTTAGGATACCCGACATCGGTTTCGGAAACTGGTGGGTTGTTAGGAACCACGAAATCAACTCTTCTATATAACTGCAAGTAGGGGATCTTACGCATCTCAAATCGTCAAAACCTATTACGAAAGAGCTTCATCTATCTTCACCTGACACTAGCCCAAGGTCCATAATTGGCAACACATTGATTCGCGACGTATCACAACCGTGAGACATACGGAGAAGGGATAATGAAAAAACTGCTAACTTAAAGGAAACAGATGTGCTAGTCAAAGAGAACGGAAACTGGAAAGTAATTCACATTCATGTTTCCGCCACGAACTAAGAAATAAAACTCTTTAGAATATGAGCATAGCAAAAACTCCACCGGCACCTTATTACGCCGTTATCTTCACGTCGACCCGAACAGAAGGCGATAACGGTTATGGAAGAATGTCAGAACGAATGGTCGAGCTTGCCCGCCAACAACCGGGATACCTTGGATATGAAAGCGCACGCGAAGGAGTTGGAATAACTGTTTCGTATTGGAAAGATCTGGAGTCAATTAAAAACTGGAAAGCAAATAGCGAACACCTGGTGGCACAGAAGACAGGAAAGGACAAATGGTACGAGTCATTTGTAACAAGGATCTGCAAGGTGGAACGCGACTATGGATTTGAAAGACAGGAGAGTTAACAGCAACAGCACCATTAACCAAATGACATGAGATACCTACCTTTTGCCTCCTTGCTTTTTAGCGTCGCGACGTATGGACAATTAACTGTCGACGTCGTTAAGGAAAAAGCCGTAATAAAATATCACATTGGTACTTACAGTTATCACGAACAGTTTATAGGTCACGGTGGCTACGGCGCGCCTTTAATCCTGACCTCAGACGGCGGAGGTGCAGCTTTCGGCGGCGGTGATGAAGGTATTATGCTGGTGAAGTTGGACAAGGATGGGAAAGAACAACTTAAACGGATCATCAAACCCAAGGGCAATGAAACCGAATCGCAAAGCGTAGCGCAGGACAAGAATGGAAACTACTACTTGTTTATGCTCACTTACGATGAAACTAAATATCGCGGTGGATGTGAACGGGTAGTTTGCCTGAATAAATCCGGAGCAATATTGTGGGATAAATTCATCGGCTCCTGTAACCTGGTGAACAATCCAACGGTATCATACATTCGTGCGCTGAGTGATGGACGTATTGCTCTGCGCGGTCACGTCGTCAAGGAGACACCACCTGAAGGCAAGGATCCTACATACTATTATTGGGAAGGATGGCTCGACAAAGCGGGTAAGCTAACACAGAAGACGGGTGCCGTTATTGATTGGAAAAAACAAGAGGAGTGGCAAAGCAGACTGAAACCAGAATAGTTATGAGTTATGAGTTATGAGTTATGAGTTATGAGTTGTGGGTGTGGGTGTGGGGCGCACATTTCCGATCTAGTCACCTCGCTGACTGCGAATCAGAAAACGAAATCGTGATGATCCCTTTATATTCAGTATCCGAATACTTAATAAGATAAAAGTATTCCCCTGCTGATTCACCATCGGCGTACCATTGGAAATCCCGGTCCGTGCTCGTATAAACCTGCTTACCCCACCGGTTATAAATAGAGATCCCTTCGAAGTGCCCCGTGCAATTATCTCTCGGTAGAATATTCACCAGCTCACCCGTAGTTTCGTCTAGCTTAACCATAGCGAAGAAATCGTTTAGCCTGTCGCCATTGGGAGTAATTATATTGGGTGGCATAAAATCATCATCGTTCCGGTCTACATCCCTTATGGTAATATCAACCGCGACGGTATCACCTTTCTGATTCCAGCAGCGATCGTCGACTACATTAAAAGTGAACGTGAAGCTGTTCTCCCAATCGGCATTTTCGTCGGTGATATTGGCGAACAATGAACACTCTGGTTTCCACGTAAAGGTGGTGGACACGGCTCCGCGTCCTTCGGCTGGCGCAAAGATATATCCTTCAGGTGCGGCGGTTCCCGTTACATTGATAAGGTTAAGCCTTAGCCAATCCGCCTGCGGGCTAACATCAGGATCGTTACCCGATAGCCCTAACGTGATTTGTTGCCCGAGCTCGATAGAGAGTTCGTTGTTTGTCATTTGAACCGCCGGGTTAAGGCTCGCGATAAGAAGGTCGGGCCCGTTGTTGTCAGGCGGAAACAGTTCGACGGTTACGTCCAGCGTATCCGCTTTATAAACTCTGCATTTATTTGCGTTGTCAACAACGATGAACCGAAATGTAAAAACATCTTTCTCTTCAAGGTCAACATTGTCACAAAAGATATTCCACTTAAAAGGCGACATGATACTTCCATTGCCCGTTGCTGCAGGGAAACTCACATCGTAATCCTGAATGTTAAAACCAACACCCGTGACACCAAGCACAATGTAATCTATGTCAGGGTCTTTGCCCGTCACGTTGAATGTCAACGATTCATTTATCTTTCGTTTCAACCCTTCGATCGTTCGTTCAAACAGATCTGAAGTAAGGTTGGAATCGATGACCGGGTCCCCATTTCCGGGAAGTTTCACCCTTAACTTAAACGTCATTACATCCGGGCTTGAAATATTACATTCATCGACATCTTCCAATAGTATCTGAATGTCAAACTCTGTTTTCCTGCTGAAATCAAAAACATCACACCGGGTATCCCATTCAAGGTAACCTTCGTATTGTCCCAATTCATTTTTCACTTGCACGACCTTCATTCCCACATCTTCCGCTTTAAAACCGTTTACGATCACCCCAACGATCAATTGATCGCCTTCGTCATCCATTCCTGCTATCGGCCATGTCTTTTTCTCACCCTCATTGACCAGTTCATTTACGTTTGGCGTGGTGAAATAGGCATTGGTGTTTGGAGGAGGTTGAATGTTGACTGTTACCTTCAGTGTATCGAACAACGGAAGGCTGCAGGCATCATCGTAAGCTACAATGCCAACCTCAAACGGGCCGTTGATATAGGGGCACTTGTCAAAACAGATCTGGAAATTTTTTGTACTTCCATTTATAAGGGTTGCCGCAGTTATTTCAGGAAGGATACCTCTAACATCTTTCTTGAATCCGATGGGTATTGCCTTGATCCTGATCCTCTCCTGAAAATTATCATCCGCCTTTGAAGCATCCGGATCTGATACCTGGACCACAATACACCTATCGGCATCAGCAACGGTATTGCTGAAGGTCAAATTCATGGTCTCATCAAAGGTAAAGTCCGCGTCAGTAAGTTTTTTTCCAAGGATCTGTGGAGGTTCAGCCGCGGGACAAACGTCTACCACAAGCATTTGAAAATCCCGTCGCACCTCTCCTATCTTTTCTCCATCCCGGAATTCTTCACACATCACAGCAAAAACATAAAGTCCTTGTTGAGTCGGAGTGGCAGTCAGAAACCCTTCATCACTAATTTTCAAGTCCGGTACACCTCCAAGAATATTTTGAAGACTGAACGGAGGTTTCCATAACACGTACGGATACGGCTCCGGAAGCAGCGGAGGAAACGGATCGGAGCTGTGAGTGCTCAACGGTGTGACTAGTGAATAAGCAAGGGAATCACCGTCATCATCTACACCAGCAAAGTCTACATAATAAGGTTTACGGGGGCAAGCATAGTCATTTAGCGGAGGGAACAACCGTGGTGATGAATTGATGAAAGGTTGACCATTTTTTACCACTGGAGGAAACGCAAGGTAAAAGGTTTGACCTGCCTGCATGGAACCCGCTTGCGGGTCTTCGCTAAAAATATTGGTAATAGTATAATTTCTGCAGCAACGTTCCCACACGATATAATACCCCTCGGGATCGTTGTAACGAGTGTCAGCGAGGGTGAGCGTTGTGGTGTACACCAGCTTTGAGGTCACGATTTCACCGTTCGAGCATTCGGGCTGAGTATATTCCACACTGAGTGATATCGTAGCTGCTGAAAAATACATTTTGCATCAGGAAGTTATCACGCTTGCGGAAAATGGCCGTCGTGAAGTTTTTGTCCTTGGCTCCCGGGTTTCCATTGAGTTCGTCGAAGTAAAGAATAAGACTTACTCTGTACTGATCTCCCTCAAGGTGAACGATTTCAAATTCTCCCCCAACGATGTGGGATGCCATGAGCGGCATCGAAAAAAGACAAATGATAACAGGTAAAATCCTCTTCATATCGTTCCCCAAAGAGAATAAAGATAGAAAATCCCTCCGAGGCAGAAAACCCCCAGGATTGCGTAATTTGGCCTCTTTATGAAAAAAGGAGACGTAATCGAGAACATTGTAGTCGAAAGCATGGCTTCTGAAGGCAAATGCGTGGCCAGGGTGAATGGATTGGTGATTTTTTTAGATGGTGGAGCCCCTGGCGACATGGTAGATGCCCGGCTTACGAAGATAAAAACCTCGTTTCTGGAGGGGAAAGTGACAGCAATAAAATCGCTTTCGGCTCAACGCTCCGAGCCGTTTTGTACTCACTTCGGTACCTGTGGTGGATGCTCCTGGCAGCACATCGAGTACAACACGCAACTCCTGTATAAACAAAAACAGGTCGTGGACAATCTCGAGAGGATCGGTGGTCTGATACTTCCGGGCATAGAAGCAATTCTTCCATCAAGGGATACCAGGTTTTACCGAAACAAACTCGATTATACGTTTTCGGCGCAGCGATGGCTGAGTTATGACGAGATGGCTGATCGTAAAAAACTTGACCCGGAAAATCCCTGGGGCGACGCTGAGCCGGCATTGGGCTATCATATTCCCCGTAAGTATGATCTTGTCTTCGATGTTCTTGAATGTCACCTTCAACCTCACCCTTCGAATGCGATCCGCCTTGCAACAAAAGATGAAGCTATTAAAAGTGGCATCCCTTTCTTCGACCTCAGGAAGCAGATCGGATTTTTGAGGACCCTGACTATTCGCACAGCCACAACGGGTGAGGTAATGGTCATCTTGCAGGTGACTTATGACAAGATGGAATGGATCGAAAAGATCTTGAATCGCCTGGCGAATGATTTTCCATCGATCACATCGTTTCAATATATTATCAACGGTAAGAAGAACGATACATTTGCCGGACTGGACATCATTTGCTGGAAGGGTCTGCCCTATATCAGGGAGCGAATGCCGAAACCAGACGCCGAAGGATGGTTGGAATTCAGAGTGGGTCCAAAATCATTTTATCAGACGAATTCAGAACAAGCATTCGAACTCTACCGTGTAGCCTGGGAGATGGCCGACCTGAAAGGAACCGAGCTCGTTTATGACCTTTACACAGGCACAGGAACCATCGCCAATTTTGCAGCAGCACATGCACGAAAGGTTATCGGGCTCGAGTATGTTGCTGATGCAATAGAAGATGCTAAGGTCAACTCTGCGATAAATGGTATCACGAATACGGATTTTTATTCGGGTGATATTAAAGATCTCCTGGATGATGGATTTCTAAATACACATGGCCGCCCTGATACAGTTATAACGGACCCCCCACGCGCCGGCATGCACGAAGACGTAACCAGGATGCTGCTCAGCGCCGCACCAGAAAAAATTGTTTACGTAAGCTGCAATCCGGCGACACAGGCACGTGACTTAAAAATTTTATCTGAAAAATATGATATCATCGGCATTCAACCCGTCGACATGTTTCCACACACTATGCACGTCGAAAATGTGGCGAACCTCCGCCTACGCGGATTAGTTAGAATATTAGGAGTTAGAAGTTAGGGTATGGGCACGGGTGTGATGTAACCAGCCATTGGCGTCACCGTCAGTGTGCCACACCCGCACTCCGCACCCCAACTCCTATCTTCTAACTCCTAACTCCTGCACAAAACTGCTACTTAAGAATTACCTAAAAGTGATATGTTCACTATCCCTTCCAAACACTCGTTATTAAAATATTTTTGAAATTCTCCTTGAATCCTTCAATCAAAAAACTCAACATCGCTGTTTCAAAGTAAAAGCATGCGACAAAAGTTATTAAGTGAGGGGGCAAACGAACTCAGCTACGAGATCCGTGAGATCGTAAAAAAAGCGGAGCAGCTTAAGAAGCTTGGGTTAAACATTTCCTGGGAGAACATTGGTGACCCAATTCAAAAGCACCATAAACTCCCGCAATGGATCAAAGATGTTATTGCGGACCTCGTGAAGCAGGACGATGTTTACAGCTATTGTCCCTCAAAGGGTATGCTTGAGACACGTGAGTTTCTGGCGGCCCAAACCAATGCATACGGTGGAGTTAAGATCACTCCGGAAGATATTTGCTTTTTTAACGGTTTAGGGGATGCTATTTCAAAAGCATACCAGTTCCTGACACATACCTCGCGCGTTATTGGACCTTCGCCCGCTTATTCGACTCATTCCAGCGCGGAAGCAGCTCACGCCAACCATGAACCTTTAACGTACAAACTGGATCCAACAAATCATTGGTATCCCGACCTCGATGATCTCTACAATAAGATAAAATACAACCCAAACGTCGTCGGTATCCTTATCATAAATCCGGACAATCCAACGGGAATGGTTTATCCTCTTGAGACACTGAAACGGATTGTCGCTATTGCCAAAGAGTTCAACCTGTTCCTGATCGCCGACGAGATATACATAAACATCACCTACAACGGCGCGAGGGCATACTCACTTGCCGAAATCATTGAAGACGTTCCCGGTATTTCAATGAAAGGTATGTCAAAAGAACTTCCCTGGCCGGGAGCAAGGTGTGGATGGATGGAATACTATAACAGGGATAAGGACGAAGATTTCGACCGGTTCTGCAACGTCCTGGATAATGCCAAAATGATTGAAGTTTGCTCTACGAAACTTCCGCAGATGGCAATTCCAAGGATCTTCGGCGACGCTCGATTCAAGGTGTACCGTGAGAAGACAAACCAAAATATCGGCAAGCGTGCAAAGATCATCGCCGACATCCTTCATACAGTACCAGAACTGACCTTCAATGAAACTTACGGTGCGTTTTACAACACAATTATCTTCCGGGAAGGAACATTGAAGCACAATCAGAAGATGAAAATCGAAAATGCGCAGATACGTTCGCTGGTTGAAAGCTGGACAATCCAACCCATACAGCTCGATAAAAGGTTCGTTTACTACCTCCTTGGGGCTAAAGGAGTATGTGTTGTTCCAATTTCATCTTTTTGCTCCGAGCTTCAGGGTTTTCGTGTGACTCTTCTTGAAGAGGATGAAGCAGTGTTGATTAAGACTTTCACTTCGATCCGCGATGGTATCGTTGAGTATCTCGGTAGCTAACGGTTGTTCTTCTACCTAACATTTGTTTCATCAGATTTTTGAAAAATTTTAGGCCAAATCCTTGAATCATAGGCTATAAATCATGACCATTGTAGTCGCGCAGAATTATATGTCGAACTTAATAAAAATAGCCGAACGAACGATGATTACCAGTATGGTGATCAATGCTCTTTCTGTGCTTCTAGTCGTCGTGATTATTCTAAAACCCACTGGGGCGATGAGATAGATTTGTTTTTTGAAAAACTTACGAACCGCCCCGACAACCTCGGGGCGGTTTTGTTTTATACGCTATAATACTTACTAACAATTGTTATATGTACTACACCAAAGACACGATCCTTTTCTTGAATGGTAAGTTCATCAAAGCGGTTGATGCTCATACGGATCTGTACAGCCAGACAATGCATTATGGCTTCGGTGCGTTCGAGGGTATCCGTGCTTACCGGACAATGAATGGCACGAAGATCTTTAAAGCACATGAGCACTTTGAAAGACTCCGGAAAAGCTGTGCACTGGTGGGTATCCCTTTTCATTACGAAACCGAAGAGCTGATCCAGGTTGCTTATCAGCTTCTCTCAAAGAATAACCTTTCAGATTCTTACATCCGTCCTCTCGTTTACTGTGGTGCGAACATGACATTAACGCAACCGCAGGATATCTATTTGATGATGTGTGCGTGGGAGTGGGACAAATACCACGGCAGCAATATGATCAAGTTGTGCATCTCCTCCTATCAACGACCAAATCCGAATTCGCTGAAGATGGAAGCCAAAGTAACAGGCCACTACGTGAACTCGATCCTTGCAACAAGCGAAGCAAAAGCAAGGGGATATGATGATGCACTGATGCTGGATATGAACGGTCACGTTGGCGAAGCACCGGGCGCAAATTTTTTCATGGAAAAGAATGGCGTATTATATACTCCTCCACTTGGACATATTTTGCCAGGAATCACACGCCAAACTGTATTGAATATTTGTCGCGAGCTGGACATACCAGTAGTCGAAAGAGATATAAAAGCTGAAGAGCTCGAGAGTGCAGAGAGCGCTTTCCTATGTGGAACGGCGGCTGAGATCGCTGGCATTGAATCTATTGACGCCAAACCTTTACAAAAAGAATGGCAGGATAGTTTGGGTGTAACCATACAGGAAGCGTACAAGTGCCAGGTGCTCGAGAAGTCCTTTAGTTATGTTATCATCTGACAACCAGATGTCGGGGAGTTGAAGTGATCGCAAGATTGCTTCAGCCTTCCCGCTTACAAATGATCACACACTATTACCGCACACTGTAAACTAGTAATATCGAAATGGAGTTAAATAAGTATAGCAAGACCGTTACTCAGGATCCGACACTTCCCGCCGCGCAGGCAATGTTGTACGGAATCGGTTTGACGGAAGAAGACTTGAAGAAGGCGCAGGTAGGGATCGTAAGCACAGGGTATGATGGAAATACCTGCAACATGCATCTCAATGATCTTGCACGTGAAGTTAAGAGCGCCGTATGGAATAACGAGCTCGTGGGCTTGATCTTCCACACCATCGGTGTAAGCGATGGCATGAGCAATGGAACTGAAGGAATGCGCTATTCACTGGTGAGTCGTGAGATCATCGCAGATTCGATCGAAGCGGTTTGTGGCGCGCAATACTATGATGCGGTGATCGCCGTGGTTGGTTGCGATAAAAATATGCCGGGTTCAGTAATGGCAATGGCGAGATTGAACCGCCCGTCTATAATGCTGTATGGAGGAACAATTGCCGGAGGACATTGGAAAGGTCAGGAACTGAATATCATTTCAGCATTCGAAGCACTGGGTCAAAGCCTCGCTGGAAATCTTTCTCCTGAAGATTTCAAAGGTATCATTCAAAATTCTTGCCCTGGTGCAGGCGCATGTGGCGGAATGTACACGGCAAACACGATGGCTTCAGCGATTGAAGCATTGGGCATGTCGTTGCCTTATTCTTCATCGAATCCAGCGTTGAGCAAGGAAAAATCGGAGGAGTGCATTGTCGCTGGCAAAGCCATCAAAGTATTGCTGGAACTCGATTTGCGTCCGCACGACATCATGACGGCGAAAGCATTTGAAAATGCAATTACTGTAGTCATGGCGTTGGGTGGCTCGACGAATGCGGTGCTTCACCTTATTGCAATGGCCAAGTCGGCGGGACTGCAGTTATCACAAGATGATTTTCAACGGATTTCCGATAAGACGCCACTCATAGCGGATCTGAAGCCTAGCGGAAAATATTTGATGGAGGCCCTTCATAAAATCGGAGGTGTTCCTGCCGTAATGAAATACTTGCTTGAAAAGGGATTTCTACACGGCGACTGTATAACTGTAACAGGAAAAACCGTTGCTGAGAATCTGAAGAACGTTCGCTCTCTGGATTTCGCAGCACAGGATGTGATCCGTCCTTTGGAGCGTCCGATAAAATCAACAGGACATCTTCAGATCCTTTATGGGAACCTCGCGGAAAAAGGTTCTGTTGCAAAGATAACAGGTAAAGAAGGCGAACGATTCAGTGGACCGGCAAGAGTATTCAACAGCGAGTTTGACCTCAACGACGGCATTCAACAAGGAAAAGTCAAAGCGGGGGATGTTGTGGTAATACGCAACGTCGGGCCTAAAGGCGCTCCCGGTATGCCGGAAATGTTGAAGCCCACCTCGGCGATCATGGGCGCTGGCCTTGGAAAGAGTGTAGCACTCATTACCGACGGCAGGTTCTCCGGTGGTTCTCACGGATTTGTCATTGGGCACATTACTCCTGAAGCCTATGAAGGAGGATTGATCGGACTTGTAGAAGACAATGACCCGATTGAAATCGATGTTCAAAATCATACCATCAATCTTATGGTGGACGAAAAAATAATTGCAAAAAGGCGCACGATGTGGGTACAGCCCAAACTGAGGGCTAAGAATGGGATTTTATTGAAATATGCGAAACACGTAAAAACGGCTGCTGATGGATGCGTTACTGACGAAGACTAAACCGGCGATTGAATCCAGTAAGGATAGCAATCAGCCAAAACAAAAAATTTCCGGCTCTCAAGTTCTACTGAATAGCCTGGTGGAGGAAGGTGTGGATAAAATTTTCGGATATCCAGGAGGAGCTATCATGCCCGTATACGACGCCCTTTACCATTACACGGACAAATTAAATCACATCCTTGTTCGTCACGAACAGGGTGCGATCCATGCCGCGCAGGGATATGCGCGCGTAACCGGCAGAGCTGGAGTCGTGTTTGCAACGTCAGGGCCAGGTGCAACTAACCTTGTCACTGGTCTTGCAGATGCTCTCATCGACTCAACACCTGTAGTTTGTATCACGGGACAGGTATTTGCACACCTTCTTGGAACAGACGCATTCCAGGAATGTGATGTGGTCAACACGACGATCCCTGTCACGAAGTGGAACATCCAGGTGACAGAAGCAAAGGATATCGCAGACGCAGTAGCAAAAGCATTCTATATAGCTAGCTCGGGCAGACCCGGGCCGGTACTGGTTGATATTACCAAGAACGCGCAGAATGAAATGATCGAGGAAGCCGAATATCATCGCTGCGAAGGTATCCGGACCTACAGGCCCAAACCAGTGATGCAACAGTCACAAGTTGACGCAGCAGCCGAGCTTGATCAACCAAGCCAAACGGCCATACATTCTTGCGGGCCAGGGCATATTGTTATCGGGCGCAACGGAGGAGTTGAAGGCGTTCTCAGAAAAAACCGGAATCCCAGTAGCATGTACGTTGCTTGGACTTGGAAGTTTCCCCACGGACCATCCGAACTACGTGGGATTTCTTGGAATGCACGGCAATTACGGGCCCAACCTAAACACGAATGAATGTGATGTGCTTATCGGCATCGGTATGCGTTTTGACGATCGCGTAACGGGCAATGTTTCCAAGTATGCACGTCAGGCAAGGGTTATTCACATAGAAATTGACAAAGCCGAAATACATAAGATCATCAAGGCTGAAGTGGCCGTCCATGCAGACGCCAAGGAAGCATTACAGGCACTGATAAAGAAATGTAAACCCAACCAACACAAAGAGTGGATCGACAGGTTTACAAAACTCAATGACATAGAGTACGAAAAGGTCACGACCAAGGAATTCAATCCTTCGGGAGTATTGACTATGGCTGAGGTGGTGAACCACATTTCCAATTTCACCAACGGTGAAGCGGTTGTGGTAACGGATGTAGGCCAGCATCAAATGACAACGTCAAGATACTATAAGTATAAAAATCCGCGGACCTGCGTGACGTCTGGCGGCGCGGGCACTATGGGATTCGCATTGCCTGCTGCTATGGGCGCAAAACTTGGTGTTCCTGAAAAGGAGGTTATCGCTATCATCGGTGACGGCGGATATCAAATGACTGTGCAAGAATTAGGTACGATCATGCAGTATAAGATACCCGTAAAGATCGTTGTGCTTAACAACAACTTCCTGGGTATGGTACGGCAATGGCAACAACTCTTCCATGGCAAGAGGTACTCCTGCACGGAAATGCAGAATCCCGACTTTGTAAAACTCGCTGAGGCATACAGCATACCTGCAAGGAAAGTTGAGAAGAGGGAAGACCTTCAGGGCGCTATTAAAGAAATGCTTGCAGCAAAGACACCATACTTCCTGGAGGCAGTAGTGGGCAAAGAGGATAATGTGTTCCCGATGGTGCCTGCAGGTCAAGGTGTAGCAGACGTGTTATTGGAAGCGCCGAAGCCAGGACAATAACACACACTAAACGAAACAATTTATGAAACAGGATTTCACACTCGAGATTCATTCTGACAATAACTTTTCCGTGCTGAACAGGATCGTAAATATTCTGAACCGCCGAAGAGTCAGGATAAAAAAACTTATAGCACACGAAGACGAAAGCGACTTCAAAAGAGGAGTGGCCGTAGTACTTCTGTTTACCACCGCCGACATGATGGAAAAAGTAAAAAATCAGCTTGAAAAACTTATTGAAGTGGAGAATGCGGTGTACTATGAAGGAAGCAGTGAGTACTGCGAACTGAGCTCGAAGCATTCGGAGTATGAGGGCAATAAGGTATAAGGTATAAGGGTATAAGGCTACCTGGGTACCTGGGTACCTAGGTACCTCGGAAGCTCAACTCATAACTCATAACTACAAATAATTAAGAATATTCTCACACACTCGCACTCACACACTAACTCATAACTAATCAACTAATAACTTATAACTAACAATGGCAAAGATCAATTTTGGAGGAACGATCGAAGAGGTTGTAACCCGGGAAGAGTTTCCAATGGAAAAAGCGCTCGATATAATGAAGAATGAAACGATCGCAATTATCGGATACGGTGTTCAGGGGCCTGCGCAGGCTCTTAACCTTCGCGATAATGGCTTCAAAGTAATTGTAGGTCAGCGCAAAGGATCAAAAACATGGAATAAGGCTGTTGAACACGGCTGGGTTCCGGGCGAAACGTTGTTTGAGATCGAAGAAGCTGCAAAGAAGGGAACAATCATTCAGTTCCTGCTTTCCGATGCAGGACAGATCGAACTGTGGCCAACGATCAAGCCTCACGTAACAAAAGGCAAGGCCTTATACTTTTCTCACGGCTTCGGCATAACGTTTAAGGAACAAACCGGCATCATTCCTCCTGCTGATGTCGATGTAATACTTGCAGCGCCAAAAGGTTCAGGAACCTCCGTGCGACGTCTGTTTCTTCAGGGCAAAGGGATCAATGCCAGCTACGCCGTTTTCCAGGATGCAACAGGAAATGCAAAAACTAAAGCTATAGCATTGGGTATCGGTGTTGGCGCCGGATACTTGTTCGAGACAGACTTCAAGAAAGAAGTTTACTCAGACCTTACAGGCGAACGCGGTACGTTGATGGGTGCTATCGCAGGTATTTTTGAAGCACAATATGAAGTGCTTCGTGCAAATGGTCACTCCCCATCGGAAGCATTTAATGAAACTGTCGAGGAATTGACACAAAGTCTTATGCCACTCGTTGCTGAAAATGGTATGGACTGGATGTATGCTAACTGCTCCACTACAGCACAACGTGGTGCCCTCGATTGGAAAAAGAAATTTAAAGCAGCAACACTTCCTGTATTCCAGGAACTTTATAAGAGTGTTGCCAGCGGCCAGGAAGCGAAACGCACAATAGAAACGTGTAGCAAACCTGATTACCGTGAAAAACTCGCGGAAGAATTAAAAGAAGTTCGCGAAAGTGAGCTATGGCAGGCTGGTGCAGCGGTACGCAAACTCAGACCTGAGAAAGCTACCGTTGAAGCTAGCATGATCAATTAATTATAACACAATACCCTGGCATTAACTAATGTCAGGGTTAAATGTACCTTCGCTCATGATGTCGACCTCAAAAACGTACGACCTGAATATAAATGCAGCCGCGGATGCGCTCAAGTCGGTTGTCCTTAAGACACCGTTGCAATATCATCGTAAGCTGTCTGAGAAATTTAATGCCGAAATCTATCTCAAGCGCGAAGACCTGCAGGTAGTTCGCTCTTATAAGATCCGTGGCGCTTATAATCTCATTCAAAGCCTTAATGAAGAACAGCGCAAGCGTGGAGTAGTATGCGCCAGTGCGGGCAACCATGCGCAGGGCGTCGCATTCGCCTGCAAGTATCTGGATATTAAAGGTGTGATTTACATGCCGGCTATTACACCAAAACAAAAGATCAATCAGGTCAGGATGTTTGGCGGTAACAACATTGAAATAGTGTTGATCGGCGACACCTACGATGAGTGCCAGACGCATGCTATCGAGTTTAGCAATGAGAACAACATGGCGTTCATCCCTCCTTTCGATCACCTGAAAGTAATCGAAGGGCAAGGAACGGTAGCCAAGGAAGTACTGGACGAGGTATCAAACATCGATTACATCTTCGTCCCCGTCGGCGGCGGCGGGCTTTGCTCCGGCGTAGGTCAATACTTCAAAGTGTTTTCTCCTCAGACAAAGATCATCGGCGTTGAACCGTTAGGAGCTCCATCAATGAAGGAGGCACTCAAGGCAGGCAAGCCTGTGGTATTAGATAAAATCCAGAAGTTTGTTGACGGCGCTGCCGTAAAACGTGTGGGTGATATCACGTTCGAACTCTGCAAGGACACACTGGCCGATATGCTGCTGGTGCCTGAAGGAAAAGTAAGCTCGACCATCCTTCAACTTTACAACGAGGATGCTATTGTCGCGGAACCTGCTGGCGCTCTTGCAATCGCGGCATTGGATCAGTATGCCGCGCAGATCAAAGGCAAAAAAGTTGTGTGTATCCTCAGCGGCGGCAACAACGACATCGACAGGATGCAGGAAATCAAGGAAAGATCATTGCTCTATGAAGGTCTCAAGCATTACTTCATTGTTCGCTTTGCACAACGCCCCGGCGCACTAAAAGAATTCGTCAATGATATACTTGGTCCTAATGATGATATCGTCCGTTTTGAATTCATTCAGAAGAACAACAAAGAAAGCGGACCGGCATTGATTGGCATCGAAGTGAAGTCAACAGAAGATTTTAATGACACTGATTACACGTATGGATGGCCACAAGCTGAACTATACGCTGGTAAATCAGAACGAGAATCTGTTCGAGTATTTGGTCTAACCGCTCACTCCAACCAGTTTTTGAACGCGGCCGCTTTTTCCCGACTGATGTCAATTTCAGTTTGATAAAGCGGCTTTAGCTGTACTGTCAGTCCCTTGTGCGTTTTTTTGACCCTGTCGACGGACTGAATATGAATAATGTATTGCCTGCTTACCCTGAAAAAGACTTCCGGATTCAATAACGATTCTATCTCGTCAAGCGTATCATGCTCGCTGATATATCTCTCATTGGAACCTGGTGTAAATTGCTTTACCCAACAACTCTTAAAAACTGCAAACCATTTCTTCTCAGGAGGAGTGCCAGATCCTTCCGGTGCTTTTCTGTTTAAAGTGTTGACCCGATCGGACTAGATTGTAGGTTCATAGAATTATCGTCAGCCAATTGGCCAAAGAGTTCCAATTGAACCCTTTTTCTTATTTCCTGAATAAGGGCAAGTGGTGACCCAAGTGCCTCGTTGCGATCACGGAATTTTAAGAAATTCATATAGTCTTTCCTGAACATTGTCTCAAAGGCTATGGCATTCTTTCCACTGGAGTCATTGCTTTCATGGCCAACGTAGTTTGATTCGGTAACTAAATTAGGGTAAACGTTCTTATAATACTCTGTATAACCGGCCAGGTTGGGTACCTGGTAATCTACATGTCCGAATTCATGAGCTAATACAAAAAGTGCCTTGCTAAAAATCCAGACTTTCACGGAAACAGTGTGTTCGCCAAATTCGGAAAAACAAATATCGTCGTCCTCGTTTGATTGTGCCATGTATGTTTTTCCAGCGGGCATCACCAGACCTTCCTCGCGTGAAATGAATTGAACATATACATCAATGTGCCTTCCCTTTGCATCCTTTATTGAGTCAATTCGGTTGAATATGTCTGGTGAAATGGTTTTAAATTGTCTCAGTAAGTTCTTGGTTAGCTCGTAATATGCCTCGTAGATTATTAGTTCCTGCATGCGGGCTTTGATTTTCCGCTTCTCGGATGCAGGCAAATTTTTATTCGTCGTAAGAATGTGATAATCGTTATTCAAAGATTCGCGCACGTAGCCGATACGTTTTTCATACCCATTTCTCAATTTTCCAGATGCATAGTGGAGCATTAGAAGAGAAATCAAAACAATAAAATAATACTTTTTCATGACCAAGCGTTTTGGAATGTGGTTGTAATTTTGGAGATGATCTCGAGTCGAAACTATGGGGAATAGACTGATTCTACCAACCTCGCTTAGTACTCTGCGCGGCCAGGAGTTAGATGGCGATGCTTATTGAGCAGTTGCCATCTCGAATGGTTGGTTTTTTAAATTCTGAATTGGTAATGAGTACCTAAAAACAGCTAGAAGAATTTTAAGAGTGCTGTTTTTCTGCTGCGAGATACGTCGACTTTTCGGCCATCGCTCATCATCAGATAACCTCCGTCACCTCTGATGTACTTTGTTACTTCATTCAGGTTGACGATATAGGAATGGTGCACACGTGTAAAAAATGAAAATGATTCCAACTGCTCCTCGACTTCCTTGAGTGTACGGCATGCTGTGATTTTTCTTTTGTTTTTAAGGTAGAGATAGGTATAGTTGTTATCCGCCTCACAGGCTATTATATCTTCAGCTTGTACTAATTCAAAGCCTTCCAAAATTGGAACTGCTATTTTTGTAAAACCGTGTTCTTTATTCTGTAATCTATCCATCAACATTCGGAACTGTTCTACTGAAGGAGGACGGTTTTGTACCTCCACTTTATGAACAGCCGCTATTAATTCATTTGGATCAATTGGTTTGAGCAAATAGTCCAATGCGCTAAATCGAATTGCCCTGAGCGCATATTTATCATAGCCCGAAGTAAAAATAACGGAGAATGGAATTACGCTAAACTGCTCAAGCAGTTCAAATCCATTCATCGAAGGCATTTCAATATCGAGAAATACAAGGTCCGTCTTGTATTTTCTTGTGGCATCCAATCCCTGCTCTCCAGAAAGGCATCGCTGGAGTATCTGTACTTCGGGGCAATACTTATTGACTAGAATACCTAGTGTGTCCAGACAATGAACCTCATCATCGATCAGAATGGCACTAATCATAATTAATTGGGATTCTAATAACTACTTCGGTTCCCATAGCATTCCCTTCAGAGTTTACGAGGTCATTGATAGTAACACCCAATTCATTACCAACTGAACCTTGCAACATTTCAATCCGGTTGGCAGTAATTTTGGACCCTAACGATTTCTTTATGCTGGAGGATACGGTATTAAGAGATGCTGATTTTTTACGGCCTATGCCATCATCTAGAATTCTAAAAAATAGATAGTTGTTATCCTCGCTTAACTCGATTTCCAGATGGCCCTTTTCTTTCTTATGCATCAACCCGTGCCAGATTGCATTTTCAGCGTAAGGTTGAATAATAAGCGGTGGTACTTTCAACCCGGAAACATCCAGGCCCGCTGGTACAATAATTTTATATTCGAAACGATACTCACAACGCAATGCCTCCAGTTCGAGATATAATTCCAAAGACTCCAATTCATTCTCCAGGGTTATCAGAGAAACTTGTGAATTCTGCAGAATTAATCGTACCAGTTTGGAAAATTTGACAAGGTATTCTGAAGCATTCTCGCTATCATTTCGTAGAATGAACCGGTTGATAGAATTAAGGGAGTTAAAAATAAAGTGGGGGCTCATCTGGGCACGGAGCGCTTGCATTTGCAATTCAGCAGCTTGTTGATGAAACTCCGCCTTAGTCCTGGCGTTCTCGAAAGTTTGCATCTTCAATTCGCTTTCAGCCAATTCCCTCTTTTGCTTTTCAGATTCTCGCTTTAATGAAACATTCCGAAATAAGATCAGACCCATTCCCGAAAGGAAAACCAGACCAACAATGAGGAAATACTTCTCGAGTGAATATTGGTTTAACTGGAATTCCTGCAATTGCTTTTCTTCCTTTAATCTCGCTATGCCCGCTTTGGCTTTCTCCGTTTCAATCTCAGATTTAAAAAAGGCCAGCTTTTGTTCTGTCTGATCAGCATCGATTATTTCCTTTAAAGAGGTATACAGCTGGAGATGTTGATAAGCGCTGTCATTTTCATGTTTAGCATCAAAGAGTTTGTACAGCATGAAATGGGCATCGCGTACATGTTGCCTGGCACCGGTTTCTGAAGCCATACGCAAAAGTTTACGTGCGCTTTGAAATGCTGCAGGGTAATTTCTAGTCGCCTCATAGGCTCTACAAAGCCTAACCAGTGTCCACATTATTTGATTGCCGTCTGTTATTCTTTCGAAATGTGTCAGTGCGACATTCAAATACAGTATGGCTGAATCAAATTTTTGCCTGGCTATGTATATTTCAGCAATACGGGAGTTTGCCCAGATGGTTTGACTCTCAATTTGGGTACTAGTCGTTTCTGAGAGGGATTCTCCTGGATGATTATTAATATATTGGTAATAGAAAATCGCAGAATCATATTGTTTCGTCGCGTAAAAATTTACACCCATTAAGTCGTAAATATGCCCAGGGATTTCTCCGCGGGCTCTAAGGATCCTTTGGGCCTCCCTGCAATATTCCAGTGACGTTTTGTAGTCACCAACACTGTTATAAAGAAGTGCTAAGGCATTGAACCCATTCTGGGTAAAGCTTAACGGTTTTCTCCATAAGGGCAGACCTTTAATACAATATTCAAAAGAACTTTTGTAGTGACCTCTTTCAAATTCCAAGGAACTCAATTGAGCATAAGCCTCACCGAGAAATTTATCACTACCGATTTTTATGGATAGTTGTTCAGCCTTTGTATAACTCTCTACTGCTTGGCCAAACTTACTTTGTCCCCATCGTGCAAGGCCAAGCAATAGATACAATTTGGTCAACTCTACCTCAGCTCCAACTTCTTCTTTTCTTTCCAGCACTGCAATGGCCATGCTGCAATATCGTTCCATGGCCGGGATGGTCCCTCCTTCTTTGTCCATCAATGTCGTTGCCGTAAAACACAATTGCTCCTTGTCGGGGTTAGCCCCACTTTCAAACTCTTCCAATCCCAAATGGGTGGTATCAATCAGGGTTGGCGGGCGTACCTGTGACCTACTAACTTTTTCATTCTGCGCCAAACAAACAGCACATAGCAAGAAATGCAGGATGAACAGTAAAATGTATTTTTCGAAAGTCCTTTTATTCATGATTCTGAAGAATAAGATCAAGAATAAGACTGGAAAAAGTATAAGAACCACCACAGTGCCTCAGCCGTCACCCTTTAAATACGGAGTGTTTTTTGTTTAGGCTGATGGTCTGTACACGATCGCGATTGACATACGTCCTAATTATCCCTCTCGCCTCCAGGTCCTGTTTAACATGAAGCAGGTACCAATCTATATTGCCTTGGAAATTGGAGGAAAGGGTGTAACGAATTTGGTCAATTAAATGACACAAGTCAATTTCGCCATTGTTTCTTGACTGTATTTCTGAAATTATTGTGCTTGCAACTGTGTCGTAATTCTTGCGAAGAACAGCAGGACCCTTTCTGTTGTTATGCCTCCAAAGCCAAATCTTAGTATCCTGCATGACCATTGCAAATACCTTTTATACGCACAATCAATCTAATTAGCCCGTTTCAAATACTATACCGAGAGTGTGTAGTTTTCAATATTAGTTTGTGGTTGGCGATATTGGGTGAGTGTTTAACGCTGGCAGTGCTCGCAAAAAGAACCTTTATCGCAGCCAGCTTTTGAACGCAGTGGCTTTCTCCCTGCTGATATCAATTTCGGTCTGAAATACTGATTTTAGTTGAACCGTTAACCCTTTGTGCGTAGTCTTAACCCTATCAACGCACTGGATATGTATAATGTATTGTCTGCTTGCTCTGAAAAAGACCTCCGGATTCAATAACGTTTCCAGCTCGTCAAGTGTATCATGTTCGCTGATGTATCTCTCATTGGATACCGTATGAAGATAGATTAACTCTTCCTTATGAAAGAATGCTATTTCGTCTTGCATCACCGGCACAAGTGCATTTCGGTGTAACGTCAGGAAGCGTTCCTTATATTTTTTGTTTGCAATGCTCCACGAGCCTACCAGAGATTTTAGCTGATCCTGTAATTGGTTGCCAATGTTTAACGACCGGTATTTGTTTATTGCTGCCGCCAATTCATTTTCATCGACAGGTTTGAGAAGATAATCAATACTGTGGAGCTTAAATGCACGGATCGCGTATTCATCGAAAGCGGTAGTGAAAATTATGGGGCACTGAATGTGAAGCGTTTCAAATATTTCGAAACTTATTCCATCGGATAATTGAATATCGGATAGGATAAGGTCGGGAGTGGGATGAGATCCAAGCCAGTTAACAGACGCTTGTACGCTAACGGTAATGCCCAGGATGTTTGCGTCCGGCTCAATCCTTAGCACCATATTCTGCAAGTGCTTTGCGGCCCAAGCTTCGTCTTCTATGATAAGAATCTTCATTTTTTCAGTTGCTCGGTGCCCTTCCGCTGGATGGAAATCCTAAAACTCAAAGTTGGGGTTTTGCCATCCCATGGGTATATCCGCCTCATAGTTTCGGTCCGGTGTTCTGATACGCATTTCCAGGCGTCCTTCGATGCGAAATCCCAGGGATTGGTAAAGCTCGATAGCTTTCATATTTCCTTCCCTCGCTATCAATTCGACCTTTCCGATATCCATACGGTTGCGGCCAATCTCTTCTAAAAAGATCGTCAGGATTGTTCGTCCTATTTTTTTGCCTTGAAATTTCGGGTGAACAAGAATGGTAACATCTCCAAGTACGTGATCAAAAACAGAAATGCCCGCCTTGTATCCATGGATCTCCGCGATGAGTTCATCCGGGTCGTCAGGATTTTCCCCCACGATGATCACACCGGTAGCCAGGCTTTTAGTGATAAAATTCTTTACGTAATCCTCTGTGACCTCGTGTTCGAGTCTTGCAATCCCACCTTCCTCCCGAGCGACGGCTTTGTAAAGTTTGATCAGTTTTGACAGGTCATCAATATCAGCAGTACGGAAGCGCATTCTTTTTTTTCAAAGTAATGGAATTTTTACAGCAAAGCGACTATCGGTCTGGTCTACAATCATTGGCTTTTCACCAAGAAATCGGTACAAGGAGCTGAGATTTTCCAATCCCTGCTTGTTCGATGACCCTACCTTTGTACGCAGTTGCAAATTGTTGCTGACAACGAGGTAGTCGCCGATCGTAATAACCTCAATAATCAGTGGTCTTTGCTCATCGGCAACATTATGTTTCAGCGCATTCTCGATAAGGATCTGCAATGTAACGGGAACTATTGCACGCTCGCGCGCCATGTCACTGATATCAAACTTGATATCCAGCGCTTTCTGGAATCTGGTACACAACAAAAAGACGTAATTCTGAACAAAGTCAAGTTCCGTTTGCAACGGGACAAAATTTTTGTCCTTGTTCTGCAAAACGTAGCGATAAACTTTTGAAAGATGTTGCAGAGAATTGTGAGGCAAGATTTTGGTTTTCAAAGATCAACCCATTTAATGAAGTCAAAGCATTGAAGAGGAAATGAGGATTAAGCTGATTTTTAAGATTATCGAATTGTACTTGTGATTTCTCTTTTTCCAGCCGTTCAGTAAGAACGAGTGAATCCTTCCAACGCTTGATGAAATAATCTGTGAAAAATCCAAGGTTTACCCCAACCGTAATGAGGATATACAGTACCCAGGTAGCCGCCCGAAATAGTTCATCAAGTTTAATCGGAAGGTATGGCTCACCAAAGAAATAGATCACGATTCTAAAAATAAGCCCGGTTATGGCCCCAAGAATGAGTTGTAAAGTGATGCGGCCACTTATGCTTTTTTCAAAGGGAAACGTTTCATCCAGCCTTCTATTAATGTAACGCAATGCCTCCCACATGAAAGCTATCATGACGATCGACACGACAAACAATCCAATATGAAACTCAATTGAAAACTCATCAAACTTTATCGCTCTGTACCAGGAAAGCAATAAAGGACATCCCCAGAATAATTCCATAGGTTTTCAGGAACTGCTCTCGGGACTTATACATTGCTATCATGGTTGTGACTAGTGTGACTCTACATCAATCAAAAGAAACTTCATACAGGAATTTCATCTGCTTCTCAGCAACACTGGACGGTGTTGCGCGAATAGCGGCATTTCTTAATTGTGCAAGTATTGGATTTTCAAGCTGCGCAATCCGCCCCAATTGCCATGAACCCTTCACGATCTTTTCTGTACGGGCCAGGCGCATCCGTTCAAATTTCCTGAATGCATCCTGAATGCTGTTATGTGTACCCAAGAGATTGGAAAGCACCACTGCATCTTCGATTGCCATACAAGCTCCCTGTCCCATATTAGGTGTCGTGGCGTGGGCTGCATCGCCCATTAATACAATGTTATCAAATGCAAATTGCGTTAGCGGTTTTAGGTCGATAATATCACCCCATATTAGTTGTTCATTGCGGGTATTCTTTATGAGTGATGGAATAGGTTCATGAAAATGACTAAACCGCGACAGCAGATTTTCAACGGTATAATTCCTCATCACGGCGTTGTTAGCATCAGCATTGAGACAGGCAAACCAATATAACTTGCCGTTTACCAATGGACAAATACCAAACCTTGATCCCTGGCCCCACGTTTCGGAAGTCTCTTCTATATTAATACCCGGCGGAAGGTTATCAATAACGGCACGCCAACAAGTATAACCAGCATATCGAACTTCGCTTTGAGGAAGAAGTTTTCTACGAAAGATGGAGTGAATTCCATCGCACGCAATCACGTAGTCGGTATTTATGATGGTTCCATCCTGAAATTTGAGAGATACGCCTTCGGAGTTCTGTTTGAAATCAACACATTGCTTGCCAAGCTGAATCGACGCCGGTTGAAGGTGTTTCAATAATACGTCATGCAGATCTGCACGATGTATCGCAAAGTTGTCAATTGTGCCGTACCTTCTACTGATCTGCTCCGAGTCTGTCGAGGTTAAGACTCGTCCCTTCCGATCTTTTATCACCAACTTCTTAAGGGCTTTTCCCGCTTTAAGAACCTCCTGTTCGATACCTATCTCGGCGAAAGCTTTTACTGCATTTGCCGCGAGGACAAGGCCAGCACCAAGGGGCCTGATGGTTGGCGCCTGTTCGACAATAGTCACATCAATACCTTTACGCTGCAACGCAATGGCAAGCGTAAGTCCACCGATACCTGCTCCCGCAATTATTAACCTGTTCTTACTGTTCATCATTACTGGATCGCTTTTTACTCTTGCGGATCCTTTTAAGCAATCGTTCTTCCTTGATGACTTTGCTCAGGTTTTTCTGGGCAACATAAAAATGCTGCAGATACCCATTTGTCGACTGTGTAAGGTTGATCATATTCTCCATAACTGCGCTTTTTTATTACCATGACAATCATAAAGTCGTTAACCCCTATTTTTTATTTTTTTCGAATTCAAACTTGCTTGCTTCAATATGTCCACTCGATGTAACGATCTTTCCATCGCTCATTTCCACAATCCGATCCGAGTTTCGGGCAAATTCCTCATCATGGGTAACGGCAATGATCGTTTGGTTGTATGTCCGGGTTAATTCCCGGAAAATATCAAACACAAGCTGACTGTTATACGAATCAAGGTTACCGGTGGGTTCATCACCCATAACTATATCAGGGTCGTTGATGATTCCCCTGGCGATGGCTACACGCTGCTGTTGCCCTCCGGAAAGCTTGTTTGATCGCTTGAGCGCAAAGTCCTGCATTCCCAGCATTTGTAACTTTTCGTACGCACGCTCCTCCACCTCTTTTCGGTTGTAGCGTTGAAGCTTCAACGCCGGAATCATTACATTCTGCAGTGCCGTGAATTCCGGCAACAGGTAGTGGAACTGAAAAACAAATCCAATGTGTTCGTTCCTGAACTTCGCCAGATCATTCTGCTTTAGACCTGTGAGGCGTTCTCCGGCAATCTCCAACTCACCTTCGTAGTCGGTATCCATTGTTGAAAGTACGTACATCAGTGTGGACTTTCCACAACCCGACTTTCCCACCAGCGAAAGGAACTCCCCTTTATTCACAACCAGGTCAATGTCCTTTAATACCTGGAACTTTTCAGGATCATAAAAATACTTTGTGATCTTATGTGTCCGCAGCACTTGCATAAAAATCAACCTCTTAATATTTCGATCGGATCAAGTCGTGATGCCTTTCTCGACGGCATGTAGCCGGCAACAGCGGTAGTGGCCACTCCGAAGATGACGCCGATTATATAGTACTTCGGATCAAAACTTACGGGAAAATGATCCAGACTGATGAAGTCGCCGCCGTCAAATGGCGCCTTCGAGATCGCGTATGAAAGCAAATAACCGATGACAAGTCCCGCGAGACTACCCACAAAGCCAATAACAAGAGACTGGATCATGAAGATTCGCTTTACATCCCGACCAGAAAAGCCCATAGCCTTTAGGATGGCGATATCCTTCATCTTATTGTAAATCGTCATATTCAGGATATTGTATATTCCAAAACCCGCAACGATAAGCAGTGTGATCGAAACGGAATAGGTTAGAATATTTCTTATCATTACCCCGGTTAGGAATGTTGAATTCGCCGTCTCCCAGTCTTCTGCTTTATAGCCAGCAATCGATTGAAATTGAGGTGCGATATTTTTCGCTTCGTGCAGATCCCTTAGTTTGATGTTGATATCAGTGATATACGATTGATCTTGTTGCAGGATCACCTGCACAGTAGATATGTTCGCGTAACTTCTAATATTGTCAACGGTACCGATACCCATTTGAAACGTACCCACAATCTTCAGCGTCATTGTATATCCTTGTGGCGTAGTGATTAATACACGGTCACCCGTCTTGACATTCAGCTTCCTGGCCAATCCGGTACCCATTATTATTCCATCCGTGCTTGCTTTCAGGTCTTCGATACGGCCGGATTTCATTTTTGATCGAAGATTAAACAATTTGTCTTCTTCAATTATATCCACTCCGGCGATGACGCCGTTTAGCTCAACCGGACCGTAATTATAGAAGACTTGCGACGAAAGCGTGGGAGCAACACCAATAACCCTTGGATCTTTGCGAATTGCTTCGGCAATCTGTAGGGCATTACGCAGCTTTGATGTTTCCTTCTTGGGCTTCTGATGAAGTACTATGTTAAAACCGTTCGGGTTCACTTCACTGAGGATGGTGGGCCGATCCTGAGTGATGTCATTATAGATATGAATGTCCGGTGAGGATGTCATAGTAAGCTCTTCAGTGAAATTGTTCAATCCCGTCATCAATCCTACCATCCCGATAAACATGCCGATACCAAAGGTAACTCCCAACATCGCCACCAGCGTTTGCTTCGGCTTTGAAAGAAGGTGTGTCTTTGCTATTTCAATGGCAAGCTTCATATCACCGTCTATTTTTTCTGAACTATCAGAGATTCAGCGCTGTCCAGTCCTCCGGCAATTTCAACTTCGTCGAGTGTCTCAATGCCACGGATGACCTTTATTTTCTTTACGCCTTCTTTTGTTTTCACATTCAAGGAGTCGCCGGGAAGCAGCAAGGCTTTTGGTATTACCAGCGCGTCTTCCTTCTGGCGAATAACGATGTTAGCCTCGAGCGCAAGACCTGAAAAATTTCCAGGTAGCGGGGCCGTTAAGTCTGCGTCGACACGTATGGACTGCTGTTGCTTGTTGATCATCGGATAGATCTTTGTGACACGGCCGTGGAATACTTTGCCGGGATAAGCATCGATTTTCGTCAACACTTCCTGGCCGACCTTCAAACGTTGAACGTCGAGCTCGTCAACATTCAGCTGCAGGTAAAACGCATTGTCCATGCCAACGATCGCAACGGCCTCATTTCGCCTCACGAGTTCACCCTGTTCTTTCATGGTTTTGAATACCCGTCCGGTGATCTGACTCCGAACAGTGTAACGGCCACTTTCGTCGCCGGCAATCTGCAGTTGGCTCTTTGCGTTTTGAAGTTCTATGTATAATTGATTCTGAGTTTTGTTGAGTCGGCTTTTCTGAAGAGTGTATTCATTTTTTGAATTATCGAATTGCAGTTTCATTCGATCGTGGTCAGCTCGTGTTGTCGCATTGCTCTTAAGAAGATTGGTATAACGCACAAAGTTGAGGGAGTCATACTGCATTTTTGTTCTAGCCGCATCAACGGCTGCCATCAGCTCCGACAACACGGGCGATCCTTTTCGGTAGTTGGCTGATGCCATGTCATAATTCTCGCGCGCAATTCTGTAACGGGCTGACTGCTGGTCGGCTTCAATTATGAAAAGAGGATCACCACGTCGGACGGTATCTCCGTCCATCACCAACTTCGCTGATAAGTAGCCTTCCGCCTGTGCAAAAACCTGATATTCGTCACGAGCTACTGCGAAACCGGAAGCGTATATGGCCTCCATTAGTGGTTTCCGCTGAGGTTTAATAACGCCTTGATTGCGCTGGCATGCGGCGGCGATGAAGATTAGAACAATAGGCAAAACAATACGTATCATACTGTCAGGTACGTAAAGGTATTGTCCTGAATATCCGCGGATTAAAACAATTTAAGCGAAGTGTATAAAATAGAACTTGAAGTGTAGCCATCCACCTTCAAACAAAAAAATGCCTCCCGCGTTTTCCGGAAGGCATCTTTCACATGGCATGGAGAATGATCCTCCTGCCAAATCACAAAATCAACAAATTTATAGATTGGGTTGCGGCGTCGTTCTGAGATAAGGTTTGATGCGCTTGTGGCCTTTCGGGAACTTAGCTGGGATATCCTCGTCCTTAATAGCGGCAATAATGATTACGTCCTCGCCCTGCTTCCAGTTTGCTGGAGTTGAAACACTATATCCCGCTGTTAATTGGAGACTGTCGATAACACGTAAAATTTCATCAAAATTTCGGCCAGTAGCGGCTGGGTATGTTATCGTTAGTTTCACTTTTTTGTCAGGGCCGATCACAAAGACGGAGCGCACCGTGAACTTATCTGTGACGGCCGGATGAACCATGTCATAAAGGTTCGCGATCTTGAATTCAGGGTCGGCGATCAATGGATAGTTCACTACTGTTTTTTGTGTTTCATTGATATCACCGATCCATTTACGATGTGAATCCAGCGGATCAGCACTTAGCGCGATTACCTTTACATTACGTTTGTCAAATTCGCCTTTTAATTTTGCGACCTCGCCAAGTTCAGTGGTACATACAGGAGTAAAATCTGCAGGATGAGAGAACAGCACACCCCAGCTGGAGCCCAACCATTCATGAAATTTGATCGTTCCTTCCGTGGTCTCCGCTGTGAAATCGGGTGCGGGTTCGCCTAGTCTGATTGCCATATACTTTTGTTTTTAAGGGTTTATAATTTTTTTTTATAGTCTAACTGTGAAATTGAGACTATAGTTTAAAAAGATCAAGAAAAGTTGAGTTTTCCCCTATGTTTATGGGGCTTTCTTTTTCTTCGCGCGCAGTTTCGTTTCCGTTTTTACCATATCCTCCAACGTATCGCCTTTCAGCATTTCGACTGTAGCGTTCCTGATCTGCAAAAAAGCATGTCTGACGCTGCAGGTCTCTTCGTCTTTGCATTCTTCGCATCGTTCATAAAACTTGAATGTCGCACAGGGCACCGCAGCGATGGCCCCATCAAAGAGTCGTACAATTTCGGCAAGGTTTACATCAGAAGGTGCGCGCCTGAGCAAATATCCCCCGCCTTTACCTTGTTTACTGCCTAGAATTCCAGCTCTCTTCAAATCCAATAAAATGCTCTCCAGAAATTTTTTGGGTATCGAGCAAGCCAGAGAAATATCTTTAATAAGGAATTTGTCCGAAGGGTTTCTCGACATGTGGACGAGTGCATGAATGGCATATTTACATTTCTTCGAAAGCATAATTGGGACAATTTAGTAATTTGGGGGTTCTCGTGTACGTTGCAGCCTGTCACTGTTGACGGACCATAATTAGGCCGAGATAGCTCAGCGGTAGAGCAGCTGTTTCGTAAACAGCAGGTCGTGGGTTCAAATCCCATTCTCGGCTCAATACATTTAGTGATTTAGCGATGAGTGATTTGGTGATTGACCCCTGTCCCTAATCTCGGTAAAATGATGGTTGTGGGCTTTGTCCGACGTAGCCCCGAAGATCGGGCGACGACAGTCTCGGGTCGAGTTTTACAATTCCCATCTTTTCGGCTCCTTAAGATCGACGGTCGTGCCTAAGCCTGATTAGGGCACCTCGACGAAGTGTCAGATGGTTATGTTCAGGTTTTCCCTTCAAATCATGAAGGTGCCGGTCATGGTGACTGATAGTGAGCTTGTACAAGAATTTCCTTTTTTTTATGGCTTTCCAGCATCAGAACAACTATTTACGTTCACGGTGATGTCGGTTTGATGAAGAATGGATTCAGACTATTCATTGCTATGTCATGCATCTAAAATTTTGATCGCATATGAACTCGCCACCACGTGCCATGAGTTTAATCATCAGGTTTTGGATCCTTCAATTTGTAATTACTTGTGTTCCTTCATTTACAACCTTTTCACAATCAAATATTGACAGCCTGGATCAATTGCTGTTACGCTATACGGCGAAGGACACAATACGCGCCAACATTTTAAACGAGGCCGGCTACGATTACTGGGTGGTTGACGCAAGTAAATCTGAGCGATATGGCAAAGAAGCTTTGGAGCTGTCAGAGAAATTAAATTATAAGCCCGGAGTCGCCATGGCAAACAGAGTGATCGGTGTATCACATTGGGCGCGTGGGAATTTTTACCAGGCCCTCACACATTTGTTCAAATCTCTGGAACAATATAAGCAGCTTCAGGATCTATTGGGAGAGGGAAACACTACGCTCAACATCGGGCTCGTCTACGGTGATCAGACGTACTACAAAGAAGCCCTAAATCATTTTTTCCAAGCCGAGAAAATATTCGAATACTTAAAAAGAGATGACCGGCTTGCTACGACCTATTCAAAAATCGGAACAGTTTATATCGATCAAAAAAAATATGATGAGGGGTATGGGTATCTTATCAAAGCATTAGACATTCATCAGAAAAACAATTACGTTTTTGGCGTGTTGGAGGCATGTAATCGTTTGGGAATCCTCTATCGCGACCAGGGAAACTATAAAGACGCTGAAAAATATCTTCAGCGGTCCCTGACACTGGCCGAACAGCGTAATGATCACGAGCACATTGCAAAAAATCTGGAGAACCTTGGCAGCATCCAGTTGAAAAAAGGGAATTACGCACAAGCAGAACGATACTTATTGCGTGGCTATCCAATCGCTGAGAAACATGGATACAAAAAATGGCTACGGGATATAACCTTAGATCTCAAAAATCTTTACACGCTGATTGGGAATGACAAGGCATCGTTATTTTACTTTGAAAAGTATCAGCTCGTTAAGGATAGCATATTCAATGAAGAAAAGGCCTTGCAAATGGCCAATCTTCAGATTGATCAAGAGATGAAGGAAAAGGAGCAGAACCTGAAGCTCCGTACGCAAGAAATAATTCTCCTGGAGGAACAGGCACGTTTTGATAGACTAACTACAATGGTGTTGATTGGAATGATTTTAACACTTGCCATTGTAACCTTCATCATTTTCCGTAATCAGAAATTCAGGATTAAGAAAAATGAGCAACTACTGGTGAATAACCGTCAATTATATCAATCAGAGCATGCGTTAACAGATGCAAAGTTGGAAAATGCCCGGCTCAGAGAAGAAGAATTAAACCTTGCGTTATCTTTTAAAAATAAAGAGTTGACATCTTATACCATGAATTTTATCCATAAAAATGAATTATTGGATGAACTCAGGAAAAAACTCGAAAAACTAAAAAAACAGGTTGATGCCTCCCTGACAAAAGAACTCAACACCGTTCTGCGGCTTGTTCAAACTAACCAAAACATCGATAAAGACTGGGAAGATTTTAAGCGAACGTTTGAAAATGTTCATCATAACTTCTTTTCTCAGTTGCTTGCTCGATGTCCCGAGCTAAGTCCGACTGAACTTAAACTTTGTGCGCTAATCAAACTTAATTTGGATCCGAAAGAAGTTGCCTCCATGCTGGGTATTTCGCCGGAAAGTGTCAAAACCTCCCGTTATCGATTGCGGAAAAAGCTAGGATTACCGCAAGAACAAAGCCTTACAGATTTTATGATGGGATTTTTGTCACCCCCGTCAATCCATCTATCAAATCGGCCGTAGCGCCTTAATTTCAACCATTTTAAGTCATTTTGTTCACCTTTTGTAGCCCTCCAAGTCGGCGGTTGATCACTTGTTGTAACATCCATCTTTCAGCTCTTCTTGCAGTAAGCCGTTGTCTGTACTCGAAGTTGAATCGGCCGATAAGCTTCTAGTCAACCAAAAACAAAAACATCTCTAAAATGGAAAACATTAAAAAGAAACTTTCTCTGTTAATCACCTTATTTCTAGTCGGTATTGTCATTTCGTGTTCAGAAGATGATGAAGTTACCGTAAATGAACCCCCAAAATCACTTGCGGCTGAACTGAGAACAAGTGGCACATTCGGACAATACTTGTCCGACAATAATGGTAAAGCGCTTTATTATTTCACCCCTGATTTTAGTGGATCAAGTACTTGCAGCGGTGGATGCCTTACCGCCTGGCCAGTATTTTATATGGAGACCATTTCTGCGGGCAATGGTTTGAACGCGGCAGACTTCGGAACGATTACGCGTGCTGATGGAGCTAAGCAAACAACCTACAACGGCTGGCCTCTCTATTATTATTCAGGAGATGCGAATTCAGGCGATGTGAACGGCGATGATGCCAATGAGAAGTGGTATGTCGCAAAGCCGGATTACTCCCTGATGGTGGCTGATAATGCTGTTGGCGAAAAGTACATAGTAGATGCATCAGGAAGAACGCTGTATCTCTTTACGAATGATTCCGAAAATACAAGTACGTGTAAGGATGGATGCATTGTCACCTGGCCTGCATTCTTAGATGAGACTTTGACGGTCCCCTCATTCTTTGATCCTGCAGACTTTAGTACCATCACCCGTGAGGATGGTGCCAAGCAAACTACGTACAACGGAATTCCGCTGTACTATTTTGTCCAGGACCAGGTTCGCGGCGATGCTAAGGGTGAGGGCTTTGGAGGTAAGTGGTTTATTGTTACGGATTTAAAATAGGTTGGGTTGGGATGCCGGTGCGGTTCTTACTGCATCGGCGTTTTTAAATCTCTTATAATGAAAAAGACTATTTATATCCTTATTTTTTGCATCGTAGCCTATGCATCGGGTTGTACATATGAAACTGTAGAGACCGCACTGTGCGATACTCCTCCTACTATTGAATTAATTTCAATCACAGAATCGGAGTGCAATGTTTCCGTCGGTAGAATCGAAGTTATAGGTGTCGGAGGTCTTGGAGATCTCGAATACACCATAGATGGCGTTAATTTTGATTCATCACCATTTTTTGAAAATCTGGAGTCGGGTATTTACGAAATCAGTGTCCGCGACGAAAAGGGATGCTTAGCATCATTGAAGCTGAAGTTAAAAATTCCGAAGGGTTGAATATAACCGTAATCGCCACTCCTTCAGGTTGTGATCTATCCAGCGGAAGCGTTGTTATTACGGCAACTGGAGGAAAACTGCCATATCGATTCATGGTAGGAGATGACGCTTCCGAAAACAATCAGTTCAACAATCTTACTTCGGGAACTTACACCGCGTCCGTTAGAGATGCAACAGGCTGTACCACTGAACGCGAAGTTGCGATTTTAACTGGCCAGGAATTTAGCGCCATAAAATCTATCATCAGCGCCAGCTGCGCGACCAGTAGTTGTCACGGTGGGAGTATTTCACCCGACTTTCGGAACGATCAGAATATCATAAAAAACGCAGAGATTATATCGGTACGCACTGGCAACAAAAGTATGCCACCTTCAAACCCTCTGTCTGACAATCAAATTCAGTCCATTGCATGTTGGGCGAAAGATGGAAACTTAGCGAATTGACCAGCACATTTCATCTTGTCTGCGACCAAGTCATTATTCTTTTAAAAATCAATAAGAAATAACTATGAACTCTAAAAATATTCAAATAACCTTTTTGTTTCTTTTAGTAACCGTATTTTCAACCGCTCAACCGCGCTATGTAACTCGTGATGGGCATATCTCCTTCTTCTCTGAAGCGCCTCTTGAAAATATAGAGGCACATAACCACCAGGTGATCTCACTCTTAGATATCGAAAAGAGTGAGGTAGTTGCCAGTATGTTCATCAAAGACTTCAAATTCGACAAATCCCTTATGCAGGAGCACTTTAATGAAAACTATCTGGAGTCTGATAAATTTCCTAAAGCAACATTCCAGGGAGTTTTCAAGGGCGAGCATCCAATCGATGTAACAAAAAATGGCACTTACCAAGTTGAGACTGATGGTAAACTCACCTTGCATGGAGTAACCAAAGAAGTCAAAATAGCAGGCACAGTTGAGATTAAGGACAATACGTTATATGTGAAAGCTAAATTTAAAATCGCCATTCGCGATTATAAAATTGATGTGCCCACCATTGTGGTGAAAAATATCGCAGAGATAGTAGAGGTAACGGTGGATCTTAAATATTCTCCTCAAAAAATTTGAACGTCAATGATGAAAATATTCTTTAGTGCGGTTTTATTCCTTGGATTGGGATTTTCTGTCCACGCACAAGATGATCTCCTGGCTTCGATAGAAGCGGAAATGAAGGAGCCCATTCAATATGCCGAAGCTACCTTTAAAGGGAGTAGGCTAATCAACGGCCACTCCATTATTACTCGGAAGAGATCTTCGTTGGAGTTTTTGATTTCACACCGTTTTGGTAGAATCAACAGCGGCGCATATGAATTTTTTGGACTCGATGGAGCCAACGTCAGATTTGGTTTAGAGTATGGGCTGACGAATCGATTGACTGTAGGAATAGGAAGGAATTCCTTTCAAAAAACCTATGATGGATTTGTCAAATATGCACTGGCTCGTCAGCACAAAGGGGAGAAGAATTTTCCCCTGTCTGTCACATGGTTTTCAAGTATGGCAGTAAAAACATTAAAGCAAACTGAGCCTGCAGATGAAAACTCATTTTCATCCAAAACCGCGTATAGCCACCTCATTTTAATTGCACGCAAATTCAGCCCTTCGATTTCCATACAAGTTATGCCAACGTTAATCCATCGTAATGAAGTAAATGATCCTCAGAAAAACGAATCTATGCGTTGGGAGCTGGTGGGAGAGTTAAGCTTTCAAAACGATTGTCGTTGAACATGGAATACTATTATCGTTTTAATACGGATGAGTTGGATCCCTATCACAATTCTATCGCGATTGGTGTTGATATTGAGACGGGCGGACACGTGTTTCAGCTACACCTGACTAATTCGCAATCAATGATTGAAAAAGGATTTGTGGCAGAAACAACAGGCGATTTCTTTGATGGAGATATTCATTTCGGTTTCAACATCTCGCGTGTTTTTTAAGCAAATGAGCCCCAGGGGGTTAGAAGATTAGAAGTTAGAAGTAGGAAGTTAGAAGTTAGGAGTAAGGAGTCAGAGTGTGGGGTGGTGTGAGAAAAGCTGGCGCTGAGCGCCTATATCATGCTAAATCCACCCCCGTGCCCACTCCCTCGCCCAACTCCCGCCTACGCGATGCATCGGGGCTTAGACGGGCAAGCATAACTCATAACTCATAACTCATAACTCCCCCTTTGTTAAGTCTCCAAAGCTTCTTACTTTTGTCGCCCTCGCTATACAAAAATGCCCAGGTGGCGAAATTGGTAGACGCACTACTTTGAGGTGGTAGCGCCCGAAAGGGTGTGCTGGTTCGAGTCCAGTTCTGGGCACCAAAAATCCTTCCGACGGAAGGGCAAAAGTTGGGACGCGAAAGTGTCCCAACTTTTATTTATGCCGAAGTGGTGAAATTGGTAGACACGCACGTTTCAGGGGCGTGTGGCGCAAGCTGTGCGGGTTCGAGTCCCGCCTTCGGCACTAAATGGAAAAACCAGATCCCGCGATCTGGTTTTTTTTCTTCGTTTCTACTCCAACTTTCATTCTGATTCAACCTTTTTGTAATACTCCGACGCAAGGCGGAAAATTTCCCTTTTATCTGACAGGCACTCCGAACGAATTGAACTGAGTTGTTCGCGATGGGCTCGGCCATTCTTACTTTTCAGTAGATCAAGCAGTACTTGCTTATCATGGAACTTGCCAATAACATCTTGCATACCCGTCATAAAACTTTACCTCCCTCTTTTTTCCATCGTCTTCCAATTCCGATAAATACATTAGTTCCTTGATGCCTTTACGCACCTTGTGAATTATGGCCATCTTTGGTCGCGGGTACAGTTGAGATTTTACCTCTTTCTTTTTGTCGGTTAGATACGACGAGAAATCATCATGGTGAACCTGCTTCGAAAAAGCTGGCAATTTCTTTGTCCTGTCTTTTACTATATCGATAAAATGGGGTACATCCGACTTAAATACAGCTGCAGATCGCTTAACGTTTCCGGACATCAATTCGTCAACTGTTTCGTCGACATTATACTGCTTTAGCATTTGCGCAAGCACGTCAGGTTCTCTTATGCTTCCAGCCTTGCGGAATATATTCCGTAGGGGGACGAAATTTTTGTGGGCTTTAAATCTTTTCAGGCTACCGTTTAGGACCGCAAGGATCGCCTTAATCTTCTTTATGTCGACGCGAATTTTGTGAAGGGCATCGGGTTTCCCGTGTCGGCCATAGTCTCTTAAATGATTAATCAGCGATTTGATCTCAGATTGGGTATATTCTTCAAGGCGTTTCACGTCGCGATTGTCAGTTGATATCTCGTTGAATGGTTAGTACCTGCCCCATTCGCACCGATTTTCTGGAATGGGAACGGACTAAAAACAGTACCCCCTCTGAAAATAGTTTCAAAATCTTCAATCTAGCGGGCTCGTAGATCTAACGAACGGCCTTTGAAGCTATTTCTTCTTCAACTTTTTAATCTCTTCCTGAAGCGAAAGAACCGTATGAGCCAATTGATCGGCAGAAACACCTGTTAAACCCTGAGGATCGGGAAATTGATTGGAGAAAAACGCCTTCGCAAACCATACCTCTAATACATCTTCAATATCAACAGAATAGGGCTGGTACTGGCGGTTATCTGATACCAGCAACAATTTTGCTTCGTCTCCGGAAAAATTAAAAATGCGCTTAAAGACGATTCCATCCTGCCTGGTTACAAGGATGTATAACTTTCCATTTTTTATTGACGTGACATTGTCAAGGTACTCGCCGAAAATGATACTGCCAGGCTGCACGGGTAACATCGAGTCGCCCTGGATCTCAAAAGCGCGGTATGTTCTATTCTTTGGTAATACCGGCATGCTGATCTTGGGAAGCTCTTTGACATACTCCACGTCCTGATAGCCCGACAAATAACCGGCGGATGCTTTTTGTGTTACCAGCTCTACGTTTTCCTTATTATTAGAGTCAATGGTGATGGCCAGAATTTCCCTTCCCCGGGTAGTAGGGCTTGCCTTTCGATCTTTGTCGCTCCGACTAAGATCGACTCTTACCAGGTCATCAAGATTTACGTTAAAGATCTTTGTGATATCGAGCAGCGATGCCAACGGAGGGGTTGAGCGCTCCTCTTCATATGCGCCAATCGCCGCCTGTTTCAGTCCGAGTTTCTCGGCCAATTGCTTCTGGGTCATGTTCTGTTGACCTCTTAAGAATTTCAGGTTTTTGTTAATGAATGCCATATCAAAAGAATAAAAGTAAGTAACAAGTTATCACAAACTAATCGTTTACGGTACGCACCTGCTCACCGTTTGGTTTAGTCAAACAAAACTTCCACGCTGCCGGCGTTTTGTGCTGACTTTATTACCGGATGATGGTCTCATCATCCTAAACCTTCCGCTAACGGCGGAAAGGTTTAGTGAAGAGAGCGCCAACCCAGAAAATATTTGAATGTCAATACAAAAATCAAACGACAACAATTAAAAACCTTGGCCCACTCCACCTCCCATCCGCCACGGCGGACAAGGAGTTGGAAGGGATTTGTTGCTATGGCATTTAACAACGATTCAAAACTAAAAAAATTAGTTTAAAAGAAAAAACAAATTACTAATATTTTTAGTTAATTAGTGGTGTGGAACGAAACATCATACACCTCGACCTGGATGCCTTCTTTGTTGCCGTGGAGTGCAAAAACAATCCACGCCTGGCCGGCAAACCTCTTATTATTGGAGGAAGCAGCCGTCGCGGTGTGGTTGCAGCGTGCAGTTACGAAACCCGTCGCTTCGGGGTTCATTCCGCAATGCCAATGTATCTGGCGCTTCAACTTTGCCCTGACGCAAAAGTTATCTCAGGCGATATGGAATCCTACAGCAAGAACTCCCACGAGGTAACGGAGATTATCGCGGAGTCATCGCCTCTTTTTGAAAAATCCTCTGTCGATGAATTTTACATTGACGCCAGTGGAATGGACAAGTACTTCGGTGCTTTCAAATGGGCAGTTGAACTTCGAAAAAAAATTATGAAGGAAAGTGGACTGCCAATTTCACTTGGGAATGTCTGTCAACAAGCTCGTCTCTAAAGTAACTACGAACGAGTTTAAACCGAACGCTGAAAAACAAATTCCACCCGGGACAGAAAAAGAATTTCTCGCGCCTCTTTCAGTTGACAAGATCCCCATGATCGGAAAACAAACCGCATCGTTTCTCTATGATATGGGCGTTCGGACAGTAGCAACACTTCGCGAGATGCCGATGAAGTTTTTGGTGAGTGCTTTCGGTAAGAATGGTATCAGTCTTTGGAATAAAGCCCATGGTATTGATGAATCGCCCGTCGTTTCTTATAGCGAGCAGAAGTCAATCTCTACAGAATGTACCTTCGAAGAAGATACGATCGATGTAAAGCGATTGAAATCAATTCTGATCACAATGGTTGAAAAGGTCGCGTTTCAGCTTCGCGAACAAAACAAGCTTGCGTGCTGCGTGACAGTGAAGATACGCTACTCGAATTTCGACACAGAAACAAAACAGGTACACATCCCTTACACATCTTCAGATCACGTGTTACTGCGTACGGTAACTGAGCTTTTCACGAAACTCTATAGTCGTCGGATGCTTATCCGCCTTGTGGGAGTACGGCTAAGTGGAATGGTACATGGTAATCATCAGATCAGCTTGTTTGATGACACTGCGGAAAGTATTCTGTTATACGAAGCGATCGACCGCATCAAACACAAGCACGGCTCTGAAAAGTTAATTCGTGCAACTACGCTAGGCGTAAATCGAAGGGTACGAATGGAGATGAATATGTTCAAAGGCACAATGAGAATGGGATGAGGTACAGATATTTGAACAAGGTCCTTGCGTAACTCTGCGTCTTTGCGTCCCTGCGGTAAAATCACACACCCACTCCCACACTCACACCCGAATAAAAGAAAAATCGTCACTATGAAACATTCAAACATAAAAACCAGCCAGCAGGTAGAGGAGCTATCTTTTGTTATCGCGCCACCTCCGCATATAAAAAGCGACGTCTCCGTCTTAAAGGATGATGTTCAGTTTCTGACAGGTGAACTTTTTGGCGATCGTTATTCCCCGGCACATATCTCATTGTTCAAGTTCGACGACAAAAGACATTTTGGCGATATCATCAAGCAGGTCGAAGCAAAAGCAGTGGCATTCGATCCATTCAATATTTTCATAAAAGGATTAAGGTATTTCGGGCACGAACCGAACCGTACGATCTATCTTGATATACTCAACAAGGCTGATGTCCAGGACATTTTTGAAAACCTTGTTAAAAAGAATCCGAGGTATATGCCGTTCATCTCCATCGCAGAGGGACTGAATGCCAACGAATTCTCAAAGGCGTGGCCGCATCTTCAGGATTTTCGTTATACCCAGGATTTCTTGTGCGACCGTATTACCGTACTTGTGCGAAACGGAAATGGATGGTTACACTACAGAGACATATTGTTCGGGGATTGATAAGTTTGCGCGAAAGAATAAGGATTATGCTGCATATTAACGTTTTTTCACCGCCCGCTTTCGCAATGCTTCAGCCGGACAAGCAGAGACGCCCTGACGCGTCGGGGCCAGACACGCTGGGCGTCTATCAATCTTGCCTTTTCCCTGCGAAACCCCGCGTGCTTTGCCCCGAGTTCTCGGGGGTAAAACACACCCACACCCGCACTCCCACTCACTCTCCTTTCCTCATTGGAAATGTTTTGTTTTTAACTATATAAACCGTTGTCAACTATGTTACCCCTTGAAATTTTACAATCTCACTTTGGCTATTCGTCGTTCCGGCTCGAGCAGGAAGCAATTATCGACGCCGTTTTGCAAAAGAAAGACACTTTTGTTCTGATGCCTACCGGAGGCGGTAAATCGTTGTGTTATCAGATACCAGCCCTTGTGTTCGACGGGCTTACCGTTGTCATCTCACCTCTTATCGCTCTTATGAAAGACCAGGTCGATGCCTTGCGACTGAACGGTATCCCTGCGGCTTTTCTGAATTCAACGCAAAGCTCAACCGAACAAGAAAGTATTCTTGGCAAAGTGAACTCGAAAGAGCTCAAGTTACTATACCTCGCACCCGAAAGTGTTTTCCTGAAAAAGATCAGCTCTTTCAATGTGAGTCTAATTGCAATAGATGAGGCCCACTGCATTTCACATTGGGGACACGATTTCCGCCCCGACTACCTTCAGCTCGCGCAACTTAAGAGGGCAATGCCAGACGTTCCCGTAGTTGCGTTGACTGCGACTGCCGACAGTCTCACTCGAAAAGATATTGTGGAGAAACTTGAGCTGCGAAATCCCGAAACATTTATATCCAGCTTCAACCGCGCGAACATCCGCTACACCGTCGAGGAGAAAAGAAGGAGCTTCGAAAAATTGTTGGAATTTCTCGACAAGAGAAAGGGCGAATCAGGGATCATTTATTGCTTATCGCGGGCTTCAACGGAAACATTGGCAAATGATCTCACTGAAGAAGGAATTGAAGCGTTGCCCTATCACGCGGGAATGGACAGGGAACAACGGACTCGTCATCAGGATATGTTCCAGCGGGATGAAGTAAAGATTATGGTAGCTACCATTGCCTTCGGGATGGGTATCGATAAATCCAATGTGAGGTTTGTCGTTCATATGGATCTGCCCAAAAACATAGAAAGTTATTACCAGGAAACCGGCAGGGCTGGACGCGATGGACTTGCAAGTGAAGCGCTGTTATTCTACTCCTATTCCGATGTAATCAAACTGAAAAAGTTTGTATCGATAGAGGGAAATGCCGAACAGACGGCTATATCCGTCAAAAAACTGGAGCAAATGGCGGCTTTCGGAAGCCTCAATTCATGTCGCCGAAAGTTCCTTTTGAATTATTTTGATGAGCATACGACGGTGTATTGCGGCAATTGCGACGTCTGTTTGTCCCGTACCGATACCGTTGATGGTACGATGCTGGCACAGAAAGTACTTTCAGCTATCGTCCGACTGCACGAACGGTTTGGCGCGGGCTATGTGATAGATTTCCTCAGAGGATCGCATAGTGCCAAAATACAGGATACTCACAAGCAGCTGAAGACGTTTGGTATCGGTGCCGATCTTTCTAAAGAGCAGTGGACAAATGTGATCCGCGATCTGGTTGACCAGGGATACATTGTAAAATCTGACGGCCAGTATCCAGTTCTAAAACTAACGGGGAGCAGTGATTCAGTATTAAATGGATCGGAACGTGTCATGATCACCAAATCAAAAGACCGCATCGAACTGCAAGAACACGCTATCGAATATGAAGTTGCCCTGTTGCAGCAATTAAAACACGTCAGGCGGGAGTTGGCAATGTTGGAAAACGTTCCTCCCTATCTTATTCTTTCCGACGCGAGCCTTCTGGAGGTCGCCACATACCTGCCCCAGGACAAAGATGAATTCCGCAATATTTCTGGATTCGGAGAAGTGAAGATTGAAAAGTATGGAAACACTTTTGGGCTGTGGTTGCCGCGTACTGCACAAAGAACAATTTAAGCTCACGGATTCATCTCAAAACCGCCCGGCGCCAGCGCAACGGAAGGCCTGAGCGTGAATCAGAAACCAAACAGCACAGTTACGATCTTTTTATGAAAGGAAACTCGCGTTCAACAGATTGCAGAACTGCGAAACCTTAGCACGGATACTATCGAGGGCCATCTTGCCTTCTATTTGCAACAGGGAAAGATCGCCATAACGCAGCTAATGGAAACACCAAAGGTCATCGCTATCATGAACGCGATCGACAAAACCCTTTCGCCGTCGATGACTCCGGTTAAGGAAATGCTGGGAGATGCATTTACCTATGGTCAGATCAGGCTGGTGAAATCGCACCTTGAATGGATGCAGTCAAGCGGCAATCGGGACGTGATAAAATCAGTACACACTGGTACTTTGATTTCGGATAATGAAAAACGTTAATCGTTATCCGTTACACGTTAATCGTGGGTGTGGGCAGAGGGACTTGGGTGTGATTCCGATCGAATGAGTGCACATGCCGAAACTCTGCCCCGACGCGTCGGGGCCTCTGCGGTTAACATGCCCACACCCGCACACTCACACAACGATTAACGGATAACGATTAACGATTAACGGAGTTGCATGGAACGCCGAATGTCGAATGTCCAACTCCCAATGTCGAAAGGAGTCACGATTAACTGACTAACGGTAATGTACCTCAACTGCCATACTGCCCTTAGCTTCAAATACGGCACGCTTCAGGTTAAGGACCTCTTCGAAGAAGCGAAGCGATGTGGCGTGCATAAACTTGTACTTACCGAAATCAACAATACCGCATCATACATAGAGATGTTACGGTACTGTGAGGAGAATGCTCCCTGCAAGGACGGCTTAACAAAATATGGCAAGGAAGCCTACAAACTGGAAATTGCCGTCGGTATTGAATTCAGACGAGACCATGAACTGCTGTATATCATAATCGCCCGAAATAACGACGGCTTTGAAAGGATCAACCGGTTCCTTTCTCATCATAACATCGAAAAGAAATCTTTACCCGAACAGGCCCCCGAAATAGAAAATACCTACGTCATCTACCCCTTCCGGAGAAGAGAGCCGGAATCATTGCGGGAGCATGAGTACATCGGCGTACGCAAACATGATCTGAACCAGCTTGTCCTGTACACACCGTACAAAACATGTATCGAAAAGTTTGTGGCGTGGCATCCTGTCACGTTCGCTAACAAGATCGACTATAATACACATCGTTTGCTTCGCGCGATCGATAACAACGTCCTGTTAAGCAAACTGCCGGAACATCAACAGGCTTATCCCGATGAAATAATGATGCCGGAAAAAGAACTTGAAAAGGTCTTTGAGCTGTATCCCGCATTAATTGCAAACACCAAACGTCTGCTCTCGCAGTCTTCCATCGACTTTCAACTGGGTACTGACAAGAATAAAAAATCACTCAAGAACAACGAAGCGGAAGACTGGCAATACCTCGTAGACGAAACATGGAAAGGATTCGCGCGTCGATACGACGAAAAGGACGACGTATTGGAGGAACGAATCGAGCGTGAACTTCGCACGATCAAAAATAAAGGATTTATTGCCTATTACCTTATTGCTTACGACCTGATTTGTTACGCTAACAAAATGGGTTTTTCGTACGTCGGTCGCGGAAGCGGAGCCAACAGCGTGGTTGCATATTGCCTGGGGATTACAAACGTTGACCCAATCGAGCTCGACCTGTACTTTGAAAGATTTCTCAATGCGGAAAGGTCTTCTCCCCCGGACTTTGATATCGACTTTTCCTGGGATAACCGTGACGCGATCTATGAATATATTTTTCAGCGTTATGAAAGTGGTCATGTCTGCTTGTTGGCCACTCATGTCACGTATCAGAAACGTTCGGTGATCCGTGAGCTGGGAAAAGTGTTCGGACTTCCTAAAGAGGAGATTGATCTTATCGTCGAAGAGCCTCAAAGGAACAAGGACCGCGATCACATTACCAGGCTGATATTTCAATACGCTGAGCGGATAAAAGATCTTCCTTCGAATATTTCAATACATGCTGGAGGTGTGCTCATTACTGAACATCCTATTTACGCCTATACGGCAATTGAACTTCCACCTAAAGGTTATCCGGTGTCTCAGTTTGAAATGCACAACGCTGAGGATATGGGCATTTTCAAGTTTGATATTCTTAGTCAACGCGGGCTTGGCCACCTCAAGGAAGCAGTCCGTCACGTGAAAAAAAACCAAAATATCGACGTTGATATTCACCGCTTTTCAGAGTTCAAAAAGGATGAGAAGGTAAAACGACTGATGCGCCATAGCAAAGCGATGGGTTGCTTCTACGTGGAATCTCCGGCCATGCGCATGCTGCTTGAAAAACTTCATTGCGACGATTACCTCACATTGGTGGCTGCAAGCTCTATCATAAGACCGGGGGTTGCCCGTTCCGGAATGATGCGCGCATACATCGAACGATTCCACCTGTCGCGAAATGGTAAACCCTATGATACGATTCATCCATTAATGGACTCGCTCATGAAAGAAACGTACGGCGTCATGGTATATCAGGAGGATGTGATCAAAGTCGCGCACCACTTTGCAAAGCTTACGCTAACGGAGGCGGATGTTCTGCGAAGAGGTATGTCCGGAAAATACAGATCGAGACAAGAGTTTCAGCTCGTACGGGAAAAGTTTTTTGAGAATTGTAAAAAGGAGGGCTACGATGACGTCATCACCGACCGCGTGTGGTACGAAATTGAAAGTTTTTCCGGGTATTCATTTTCAAAGGGACATTCCGCCAGCTATGCCGTAGAGAGTTATCAAAGTCTTTACCTTAAGGCGCATTATCCGCTGGAGTTTATGGTAGGCGTAATAAACAACTTCGGTGGGTTCTATAAAACGGAGTTCTATTTTCATGAAGCCCGGATGAATGGTGGAATAATCGAAGCACCATGCGTCAACCGAAGCGAATATCTTACGGCGATCTATGGAAAAGAGATTTTTATCGGATTTATCCACCTCAAAAGCCTCGAAGGAAAGATTGCAAAGGATATCGTTGCCGAACGCATACATAACGGCGAGTACAAAAGCCTGGACAATTTTCTGCGCCGCATTACTCTTGGGCTGGAGCAAATCCGCATCCTGATACGAATGGGTGCATTCAGGTTCACCGGGAAGAGCAAACAACATTTACTATGGGAAGCTATGCTCTACTTCAGCGGCGCGAAATCGAGGAACAAAACAACGGTGGATCTTTTTGATACTGAGCCGAAGGAGTACCCATTGCCGGTGCTTCAGCATAACGAACTCGAGAACGCGTTCGATGAAATCGAATTATTGGGATTTCCGCTATGCGATCCCTTCCGGTTGCTTGCAACCTCCGAGCGTGGCGATACCGTGGCGCGAGATCTCGGGAATAAACTTGGAAAGCATGTACATATAATTGGTTACGTGGTTACCACAAAGGATACAAGCACGCTAAAAAATGAGCCCATGCATTTTGGAACGTTCAACGACGTCCACGGCGAAGTATTCGATACGGTTCACTTCCCGGATATAACGAGAAAATTTCCCTTCCGCGGACGAGGGTTCTATTCAATCAGAGGAAAGGTCGTCGAGGACTTTGGTGTTAAAATAATTGAGGTCAGTTGGATGGATAAGCTTCCCCTCATAAACAAACGCGCCGAGGAATTTATGCGCGAAAATATCTATGAGGAGAAGGGAACTAGATTTTGAATTACTTCAACAACGGCACCCGTCCAATCGCGCCGTCAAATAATCCATTATTGACAGTATTAATCTTGGCGATCGTAGCGAGCTTGTTTTCTTCTGTCCGTGGCTGAATGGTAACTTTGCTGTCGGTGTCAAGGGAAAGCAACTCGCCCTGAAATATTGCTGACAGAAGCTGGTTGCCACCTTCATTTCCCGGATAATAGAAATTTTGATCGATTGTCCGTTTAATAACTTTTAGCTCCATCGACTCGCCGCTCTCGAACGTAAAAGACAACATGTACACGTTGGTGTCCACTTCCCGCATTGAAGCGGTCTTTGCAATATAGGTGGACTTAGTCTGATCAATGAATTGGTAGACAGATCCCGACGCAAATCCCAGTTGAGTTCTCATCGGAGTATTCAATACCCCAAATAGGAGACAACAACTCTTCCTCGGTTGTGCAAGCTCCCATTGCCACTAAAAGACTTATCACAAGTAAAAGTTTTGTTTTCATAGTCGTTGGCGTTATGAGGTAAAGGGATGAAATAAAGAGCCAGTCGGGAAGGGTGTATCGACATTCACACATTAGGCTCGATGACCGATGTACCTGAAAACCATTCGTCTATAGCGCTAAATGGTGCATTTAACGCCAAAAATTCGATTCAAGCTCCGTTAAAGATGCTTCATCGACGGCCGCAGACAATTGGCGAAAGTGCTCCCACCAAGGCGGTTACCTTCGATCCAAATAAAATTTTGAAGACAGTCAGTGGTTAGAGATCGGAACGTTTCAGTTTCAGGAAACTGAAATAGTTAAATAATATGCCCCAGCCAAGCGCTATCGCCACAGAAACCGGGTCGACGTAATCCTGTATTTCCTGGAATGCATAACGATAAAACGGCAGGGGTACCAGCGCACTAATCGATTCCATGGGAAAGAACCGGACCAGCCATGGGAAATAATCATCAATGTTTGCTTTGACGATTGCTTCCAGCATATAGGACAACAGCAGTAAGATGATTGTAAGGCCGGATCGTTGGATGAAGATCCCCAACATCAGCGCGAATGAGAGAAACGTAAATATTTCGAGGAAATATGCGGGATAGAACTCCAGGTCAGTAAATACATATTTCCAGTTGATTTCAGGTGTATAGATGAACCCGGTGACCAGCGCTATAAGGAATACCAGGATTACACTTGCGAGGCTCAAAAGGACATTGGTCAAAATTTTCGAAAGCAAGAACTCCCAACGGCTCAACCCGTCGATGATATTCTGGCGTATAGTCCTGTAGGTATACTCATTTGTTATCGAAATCACGGTCATGATTCCCAACAACACTTTAAAGAATCCGCTCCACCAAACCAGATTGAGCCATACATCGGGAAAGTGATACAACGGAATTCGGTTGATATTCAACTCAGAACCAAATTTATCAAATGTATTCGCAAGCCATTTGAGGAACTCCATGCCGCTGGCGGTCGAAAATCCGATCGTCAAAAAATAAAGACCACAAACAATCCAGAATGTCCGGTAGCTGAACAGCTTCTTAAGATCTATTTGAAGAAGGTGTAACATATTCTTTAGTTTGTTTCGGAAAGGATCTCGAGGAACATCTTCTCAAGGCTCTTCTTTCTGGTGACGAGGTGATTTGTGATGATACCCTGATCGAACAGGAACTTATTAAGATCTTTTCCGCGAAAGTCGTCGCGAAGAGTGACTTGAAAAAATCCGTTCTCGCGGTTTACAGACGCCGTGCCTGAAAATTTCATCAGCACTTCGCCCAGGTTTTCCGCGTCGGCGTTCACCTCAACAGTTTCGGAATCCCTTGACGTGTCGTTAACCGGACCACAGTGCACCATGTTTCCCCGCTTCAACACTGCGAAATGTGTACATACCTTCTGTACTTCATCTAACAAATGACTCGCGAGTATTATCGTCTTTCCGTTTGCGGCAATCTTTTTTATCAGCTCTCTTATCTCAGCAATACCCATCGGATCAAGTCCGTTAGTGGGCTCATCAAGGATCAATACCGTCGGTTCATTCAGCAATGCAGACGCAATAGCCAGCCGCTGCTTCATTCCCAATGAATAAGTTTTATACTTGTCGTCACGGCGATCCTTCAGCTCAACCAGCTCCAACACCTTAGAAATGTTTTCTGTTGAGCATTGTTTGATCTTTGCGTTGAGCTCGAGATTTTTCTGCCCACTTAGGTATGGATAGAAGATGGGATGTTCGAGGACTGCTCCGATTTTTTTTCGTAGCTCATGGTCCGGTGGCTTTCCAAACCATGAATAATCGCCTGACGTTGGATTAATAACACCCATCAGCATGCCGAGTGTTGTGGTCTTACCGCTTCCGTTCGGACCTAACATCCCGAAAACCTGGCCGCCCTTAACCTCAAGGTTGATGTTGTTAACGGCACAAAGCCTTCCGAAATTTTTGGTTAGCCCTTTGATGGAGAGTACTGTTTCCAAGCTTGTTGTGATTTCATCAATAAGTCGACGACGAAAAATATCTGTTACAAGATATTAATCTTTTTTTGTCATTTCCCTGATCTTCTCCGCGATATCGGAGCTTCCATCAAGGGTATTGAATAAGTTTGTGATCTTGTTCAGGGCTATACTTCCAACGATATCGAGAACGTAAAGTTTTGACGCATCATTAACGGTAACAATCATACCTTGGGTCTTGCCATTTTGTTCCTTCAAAAATACATCAAAATTTCTTCCCTCAACTCTGCTTGTCACTATCTCCTCGAAAGCCTCAGACTTATAGCTTGACACCAGCTTTTTATAATCAGACGAACCAAAGTTCTGATCCTTGTCGATCACAAGGAATTTCATTTTTTCTATGTCCTTGACCAAATCGTCAAATCCAGGATCTTCCTTCTGGTTCAACATCCGCAGCGTATTATTGTAAAAGTAGAACGCCAGCGCTTCGCTATGTTCTTTTTGAAGCGCTTCTGTAGTTTTAGTTTGACTCCATGCTGGTAATGAGAGAACCAACAACAATAAAGCCACTATACTTTTCAAACTCATATCTAAAATCAGGATTTTTCTTTGAATGACTGTGATTCGCACTTTAGTAGAAATTCCGGATCAATATAACCAGTCAATTCAATAGCAACCACATTATCTGAATCTTCTACTAAGATCATATAACGATTATTCATTGATTCGGTTGACTTCATATAGAACGTTATGACGTCGCCATCTTCTTTCATGCGTGCGAGCTCCTGAAAGGAATCCTTACGCATTATTTTTTTGAATCCCGATACACTTACCTCTTCGACGCTTGAACGATTCTCTGGGGATGGTAATGACGCTGATTCGTTTTACGCGCTTGACGGCATCATAAAATTCGTGTTCCCCCGCCAGCTTGATTAGCGCACCTCCGAGAAATGTGCTTGTGCTGAAGGAATAAACATCTTGATCGTAGGCGAACTTTTCTTTTAATGTTAAAAAACTATCACTTTGTGAATAACAAGCGGTGATGAGGAGCAGCGAAAGAATAACTCCAGCGAAAATTGTTTTCATAGCTTTGGGTCTTTGTTCATCAGATGCTTATTGTAAGTCACTGGTTGCACCTGTTACTTACATCCATCAGGACTTTAATTTTTCTTGTCCATTTTATCCAGGTGCTCAAGGCCCTTCACATCCATCTTCTTGCCAATGCGTGAAATCTGTTTCAGGTCAATTTCACCGTAAAGGCTAAGCACCATGAACTGTTCATTTCCTCCCATGATCATCAGCAATTCCGAGATCTTTCCGCCACTTTCCTTGATAAGGAACTTCATGTCTTTATCCTTATCACGGACCGACATCAGTTCCTCGTATTCTTTCATTGGTATCAGGGTAAAGGCCTCCTTGTAGAGTTCTCTGGCATTTCGGGCATCCTCTTTCCCAAGGATGCGTAATCCTTTTAATTTGCTGATGGCATCCAGTACCTCTTTATCTTCCGGGGTTTCTGCTTCCATATTCGTGAACAGCCCAAACATCTTGCTGGAAACAGTCACCTGACTAAAGGACTCATCGTTCTGGTACTTCGAGAAAAATTTGGAGATGGCGTCCTGCCCGAAGGCCCCATTCATTACCACCATCATTACGAGTGCTGCTACTATCTTTTTCATATACAATACTTTTATTTCAATCTGTTGTCGTTGTGTTCGATGCTATTTATTAAAGCTTTGTGTCCTTTTTCTTTTGTATTTCTTCCTGTGCTTCGTTGAACATGTTTATCTTTTTAGCTTGTTCCTCCGCCGTTCCGAAACTTTTTGAGATCATCATCAATGCTTTCTTTGTTTCCTCGAATGCCATCTTTGGATCATCATAGGTATCGACCACCTCCTGTGGAGTAGTACTCCTGATTTCGTTCCTTATAAACCATGTTGCGGCAAGCACAACCGCAAGTCCTGCAGCAATACGCATCGCATTGTAGACCAACCTAACGATCTGGCCTTGTTCTACCGGTGCGTGGATCTTTTCCATCACTTGCCCGTCGAAGGAAATATCGTTGAGGGATTTTTTTTTATTCTCTTCAAAATATTGGAACAACGGAGCGGTTTCTTTAAGCTCGTCGGGAATATTGCCCGTCTTAAAATGTTCACGCAATTCGGCCTCCTCTTCGAGCGACGTCTCGCAGTTCCAATACTTGCTTAGCAACTCGTTGATTCTCTTAGAGTCCATAGGCGTCGATTTTAGTCAGTTTCTCACGCACGGCATTTCTGGCCCTGAACAGGTTCACTTTTACCTGGTTCATATCAAGTTCCAAGATTTCACATATCTCGTTGTAGCTATACCCTTCAATGTCCCGAAGGTGTATCACCTGACGCTGCTTTTCCGGCAGCGAAGCAATAAACTGACTTATCCTATTCATACTCTCACGTAATTCAGTCGACTCATGAGGTGACAATGTTTCTTGTTGAACGGAATAACCCTCTTCGATAGGCTGTGTTTGCTTTCTCGTTATTGCCCGGATGCGGTCGAGGGACAAGTTCTTCGTGATGCGCATACACCACGCTTCCCAGTTTTGCACGTCATTCATTTGTTCCCGACCCTTCCAGACACGGATCAGCACCTCCTGAACAATATCCTTCGCTTCCTCCTCATCACCCAAAAACCGCAGGGCAAAGCGAAAAAGCTTGTTTTTTGCGGGCATTACCCTGGATTGAAAGGATTCGAGATTCATTCCGTTAAAATCAATAACAAGACGCCCCGTGGTGCCTGTTGTTACAAATGTTTCTACTTTTTATTAAGGATTATTTCTTCTTTTTGGCTTTCGCCTCCCGGATCAGCTGTAATTCAACATTCTCCTTTGAGATGTATTCGTAGTTGCCTTTTCCCAGGCCGGCAAGCCTCTCAAGTGCCTTAGAGGATCCAGCACCTTTCCCGAAGTTGAAGATGGAGAGAAAAATGTCCTCCCTGGAAAATTTTTCAATCAGCTGCCTGGTTTCATCGGATAACGCAAACTCACCATCAGTAGCCAGAATGATACGATTATTTCCGCCACGGACATAATTCTCGTCAGCCACCTTATACGCGAGCTTAAGACCAGCATTGCCGTCCGTTTTACCAGACGGTTTCAAATCGTTGATGGCCTTTTTGATCTTTGACTCTTCTTTAAAAGATGTCGCAGTAAGCAGAGCTTTTGGTTTTTCTGAAAACGAAATGATTGAGACTTCATCTTCAGAGCGCATCATCGACAACAATTCCAAAACAGAAGATTTCAACAAAGGAAGTTTTTCCGGCGTGTTCATAGACCCTGATACATCCAGCAGCAAAATCATGTTATTGGTGGCATACCCCTCCATCGACCGGAGATCTTCACCAGGCTCCGCAAGGTAGACGGTATCCCGCTTCTCTATATATATAGTGTCGTGCTGAACCTTCGTTTCCCGCTGCACTGCTGGATTTTCCTTTACCGGATCCTGTTGCGCCGACGTCTTGGTCTCTGGAAGTTGAGTTGCGGCTGTAATCACAACCGGCTTCGCGGCTTCCTGCGCGGCGTTGTCCTTTGGCTTAGGATACTTCACGTCAAACATTTCCGGCTGCTTCACGGTCTTCAAATGTAAAACATCATGTGAGAGCTCGCAAAATTTATTGTAATCGTCCACGATGTCGTTGTAATGGTAGACCATACGGTGATACGGATGCTCATTGTTTGACGCTGTGGGCGGTTTCAGTTTCTTAAATTCCTCACTCAAGGCTTTTGAAGTAGCCGGAAGATCTTCATATGGCGTATAAGGACATAATCCGTTGTATCTCCCCAGCTTGTCGATACCTTTCATGTTAGCGTATTCCATCGTGATGACATTCCTCACGCCTTCATCGATTTTTTCCGTAGAGACCTGGCCGGATGCTGCTACCCTTATAATACGCCTTCGCACTAAATAGTCCTTCGTGGTCCAGATCAGTTAATCCTTGTAAGGCCTTGCCAGAGATATACCACGAACTCGTGGCCTGTGCGATCGGATAGGAGTCAAAGACCTTGCGAACATCCTGGAAAAGAATTTCTTTCTTTTCATCCCACGCCTCTAACAAAACCTTCTGGCGCTCCATTATTTCGTATACTTTTTTCAAATGATCGCTTTCATATCTTTTCTCTTTTGCCTCGATCTCGAGCAACGCGCCCAGGTCATTCATCTCTTTCAGAATATTCATGATTACTTCGGTCTGATCGTTCAATGACTTGGCAATGGCCGGCGCCAGAGACTTGCTATCAGCTATGGTTTTTTGATAGTGCGAGAGTGGAAGTTGAAAATCTTTGTAATCGAATGACATCGCTCCTCTCTTTTCGAAACTTTCGAGGCCTTTATAATACATCGCCGTTGAATTAAAACTTGTCAGCACCATCTGCATGTAGCGGGTCTGACGATAAGTTTCATTGATGTAATCAACATAGTTTGAAAGCACTTCATATAAGGGCTTCGAAAGCGCGATCCGCTGAGGTGTTGCGGGCACAGGCGAATGGGGAATATCCTTGTACGGTTTGACAGCGACTTCCACCATCTTGGTTTGGGTCCTGATCTCGAACAAGGGAAAATATTTTATCGACTTCAGCCCATAGTATCCGTCACGTTCAGAGAATTGAACGAAAGTATTAAAATCGGAAACAAGGGTGCCATTGAAGTAATTGATAAGACCCAGGTAAACGTCATTGCTATGTTTGTCTGATTTTTTTGCTTCATAATTGTATTCATCCAGGCCCGATCGTTTTGAGGTAAGTACGGAACCCAACGATTCCTGAAAACTCCCCCACATACTTGAGGCGGGATATTTCAGCACGGGTTTGGATTTTTGCAAAGCGGCCAGATGAGTATCCGTTTCGAGGATACTCTGTTCAAACTTGTCTACGGGCCAGCCAGTGTGCACATCTTCATTGACATTAAAGGTCCACATGTCCAAAACATTTCTTTCCCTTTCAACTTCCGCGCGCATCATTTCATCCGCTTTGTGATATGCATTTGCACTAGCGGTTGCGTTAAGTTTCTTGTAGGAAGCCTCAAGTTCTTGCCGCAGCGCCCTTTGACTTTTCTTATACTCCCCCAACAACAACTGCAGTTCAATGACCAACAACTCAGCCTTCGCAAAATTGTCCTGCTTGTAGTCTTCCAACTTATGATATGTGTCAAGTGCTTTGCATTTTTCGTCGATTCGTTCCGATGCCGAACGTAGATCCTTGACCTTTGCATTTAAAGCGTTCGAGATCGTCGCATTAAGTCCCTTGGTTTGAGCTATTGCTGTATTAAAATAATAATCATCAAGCTGCACGGGACAAGTGAATCGCGGTACTCCCCACGTACTCTTCTGGTGAATTTTCGGATAGTAGTCGATAATACTCTGGACCACGGACGCTGTTTCATCAGCAGATTGGTTGGCGTAGTCAACAAAACTATTAAGCGCCTTTTGTTGGGCAGAAGTAATCATCTGGGCAAGGCTTGAAGTGGATACGAACAGTAAAAAGAGAAGGGGACGATGCATTGAATAAACTTAATAAAAAACCTTCAATTTGAAGATGAAAGGCTCGGAGCCGCAGGGAGGCAGAGGTTGAGGCTAAAGTGTCTGCTTGCTTGGTCAGCGATTGATTCTAAATGTTGGCTTTCCTCTGCGGTTCTCTGCGTGTATTCTTTTGCGTACTCTGCGCTTAAAAAGTCGGGGCACGCCACGTTTTCCAAACCACACACTTTCCTATTCCTACTGCAATTGGATAACCAAGGGACTCAAAGGCCCCGTCTGCCCACTTCCCTCCTGACGCAAACTTTTTCAGAATTAAAATAGGGGCCCAGGGCTTCAAAAAGGGCCTTTTCAACAATTTTAATAAGAAAAATGGCGATCTGTGAACTAACAGGTTCGTATATTGTTGTATATACAAATATCATCAAAACATATATTTAACACTAAACCAAAAGAAATTATGGCAACCTGGAAAATTGACACCGCGCACTCAGAAGTAAAATTCAAAGTAAGACACCTTGTTATCTCAACTGTCACTGGGAACTTCGATGTTTTTAGTGGTGCTGTGGAAAGCAGCAAAGATGACTTTACCGATGCAAAAATCACCTTTGAAGCGGATGTAACGAGCATTGATACCAAGAATGAGCAGCGCAATGGCCATCTCAAATCACCCGACTTTTTTGATGCGGCCAATCATCCGAAGATCACGTTCACTTCGAAATCTCTCGTTAAAAAGAGCAGCGATGAATATGAATTAACGGGCGACCTTACAATCCGAGGCACCACAAAACAAGTCAAACTTGATGTTACTTATAACGGTACCGTCAGAGGGTTCGGAGGCAGCTTTGATGTCGCAGCCTTTGAGCTCACCGGCAAGATAAACCGCCAGGATTTCGGACTTAAGTGGAACGCATTGACGGAAACAGGCGGAGTTGTCGTGAGCGACGAAGTCAAGATTGAAATCTTCGCAGAATTTGTAAAGTCGGAAACTCTAAAGGCAAGTCCCGACAGCCAAGAGGTTGATCGCTTGCCTGAGCAAGCAGGTGCAACCGTACTGTCTTGAGTTAAAAATAAGAGTCTTGAATTAAATAAGGAAAGTACGTCGATTGATGACTTTTCGATCGATGCGATGACGTCGAATGCAGCCCCGATATTTATCGGGGGCAAAGGCCGCCAAGGTTAGCCGCAAGGAGCGCAAAACGTTTTCGACTAACTTATGCGACAAAGATGTGCCGCCCAACCATCGACTATCGACTGACCAGCCATCGACTGTGCTGAATTTATTCAAGACTCTTTGTTAAGTTTAATAGCCATGAGCACACTGAAAGATTTAAAAAAGTTAACCGATAACCTGGCTGAAAGCGAAACGAAAATGCCAGTGCTTTTCGTGGGTCATGGTAGCCCTATGAACGGCATCGAGGACAATGAATTCAGCCGGCGCTGGCACGAAATGGGAAAGGATATTCCTATGCCCGCAGCTGTGATCGTTGTATCAGCACATTGGTTTACATCGGGTACGAAAATCACTGCAATGGATCATCCCAGAACCATTCATGATTTTTACGGATTTCCGAAGCCATTATTTGACGTCCAATATCCCAGCACCAGGCAATGCCCTGCTGGCAAGCGAAACCGCTAACCTGATAAAGAAAACTCCAGTGATGTTGGATCACGATTGGGGACTTGATCATGGCGCATGGTCGGTCGTAAAGCACATGTATCCGGAAGCAAACATTCCTGTTCTTCAGATCAGCATTGATTTTTCGCGGGGACCGAAATTCCATTATGAATTAGCGCAGGAATTAAACGTATTAAGAAAAAAAGGCGTGTTGATTATCGGAAGCGGCAATATGGTGCATAACCTGGGTATGGTGAATTGGCATAAGCCCGATTCAGGCTTCGACTGGGCCGTCGAAATGAATGAAAAATTTAAGAAGCTGATCACAGAAGGCAATCACGAACAGCTTATCAATTACGAATCAATGGGTCAGGCTGCAAGGTTATCAATACCAACGCCAGAACATTATCTTCCCTTGCTTTACACAATCGGGTTACAGGAAAAGAACGACCCGGTAACACTATTTAACGACAAGACATTAATGGGATCGATCTCGATGACCTCTGTAAAGATCGGATGATGCCTGGATCCTTAACGACTTATAAACGCGTCTATATGAAGAGTCAAGGCAACACGGAACAGGCAATGACGCATATATAGTGTTAGCGGCATTGCTAATTGAAACCGTAGAAAAATTCATGATCAATTTCAAACACCGTCACGGGTGTAAGCCCGAGTCGATATTTTTCAAATAATTCTACCTCCATAGCTATTGTTGGCGGCTGGCTTTACTGTCCCATAAGTTTAAATATAAAAATCAGCAATAGTATCAGTCCGCAAACACCGACAAACAATTTGGTAAAAGGTGTCCATATATCCAGTTTTAAATTTCTATCTCTGTCCACTTTGCTACAAATTAAACTTTTGATCTCAATGAAGTTTACAAATTCCAGTCGATGAATATGTGTTTGTCGGCCGTCAATAAATTTTATTAATAGCCCTGGATAGGAGCTAAACCTATTTCTAAACGATTTCGGGTTAACCGAAACTATTTGGTCAATGCTATAGTTCTTTTTAATAATTCCGAAAACAGTACCGACTGTCAACGTATTATTATTGACTTGAACTGTTTTCATGTTTATCAATATTTGTCCAAGAAAACCCAATCCAACCCAAATAAAACTAAATGATCCAGTAGCTAAAAAAACTGTAACCTCTTTTCCTGAAGCAAGAAGTCCTAGTCCTAAAGAGCATATTCCAAGACTGAAAAATATTCCAAATAGTCCAAGAAGTCTGTATTTAATATTTACTTGTCCGTCCATAACGCTTGCCGCCAACAATCTACTATCCGTAATACATATATCCTACTAGCGGCTATATGCAATACTTATATCCTTTTTTTGTTACAAGAACTTATCGCCGACTTCCTTCCAGTTATTAAGGCGATTGTATTTATTGAGATGCAGATTGTGCGGCGCAGAAAAGATATACTTCTCGCCGTTAAATCCATCAAGGTTGTAGCCAAGGTCGTCGATCATGATAATGACCATGCACAACGGTCTTGCTACCACAAAAGACAATTTGTTTCCAGGTAAGAAAGGGAAAATGATTTTTCAGCCATGACAACTTTTCTGAAAGTGACTGGGGAAATTCCATCGCAGCGGATACCACGAACAGGTCATACTTCTTATTGATTTCTTTCAGGACCTCCTGACTGCCTTCGTTTGGCGTCATCGTAAGGAAGAATTGTTCGCGGAACGGAAACTGCTTTTATAATGTCATGATGGGCGGGAAATCCGTGGCCTTCATCCTGATGATTCAGACTCTCCCTTAGTACTCTGATTCCGAATTCCTTTTCGTAATAGTTAATGAACTGCCCCGTCGCGTCAGCAATTACATCGTCCATGTCAACAATCAATCGTTTCATCAATGGCTTTTTGTTATATTTCAAGGATGCAAAGATGTGACTTTATGAAGTGCAGTCAAATAGTTTTAACATTCTTACTGGTTATTTCGCTCATCGGCATTTGCTCAAAAAGAAATCTCCCTGCTATCACCGTCGGGCAAAATTAAGGTAACAATCCGCGTGGCAGACTCTATTTATTATTCCGTGGATGTTAACGGTCGTCAAACCATGAGTCCGTCGACGCTTGCGTTGATAACCAAAGAAGGGTCTCTTGGAATACGAAGCCGTCTGTCAAAGGAAAGAAGACGGAGTGTCAATGAAAAGATAATCAACCCAGTGCCTCACAAACGAAAGATCATTCCCGATCATTTCAATGAGCTGACGTTAAACTTCCGTGAAAAATTCTCGGTGGTGTTCCGCGCTTACGATGATGGCATTGCTTACCGCTTCGAAACTTCTTATCCCGATTCTCTTCAGGTAAACGATGAGGTCGCTCATTTCCGTTTTGACCCAAAATCGACGGTGTACTTTCCGCAAATTCAAAAACGAGGTGACCTCGACATTTTTCATACAAGCTTTGAGGAACCTTATCTGAAACTTCCGCTTTCAGAAATAGCAAGTTCTCAAATTGCATTCAGTCCCGTCCTCGCAGATGATGGCACAATAAAGTCGGTAATCACTGAATCTGATCTTCTCGATTACCCTGGAATGTTTTTAAGCGGAAAAAACTCCAGTACTCTGAAAGGTGTTTTTGCAGCATATCCAGAAAAGGAACGAGTTCAGGATGGAGAGTTCAGGCAGTGGGTCGTGGTCTCGCGTAAGAATTATATCGCTAAAACAAAAGGGACAAGAACATTTCCATGGCGGGTGGTTGCTATTGCTGAAAAGGACGCAGACTTGTTAATGAATGATATGGTTTACAGATTGGCTACTCCTCCAACCACGCAGGATTGGTCATGGATCAAACCAGGTATCAGCACTGAAGAATGGATCATCGGAAGTAATTTGCATGGCGTGGGTTTCAAAGCTGGATTCAATACTGCTACTTACAAGTACTATATTGATTTTGCCAGCCGGTTCGGACTCCAGTATATTATGCTGGATGCAGGCTGGTCCGATAACAACGACCTGTTTAAAATAACGCCTGGGCTAGACCTTGAGGAGCTTTCAGCCTACGCAAAAACAAAAAACATCAGCCTTGTGCTTTGGACGTTAGCGATGACGCTGGACCGGCAACTTGAACCAGCCCTCGATATGTTCAACAGGCTCGGCGTAAAGGCCATACTTACCGATTTTATGGATCGCGATGATCAAAAGACCGTTAACTTTTACAAAAGAATTGCGGAAGCAACCGCGCGCCATAAAATAATGGTGATGTATCACGGCGCTTTCAAGAACGCCGGGTTCGAACGCACATTCCCGAATGCTATAACCCGGGAAGCGATTCTCGGATCGGAATACAATATGTGGAGCGAGAAGTGTAACCCCGAGCATGATCTGTTAATCCCCTTTATCCGAATGATATCAGGCCCGCTGGATTATGAGCCTGGTTTTTACCGGAACGCAAATCAACGGACATTCCGTCCATTGCCAGACATGATCATGTCGCAGGGAACACGTACACACCAACTAGCACAGTTTATTGTATATGAAAGTCCGTTGCAGCTATTTGCAGGCAACCCGTCTGACGCTTACGGGGAAGTGGGTTTTACCACTTACCTTGCTTCCATGCACACGACGTGGGATGACACCAAGGTGCTCGACGCAAAACTGGGTGATTACGTGGTATTAGCTCGAAAAAAAGACCACGACTGGTATTTGGCGGCCCTGACTGATTGGACGCCACGGGAACTTATTGTGGATCTTTCGTTTTTAGGAGACGGGAAGTATCGGGCGATTTCATGTGCCGATGGAATCAATGCCGAGAAAGATGCTTCTGATTACAGCATGGGCTACGAACTCATTGACCGTAACAAAAAACTGAACTATCAAAATGGCGCCGGGTGGCGGATACGTTGTAAAACTCATCAAGCTCAATGATGCAAGACCGTGACGATATAATTGTTTTTCAGGGATTTGACAATGTCATCGAAGCCAACATCGCCAAAAGCAAACTCGATGCGTATGGCGTACCTTGTTTTCTTACGGAAGAGAACATGGCAAGCCTGTACCCGGGAGCCAGCAATATGATGAACTCAAATGTTCGTTTGCACATTTTTGGCCACGATACGGAACGCGTAAGGCAAATTATGAGCGAGAATGCCCTCACCGTCGACGACGACACAACCCTCAAGTGTCCGAAATGCAGATCTAAAAATATCGAACGCGATTTTCCGAAAAAATTGACCGTGTCATTTCTGCCGTCTCTCCAGTATCTCTTTTTTGGGATATTTTTTCCTGACAAAAAGGTGTACCGCTGCGCAGATTGCGAAACGGAATTTTAACACGCAATGAATTGATGAACTCTTTGTTCGTTCGCGTTGTGCTATTAAATTGCACTAGTTGATCAAGCCATATGTCAAAAATAATCATTGGAGTAATGGGGCCTGGCGAAAATGCCACGCCCGAAGAAAATGAGTTGGCTTACGACCTTGGCAAGGCCATCGCAAGTGAAGGTTGGATAACACTGACCGGAGGCCGCAGTTTCGGAGTGATGGACGCGTCAATGAAAGGCGCGTCAGAAGTAGGCGGCCTGACCATTGGAATTCTGCCAGGCGACAATGACCAAAATTCTTCCGAACACGCCCAGATAAAGATCGTCACCAGTATGGGAAGCGGACGGAACTATATCAGCGTCCTCTCAAGCCATCTGGTAGTTGTGCTTGGTATGGCCGCTGGCACCGCCTCAGAAGTGGCCCTTGCTTTGAAATCGAGAAAAAAAATAATCCTGTTGAACCAGGATGAAATTACGATACGGTTCTTCAAGAATCTTGGAACCTACAACGTCCTTGTCAGTAAGACAGTGGACGAAACCATCAAACAGATCAAAGACTACCTGGCTGTTCACCAGGTATTATGATCCACTCTTTTAGGGTTCAACAAGTTTTAGATTCTCCGCGTACTCACGCATCTTTTTCACCTCACCGTCGGTAAGAGTAAAGTTCAGGGCATTGACATTGTCCATCACCTGCGCTTCATCGCGTGCTCCCACCAATACGCAATCCATTGCCGGCTGCCTTGTAGTCCAGTTAATAATTATCTGGGCAAGCGTAACATTATGCGCCTCGGCAATTGGCCTGATGTTTTCAAGCATTGCATTCACGCGATCTATATTTTCTGGTTTATAGAATCTGTTACCCTCGCGTGTATCACCAGCGTTGAACTTATGACCCTTTTTTATTTTCCCTGTGAGCAGCCCTCGCTGCAACGGACTATAAGGAATGATGCTCAATCCCTTCATCAATGCCTGCGGTACGACATCCTTTTCTATGCCACGATGGATCAGGCTATAAGGCACCTGGTTAGATACGATATTAACGGTCTTTAAAGCTTCCTCAACCTGCTGAACCGAATAATTGCAAACACCAGCGGCGCGCACTTTGCCTTGTTCAATAAGTTTTGCTACGGCACCCATAGTCTCCGCGATCGGTGTTGTTGGATCCGGCCAATGAATTTGAAAAAGGTCAATGTAATCAGTCCTCAAGCGTTTGAGACTATCCTCACAATCTTTGAGCACGCTCGATGCTTTCGAATGTTTATAGACCTTGGTTGGTTTGCCGTCGTTATCAGTGGTATCGAAATAGAACTCGCCTTCATGCGTTTTCCAGTTCATACCGTATTTTGTAAGGATCTGGTATTTTTCCCGCGGGATTCCATCCATTGCGCGACCAACAAGCTCTTCACTTTTTCCAAAGCCATATACTGACGCTGTATCAATTGTTGTTATGCCCGCATCATACGACGCGCGAACTGCACGGATAGCGGCGTTCTCCTCAGCACCGCCCCACATCCAGCCACCTATAGCCCATGCGCCAAATGCAATTGGCGTAACGTGAACGTCAGAGTTTCCTAGTCTTTTTAACTGCATCAAAAAATTTTGTTAGGGTTCAGGCTTCAAAATTAATAAGGAATACTACATCAATGTAGTTGATTAAGACTAAAGTGCTGTTGCTTTCGACATTGGAAATTGGACATTGGGCGTTCGACATTCATGTAGTTCAATGTCCAACCCAACTCCCAATGACCAATTCCCATAATGCGTAATCAAGACGCCCCCCAATAATAGGGCTCTTTAAATTTAGCCATCAGCTGAAGTTGTGCCTGTTTGAAAGCCTTTTGTTTGTTGCCGAGCTTTATCCAATTGGTATAAAAATTTGTCATGAGCAGGTTTGTCGCCGCATCATCCACTTTCCATAAACTCATTATCAATGCGTCCGCTCCTGCAACGAGAAATGCTCGTTGCAGGCCATAAACTCCCTCCCCGGCTTTCACATCACCAAGACCCGTTTCACAAGCGCTTAGCACAATCAGGTCGGTACCCTCAAGATTAAGATTCATAGCCTCATAAGCAGTAAGTACTCCGTTGTCATTACTCTCAAGATTTGGCATTCGTTTACCACTAACTGTGCCCCCTGCATTGGCAAGCATTAGCCCCGACCGAAGCAGCGGGTTATCGTTCGCGTTTTCAATGTCCACTCCGAATGCGGAACCACCTTTATCAACATCTTCCAAAAAATATCCATGCGTCGCGATGTGAACAATCATCGGGCCCTTTATTGCCTTGATGTTCGCTTCTGTCGCAGTTTTTTGTGAAAATTCTATAACGCTATAGCCAGACGCCTTTAAGATCTTTGAAATGGCTTCCACTTCCGCCTTGGTTCCGGGAAGTGGCGCAATGTTACCGCTGCCGTAATCCGGAAATCCCAACAACGTTGCATTCTTCTTCGGTGCTCTTGCTTTTTTACTTTTCAGCCCGATGAGATCCTTCGAATTGCCAACGATGACGAGGTCATACCGGTTTATTACGTAGTCCGCATCTGGTTTCTTGAGGGTGTTAAGGTTCAATTGGTTGTAAACTCCGTCAGGTGAGATGTACACTATCTTCTTTCCCTTGAGCTCTGGTTCAAGACGAGTCCAATATTGATCGTAGGAATGTTCATCCGCCATCTTTTGCTGGATGGCATTGCGATAGAATTTTGAGTAACGTGTATCCAACTGTTGACCATTGTCGAGGATCACCAGCTTTGGTACTTCCGATGTTTTTGTAAGGATGAGAGCAGCGTACTTTGAATCTCCCGAGAACTGTTGATCGTATTTCCTGATATGAACGATCTCTATAACAGCTTCCGTATCGAGCAACAGTCCCTTGATCTGCTTGTAGCTAACCTTGTTCGATGCATAACTCGAAGAAAAATCCGAGGAACGCTCAGAAAGTTTTTTCTCCATAGCATTCGCCGCCTGCTCAAGGGAATCAAGATTAATCTTCTGCGTTTTCAGATCCTCCTTGGAATAAGCGTATAATCTTGCAAGCCGTTCTTTCTGATCCAGCCACACCTTATAATCTTTTACAAGGGCGGCATCACCACTAGAAAGTATTGTCTGCTTCACTTTATTCGTGGAATTCAACAGCAGCGCTTTCGTGGCGATCCGGTAATCAAAGAGATCCTGAACAACTTGTTTATTTGTTGCGCTTGCTTCGAGGGCGAAGTTGTAAAAACGCTGGAACCGCGGTGAGAGCACGTCCCAATACTTTGTCTTCTCAGCTTCGCTCATAGGAGGAAAATAACTCTGGATGAAACCAAGGGATTTTTCCATTACGGATTGGTATTGAACGACAGCCTTTTCCCAGGACTTTCTCTTCCAGTCAAGTATAGCGAGGTCCTCTTGCGACTGAACATACAGCGGGTGATTTTTTCCTAATGTGGCTTCGCGTATAGTGAGCGCCTTCTGGAGCAAAGGATCAGCTTCCGAATATCTTTCTTTTATTCTATAGAAATTTCCGAGGTCACTGATCGATTGTGCATAAGCAACATTCGCTTCGCCAAAATTCGATTTATAGATTTCAGCAGACTTCTTCAATAACTCTTCAACCTTATCCTGCTTGCCCATTAACATGTATAAAGCAGCCTGGTTGTTTAGCATGCTTGCATAATCGGGATTTGACTTCCCAAGTCTCTTCTCCATTCCCAGATATATCGCCTCTGCCTCATTGTACTTACCCATTTGTTGATAGAGCAGAGCAAGGTTGGAAAGAAATCTGAGTCGGTTTGGTGATTTGCTTTTCTCGATTTTTTCCGCAATTGCTATCGCTTGCTTCATAAGTCCTTCCGCTTCTTCGTAGCGCCCGATCGTTTGAAAGAACATCGCCTGATTGTTTAGAACAATTGCGTATGGCATAGCGGTTTGCATCCCCTTCGATTTGATAATGGAGACTGCACCATCAAAATCTTTCTCTGCTTCGTTATATCGGGCCAGATTATACTTCAACACGCCATAGTTGTTCAGTGACGCCGCAACACCTGGATGATTGTCACCAAATTTGGCTTTCCTCAGGTTAAGGGCCTCAGAAGTAAATTCCTCCGCTTGCGTAAATCGTCCCATGGTCGCATACAGCAATCCCTGATTAGCGATGGTTTTCAGGTAGCCGATGTCCTGACGCAAACCAGCATTTTCATAGGATGTTTTCGCTAAAGAAAAACTGTTCTCTGCAGGAGCGTATTTTTGGCTGGCGTAAAATATTTCTCCCCACTCTCTATAAAAGCGGGCATTCTCAGCTTCGGTAGTTTGTGAATCTTTGTATTGTGAATATGTATAGGATCCGAGAGATGTTATTCTGGCACTGTTTTCTCCCTTTTCCTTAATATCGAGTAGTCCGGAATTATCACTAACAAGAATGGCATAATCAAAGTCAGTGGAGTCAAATTCATCCCTCGCCTTCTCCATTGCTTTCAAGCCTGCCGAGATAAATTTATCCCTGTTCTCCTTTGTATTAAGCGCCTTTGCTTCGTTGGTGACTGCTCTTTGAAGGTCCTTTAACAGCTGCGCATGAACTGGTAGTGAAATAGAAATGACAATAAACAGTAAAGCTCTTCCCAATGCGCCCTTCATAAGCTCCAGTTAAGTTTGAATATCCAAATTTAAACTAAAACAGGTCCTGAGAGTTTCGAAACCACTAAAGATTTTATACCAGTAAAGTGGGATTTTATGCGTAATCGCTTTCCCTATATGCCTTGATCAAAGCAAGCTCACCTTCCTTGCCGGGTTTTGCATTTCCATGCTCCATTCCCCAAACACCGCGATATCCTTTATCATGAACATGCTTGAAGATATTCTTGTAGTTAATTTCACCGGAAGTAGGTTCTTTCCGACCCGGATTGTCGCCGATCTGGAAATAGGCAATTTCATCCCAACAACGATCTATATTGTTAATCAGATTTCCCTCGTTGCGCTGCATGTGGTAGATATCGAACAAAATTTTGCAAGATGGACTATTGACCGCTTTGCAAAGCTCAAAGGTTTGATCTGAAAAGCGCATAAATAATTCCGGTGTATCACTCAATGGCTCCAATACCATAATCAGGCCGTGCGGCTCAAATATCTCCGCTCCTCTTCTTAATGCATCGACTACATTAGCTGTTTGTATCCCCATTGGAATGTTTCGATCGAAGAAGCCGGGTACCACAGTCATCCATTTCGCATTCACTCTCTTTGCAAGCTCAACGCAATCCTTACACGTTTTCACAAAAACATCTTTAAACTCCTGCTTTCCTGTCGTGAGCGATATCTTCCAATTTTCACCACCGTCAACCACAAAAACACCCATCGTCATGCCAAGCTTTGATAAGGTCGCCCCAATGTTGTTCTGGTCTTCCTTTGGTCGCTTCAACATGCCATTGTCTTCAATGGAGCGAAAACCCATATCATGCATGAACTTGATCTGATCCACAAAATTTTTTCCGGCATGATTGCCAAACGTTCCATCGTGCGGACCGAATAGCAGCGTGAACGGCTTTTCAGCTGGTGCTACCAGATCGTTTCCTGTTTTATTTAAAGGTGAAGCAACAACGTGTCCCAATGAGGCGGCAGAAGCAGCAACCGTCAGTGTATTCCGGAGAAAATTTCTTCTTTTCATTATCCTAAGTTTTGATTTGTCGTCTGTTTGTCTGAGGGAAGCCAAGATAAAACATTCTTTGAAAAAAACTTTCTTATCCAACTGCTTATTACTCCCTTTACGACCGGGCACAACAAAAATCAAACACGTACGCCATCCAGTATCTTTAGTTTAAACGATCCTTTAATGAAACTTTTTATAAATATCACGCGGGCCGTCATCCAGGCGCTACAATTGATCTTTGAAGAGCACAAGTACGCTGACAAGGTCATTGAAAAAGTACTAAAACAAAATCCTAAGTGGGGAGCGCGTGATCGCAGATTTATTGCTGAAACCACCTACGATATTGTGCGATGGCAACGGTTGTTACAAAATATTACCGAAGCAGAAGCCAACGACTACTGGAAGCTGTTAGGGGGTTGGTGTGTGCTGAACAAGGTTCCCCTCCCTGAATGGAAGGAATTCAGCGACCTGAATGAAAAGAAGATCTTTCAGCGGCTGGAGAAAATGAATGCCATTAGAAGGTTTCGTGAGTCAATACCCGACTGGCTGGATGATCTTGGGGAAACAGAATTATCTGACCGATGGGATAAGGAGCTTCACGCGCTCAATGAAGAAGCCCGCGTCGTGTTACGAACGAATATATTGAAGATAAACAAGCGCGATCTGCGAATGCAACTTGAGGAAACTGGAATAGTAACAGAACTGCTTGTTGACTTTCCTGAAGCGCTGATTTTGCAACAACGACAGAATATCTTTGGCCACCCTGCCTTTAAGGAGGGTTATTTTGAAGTGCAGGATGCGGCATCACAAGCTATTGCTCCTTATTTAAACGCTGAACCGGGAATGCGCGTGGTAGATGCATGCGCGGGCGCTGGCGGCAAGTCCTTACATCTGGCGGCGATCATGAAGAACAAAGGACGAATCGTTGCTATGGATGTTGAAGCCCACAAGCTTGAAGAACTTAAGAAACGAGCGCGCCGTGCAGGAGTTGATAACCTCGAAACAAGGGTTATTGAATCGTCAAAGACCATAAAGAGACTCGAAAATGCTGCAGACCGTTTGTTGTTAGATGTGCCCTGCTCAGGTCTTGGCGTCTTGAAACGCAATCCTGACGCTAAATGGAAATTGTCGCCGGAGTTCATAGAAAACGTGAAAGAACTTCAACAACATATCATCAACGACTATTCAACGATGCTGAAATCCGGAGGAATTATGGTTTATTCAACATGTAGCATCCTTCCGTCGGAAAACGGAAAACAGGTTGAGAAATTCCTTCTCGCCAATGAAAATAAATTTGAGTTGTTGGATGAGAAGACCTGCTGGCCGTCGGACGGCTTTGACGGCTTCTATATGGCCCGAATAAAGAAAAAGTAGCTTCGTGTAATCCTGCCACTGCCTGGGCATTGGAACGTTGCAGCGATCTTTGGTTTTCCCTACATTGAAGACCCGTTTTAAACACTTATTGCTTGAAGTCCATATTTTATCTCTGTTCATTGTTGATCCTTGCTTACGAACTTGGCGCACAGGATTTCAAACCCTATGAACAAGATATCCCCAACACATCTGTAAAATTTAAGATGGTACCGATCCCGGCCGGAAAATTCACTATGGGAAGCTCATATGCTGAAACCGGTAGGGAGGAAGATGAAGGACCTCAAAAGATGATTCAGCTTTCCGCATTCTGGATGGGAGTTCATGAAGTGACGTTTGAAGAATGGGATGCATTTTTCAAGAATATGGATGTTCCGCAGACCAAGGCGATTGCTGTGGATGCTGTTTCGCGTCCAACTGCTCAATATATCGACCTTACCTGGGGCATGGGACGCGACGGAAAACAGCCGACAAACAGCATGAGCCAGGCAGCGGCGCACATGTACTGCAAGTGGTTATATAACCAGACTGGAGTTTTTTATAGATTGCCAACGGAAGCAGAATGGGAATATGCCTGCAGAGCCGGAACCTCAACAGCATTTCCGTTCGGCAATGATCCGGCAGCCTTGAAAGAATATGGCTTTTTTAAGGAGAATAGTAGTGGTAAATTCCACAAGGTTGGCCAATTGAAACCAAATGCCTGGGGCCTTTATGATATGCTTGGGAATCTGAGCGAGTGGACGTTGGATCAATATGACCCTGCTCAGTATCAAAAGTTGGCGGATAATTCGAAAAACCCGCTCACGCCACCAGGCCCTCGGTATCCGCGGGTGGTTCGCGGAGGAAGTTACGTTGATGAAGCTAAGGAATCGAGATGTGCAAACAGGATCTCGTCATTAGCAGATTGGAACAAACGCGACCCGCAAATCCCTAAAAGCCGTTGGTGGCTAACCGACGGAATGACTGTTGGTTTCCGGTTGGTGCGACCACAGCAGCAACCATCAAAGGAAGAGATTGAAAAGTTTTTCGCGCAATACTTAAAATAAAATATTCTGGAACTAAATCTTTAAATCAATGCCCTATGAAAACTAACGAAACGGGAAAGAGCACACGAAGGGAGTTTGTAAAACAATCGTCTCTAATCGCGGGTGGACTAATGGCCGCGCCGTTGATCTCAAACGCCGGTTACTTCAATTCAGTAGATGATACTATCAAGATCGCAGTGGTTGGATGCGGAGGCCGTGGTACCGGCGCTGCCATGCAAGCTCTTCTCTCAAAACAAAATGTCAAGCTTGTTGCTATGGCTGATGCGTTTCGTGACAGACTTGATGACTGCTATAAAGAACTTACGAACGAAAATAGTGAAGAGGGCAACGTGAAGGCTAAGGTCGCTGTGCCAGATGCAAACAAGTTTGTGGGCTTTGATGCTTATCTTAAAGCTATTCCCCTGGCTGACGTTGTTATACTGACGACTCCTCCTGGTTTCAGGCCAATCCACTTTGCAGAGGCAATCAAACAGGGCAAACACGTATTTATGGAAAAACCTGTCGCAACGGATCCGGCAGGCATCAAGAAAGTTCTGGAAACAGCAGTTATAGCAAAACAAAAGAAACTGAATGTTGTCGTCGGACTGCAGCGTCACTATCAGAATTCTTATCGTGAATTGTATAAGCGCGTACAGGATGGAATGATCGGTGAGATCACTTCAGGACAAGTGTGGTGGAACAATGACGGAGTATGGGTGAACCCGCGAAAGGACGGACAAACCGAAATGGAATACCAGATGCGTAACTGGTATTATTTCAACTGGCTATGCGGTGATCATATCAATGAACAACACATCCACAACATCGATGTGATGAACTGGTTCAAAGGAAGCTATCCGGTAAAAGCACAGGGCATGGGAGGTCGACAGGTCCGCACTGGGAAAGAATATGGCGAGATCTATGATCACCATTATGTTGAGTTTGAATATGCGGATGGAACGATCCTGAACAGCCAATGCCGTCACATCAAGGGCACATATGCGAAAGTGGATGAGATGATCGTCGGTACAAAGGGTGTTGTAAAGTGTGGCGATGCGCAGATCCTAAGCAAGGGAACTTCACTTTATCAGTTTGATAAGAAAACTGAAAACCAATCCATACCAGATGGAACACGACGAGTTATTCGCGGCTATTGCAAAAGGAGAATACAAATTTGCAGATGCCGAAAACGGCGCCAAGTCTACAATGACCGCATTAGTGGGAAGAATGGCCACCTACTCTGGCCAAGTGATCGAATTCGATAAAGCGTTGAATTCTGGCCTCAGCATTATGCCAACAAAATTTGCGTGGGATGCCAATCCGCCGACCCTACCGGATGCAAATGGTTTCTATCCAATTGCAACGCCAGGAGTAACCAAGTATTTTTCGTAATGGATCATTTACCAAACCTGTTAAATTTGTTTTAACAGGTTTGGCTTTTATTCAGTACATTGAGTTGCTGAGATGGTTTTATCAACAGTTATGTAATATTAATTCATAAGCGAATGAACTTGACAGCTTTGATTGTTGAAGACGATCCCGTCCTCCAAATTTTGCATCAAAAAGCATTAAAAGCACTTTCAATCGAATCAAAAATAGCAGGCACGGGTGTGGAAGCTATCCAGGCACTCAAGGACTCCACCTTTGATTTTATTCTGATGGACATAAACATGCCAGATCAGGATGGTCTTGATGCTGCCCGGTGGATCCGCGACGAACAGAACCTTAGGAATCGTGACGTACTTATTTTTGCACTTACTAGTTTTTCCTCCCGAGAACATACGAAGGAAATTCTGCATGCAGGCATGAATGAGCACTTAACAAAACCGCTGGACAATGAGCAACTGAAAGGATTGCTCAATAAATATTTCTGGTCGAAGAGGGCTCAATGAAAGGAGCTTGTCGCTGCTCAAAAAAACTCACTTGTATCTTCCCTAAACTTTTAGAACTTGCGCAGAATTTTTAAAGGCAGGTTTTGAAAATCGTGAGATCAATTCTTCTCAAGCTGTACTCGTTCTGGGTTTTATTGGTCTTCACCGTGTTCATGCTGGTCCTGCTTCCCGGCATCGTCCTCCCGTTCTTTATTGGTAGAAAATACACCTGGATCGGTTACAAATTCCTTATGTTTTGGTCCTGGATATTTAGCATGCTCACGTTCATTCGCTATTCATCCCTAGGCCGCGAAAACTTTCACAAGGGCAAGTCCTATATCTATGTATGCAACCACACCTCATTCCTGGATATACCGGGAATTTGTCTTACGATCCCCGGTGAATTCCGGCCATTGGCAAAAAAGGAACTGTTAAAGATTCCTGTTTTCGGTTGGATCGCTCAATCTGCAGCGATAATCGTCGACAGGTCAAGCGGGGAAAGCCGTAAGAAAAGCATGGACAAACTCAAAAGAATCAAGCTCGAAGGATTGTCTATTCTCATTTTTGTCGAGGGAACCCAAAACCGCACAAAAGAAGCTCTTCAGCCGTTCAAGGACGGGGCGTTCAGGATAGCAATCGACACCCAAGAACCTATCCTGCCGATGGTTGTAGTTGGGGCCGGACCTTTGATGCCGCCGGGAAGTCTTCGAATGAAACCAGGCAAGGTGAAAGTTGTCGTCGCTCCGGAAATTTCAACGAACGGGCTAACATATAATGACATTCCGAACTTGAAGCGACAAACCTTCGAAGTGATGAAGGAGTTGATTGTTAAGCACCGTTAGTCCGCTAAAGCTTAAACTTCCTCGTAATCGTTAATATTTGATACGTCACAGAGTCGGTGTGCAGTAAAGCGTTAATCGTTATCCGTTAACCGTTAATCGTGTGCGAGGGTGTGAGTGGGTTCGGGTGTGTTTTACCGCAGAGACCCCGACGCGTCGGGGCAAGGTTTTCGCAGGGTTGAATTCACAGGATTCACTAACAATAACAGCCGTTAAACGTAATAATCTTTCTCCCCCTTTAGGGGGCCGGGGGGTCAGGACCAAAACGATTAACGGATAACGGCTACAAAAAATAATTCCGGGCAGGAACTGTATAACCTGGCCCGGAAATTATTTACAAACCCAAAACTATCAATCGATCCCCGATCGATCTATTATCTTCAAAACCTATCTACTCGCATATTCGCCTAATCTGCTCCATCGACTTTTGCAAATGTTTCAACGATATGTTCAGCAACATCAGTACCTAGCTGAATACCCATTTCACAATCTTTTCTGTAGTGAATTCCTCCATATAAACGCGACATTGAAGCTTCATCTGCCATTGCCCGGAAGTCAGCCTCACCTTGTGGAAACAAATACGAGAGCAATTCAGCAGCAGCGCCAGAGAACGTTGAATGTCCAGAGACGTAAGCAGGGAAATTTGGAATTCCAGTACCTGTCTTGATAGCTGGATTCAATTGTGATGGACGGGCATTGAAATAAAAATATTTCGTATCCCAGCAGGCGACTGCCGCATTGTGTTCCACCATGTTGAGCAAAGCGAATGCCCGCGCTGCACGCACTTCACTTAAGTTGGCGTCGCGGACGAATTCAGCGGCGATATCGTTCCAATGTCCCGGCGGCGTGTAGGTCCCGGCACCATCCGCCCATTTATGAACTATCGCAAGACGCTCACGCGTGAGGTTGTCACAGTACCATTTACATTCCTCCACTTCGGTATCCATTTCCGCAGTACCTCTCAACGGTGGAGCTGGAGGCCGTATTGCAACAATCTGGTCGGTTGTCATTTGCCATGGCAATACTTTGCCGAACAAAGGCAACATCGGAGGACGAGGAGGTGTTTCGAGGCTATGCCAGGCCTCATCTCCACGCGACGTCGCATTATTTGCCAATGCTTCCCAGATAGCTTTGTTACCACCGGCAGTGCCTGCGCCATCTGTTCTTCCACGAGCGACGAAAAGTGCCGCAATCGACTTGCCCAAATTAAGGCCAGCTGTAATATCTGAGCTCGATGCCTTTCCTGACCACAGGGCCGCATTACGTTGATCAGCAGCTCGTCGTGTAATTTCTTCTACCGCTGCCGGGAATAGAAACTTTAACATTTCAGCTGCAGTACCCGACATCACGGCATCTTCTGAAGGATAAGCGGGTAATGTTGTTTTTGGAACAAGTGCTTCTACTCCTGAATCGTTAGTATATGGCGCAGCCCGATTGTATAAATATTTATAGTGCCAGGCAGCCTTGAGTGCATCATACATAGCCGCACTGACATAACTATATGCGCGAGCTGCGTAGGGAGGATTTGCAAAAGGAAATGCCGGATCAGCAAATGGATTTTCAGCATCAGGTACCGGATAGGAACCATCGGCTCTTGGAGCAGGGGGAAGATTGTAACGAGCCACCAGCTCCCGGAAAATTTGGTTCCAGCGCAATACGCCACCACCGCTCCAGAATTCAATGATACCCTTCTGACCTCCAGTGAGCTTGCTCTGCGCGTCTTTGATAGATGCCAACTCTGCTTTGTAAGCATCAGATGACGGGTCGGCGGGTGCAGCCACAGCAATTTGGTCAGGTGCGCTCATAAAGGCCATCTTCCACGTGCCGGCGCCTTCATCCAGGCTGGCTGGTTGCAACGGCGTTAATTGCTCGCTAAATTCTATGCTTTTGTCACAGCTCGTAACAAACACACAGGATGCCAACGCCAAGGAAAATATCGATTTGTAAAGTTTAGATTTCATATTGCTTATTGTTGTTCTTTACCAAAGTGAAATGTATAAAGTATTCCTCCGAGGAATGTAGTTGACTGTCCGACGTTACGTCCGGCAACGGTGTACTGAACTGATCCGCGAATGGCGAAATTCTTAGGCTTAGGCAGGTAATACATCGCGAGCAAACCAACTTTCTGATAGTTCATACGGTTGGAAACGAATGGCATATCCTGGCGACGGATGTCTCCCCCACCTAAAGTATTTTGTTGAGAATAGTTTAGCTCAACCTGCAATCCACGTTGCAAGTAACCCATGCTGACAAAGACGTCGAAAACATTTGGCATCTCGACTTCGTCGCTATTGTAAAAATCAGTTCCATCATAGTAAGAAGGTCGATCAAGGTTAGTGTTGCTTCGCCAGGTGTATCCGGCCGAGGCATTAGCAAACCATCCTGGCTCCATCTTGTAGAATGCATTGAGACGGTACATCAGGTTAGTGGTTTGCGCACCGATGGCTAATGGCAGATAATCCGGCGTGTAGTCACTTAGTGGCGTTGAAAAATTGAAGGATGCAAAAGTCTTAAAAACACTTTTTTCAAAATCCTTCTTGAAGAAATTGTACTTGACGCCCACTGACACGTCCTGGAGCCCTTCCATGCCCTGCAGAGTTCCCTGGCTCGCTTCCGTCTGCATGTAAGGCACCATGGCCATAACATTTATCTTGTCGGTGATGCCATAGTTACCAAACCACATCAGGCTTTGTGTAGTTACTCGGCCAATGTTTCCATTTTCTCTTTTTAATTCGCCTTCCCAATATTCGGTCCAGCTGTCATGTGTGTACATGAAGCCCGTACAGAAGGCGTTTTTGGGCATCATTAGTCCATCCGTCAGCGTTTGTGCCCTGAGAGTTGAAACACCCAGGACCAACAACACGCCGACACCAATTTTTTTTGCGTGCGATGACATTTTAGTTGTTCGTAAAAGTTTATTCATATAATTGATTGAGTGAATTTCGAAAAAGACATGATCAGAGCAGTAGCCGACCACGCGATCGTAAACGCATCACATTACTCCAACCCATTCCATAGGGACAGAGCAGGAGTAAATCCATGCATTAATTCGCTAATTCAGATTTGCGGGGGTGGGCTGACTACAGCAAGGGACCTGCTGCTGAAGGAATCGATGTTGTCAACCAATGTAATACAGTAGTTCCAACCAGCAGAAGCTGGCGTTATTTCGGTTGAAGTCGGAAGAAAATCCTTAATTAAGCTAACTGAATACTTGCCTTGGTGTTTTGCATCCACAGGTTTATCAGTAAACGTCTTAACATAATCAGCAAGAGCCTGCTTGATGCGTTTGCTGTCCTGGTCTTTAATACAAACAATGTAAAGGGTGTCCTTCTCAAGTTTCTGCTTGACCAGCCTGTAGAATTCACCATTATGCTCGATTTCGCCATCGACCCTTTCGTATTCCGAATCAAGGTGATAGGGAATGGTCATGGGAACTTTGAGTGTAACAGTCTCTTCTTCCAGGTATTGTTGGTTGTCGAGGCGTTCCACTAAATCATTGGCAGTCTTATAGCGGAGGCCAACAAATAAGCCAAAGAATCCCAGCGCATTAAAGAGCAGGAGGAAGATGAGAAATATGGCTATTAACCTTTTCAAGCGAAAGCATAGGTAATGGAAAAAAGCTAAAAAATCAAGTTCCCCAACCGCCTAACAGGCATTCGCGTGCGTGTGGTCGGGTCGTTTCATACCGTCAAACTGGCACGTAAACAACCTTTTTTGTTTCAAAGAAGTCCTCCTGAAAATAGTCCTTAAGATGAAAAATCGTGTACGGCTTACGAAGCTCGGCTAGCTCTTCATCGAGCTCGCCACCCTTCAAATACAAAATACCGTTTTGTAAGGGATGTGAAGATGTCCTTTTGGTCTTATTGTGAATCCATCCATAAAATTCCTTTAGCCGGGTCACTGCACGACTCACTATAAAATCATATGAGTCTTTGATCTCTTCAGCCCGGACCTGTTCGGCGGATACGTTTTTAAGTTGCAACGCGTCCGCGACGTTTTTTACTACTGTAATTTTCTTTCCAATGGAATCGACGAGATGAAAATGCGTGTCAGGAAAAAGTATCGCCAACGGTATCCCTGGGAATCCTCCACCTGTACCAACATCGAGTATGTCTGTCGATTTCCTGAACTCCAGTCACCTTCGCAATGCCGAGCGAATGAAGGACATGGTTGATATAAAGATTGTCGATATCCTTACGCGAAATGACATTGATCTTTTCATTCCAGAATGAATAAAGGGATCTTAGTTCCTCAAATTGCTTCCGCTGGTGTTCGTCAACGTGGGGAAAATATCTGAATATGATGTCAGCGGTTTGCAAGTGGCCTCTGTTTGACTTTAATTATATGGAATTTCAAAAATAATGAAACTACTGAACCTTGTATCATCGATATTTCTTTTAGCGTTAATCATCGGCTCCTGCTCAAGGGTGAAAGACGTTCAAACGAACCCGATCGTTCAGAAAATAGATTCATTGATGGGCAATACTCCTGATTTCAGCGGAGTGATCCTTGTTGCCAGCGAGGGACGGATCCGTTACCACAAAGCGTTTGGCTTCAAGGATTATCAGAAAGAACTGCCACTTGACACAACAAACATTTTTGAACTGGCATCAGTATCCAAACAATTCACCGCGATGGTGATAATGCTGCTGAAAGAAGAAGGCAAACTAAATTACGACGATTCCCTTTCTTCCTACATACCTGATTTGCCTTACAAAGGAATTACATTAAGACACCTCCTTACGCATACGTCCGGCCTACCCGACTATCAGGCAATTATGGACGAACACTGGGATAAATCAAAAGTTGCATCGAACGACGACAACATCGACTATCTTATCAAATATCACCCGGCGACGTTGTCCCCACCGGGCGAGAAATATGATTACAGCAACACGGGGTATATGTTGTTAGCGTCGATTGCTGAAAAGGCCTCGGGTAAAGATTTTATTGAGCTAAGTCGTGACCGCATATTCACTCCACTGAAAATGCAGAATACTGACATCAGGACAAGAGATGAAAAGAAAGCTCTTGTAAATTTTGCGCCTGGTTACATCTATGTTGAGGATAAGCACAGATACGTTGTCGCCGACTCGTTCCCGGAGTTTAATTATGCCATCTGGTTGGGTGATCGCAAAGGACCCGGAAGAATCAGTTCCACCAGCAGCGATTTGTTAAAATGGGACCGTGCGCTTTATTCTGAACAGCTGGTAAAGCGAACCACACTTGACGACGCATTTTCTCCTATGAAACTTAATTCTGATAGCCTTTCAAACTATGGATTTGGTTGGGAAATCGTTCCGGCCAGCAATGATGGCAAGATCGTGTTTCACACGGGTGACAACCCAGGGTATAAAACGGAGATCGTGCGGTATATTGACAGCAAAAAAACCATTATTGTCTTAAGTAACAACGCGAGCGATAGTGTAAAAAGCATTGTGTCCTTCATTCAAAAGCAACTCGCTCAATGAAGGTGCTCACTAAATGTGATCCCTTTTGTTCTTAACCATCTCATACAACAACTCCCTTGCTCGGTGGAGTTGTGCTTTTACAGTTCCTAATGGAGCATCCAGTTCGACGGCAATCTCTTCATAGGAGAGTTCATGAAAATAACGGAGTCGTACCAGCTTCTGATATTTTGGCGGAAGTTTGTCGACAAAGACCTGCATCAATTCCGCCTTCTGTGAACGAATAGTTTCTTCCTGCGGATCCAGGTTTTCATCCTCAACATCAATCGAGACGGATTGACCGTCATCATCGGTGAAAGTATTTTCAATACTCAGTGTATTGAGTTTTTTCTTGCGGATAAAATCGATAGTGTTATTCGTTGCAATTCGAAAAAGCCAGGTGCTGAACGTAAAATCTTTCTTGAAGCGATGGAGGCTGCGAAATGATTTAGCAAACGATTCGATAGTAAGATCCTCTGCGTCATCAACATTTCGGACCATTTTCAGAATCATATGATAAACCGGACGCTTGTACCGTTGAAGGAGCTTTGCATACGCCTTGTCGTCACCGCCAACAGCCATGTCAATTAGCTTAAAATCCTCAAGAGCCTTCGAGGAGAAACGGTTTTCTAATTCTTCCATCGTACTTTTTTTGTTACCAGCGTCTGCAGACCCGTGACAAGATAATAAAAGGCATAAATAAAATCTAAAAGTGGAACGAGCCACAGCTCAAACTGCTGCCCAAATCTTTTTGCAGCATGGCGAACGGTAATTATAACGAGAATAATACGGAAAATGACAATCCCCCCTGCGACATAATAGTCGCCCGCGAGCACCAATGACAATCCTAAAAACCAAACTCCTAACCACGACATCATAAAAATACCCAGCAACAAACGGTGACCGAATCTGTAGTACCTGCCAACTGAAAGATGACGCACTTTTTGTTGAATGAAATTCTTCAGCGAAGTCTTAGGCTTCGAATGAGTTTGCGAAGCACGGTCCACGCTCACAGCGGTGTTGCTCCCTTTCGCATGCAGATTAACAAAGAGATCGTCGTCCCCTCCGGTAATGGCTATAATATTGTTAAACCCCTTCACTGCTAAAAACCTGGACCTTCTATACGCCAGGTTTCGTCCCACTCCCATATAAGGAATGCCCAATATTGCGAAGCTGACATATTGTATCGCTGTCATAAGCGTGTCAAAACGGATAAATGCGTTAAGAAAACCTTTTCCTTTCATATAGGGCGAATATCCTAACACAAATAGGGTAGCATCGTTGAACTGCCTGCTCATTGTACTTATCCAGGAATTCCCATCCGGACGGCAATCCGCGTCCGTCAACAATAACCATTCGAAACGCGCGGCTTTTATACCCAACGTCAGCGCATATTTTTTACTGTTTGTGTGCGGCGGTGTACGGTTTACGTGCACCATCCTCAATCGATGATCTTTAGCTGTTTCTTCAAGGAGAAAATCGAATGTCGTGTCGTTCGATCTGTCGTCGACAATAATCACCTCAAATTCAGGGTGGTCCTGGCTTAACAACTGAGGGATCAGTTCTTTCAAATTTTCCAGCTCGTCGTGAGCACATACGATCACCGAGACGGGCAGAAGCCCGCCATTCGTTGTGACCTTCTTTTTAGATAGGCCAATGATAAAAATCAACAAGTAAATGACCTGGACAAAAACGAAGCTGCACAGGATCAAAAGCGCCGGATACAATGGGAAAAACGTTGAGTGTTTAGTTAGCACAAAGATAGAAGGCGCACTCGCTCCTAAAAGCAGTTAATTCAAAACAAGAGCCTAAGTCCGAAATTGTTGGCGGTCTAAAAATGGGTTGCCTGACTGTTAAAAAGGATTCTCCATGGGAATTCCTTTGACGAAAAATCGAAGATTGGGCTAGCGGTTTTTTTCGATTTCTTCTTTGCACTCCATATCTTACCCTGTCTTTTGTCGGTAGCAGCGCCTTTTTTTGCTTGGGAATGAGCCTCTTAGGTACCGACCGTTTAAAAATAAAGCAATTAAATCTTTTAAATGTGCACGCGCACATTTAATTTGTGTGCGAAAACATATATTTAACCCCCCTGGATTTCCATTTCACTTTTGCATAGAACATGGACATTGGAAAGAATATACGGATAAAAGATATCGCAAAGCTGGCTGGCGTATCAGTCGGCACAGTTGACCGCGTTCTCCACAACCGGGGACGTGTCTCAGACGATGCTTTAAAGAAAGTTACGGCCGTCATGAATCAGATCGATTATAAGCCGAATCTGATTGCCCGTACCCTTGGCTCCAATAAAAACTACCGGATCGTCGCATTGATTCCTGACCCGACGCTGGATCCATACTGGGCACAGTCCAATCTTGGAATAATCCAGGGACAAACAGAATGGGCGCAGTACGGCGTAGTAGTCGATACTTTCGCGTTCGACCTCTACAACAAAGATTCATTTCACAGGCTTGCCCTGGAAGTAGCTGAACAAAAGCCGGACGGCATCGTCCTTGCACCAATATTTTACCATGAGTCGCTGCCGGCATTTGAACTCTTCAAGCGGCAGGGAATACCCTACGTGATCTTTAACACGAACATTCACGAAGCCCAACCTCTCGCCTTTATTGGACAAAATCTGAATCAAAGCGGACGGATAGGCGCTCAGTTAATGATACTTGGGCAACGTGATCCCGGAACGTACGCCGTACTTCATATTGACGAAGACGTGCAGGATTCAGTTCACTTGCTGGAAAAAGAAAAAGGATTCCGTGAATACTTCGCAGAAAAGAGCAAGACAAAGTTTGAGATCCTTGACTATAACCTTAATCCCCATAAGGATTCATTTAAGAACCAGATGATGCAGCTTCTCGCTAATGAGTCGCTTAAAGGTGTTTTTATAAGTACTTCGAAAGGTACGGCCGTTGCAGCGTCTTTTGTCGAAAAACATGGCAAGAATGATATTCGCGTAATCGGTTACGACATACTTCAGGATAACCTGAAATATCTACGGTCTGGCGCTATCGATTTTCTGATCAATCAAAATCCAAAACGACAGGCATTACTCGGTATAAGTCACCTCGTCAATCATCTGATGTTTAAAAAGACTGCACCCACTCTTGACCTCTTCCCGCTGGAAATCATTACTCAGCAAAACGTGGACTCATATTTGGGATCCGGCATTCATTAAGAGCAAAAACAAAATTCCGGCAAGGCCGTTCCTGGGAAGAATCACGAGCCCCTTATTAAGATTTGTGAAAGCAGAAGGGTATTTTTGCCGCTTAAATGAAATTTGAATTAACATCATCCGATCCAAAATCTTCTGCACGCGCAGGTGTTGTTGAAACCGCTCATGGCCGCATACATACGCCTATCTTTATGCCTGTGGGCACCGCCGGTTCTGTAAAGGCTATTCACCAACGTGAATTGGAAACTGATGTCGATGCAGAGATCATATTAGGCAATACGTACCATCTCTATTTGCGTCCAGGAACAGGGTTGCTGGAAAAAGCCGGCGGGCTTCACAAGTTCAACGGATGGAACCGCGCTATCCTAACCGATAGCGGAGGCTATCAGGTATATTCCCTTGGTGCGAACAGGAAGATCACCGAGGAGGGCGTAATCTTTAAATCCCATATTGACGGATCCCGGCATACGTTCACGCCGGAATCCGTGATGGACATTCAGCGCTCCATAGGTGCCGACATTGTCATGGCATTCGATGAATGTACCCCATACCCCTGTGAATACAACTATGCGAAAAATTCCATGGCGTTGACTCATCGCTGGTTAAAACGATGTGTTGAACAAATAAAAAATACAGAACCGAGATATGGTTATGAACAATGTCTTTTTCCGATCGTTCAGGGTAGCGTCTACAGTGATCTGAGGAAAGAATCGGCTGAGTTTATCGCAGGACAAGAGCAACCAGGAAATGCCATCGGAGGACTCTCAGTCGGAGAACCTCATGAAGACATGTACGCAATGACCAGCCTGGTGTGCAGCATCCTGCCCAAAGAACGACCACGGTATCTGATGGGAGTAGGAACACCCGAAAATATTCTTGAGTGTATTGCCCTGGGTATCGATATGTTTGATTGCGTAATGCCTACCCGGAATGCGCGCAACGGAATGCTGTTTACCTCGGAAGGAATAATCAACATTCGTAATGAAAAGTGGAAGGATGATCTTTCTCCGATCGACGCCACTCTCGGTGGATATGGAAGTAGTCGACATTCAAAGGCATATCTCCGTCATTTGGTAATAAGCAAGGAAATTTTGGGCGCGCAAATTGCTTCGTTACACAATCTGACGTTTTACCTGTGGCTGGTGAAGGAGGCGAGAAAACAAATTATTCAGGGTACCTTTACATCCTGGAAAGAGATGATGGTACAGAAGGTCCGAAGACGGCTTTAGTCATGTTCAATGACGCTTTAGATCAACAATGGTTTGAAACTCTTAGATAAATATATTCTCAAACGTTTCTTGAGCACTTTCTTTTTTGTAGTGCTCATCCTGCTCGCTGTGATCACTATTATTGATCTCACAGAGAAGATGGACAAGTTTGCCAAAGCAGGGCTCAAGGCTGCCGAGATCTTCGGCTATTACCTGGATTTCATTCCATGGATCGCAAGCCTTCTCACGCCAATCACCATTTTTATTGCAACCGTTTACGTGTGCTCGCGAATGGCAGGGCACACGGAAATAATTGCTATCCTCAGCAGTGGAGTAAGCTTTAGAAGATTGCTGGTCCCATTTTTTATTGGATCGGCATTGGTGGGAATCATCAATTTTGTACTTAATGGATGGGTGATCCCCAATTCGAACAAGTCAAGGCTGGAATTCGAACTGCAGCATCTGAAAAGCAAATATTACTTTGACCAACGCAATGTTCATATACAGGTGGCTCCCGATACATATCTGTACATGCAGAGTTACAACAATAGCAATCAAACCGGCTACCATTTCACGCTGGAAAAATTCGAAGACAACAAACTGGTCGAAAAATTGAATGCGAACCGGATCGAGTGGGACTCCGTAAAACAAACATGGAGGTTAAGGGACTGGTCGATAAAAAAGATCGACGATGTTTTTGAAAGCAGCGCCGAACATCCCGAAAGTGTCCCTGGTTTTAAGACCACGCGTTTGACTAAATACCGACTCGCTGATAAAGGGGCAGTCTATGGATACGGCGCTCGTAATCCGCCCAAAGGAATTTGAAAGCGACTATCGCAAATATGATGGAATGACCCTTAATGAGCTTAACGATTACATCAAAACCTTGAGAGCGAGAGGTTCAACCGGGGTTGAGGTATATGAAGTGGAGAAATATACGCGGTACACTTCGCCATTCACGATCTTTATACTAGTATTTATGGGGGTGATCGTATCATCGCGCAAAAGTCGCGGTGGGACCGGACCGCAAATAACATTAGGATTCTTGTTGTCTTTTATTTTTATCCTATTCTTTACGTTGTTCCGGACATTTGCTGAATCAGGCGCAATGCCTCCACAAATTTCAGTCTGGATCCCGAACATCATTTTCGGAGTGTTATCAATCATTATGTACAAATACGTTCCGCGTTAATGGCTACCCGCACCGATTACCTGAAGCTTCATTTCATTGTTTTTCTTTGGGGATTTTCCGCGATACTTGGAAAGCTGGTTTCCATCCCTGCCGTGGAAATGGTTTTTTACAGATCCGTTCTCGCTGCCATCGGTATGGGGATGGTAATGCTCGCGACTAAAGGAACTTTTCAGGTAACCAAGTCTCAATTAGTCAGACTTATCCTCATTGGATTCATAGTGGCTTTCCATTGGGTGGCTTTCTTTGGATCGGCCAGAGTCGCGAACGTATCGGTGAGTCTTGTTGGATTTGCAACGAACTCCCTATGGGCAGCATTGCTGGAGCCCTGGTTCAACAGAACCCGCGTAAAGAAATTCGAGTTAATGCTTGGCCTGGTGGTAGTGTTTGGCTTATACATTATCTTCTCGTTCGACTTCCAGTATAAACTTGGACTCTTCCTCGGCGTTGTGGCCGGATTCACGTCAGCGTTGTTTTCCGTATTCAATTCCAGGATGGTGAGGTCACGTACCCGCCTTCACCATCACATTTTATGAAATGATAGGTGCTTTCGTGGGCCTGGCTATTTTCTTTCCTGTTTACATAGCCACCTGGGCGCCTGGTGGCGTTCTACATCTGGCACCTGCAGCGATGGATTGGCTTTACATCGGCTTATTGGCTGGCGTCTGCTCCGTCTACGCTTACTCAACCGCAGTTGAGCTGATGAAAAAGGTCAGCGTGTTCCTGATCCAGCTTGCACTCAACCTGGAACCGATCTACGGAATTATCATGGCGGTTATCATTTTCGGGAGCGAAGAAAAAATGGGAACGAACTTCTACGTCGGTGCATTGATCATAATGGCTGCTGTTGTGCTTTACCCCGTATTCAAGAAACGGCACGACCGTACCGTCGTGATCAACGTCTAGACGCTACAAATAGCTGGCCCATACCGTTGCGTCGCGGAATTCACTCGCTACATTAAACTCATTCTTAAATATCCCAAACACGGTAGCGCCCGACCCACTCATGCTTGCATACATCGCACCAAGCGAATAAAGTTTGTCTTTCAATTCCTTGATGGCAGGATATTTAGAGAACACCGAGTCCTCGAAATCATTTTTCAAGCAATCCTTCCATTCATCAAGCGGCCGCGCCAAAATTTCCGAAAGACGAACTTCTGGTTCCGCAGGCCTGACGTGAGCATATGCTTCGGATGTGGAAACGTGAATATCCGGGTTCACAAGCACAAGGAACTTGCCCTGAAGATCGACTTGAATATCAGAGAGTACTTCCCCCCTACCGGTTCCCAACATAGGACGATCCTGGATGAAGAACGCGGTATCGCTGCCGATAGACGCAGCGAGCTGTATCATTTTTTCCTGTGACAGATTGAGACTAAAAATTTCGTTCAACATCCGGATGACATGTGCTGCATCCGATGATCCGCCTCCTAAGCCAGCACCCATGGGAATAATCTTATGCAGATGTATATGGACCGGATCGATCGAAAACTCTCGTGCAAGCAGTTGGTATGCTTTTACGCAAAGGTTTTGATCCGGCGCTCCGGATATCTCGATGCCCGATGATGAAAATGCAAAGGCATTTGCCGGAATGACTTCGAGGATGTCGGTCCAAGGTACCGGATAAAAGCACGTTTCAAGATTATGATAGCCATCAGGCCTTTTGCCTATGACGTGTAGCCCCAGGTTAATCTTGCACGGAGGGAAAGAAACCATTTGGTAATAGTAAGCGACTGATGAGTACTATTCGCTTTCCAAAAAAAATTATACTGACAATTTTTCGATCAATTCCTGCGTGATGCCGGTGCTGGAGAATCCTCCATCATGCATCAGGTTCTGCATTGTCACCATTCTGGTGAAATCAGAGAACATCACTGTGATGTAGGCGGCACAATCCTCTGCGCTTGCATTACCGAGGGGCGACATCATTTTCGCAAAGTCGAAAAATACATCGAAGCCTGAGATCCCGGCACCGGCCGTTGTTTTTGTCGGCGATTGAGAAATAGTATTGACGCGTACTTTCTTAAGTCTTGCGAAACGTGCTCCATAGCTTCGCGCGATGGACTCCAGCATAGCCTTAGCCTGTGCCATGTCGGTGTAATCGGGGTAAGAACGTTGCGCTGCGATATAGCTTAACGCTACTATGGAACCCCACTCATTCATTGCGTCCAACTTCTCTGCGGTTTGCATAACTTTATGAAAAGAGAGTGCTGAAATATCCAACGTCTTGAGATACCATTCATAGTTCATATCTCCATATTCCTTGCCCTTTCTGATATTGGGGCTCATGCCAATGGAGTGCAGAACGAAATCCATCTTACCACCAAGTACTTCTATGGATTTATTAAAAAGATTCTTGAGGTCATCCTCCGACGTAGCGTCTGCAGGGATTACCTCGGCGTTGCATGCCTTAGCCAGTTCGTTGATCTTTCCCAGTCGCATGGCAATCGGCGCATTCGTCAGCGTAAACGTGCCACCTTCTTCTTTTACTTTTAGTGCTGTCTTCCATGCAATGGAGTTTTCATCCAACGCTCCGAAAATTATACCTCGCTTTCCTTTTAATAGATTGTGAGCCATGCTGAGTTTGTTGTTTTAAATAAAGCGTACAATAATACAAATTTATTGACTTCAACCGCGAGGGCGACGGGGGTGGAAACCCGACGAAAACGCGCCGCGAAGCATGATTTGACACGGGCAATAGACCTTACCCAGTTGGGCTTCGAACGGTTCCATCACAGCGACAGTTTATCGCTATAAGCGTCAAAAGAACCCCAAAAAAGGCCGTTGAGCGACAAAAAGAATGCATTTTCATTGCCAATTGCTGCTAGAAATTTCTTAAATTTCATTAAACAAAACATTTCAGAGCTATGGAAACCGCGTCTAGTTTTTTAGGGCTGTGGGACCAGTATATGTTTATGGGGGCAGTCGCCTGTATTGCAGGAGGTATTCTAATTCTGCTTTACCATGAACTAAAAGTGACCCAGATCAAAGACTACAAGGAAAAGTATGATTACGTCAACCAGAATGAAATCAGATATTTCTGGTATGCCGTTATCGCGTTCATCGCCGCCGGGGCTATCTATGCCAATACGATTGCCACGGACAAAATTTTGTCTGATGGCATGAGGTGGTTTTATGTACGGCTATTCATCACTGCCAGCTTCGGAGTGATTGCCTACATCATCTGTTTTAGCATGGTGCGTATTTATTATCCACGTCAACTGGAAAAAAGACTTATGCGCCTTCGTAACACTCCAAGGGTTTCGCCTGATGGAAACGTAATGCGAAAGCTGACGGAATCCGAAGAGGAACATCACCTTGAGGATGTGCTGCGGACCGAGGATGTCCACACTATCGACTATGATATCTGGCTTGACGAAAAGACCGGATATAAAAAGATAGAAAAATATCCCGCTTACCAACATGCTGAGGAATGTTCTGAATGTGGATACTACACGATGCGTATTGCTCAGGAAGAGATCGAACAAGCTCCAACGATCAGCGAACAAGGTGTCTTATTGACACATTATCAGTGCACCTATTGTGGTCACCGCGAACAACGAGAAGTCACTGTGGCAAAACTTTCTACTAACGTCGCCTGAAAATAAAACTTTGATCTGCATGTAGCCGCAGCTGCCGGCGAGCGTTATATTGGCGCCTCGTATGGCATTACTTTCTTCACGGCCAATTGGAGTTTATGACAGCGGCATCGGTGGACTTACAGTAGCCCATGCTATCCGTCAGCTATTGCCCGGGGAAAACATGATCTATTTCGGGGATACAGCCCACCTCCCGTACGGCGACAAATCCGAGGCCGCAATCCAGGCTTACTCAATAAAAATTGCCGATATCTTATTAAAAAAGGGCTGCAAGGTTATTGTTATAGCCTGCAATTCGGCCTCGTCTGCGGCTTACGAATTACTAAAGGAGTATGTAAGAAAAGACACGCATATTATCAATGTGATCGATCCTATGGTCGATTTTGTTCTGGAAAATTTTCCGGGCAAAAACATCGGTCTTATCGGAACAAAACGCACGGTGCAATCAGATGTTTACTCGCGTAAAATCAAGGAAGGCAACAAAAACATCACCTTACATTCCCTGGCTACCCCGCTGCTCGCCCCAATGATCGAGGAGGGTTTTTTCAATAACCAGATCAGTCACGAGATAATAGCGCAATATTTATCGGAGCCTGTGCTGGACAATATTGAGGCCTTAATTCTAGCCTGCACACATTACCCCCTGATAAAAAAAGAGATCGACAGCTATTACGGTGGAGGTATGAAAATCCTGGATTCCTCCGAAATAATCGCCGCGGCACTTAAAAAATACCTGGAGTCAGAAGGTATCCTCAATTCATCCGATGCTCAGGAGCAACACTTCCTGGTTTCTGATTACACAGATTCCTTCGAGGCATCAGCTAGAATGTTCTTTCACGAAGCGGTTCACCTGGAAAGGCACCCTTTATGGACCTGATAACCACGATGTATGTTTCAAGCCAAGAAATTAAAAATCAAAACCAATAATTTCATCAATTTAGTGGTCTTTTAACCCAAACCTTCACAGTCAAAAGCTTGACTACTCTACTATTCATATTGCCATTTCTGCTCCTCTACGCAATAGTAGCTATCTATGCCGAACGCAAAATTTCCGCTTTTATCCAGGACCGACTAGGACCGATGGAAGTCGGATATTATGGCTTCGCTCAGTCAATTGCGGATTTGGTGAAGCTGATTCAGAAGGAAGATATAGTTCCCGCCAAAGCAGACAGCTTTTTATTTCGCATTGCACCCATAGTCATATTCGCCAGTGTTTTTGCAGGCTTTGCGGTGATTCCATTAGGGCCATCGTGGAGCGGATCTGGTATCGGTACTGCGTTGTTCTTTTTATTGGCCATAGTATCGCTTGATGTTATAGGGATCGTGATGGCTGGATGGAGTTCCAATAACAAGTACAGCATGCTGGGAACAATGAGGTCAGCAGCGCAGATTATTTCCTACGAGGTACCGTTGGGCCTATCCGTTATATGCGTATGTATGGCTTGTCAGTCACTGGATCTGCAGGCAATTTCTTATCAACAGAGCTTGTATCAAACGGAACCTGAATACCTCTTTGGAATCAGGGCTATAGGAATTGAAACAAATCATTACGGTGGTTTCCTGTTATGGAATGTTTTCAGAATGCCACTTTTGTTTTTTGCGTGGATAGTCTTTTTTATTGCTTCGCTGGCTGAAAGCAACAGGGCTCCATTTGATTTGCCAGAAGCTGAGTCGGAATTAGTAGCAGGATTTCAAACTGAGTATTCTGGTTTTCGATGGGCCGTGATAATGTTGGCTGAATATGGAATGATGCTTTTAGTCAGTATATTGGGAGCGGTTCTATTTTTTGGAAGTTGGAATACACCATTGCCAAACATTGCTGCTTTGCGGTTGGCTGAATGGACAAGTGGACAACCGGGTACTTTAGCAGCAACCCTCTGGGGAATTTTCTGGCTGTTAAGCAAGGCATTGTTTTTTGTTGCAGTGCAGATGTGGGTTAGATGGACTTTCCCCCGGCTCAGGGTTGACCAATTAATGAACTTATCATGGAAATATCTGACACCCCTCACGTTAGGGCTAGTTGTTATTATTGGATTTTGGAAACTAATTCTAAGTTGATCGCGTGAAAAACATTTTTTTAACTCTGTTTGTCTCTTTACTCCTTGTTGAGGGCTTGGCGCAGGCTCAAAATAAGATCGATAGCCTCGAAAATGTATTAACGAATGATTTACATGATTCCACTCGTCTCAAAGTGCTTCTGGAATTGTCGAAGCTGAATCAGTACGTTGATTTTGCAAAAAGCCGGCAATACACCGAAGAATCATTGGTCCTCGCGGAGAAACTTGATGACCCAGCCATGAAGGTGCTCGCTTACCAAAGCAAGGCTTCGATGCTTACCAGCAGTGGCGACTATAGTGCTGCCATCAAGTACGATAACATGTCTCTTGAAAATGATATCATTCTCAAGGACAGCACCATGATCGCCAGAGACTATAACAATATCGGAAATGATTATTACGACCTTGGTGAATACGACGACGCGTTCTTTAATTTCACACAATCTCACCGGATCGCAACAGCCGTACAAGATACTTTCCGGATGCTGGTGGCTTATCACAATGTTGGAAGGGTATTCAAGGAGCTCGGACAATATGAAGTGGCGTTAGACCACCTCAACCTCGCTAAAAAAATGAGCGAACAACAAAATGATGCAGAAGGAATTCCTTATGCCTATGACGAAATCGGCGATGTTCAGCTGAGAAAACAAGAATATGATTCGGCACTCTCGACACTCTTCCGCGCATTACGCCTTAGCCGCCGTCTTAATGTTAACTTACTCGAACCGAAGATCCATTCCAAACTCGCGACGGCCTATCTGGGAAAAGGAGATTTTGAAAAGGCCCGTGCTCACTATGATTCAGCCTACACACTCAACAATGTCACAAACGACCGTTTCGGTGTTGCTGAAGTAGAACTCGGTCGAGGTATCGTCTATACTAAAGAGGGTAAATACAACGAAGCCCTGACAAAAATTGAAAATAGCCTGTCAGTTGCAAAGGAACTCAATGCACGCGTTCTCGAAATCAAGTGCTTTAATCAGTTGTCTACGCTCTGGGAAATGAAGGGGGACTTCAAGAAATCACTTCATTATTACAGGCAGTACAAACAACTCGAGGACACTTTGTTCAGCCAGGAAATGCAAGGCAAACTTCTTCGCGATCAACTTCGCTTTGAAACTGAATCACGCGACTCAAGGATTGCTTTTCTAAGTGAACTTCAGGCCATGCAAAAAGGAGAGCTTAAAAAGCAGGAATTTGTCAGGAACATTCTTGTCGTCGTTATGGCACTAAGTGGGATCTTGCTTGTAACGGTTTATCGAAGTGGTAACAGAAGAAGACAGATTAACACTTTACTTCTCCAGCACCAGGAAGAGATGGAAAAACGAAGTGAAGAACTTGAAAGGTTGAACCAAGTCAAGGACAAGTTCTTTTCTATTATTTCCCATGACCTAAGATCACCAATTAACGCATTGGCCGGCCTTCTTGACTTGTTGGATAAAGGAGCGGTCAGCGCTGAAGAACTGCCTAAGCACATTAAAGAGCTAAAGGCACGCTTTAATCATACCCGGACATTATTGAACAACCTGTTGGATTGGACGCTGCTCCAAATGGACAAGCTTAATCTGCAAGCTGCCAAGATCGATATTCACAACATCGTTGAAGAAAACATTCAGTTACTGACTTCAGTGCAAAACAAGGATATCTCCATCATCAATGACGTCCCCAAGAACTCCCTCGGCTTTGCTGACTCTAATACGGTAAACCTGGTTATCCGAAACCTGATGACTAATGCCATCAAGTTTACGAATGATGGCGGGCGCGTCGTTATTGGCGCTTTGGAAAAACCAGGGGAATGGTTGGTTTCTGTAAAGGATAATGGTGTGGGAATGAATGGCGATGTTCTGAAAATGCTCTTCGATAAAACCGCTCCCTATACCACCCGTGGAACCGCTAATGAAAAAGGAACCGGACTTGGATTAATCCTTTGTAAAGAATTTATCGAAAAAAATGGCGGAAAAATCTGGGTCGAAAGCTCCGAAGGAAAGGGAAGCACATTCTATTTTACGCTCCCAAAAGCCAACTAATCATACCAGGATCGAACCTTTCGGCGTTATTTTATAAAAAAGACGCTCGAATTATCCGTCCCGATGGTTTTCAACGTCTATTTCCCTTCTATTTTTGTTATTAGTTATTTCAGATCATTTGAGACGATACTTCAAAAATATAACCGATACTATTCAGTCGCTTTACAAGGGACTAAAGATCACCCTCGATCACTTTGTGCGGGCAAGGAAAAGCCAGAAGGTTGTTGCTATTTCAGATAACAGCTACTTTGATGATCGCATAGGCATAGCGACAATCCAATACCCTCACGAGATGCAGCCCATCCCGGATGTTGGACGATACAGGTTGCACAATGAAATCGACGACTGTATCGTATGTGACAAGTGCGCAAAGATCTGCCCTGTCGACTGTATCGATATTGAACCGATTCGGGCTGTCGAAGAAATCGGCAAGACATCCGATGGAACATCAAAGAGAATATATGCGGCTAAGTTCGACATCGACATGGGTAAATGTTGCTTTTGCGGACTATGCACAACGGTTTGCCCGACGGAGTGTCTAACGATGACCAGAGTGTATGATTTTAGTGTCACGGACATAAGGGAGCACAATTTCGTGTACGGGGAAATGACAGATTCCGAAATAGCCGAGAAGAAAAAATTGTTCGAAGAGCATCAGAAAAATAAGGTGGTAGCGCCGCCTGCCACGTCTTCAGAAGAAAAGAAAGTAGATCCGGACGCGCCGAAGCCGGCAAAACCTGTTTTCAAGCCAAAGATAAAACCACCGGGGCAGCCACCATCATGAACCTGACGTCAATATTGTTTTACACGTTCGAAGCTCTCGCTGCTCTCTCGTCAATTGCACTCATATTCGTTCGAAATGTCTTCCATGGCGCATTGCTTCTTATAACCTGCCTGCTTGCGCTCGCGGGGATTTACGTTCTGGCTTTTGCTGAATTCGTGGCAGTAACACAGATCCTTGTTTATGCAGGTGGTATTTTGGTCGTTATTATTTTCGGTATCATGCTCACCACAAAGCTCTCGGGAAAACCATTGCTGATCGAGCATGCTTATAGATTTTCCGGCACCTTGGCAGGCAGTCTCTTTTTCGCAATGTTAGTGTTTACGATTGCGAGCGAGTCGTTTAAAAATCTTCCACCGCCAACCGCTTTGACAGAAATAAGAACGATTGGTGTAGGCTTGATGACCGACTTTGCGCTTCCATTCGAAGTGGCGGGGATACTTTTATTGGTAGCGCTGATTGGAGCAGCCATTATTGCTTCATCCACCAAAACAAAAAAGATGTAATGTTTCCTGTTGATCACTTTTTATATCTCGGAGCGGTGCTGTTCTCTGCAGGACTAATGGTAATCATTACAAAGAAAAATATGATCATGGTTCTTTTAGGTATTGAGTTGATGCTTAATGCCTCAAACCTGAATCTCATTGCATTCAATCAACTTTATCCAACAAGCATTGACGGACAAATGTTCGCGTTGTTTGTGATCATTGTTGCCGTTTGTGAAGCAGCGGTAGGTCTGGCCATAGTAATTCAGGTATATCAATATTATCACACTTCGGTACCGGGTGAAGTGGATGAATTAAGCGACTAAGAACTTTGGAAGAAATATCAACATATCACAGTTCGTTTTTTATCACATGCCTGGTATTAACGCTGACGCTACCGTTAGTCTCTTTTATTGTTGCTTTCGCGATCTCTGAAAAATATTCGTGGATTGTATCTTTTTCAGCGCCATTCCTGCTTTTGATAAATACGCTTGCTGCCTTTGTCGTATTTTTCTGGACGTGGAACAATCCCCCGTTCACCGCCGAGTGGACCTGGATCTCCTTCGGCGAACACTCATTCACCGTCGGTGTCCTAATCAACAACATCTCAGCATTGATGTTGGTTATCGTTACATTGGTCTCCTTCCTTGTAAATTTTTATTCTATCGGATATATGGCAGGTGACCCTGACATCAGGCGATACTTTGCCATGCTGGGATTCTTTACTTTTTCAATGCTCGGAATTGTTGCATCAAGTAACCTGCTTATCATATTCATCTTCTGGGAACTGGTCGGATTTTCGTCGTACATGCTCATTGGTCATTGGAATGAAAAACCGGAAGCCGCAAATGCGGCGAAAAGAGCATTTATCCTCAATCGCGTGGGAGATGCAGGATTTGTTGTCGGTCTCATGATAGTGTGGACGCATACCGGTTCATTCGATATTCTCGAGTTAAATTCAATAGGCGAAGCTGGCTGGCAGACTGCTGCGTCGTTAGGAATTTTTTGTGGTATAGTTGGTAAGTCCGCACAGTTTCCTTTGTTTGCCTGGTTGCCTGATGCCATGGAAGGACCCACACCGGTATCCGCGTTGATACATGCAGCAACCATGGTGGCCGCCGGAGTTTTCCTACTTGCCCGTGTTCATTTCATGTTCACTCCCTTCACGTTGGATGTAGTTGCAGTTACAGGTTGTATTACGGCACTGTTGGGCGCTTTATCCGCGTTAGCTCAATATGATCTTAAGAAGATACTCGCATACTCCACCGTCTCTCAACTTGGCTTGATGATAACATCCCTGGGTGCCGGTGCACCGGAAGCCGCGATGCTGCATCTTTTTACTCATGCTTTTTTCAAGGCATGTTTATTTCTTGCCGCCGGTTCCGTGATACACTCCCTTCACCAGGCACAACATCAATCGCACACAACATTTGACGTTCAGGATATTCGAAATCTTGGAGGTTTGAGAACGAGATTACCTTACACGTTTATCATGTTTATATTAAGTGGCGCCTCGCTGGCAGGAATTCCGTTCTTTTCAGGCTTCCTTTCAAAAGATGCTATACTTACTTCGATATTCATTTGGAAAGACGACGTCACGTGGAGATGGTTGATACTTGTTTGCTCCTTTTTTGTATCGTTCATCACAGTGCTTTATACTTTCCGAATGATCTGGTCTGTCTTTTTTGGTAAAGAAAGATCGACCGCGAACCTCTCGATCGTCGAACCACCACCAGTAATGCGCGCGCCAATGGCAATACTTGCGGCCGCATCGCTTTGGGTAATTGTATCAATAAATCCATTTGATTTTTCGGGATGGGTATATGATGGACTAGTATCCGGCAAGCACTTTCATTTATCGTTCGTCGGAATCTTTTCAGCAGCCTGGGTGCTTCTTGCTCTCTTTGCTGCCTATGCTATCAGGAACCGATCCATCGATGTACCTGCATTACGCCATGGATTTTATTTCAACGATTTATACAGAAGAATGATTGAATTACCCGCTTTCAAAACGGCAAATATTACAGCTCTTACAGATAGTAAATGGATTGATGGCTTGCTTCACCTGAGCGCTTACGTCCAATTGATGATTGCCCATGTTACAGGCTGGGTTGATCGCGCAGTAGTTGACGGTGTTGTTGATGATGCAGCAAGTATGGCCAAAGGGGTCGGCTCTTTTATACGATCGTTTCAAAGTGGAAAAATCCAGCTTTATGTTTTCTGGGCGTCCTTTGCAATCATTATTTTCATAATTTGGACCTTGCTTTAAGACCCTTGTGTCACAAGCATAACGAACAAAGTTAGATGCACGAAATCTTACTATCACTTCTACTCATCGTTCCTCTCACTGCTGCATTCATTGCTTTGTTCATTCCTCCAACGATGGTAAAAATTTTCCGTTACCTCGTGATCATTGCCAACATCCTTCAGGTCGGGGTGCTGCTGCTGATACTGACAGGGTATAAGGCTTCGTCCGGACTCCAATTCGTGGAACAACGGCCCTGGATTACACTTGATCTTGGGACTTGGGGAGTACTCAAAGCCGAATATTTCCTGGGACTGGACGGACTGAGTATGCCGTTAGTAGGACTTGCAGTTTTTGTGATGCTCATTGCAACCATTTCGTCCTGGACAACCGTAAAGAATGCTAAAGGATATTATATTCTTCTTCTTATCCTGAATACGGCAATCATCGGAAGTTTCACCGCGCTGGACTTTCTTTTATTCTATCTCTTCTTCGAGTTCATGTTGTTGCCGATGTTCTTCCTCATCGCGCTTTGGGGAGGCCCCAGAAGAGAATACGCTTCCATAAAATTCTTTCTTTATACTCTATTCGGGTCGATCCTTATCCTGATAGTAATGATTGGCCTTTATATTTCAGTTCACAATCCGTCAGAATCAGGCCGGCTCGTTCACAGCTTCAACGTCTTGCATATGTCGGACGCGACAAACTTCATATCAGGATCTATCCTTGATCCCAACAATCCGTGGACAATCGGCATTTACAACGCAAGACTTTGGGCGTTTTTGCTGCTCTTTATCGGGTTTGCAATCAAACTTCCCGCGGTACCTGTTCACACGTGGTTACCCGATGCGCACGTTGAAGCACCCACCGCCATCTCCGTTGTCCTCGCAGCGCTTCTATTGAAAATTGGAGGATATGGTCTTGCCCGAATCGTATTTCCCATCTTCCCGGATGGAGCTGTTCATTTCGGATGGTTCGTTGGACTAGTCGGAGTGATCTCTATCATTTATGGGGGCTTGAATGCAATGGCGAGCAAAGACCTCAAAAGGCTTATTGCTTACTCATCGGTTTCGCACATGGGTTTTGTTCTTTTAGGATTTGCATCACTTACAACGGAAGGTATAGCTGGCGGTATCTATCAAATGTTCAGTCATGGTATAATTACTTCGATGTTGTTCTTGCTCGCAGGCGTCATCTATGATCGCACGAGCGACCGAACTATTACAAACTACTCCGGGCTTTCTATCAAGATGCCAATCTATACGGCCATGGTGATCGTGGCATTTTTTGCTTCCATGGGGTTGCCTGGATTCTCTGGGTTTATCGCCGAAATAATGGTTTTCCTGGGAGCGTTTAAATCCTCCAGCATCCAGGGTCCCGTTAGCGAAACGCTTGCAATCATCTCAACCCTGGGGCTGATTATCGGAGCAACTTACTATCTCTGGACGTTGCAGCGTATGTTCTTTGGCCCGTTCAATCTAAAAGGTAACACTGCCGTCGAACAGGTTTACGACCTTACCCGACGGGAATATATCATGTTGCTACCGCTGGCAATAGCAACACTTTTTTTTGGAATATATCCACAGCCCGTAATTGGAATAATAGACCCATTCGCGAAACACTTCGCTGAATTTGTTTTGAATGCAGGAAAAAGCCTAACCCTAAATCCGTAACGATTGTGACAGACTTGTCTGTGTCATTGGAGGAGATCACAAAGGGCCTTAACTCTTTTATTCCTGAATTGATTCTGTCGGGAGGTATCCTTTCATTGATCTTTATCGGATTATTCAAAACGGGTTACGCCAACAATTCTCACGGTTGCCGCGCTTGTGATTTCCCCTTCTTTCATTGTGGTTGATCATCACCGACTGGTCAGAACTTTCTGTTCCTGTACCGATATTCAACGGCTTTCTCAGAGCCGATGACTTCGGCTCCTATTTAAAGGTATTGTTTGATCGTGTCGTGCGTATTCACTGTACTAATGACCTGGCGCAGACAAAATGAACAACTGCGTCTTTCGTGAATATTACACAGTAGTCTTAGCGGTGTTGCTCGGAGCGCATTTGCTTGCGATGAGCATGAACCTTATCATGGTCTTTATTTCGCTGGAATTAGTCTCCATTGGATCCTACATTCTTGCGGGTGTTTCCTTTTCTAAAAAGGGATCAGAAGGAAGCTTTAAATACTTTCTTTTCGGATCTACTGCATCAGCGATAATGTTGTATGGGTTTTCGTTTCTGTACGGCTTTACCGGAACATTGGATTTTTCGTCGTCGTCATTTGCTGGCTCAAATACTGGGGAATCAGTCGACTCTTTTGTTTATCGCATGCCTCATGGCGCTGGCAGGTTTCTTCTACAAGATTGCAGCAGCGCCATTGCACCTTTGGTCTCCGGATGTTTATGAGGCTGCTCCTTTTCCCATCATTGCATTCTTTTCCGTGGTGCCGAAGCTGGCGGGTATTGCAATCCTTACAAGATTCAGCCTGGCGCTGAATGCCTTCGGACAGTCCACAACGGATTGGCAATTCTTTCTTTCCATTATTGCCATACTTTCTGTTACCGTCGGCAACTTTTCAGCCCTTGGGACAAAAGAATCCCAAACGGCTTATGGCTTACTCTTCGATTGCCCAATCCGGCTTTTTAATGGTCGGTATCGTGGCCTTTAGCCCTAATGGCATGCACTACATGCTCTTTTACGCAAGCGTTTATATGCTCGCCAACTTTCTTGTTTTTAACTATCTCCAATGTTTCGACGCCCTCGGCATGGACACATTGCCATCGTTTGCGGGAGCAGGAAAAAAAATAGCCTGGCCGATGATCCTTACTCTGATCGGCATGATAACACTGACGGGATTACCGCCTACATCTGGGTTTACAGCCAAATTATTCGTTTTCAGTTCCCTTTGGGAAGCATACCAGGTCAGTGGAAAGACCATTCTGTTATGGCTTCTGGTTTTTGGCCTGTTGAATACAGTGGTTTCCCTGTTTTATTATTTGTCAATCCCGTACTATGCTTTCATAAAAGGCGGCGAAAAAGACCTAAAAACAAATAATCTTACGTTCGAAAATCTTTTTGGGGCAGTGTTAGTTTTAGCAATACTCCTTCTCTTCTTCAATCCGGAATTGTTGATGGGATGGATTAATAAAATTAACTTTGTACTTTAATTCCGTTGTCTTTTGTTCGTTACCCTTAACAGGTTAACAAACGCAGATAACGCTAACGAGAAACCCATGAGCGACCAGATTCTTCATGAATGCGGCATTGCAATGATCCGCCTGCGAAAGCCCCTTTCATATTATATCGAGAAGTATGGCCCCATGTACGCCGTTAACAAGATGTACATCCTGATGGAAAAACAACACAACCGTGGTCAGGATGGAGCGGGGATCGCAAATATAAAATTAGACGTTGACTCAGGTCGCCGGTACATCAGCCGGTATCGTTCTATAAAAACCCAGCCGGTCGGCCACCTATTCAGAAAAATCGGAAAGAAGTATAAGAAGGCTCAAAAAGAAGGAAAGGACAAGTTCAAAAACGAGCGTTGGCTAAAGGAGAATGTGGCGTTCACCGGTGAGTTATGGTTAGGTCACCTTCGTTACGGTACCCATGGACTAAACAGCATCGAAAATGTCCATCCTTTTCTCAGACAGAATAACTGGAGAAGCCGGAACCTGGTGATGGCTGGAAACTTCAACATGACCAATGTTGATGAATTGTTTGATCTGCTGGTAGACCTCGGTCAACACCCAAAGGAGAAGGTCGATACTGTGACGGTAATGGAAAAGATCGGTCACTTTCTCGATGAAGAAGTACAGGGACTATTTCAAAAGTACAAAGACAAGTTCTCCAACCGCGAGATATCCGACATCATCGAAAACGAATTGAATCTGCCACGCATGCTTCGCCGCGCGTGTAAAGATTTCGATGGTGGTTATACGATGGCTGGAATGACCGGTTCCGGATCAGCATTCGTTGTGCGCGACCCGAACGGAATACGGCCTGCCTACTTCTATGCTAATGATGAAGTTTGTGGTGGTGGCCTCTGAAAAACCTGCGATTAAAACAGCATTCAACATCGATTACAACCAGATCGAAGAAATCAAACCCGGCCACGCTCTCGTGATCGAAAAAAATGGTGACTTCGCACAACATTCCATTGTCAAGACAGGTGAAAAGAAATCATGCAGCTTTGAAAGAATCTATTTCTCACGAGGAAATGATCCTGACATTTACAAAGAAAGAAAACAGCTCGGACGACTGCTGGTGCCTCAGGTGTTACGAGCTATAAACTTCGACATCAAGAATACGGTATTCTCTTACATTCCGAACACGGCTGAGACGGCGTTTTATGGATTGATGGCAGGTATTGAAGATTACCTTATCAACAAACAAAAGGATATTATCATTGATCAGAAGCCTTCCGTTGATTCACTCGAAGATATACTCTCTTTCCGGCCGAGGATCGAAAAGCTTGTGTTGAAAGACGTAAAGCTTCGCACATTTATTACCGATGACGAGCATCGCGACGAAATGGTCGCACACGTATATGACACCACTTACGAAGTGATCAGAAAAGGACTGGATACACTTGTAGTTATCGACGATTCAATTGTCCGTGGCACCACGCTGGAGAAGAGTATTCTTAAAATGCTTGATCGTCTTCAGCCGAAAAAGATTGTTGTGGTCTCATCGGCTCCTCAAATTCGCTTCCCTGACTGCTACGGTATCGATATGAGCAAGATGGGCGACTTCGTGGCTTTCCGTGCGATGACTCGCGTTGTTGAAAGATCACGGCAAGGATTATCTGTTGGGCGAAGTCTACGAAAAATGTACGAGGGCCCGCGCTCATCAAATCCAGCAAAATTATGTGAAGCTCTTGTATGATCAGTTCACCGATGACGAAATTTCTGCAAAGGTCTCCGAGATCGTCCGTCCTGCTGACATGAAGGCGGATTTGGAAGTTGTATTCCAGACTGTCGACAATTTGCATAAGGCAATACCCCATCATTCGGGCGACTGGTATTTTACGGGTAATTTTCCGACCCCGGGCGGAATGAAAGTGGTTAACCGCTCGTACGTGAATTACATGGAGGGGAAACTGGTGAGAGCTTATTGATAGTCCGCTGCTATCCCGATTTGACCATTCCTCATTTCTTAAACTACTTTTAACGAGTCAATGTAATTGGGCTGTGTTCTGGCTCATATCTTTAGGGTCATGCATACATGGTTCCTGGTCTTTTCATTTGCACTAACAGAAATTGTCTGTGTTGGCCAGCATATCAACACTCACGCGCACAATGACTATGAGCATGATCGGCCATTGTTTGAAGCACTTGAGAACGGATTTGTCAGCATTGAAGCCGATGTACATTTAGTTAATGGAAGAATTCTGGTTGCTCACGATCATCCGACATCCACATCGCGAACGCTCGAAGATCTTTATTTAAAGCCGCTTGATAGTATTGCCAGGATTAATGGCGGAAAAATCTATCGTCAAAAAGATGTGACGGTTCTGCTAATGATCGACATAAAGACTGATGGTATTGAAACATTCAACGCATTACACCCACTGCTTTCAAAATATGCGGACGCAATCGATAGTCGAGAGCATAAAGGGTCGTTTCGTGTGTTTATTTCAGGCAACCGTGCGTTCGAACTGATACGCAACGATCCTCAACATTTGTCAGCCATAGATGGTCGTCCGGAAGATCTCGGAAAGGGATTCACAGAGGAAGAGATGCCTGTCATCAGCGAAAACTATAAAAAAGTAATAAATTGGAACGGCAAGGGTTCTCCGACAAAACAAGATTGGAACAAGCTGACAGAGCTTGCATCAAAAGTCCATGCTGAAAATAAAAAATTAAGACTGTGGGCCATACCTGACCATGAGAATGCGTGGAGTGTTCTGCTACAAGCAGGTGTCGATTTTATTAACACTGACAAGCTTAAGGAATTAAACTTATTTCTAACAACGAAAAAGCTATGAGAGCAACGAGAAGAGAATTCATTCGTTCATCAGCCATGGTCGGCCTGGGATTTCTTGGGCTGTATAAATTTTCCATTGCGAAGGATCTACCTTCATCTGAAGATATTGGATATGGGCCGTTGCTTCCCGATCCAAATGGTATCTTCAACCTTCCAAAAGGATTCACCTACCAAATAATTTCCAAACAAGGCAGCACAATGAGCGATGGCCTCCTGGTTCCGGGAAAGGGAGATGGTATGGCAACCTTCGCGGCCAAGAACAACCGCACCATCATTATCCGAAATCACGAGAACACACACCTTGATTTTAAGAACGGCCCTTTCGGAAAAATGAATGAATTGCTTTCTAAGGTGGACCGGAAAAAATTTTATGATTATGGCAAGCGGAAAGAACCCGGTATTGGTGGAACGACTACACTCATTTACAATCACACGACAAAAAAGGTTGAAAAAGAATTCTTAAGTCTCATTGGTACAATCCGCAACTGCGCGGGTGGGCCGACGCCCTGGAATACCTGGATCACATGCGAAGAGACCATGGAACGTGCGAATGCAAACGTTGGAAAAAGACCATGGCTACACGTTTGAAGTTCCCGCAACAGATAAAGGTGGGATTGCGGAGCCTTTACCCATCAAAGGTATGGGTCGCTTCAACCATGAGGCGGTAGCAGTTGATCCGAAAACCGGTATCGTTTATCTGACCGAAGACGATGGTGAAGGATTGATCTACCGGTTTATTCCAAAGACCCCTTCGAAGTTATTGCAAGGCGGTAAGTTACAGGCGTTGGTTTTTCGTGAGCAACGTTCATTCGATACGCGTAATTGGACCGGAATTTCGCCCAACACCATGGAGGCGAAGCGAATGTTCCCTGTAATCTGGATTGATCTCGAGGATATTGAATCACCGCATAATGACCTTAGACATCGAGGCTTTATTAAAGGGGCTGCACGATTTGCAAGGGGCGAAGGTATGTGGTATGGTAACGACGAAATATACTTTGCATGTACTAATGGAGGATCTAACAAGTCTGGCCAGGTATTCAAGTACCGGCCCAGTCAGTTTGAAGGAACAGCCCGTGAAGCCGAAGCTCCCGGATCGCTTGAACTTTTTGCAGAACCGAATAACAAAGACATTCTGAAGTACTGCGACAATCTAACGGTCGCCCCATGGGGTGATTTGGTATTAAGCGAAGACGATGATCACCCATTTTTGGTGGGGATAACACCCAAAGGTGAATATTACAAGATCGCCGAAAACATAGGACACAGGTCTGAACTTGCCGGCTGCGTCTTTTCTCCAGATGGTTCTACCCTTTTTGTTAATATCCAACATGCAGGGCTGACTTTGGCAATTGAGGGGCCCTGGATAAAAGGTCAGGGTAAATAAAAATCGAACATAATATCACGCATACATTTGAAATGTCCCTTAGGGCATTTGTCAAATCCATTGGCTGAACATGGACGGCAAGCGACGCTGTTACTTTCCAACACGGTAAACTTCGTTCTGTAAGGATACCGGCCAAAGAGCAGGATTGTGTTTCCCCAAAGCGCAAAGACTTCTTTCCGGAAAGCGGACGCCACCGGGACAAAATCATTATCAAATGTGAATACTGCCAACGATTGTTTTACAAGGCTTGCCATCTGATTGAAATTAAACTTCCCACATGCGTTGTAGACAATGGTCTTCTTATTGAGTTCAAATAGGCCCTGTTCCCACACCACTGACAGACCGCGCGCAAAGAACGTGTTGATCACTTCACCGGTGGCGACGTCCTCTGAAGTTCCCAAAAGGATTACGGGTTTGTTGATCTTATCACACAGTTCGATCATTCGATCAACAGGAAGTTTCCGGGTGGAATATGGAGCGCTTATACCGAAGACAACGAATCCCTTGTGGAATTCCGGCGGTAGCCATTCCATGGCCACCTTGTCCTTGTCCGGAATGAAGTAATCCAATCCGAGTTCGTCGCCTTTAATTCCAAGACGTTTCAGCGCAAGCACCTGCTTATCGACATGATGAACGTTGGGAAGGTGATTTATTTTTAGATTCACCATCAGCCATTGCTTCCATCGGGTCCTTGGCGATGAGTATGATTTTGTAAACAGGAAGAAGGCCAACAATTTTGATCGCCAGTCCTGTCTCAGGTTCACCACAACATGGAAGTTTTCCTTTCTCAGCTTACGAACTAATTTCCAGATTGACCCCTCTTGAACGTGGATCGCATCCAGGTATGGGTTTTCTTTAGCTAAGAACGACACGTTGGCGGGAAAGAGCCCGTGAAGGTTAATGTCATCCAATTCTACTTTTAATGCCCTTATAACGGGTGTGGTAAACACAACCTCTCCAATTGATTCTCCACAAATGACCAATACTTTCATTTCTCCTTCCTTATCAGGAAAATACAAAGACTATTTACTATTTTGTAAAGCTTAATCTATAAAAGTTATGAACTATTGGCTATTAAAAACAGAGCCTGACACCTTCTCGTGGGACGATCTGGTACGTGATAAAAAGACAGGATGGGACGGCGTCAGAAACTTCCAGGCTCGCAGCCATCTCAAAGCCATAAAAAAAGGTGATCTGGCATTTGTCTATCACACCGGAGAGGAAAAATCAGTAGTCGGGATAGCCAAGATAACGAAGGATAATTACCCCGATCCCACAGACAACGAATGGGTAGCAGTTGAAATTGCGCCTGTGAACAAGCTTAAAAATCCCGTTACGCTAGCACAAATCAAAGCAGACAAACGTTTTACAAATATGGTTCTGGTTAAGGCCTCTCGTCTTTCCGTCCAACCGGTAAAGAAGGAGGAGTTTGACATGATTGTTGCTTTGAGTGAGGGGAAGAATTAATTAGTGGACATCACGGTGGTTCTAGACAATTCGTTGGAATCACTGGATGTTAGAGAAAAGTTATCCAAAGACGCAATGTATTTCCGTAATCACATAAATGGTCGCTTGGCGGCACTGACCAGACAATATCCTGTGATCCTCACACTTATTGGCATTTTTTTCGTCACGGTACAAGCCGTTGCTCAGATCTCACAACCACGACGATACGAAGCAGTATATAAGTCGTCAGAGGATCAATACTCTATTATTTCCCTGCGGGAAGAAGGTCTGGCTTTGTTTCGCGACATGAACAAATACAAGGACGGCAACAAAACCTGGGAGCTTATCCTTCTCGACACCGCACTTCAGGAAAAGAAAAAACTTGACATCCACGTGAAGGACCGCCATAAGATGGTTGGTTATGAGGTTACTCCCGGACATTTATACTTTCTCTTCAGAACAGGAGAGACGACCAAAAACGATTTTGAATTGATTGATATCGACCTTAGCGGATCGGAAGTGGCTCATTTCTCTTTCAAACCAGATCTTGATTTCAAACTCACACACTTCAGCAAAGCAGGCGATAATTTTACCTTCGGAGGTTATGTAAACAACGAACCAACCGTTGTACTCTTTGAGGCCAAAGAAAACCGCATCCGCGTTATCCCTGGATTCTTTCAGAAGAACACCGAGTTAGTCGATTTGAGAACAAATCAAAACCGCACCTTCAATACTGTCCTTATGGACAGAGGGTCGCGCGAAAATCGCAAACTCATCTTTCGAACATTTGATGAGACAGGAAAACAACTGTTGGAGGATGTAGTGCCAATAGACGACGAGAAATCGCTTCAAACAGGGATGACAAGTACCCTGGAACGCGAAGACCTTGTTCTCCTTGGTACCTGGGGTGAGCGCAATTCAAAACAATCTATCGGCTTCTATTTTATGACCGTTGATCCATTCAATGAGCAGCAGATCAAGTTCATCGACTTCGGACAACTACAGCATTACCTGGATTACCTTAATCCAAAACGGGCAGAACGCATAAAGGAAAATTCAAAGGCCGATTTGACGCAGGGAAGGATTCCAAATTTTACGACCTATGTAATGCCCTACCGGTTGACTGAACACAAGGACGGTTTTGTGTTGCTCGCAGAGGTATACAATCCTATCTCAACAATGAGTCCCTATTATTCCAACCCCTATTACTATAATCCATACTTTAGTCCTTATGGCTATCCCTACTCCCCATTCTATTATCCCGGTATGAGCAGGATGTACCGGCCTTACATGTACGGAGGCAACAACAAGAACGTTGACGAGATCAAAACCAATCAATCCGTTTTGTTGTCTTTTGATGCACATGGAAAAGTGGTGTGGGACCAGAGTATGCAGCTTGATGAAATGAAGATGCCGGGCATTGAACAAGTCTCGGACTTTACTTTGTTGGATGACAAGATCTGTTTCCTCTACAAGAAAGAATCGGACCTGAAAATGAAAACGGTTATGTTATCAGACGGTACTACGAGTGAGCTAAGCGAAAAAATAAATTTGCAGGATGCAGACGATGCGATAAAGTCAGAAAGGGAAACCGAAGGTGGCGTCCGGCATTGGACAGGTAATTCCTTTTACGTTTGGGGCTACCACACTATTAAAAATAATTCCAAAGACGATCGGGTGCGTGATGTTTTCTACATTAACAAAGTCGTGGCCAGGTAGCGGAAGAACTATACTATTCATATGCTTCTTTTGCCAATACGTCAGTGCCCAGCAGGTACTGCAGACCGATCGTTTTGAAATTCCTTCACCCCGCGAGGAAAGATCTTTCGAAGTAATTCCAGCCCGTGAGGATGGAATATTCCTCTATCGAAGATTGGGAGGGACTGGTACTGACCATATTGAAATCATAAGACTGGACACGGGTTTTAATGAAGTATGGAAAGGATTCCTTCCCATTGACCGGAAGTATATTTTGATGGCTAAACGCGTCGCAGACGGAAAACTGTTCTTTCTGCTTCGTTATTTTGATTATTCAAAGAACAACTTCGAGTTGTTTGCGATCGATCATTCGAATGGAAACTTCAAGAAGTACAGTGTTCGTAATTTTATTCCATTCAATCCCTCAGAATTTCAGGTTACCGAAAAGGCAGCAATAATGGGTGGTTATTACAACCAGGTGCCTGTGGTGATGTATTTTTCTTTTGAAACGGAGAAGTCCAAAATATTACCTGGGTTGATGAACGAGAATGGTGAACTCACTCAGGTCAAGGTGTACCCTGACGGAACCTTTGATGTTCTCATCAGTGCCAGAAATTTCAAGGGACAACAGACTGTATGGATCAAAAACTACGACATTGAAGGAGACCTTCAGAGTAACTATGCCCTCGAGCCCGAAGATAACAAACACCTGGTCTTTGCGCGGTCCATTAAGACCAGCAATAACATGCAGTTGGTCGCGGGCGTTTTCGGAGGACGCAACTCGTTGTACTCCCGGGGATTATTCCTCGCGAGCATTGATCCCTCAGGGACGCAGCAACTACGTTATTACAACTATGGCGACCTCGAGAACTTTTTCAAGTACATGAAAGCCAAACGGGAACAGCGAGTGAAGGATCGTATCGAGCGAAGAAAGATCAAAGGAAAAAAAACGAAGTTCAGCTATCGTTTTCTCGTTCACGAGATCGTGCCTTATAAAAATCAATACGTTCTTTTAGGCGAAGCTTTCTATCCACGGTACGTGACTGCCGACAGGTCCTATTGGGGATTTTTCAGTCCCACCGTTTCCAACTACACATACATGCGCGACGGCCGGATCTTTGACGGTTATCACTACACTCATGCTGTCGTCATGGGATTTGATCTGAATGGCCGTCTATTGTGGGATAACAGTTTCGAGATCAACGACGTGAAGACATATACCCTTGAACAATTCGTGAAGCTTGAAGTTCAGGAAGACAAGATCGCTCTCCTGTACTTGTTCGACAATGAACTGCGCACCAAGATTATAAAAGACAACGAGGTATTGGAGGGCAAGACGTTTGAGGGTATCAAAGCCCGTAAAGAGGACGAAATTGTAAAGAAAGAGCAAACAGGATTCAACAGGCTCGATTACTGGTACGGTAACTATTTCTTCGCTTATGGAGTTCAGGAAATAACAAACCCAGTCAGTGGGAAACGTCGTGTTTTTTTCATCAATAAGATTAACTATCAGTAAAGTCGCGCATTGCGTAATCCATTATCAGCGGTAATGAAGGGTATTGAAAAAATGTCGTAATTAGCTTCCTGACACACTACATTATTTCCCTCATGAAATTCACTTATGTATTTTTGTTATCATTGGCCTTATGCATCCTTAGGGCCGATTGTTCAAATGGCCAGTCCACGGATAACGTCGCTCAGGCTCGCGGTTGCAGGCGCGACACACGGCCACGTCGGTTGGATATTGGGACGTAAGGATAAATCCGACGTATCTCTGGTAGGCGTCTACGAGCCTGACACCGAACTCGCGAAGCGATACATCAAACAGTACAATCTCAGCGCGGATATCTTTTATACGGATCTGACAAAGATGCTTGAGACCGTGAAGCCGGAAGCAGTCGTCGCTTTCGGATCGATCTATGAACATATGGCGGTGGTAGAGGCGTGTGCGCCAAGGTGAATTCACGTCATGGTCGAAAAGCCGTTGGCAACCACAAATGCGCATGCATCAAGAATGGAGGAGCTTGCCAAGAAACATAAGATCTATCTATTGACGAATTACGAGACGTCATGGTATCCAACCACTGAAAAGACTTATCGCCTCGTGAATGACAGCAGCTTTGTTGGCAAAATTCGTAAAGTTATCATCAGGGATGGACATCAGGGACCAAAGGAAATCGGTGTGGGCAAAGAGTTCCTCGCATGGTTAACGGATCCCCTACAGAACGGAGGAGGGGCGCTCATTGATTTCGGGTGTTACGGCGCAAACATCATGACTTATCTGATGAAAGGCGAAGAGCCAATATCCGTAACCGCGGTGACACAACAATTCAAACCATCTATCTATCCTAAGGTAGATGATGATGCCACGATCGTTGTCGCCTATCCGGGTGCACAGTGTGTCATTCAGGCTTCCTGGAACTGGCCGTTTGGCAGAAAGGACATGGATGTCTATGGAGAAACCGGTTATATCCTTGTTTCTAACAGTACTAAGATGCAGGTAAAGAATACAAAATCGGTCACTGAAAAAACGAGGGAGATCGCAGTCGCGGACGTGGGAATTTATCAGGATCCGTTCTCCTATTTCGCAGATGTTGTTAAGGGGAGGATCCAGGTTCCAAAGAATGGATTGTACTCACTGGAGAATAACCTCACGGTCGTGCGGATACTTGATGCTGCGCGAGAGTCAGCCAAATCCGGAAAAACAGTATTCTTTAAGAAGAAGTAAGGTTAGATCTAGGTGTTACGATCAATTTTCCTTCCAGCCCAGAATTTTAGAGTTACCCTTCAAGGGCCGAAGCCAACGAGTCGAATGTTTCTTTGAACATTCCTGAAGAAACGAGAATGAAGCCGAGCTGAACCCTGGCATAACCTATTTTTGAGTTATCCTTTAGTTGATAAGAGGTTTGGATAAGCTTATGCGCGTATGAAAAAGCAGAATCATAAATGAATGTTTTATACTCATTGTAAATGGCATTATAAAGCCAAAACTTTTCTTCGAGCGAGGCGGCTTTTGGGGACGCCAGTTTTTGTTTCAATTGGTCGAGCCGTTGAAGTCTGGCTTTTACGCTTACGTCCTTTTTTTCAATAGCCAGGACAAGGACCTGGATGAGGCTATCAGTCTTTGGATTTGAAAAAGACCTAAAAGCACCGAGGAAGAGAAAAATTAAAACACACCATCTTATCATATCCCATTAAGTGCTTTTGTTAAGAGGCAATTCAATGTCGTTTAGTTAAGCTAAAGTGCTGTTGCTTTCGACATTGGAAATTGCCTGCCCGACTGCAGGCGGGGACATTGCCTGCCCGTCCGCAGGCGGGGGCGTTCCCTGCCCGTCCGGCAGGCGGGGACATTCCAGCTGCACCTATTTATTTACCGAACTGGACATTTGCGATCCGATTGAAGACCATTCTTTTGTTTTCCGACTTCAATATCTAATGTCCAATAATTCTTCATTGCTCATTTCGAGGCAATTGATCAAAAATAGTTAAAACAATCCAGTTCAGTTCACCACCCGTAAAGTCAGATTTTGGGGCTTCTCATCGTCCCTTGCCCGTCTTTGGCAGGATATCATTTATTACTATTTCCTGTAATCTGACCGGGTCGCTGGTAGTCAGGTTATGTCCTGAATTTTCAAACCAGAATAAATCCTTTGCCCGCGCTTTCAAAAGTTTGTAGTAGTCTTCAGTAACCTTAAAATGTGTCTGATAGTCTTTACGACCAACGAGGAAATAGACCGGGCATTCGATTTGGGGGGCAGTCACAAAAAAATTAATCGCAGATCCCTCGTTAAAAACATCCAGCCATTTTGTCGCCCACGACTCCACGAATGATTTTGACGGTGATTTTCTGCCAGCCATCTTTATCAACCATGACCGATGAAAATACAACTGCTCACCGTTGGCGAACGGAACGCTAACAGATTGTAATTCCTTCAGCGCCTCCTGGTTGTTTTCCTGCTTTGCTTTATCCAACATCCATTTAAGCGACAGTCGTTCACTTTCCAACTGATTGACCATCGGACTTACAGCAATGCATGCTTTTAGCAACTCCGGATGATCGGCGGCGATCTTAAACAAGAAACCCTCCCCACGAATTACCCATAACATAGATCTTGTCCTGCGAAAACCGGCGACGTAAATAATTGATGACTTCGATAGCGTCGTTTTCAACTAGCGCAACCGAGAGAGGTTTGTCGCTTGCATTCAGTTCTGCAGTCTTCCCGCTTTCGCGTTGATCCCAATGCACCACGACAAAATATTTCTGCAACTCGCCCGAAAACTTGGCGGCATAACCCATTGCTGAATTTCCAGGGCCGCCATGAAGGAACAGCAAAACAGGATTGCCGTTATTTGTTCCTTTGATGCTGATCCATTGTTTTATACCTCCAATATCAACAGCTGCGGCGGTATCAATGGGAGAACCCTGCGCCAGAGACTGCGAAACAACCAAAAACAAAAAAAAAAACTCATATGAAATACATTTCGCAAATGATCGAAACGTCAATAGTCAACTACAATTACCCAGTTCCGGACCGTACCGATGGCCAAACATATCGACTTCGGCTTTTAGCCTTGGAACACACTTTTAAATAGCATCGACCCGCGGCTTTTCATCTTCTAACTCCGTGCAGGAAGCGAATTGTACTCCTCGCGCTTCAGGGTGAAAGCCCGGGTTTCATCTCCTTCAATCCAGCTCCGCCTTGAAAGCGGAGTTAATAATGATCAATTCCCTAAATTTCTTAATAGATCATTTCATAACTATTTATGGCGGAGACCACAAGACAGGGCCTCGGGCTTTAGCCATGAAGCGCACTTTCAAATACAAACTGCTCTAATATTGATCTCGTGAAACGATCATTGCAGGCTTTTTATCGTTGAGACAATAATGAATACAAATCCGAGCCTTCACCTTCCTTTGTTTCCACGTTCAATTGCCCGCTGTGTACTTTGACAATATCATAACTCATTGACAATCCCAATCCCGTTCCTTGTCCTGGTGGTTTGGTGGTGAAGAAAGGTTGAAAGATCTTATCGAGTACGTTTTGGGGAATACCGATGCCGTTGTCTTTTACAGAAATCAATACATTATTGCCGGACTTTTTTGTACTCACTGATATCACGGGCTCGTATCCGTTCTGGGTTTTGTTTCTTTTTCTCATTGACGGCATAAAACGCGTTATTGATCAGGTTGAGAATCACCCGGCCGATATCCTGGAAAACGACGGTTGTGGTGCCAATCTTTTCATCATAATCCGATCTCAAAGCAACGTTAAATGACTTGTCTTTTGCACGGAGACCATGGTAAGCCAATCTTAAGTATTCATCAGCAAGTGCGTTTATGTCGATTGCTTCTTTAACACCGCTACTGCTACGACTGTGATACAGCATACCTTTTACTATCATGTCGGCCCTTTTGCCGTGGTAAATTATTTTTTTTTCATTTTCATCGATTGAGTCAGCGAGTGCTTTTACTTCCTCGATATTTCCTTTTTCTATAGCCTCCTTCATTTCTGAAATCAATTCGGAATTAACGTCAGAAAAATTATTAACAAAGTTCAACGGATTTTGAATTTCATGAGCGATGCCTACCGTAAGTTCACCAAGGCTTGCCATCTTCTCCGAATGAATGAGTTGGGATTGTGTGGCCTTCAATTCAGATAAAGTTGCTTCGAGATCATTCTTCGCATCTTCCAATCGTATAAAATCTTCATATCGCGCATAGGCTACAGAAAAAGAATTAGCCAGTGACTTAACCAGGTCAATTCATGCAAGAATACTCGAGACTACCCACATAAAGCATTCCTTGCGAAAAGGGGACAAAAGTGTAAGCTCAGGAACTCAAAAGGGGTATCCGAGGCTTGATAAGTTTCAACCTCTGTGATCTGCGCCTGCTCTAACAATCGACTGGACCCAAGCTTCAAACTGCTGACGGTTCCAGTCTCTCGCTGTATACCGTGCCCGCTTTCCAGTTTTCAACGATCTTTCGTGTGGTGTCATCGCCATCGAAGGGCAAGTGCAGCACACCGAGTGGCCTTCCCTGCGGAGTTGAAAGATAGGCGTGCACAACTCGTTTCTTTTCATCAACAATGAAAATACCACATCGGATGAATTCAACATCGAGGTTCACCAACTCCTGCCACATAAATGGTATAATTCGCTCTAGATTGTTGGCTGTCCGCATAGAGGCTATTTCAGCCCTAAAGCGTTCCAGTGAAGACTGCCTCCGTGCTTCAATGGCTTTCGATTCAGCTATCTGCAAATCAAGAAAACGGGTATAGATCAGTCCGAGCACACTGGCAAAACCAATCACGATGGAAACAGCCTCCTCAGTAAGCGATTGGCTTGTATTAACGTTCAGAGTACCTTGGGGAAAGAAGAACGAATAGAAGAACTCCTCCTATGATAAAATTGATTTGAAGCCTGGGCGAGGTATGTGTGCATGGACTCATAATAATCCCGAACCTTATCGCCTCTTAGAATTGTAGTTTGTATGGTTTCCCCTGTTCTGGCGGAGATAAGCTTTTCAAATACAGGATTGATGTGCAAGCTGAAGTAGTCATAATCTGAATCACTTGCTGGTCGCCGGCCATGGTTGTTACCCAAAGATGAATCGCTTCATTAGCATCATCGAAAATACCTACGCCAGTGCGAATAGCATGGACGCTAAAGCATTGAGCTCCTGGAAAAGTGACGCCGATGTTTCTGAAAGCTCAGAGCTGGCGCGCATATTAGTGGTCCTTACACGACTCTTTCGAGTGCTGCTTCAATTTCGAGAGCCCGGTTCTTGATGATGTAATTCTGCGGCAGTCTCACGCAGCTTGTGTTCAAGGTCGGCAATCCTTTCAGTAAGCTTTTTATTTTTTGCTCTTCCATTGGAACGAAGGTACCATGGCCAGTTGAAAGCACCCTTAATTAAAGTCAGCCATTCAATCTGCGGTCGCCGGCTCGATGATCGTGTCAATCCGCGTAATCCTGTCAGCGGGAAAACCGGCTAGCCTTGCATGTTCTTTTATTAATTCCTCCGAGGGCGCTAAATAGATGCAGTAAATTTTATCACCTGCTACATAACTATGGATCCATTGTATCTCAGTACCGAATTTGCATAACACCTCTACTGATTTTTGGGAAGCAGCCCGCAATCGTTCAGCGGTGAATTTTCCTGCGCCAGGTATATTCCGCTCAATCACAAATTTTGGCATAAGTCCGGTTATTTAAATGGTTTGAAAATTAGAAGAGTTTCCTCAGGGGCTTATCAAAGATATCAATTTTTAGAAAAGTCCGTTGCCTATTCCTGAGATAAAACGCGCCATGGTATAATAAAGTCCCTACCCCTCGCTTTATCATAATCGTAAATTTCGGATCTCTACAACAGGCGTCTAACCAATGTAGTGTCTGTATTGTTCCCTCACTGATAAAGTTTTTTTAGTTATCAATAACGGGTTGTGCGATATCAGAGGAGCGGCGAATTAAGATAAGACAAGTATGATAATGTATCTTCGCATTAAAAGACTGTTCAATTGAATGGCAACACAATAACGAACTCCGTAGCGTTGCCTTCCTTTGTTCCACTTTCAATTCTCCGCCATGTGCTTTTACAATATCATAGCTCAATGAAAGTCCCAACCCCGTTCCCTGCCCGGTAGGTTTGGTTGTAAAAAAAGGTTGAAATATTTTATCCAAGATGTTTGTGGGATTCCGTTGCCATTATCCGTCACTCTTACTTCTACCTTATCATCTATTTTTTTTGTGCTTACTGAAACAGTTGGCTTATAACTACTTTCCGTCTAGCTGATCTTCCATGCTTGCTAATGGAAGCTTTGCAGACACGCATAAAACGCATTATTGATCAAATTAAGAATTACTCTGCCAATATCCTGCGGAATGATGTTGATGTTTCCGATTGTTTCATCAAAATCAGTTTTCACCGTTGCATTGAAGGATTTGTCTTTTGCCCGAAAACCATGAAATGCTAACCGAACATATTCATCACCAATGCATTGATATCGGTGAGTTCCTTTTGCTCCATTGCTGCTTCGGCTGTGTTGCAGCATTCCTTTTACTATTGCGTCAGCTCTTTTGCCATGATGATTTATTTTTTGTTGGTTTTCTTTAATGTCTTTTGCTATTGATTTTATTCCATCCAAATTTCCTTTCTTAACTTCTCATGTTCCAATTCATCAACTAATTCAGTGTTAACTTCTGAAAAATTGTTCACAAAGTTTAACGGGTTTTGAATTTCGTGTGCGATGCCGGCAGTGAGTTCTCCCAGAGAAGCCATTTTTTCGGATTGGATCAATTGTGCCTGGGTGGATTTAAATTGGCTAGCGTATTTTCTATTTCTTTTTGCTTTTATTTGCTTTTTGTTTCTGCCGATTATTCCTATAAAGAATGAAAACAATGAGTAGAAACACTCCCAAACCAGCAAGTAGGGCATATTGCCGAATTTGGTTTTGATATGCTGTCTTAGCGGCCTCAACTTCATATTGACGTTGTTGTGCATCAAAATCTATATTTTGAAATTGCTGTGTCTGCTTAGAATTGAAAAGATCATTATTTGTTTTAATGATCAACGACTGATACTTTCTGTGCTGTCGTTCTTTCCGGAAGAACTATAAAGTTCAGAGAGCGCGGTATAGCTCCTTAATAAAAGATCCGGCGAATTCAGAAACTGCGCAACACCAAGAGCTTCATTGGCAAAATAAAAGCTTGAATCTTTTTTCCCTATCTGTTTGTAAACATCGCATAACATAAGATCACCTGCAACGACGCCACGCAAATACCCTTGCTCACGACTTTTAATAACTGCATTTCGGAAATATTCAACCGCTAGTAACCTGTTTCCGACTGCCAGATGAATCCTTCCAAGGTTGATCGAGATACCTGGCAAATTACCCTCATGACCCCATTGAGCAGAAAGTTCATCCGCCTTTCTTTCGAAAATCAATGCGGAGTCAATCTTGTTCAAGGATAAGTACACCCTTCCTAGAATCATATTTATAAGAATCGAATTGTAAACATTGCCTGCTTCTTCAAAGGACTGTTTGGCTAGCAGATCATAGAACAGACCCTTGCTGTAATTGTTAGTGGTTTCATACAAAAGTCCCAGCCCGGCTTGATTGTAACCTAAAATCCGAAGTCGTATCATACGGGGCGTGATAGGTTTCTTGATGAAACCGTCCAAATGAAAATATTTATTCGGGAAGAATATTCTCTTCGATATTGCATCTTGGAGAATCTCATTTGCAGACAAATAAGATTGCAATGATGCAGGAAAGTTGCCCATGTTCTTAAGCGCTATGCAATTCCATTCAGAGCCAGGGCCTCATTCAACCGAAGGTCTAATTTCTTAGCAAGCGCGAGTTCATTTTTTGCGTAAAAATATGTGCTGTCAGGTTTTGATTCTTCAAAGGCCTCATGGATGCGAATAAGGCAAAAGAGCTTCAGAGTATCGTTTTTTGTAATGCCAATTCATTTTTTAAGCTATCAATTTCTGAGTGTCTTGAGAAAAACCAACGCTCGATGTCAGCGAAAGTATAACAGCAAGTGTAAATCTCTTTTTCATCAATTATTATTATCTGACAGCTGAATAATAAACTCCGCCCCGATCTCCCTCCTTTGTTTCCACTTTCAATTCTCCACCATGGGCTTTGACGATATCATAACTCAACGACAATCCCAATCCAGTTCCTTGTCCTGTTGGCTTCGTTGTAAAGAATGGTTGAAAGATTTTATCCAATACGGAATGTGGAATTCCAATGCCATTGTCTTTGACCCTAATTTCAACTTCACCTCGCCCATCGCCACTGGGAGTAGAACGCCTTGTACTTACTGACACCGTTGGCTCATACCTACCGTCCGCCATCTCTGAAGCTTTGGCGGACACAGCATAAAATGAATTGTTGATCAAATTAAGTATGACTCGCCCAATATCCTGCGGAACGATATTGACGCTTCCAATGGTTTCATCAAAATCGGTATTCACTGTCGCATTGAATGATTTATCCTTTGCCCGAAACCCATGATAAGCTAACCGCAGGTATTCATCCACCAACGCATTAACATCCGTGGGTTCCTTTACTCCACTACTGCTTCGACTGTGCTGCAGCATACCTTTTACTATGGCATCGGCTCTTTGGCCATGATGATTTATTTTTTGTTGGTTTTCTTTGATGTCTTTAGCTATTGATTCTACTTCATGCAAATTTCCTTTTTTAACTTCCTGTTCCAACTCATCCACTAATTCAGTATTCACTTCCGAAAAATTGTTTACAAAGTTTAATGGGTTTTGTATTTCATGGGCGATGCCTGCAGTGAGTTCACCAAGTGAAGCCATTTTTTCAGATTGAACCAATTGCGCCTGCGGCGGATTTCAAATTTTCCAGAGAATGCTTTAATTCTGCTGTGCGCTCCAAAACAGTTTTTTCCAATTCTATTTTTTGTCGCTCCATTAAACGACTTTTTTCAATTTCGGCTTCCTTTGCAAATCTTTCCTTATCGAGTGCCTGTTGCGCGTTCTCCTTTCGAAGTTGTACAAATTGCAAGACCAGTACCCATGAAAATGAAACCACAAACCATATAACAAAAGTCAAATTCAGGGTGTGTGACCATGAATTTAGCCAATTTATAAACTCGGGAGGTTCGACTCCAAACCTTTCAAAAAGGAACTGAAAGAAAAAAGAAAGTCCAAAACCAAAAGACCAAAAAATAGAAGCGGGAATGGCAGACACCAACAATACTCTTGAAAATTGACTTGAACTCCTTATGCATTTTAAGAATGTAATTAAAATCATAAAAAGACCCGCGACAAATAAAAAATAGGAAGACCATTCCAATAAACCGCTCCATTTTCCGACGAGATAGGGTTCTATAAAAAATCTTGCAATCGAAACAATTGGATGGGCAAGTGCAATAATTTTTAGTGCCTTATCCCATATCGGAAATCTGTTGAAAGTTTTCAGGAAATATCTGATGAATTGAACAAAGAGAAATATTCCTGACGTCCAAATCAGATACTCAATCGTATACAGTATAGAAGGTTGATTTGGAAATATGAAACCGTCTAGAATATTTGGATCGAATGAGAAATAAAACAGAAATAGTGCATAATATAAGTACACTCGATCTTTGACAATTGAATAAAAAAATAAGTTGAAGAGGCAAGCAAACAACAAAATTCCTACAAAAAGAGTATCGAAATCTCTAGTTGAAAATTCAGTTTCATTGTCAATATACTCTTCCCGAATTACTTCCTTCGTAAAACCAATGGAGACAGACAAATGCTTCGGCTTATTGAAATAATAGTTGTTCGTAATAAGATTATAGACTGTCAACTCTCTCCCCGCCTCAATTTGAACTGGAATGCCATTAATTTTTTTTAGACCATCTTTTTTCTTGTTTGGGTACAGTCCCCCGGTCGTGTAATGAAATGACTCATTCGCGTCGTCAAGTAAAAAAAAGTCGGTTTGATCAGCTTGAGTTGTATTCAAAAGCACGACCTCGACCGCTTTGTTCATTGTGTTCTTCAAACGATATCGAAGCCAGTAAAAATTTGTGCGATAGTCAACTCCATTCACTTTACTATCGTTTGCATGGAAGTTATCTGAAATAGGAGGTTCTTTTACTTGCTCAACCGTCCACTCTCCTTTTTTATCTTCCAGCATTTGCCAATGAATGTCATCGAGAGTAACATAAACTCCTGTGTCTGACTTTAATTCGTAAGCAGGTGGGAAATTGTTTTGGGCGATTGTTTCGCTGAACAAAAACATTAAGAAACAAAGTCTATAAAGGAATATTTTCATACCGCGATATTACTTGGGAAAACATTTTAAACTCCGTCCCCACCCCTCTAAAATATCTACATTTGGCTCCCGCCTCGTGCTTTGACAATACTGACACATGTCAAAGATAAGCCAATCCTATTTCTTGCCCGGTGGGACCTGGTGGAGAGTTAGGCAAAAGAGAATCCTTATTCCAAAAACTGATTGGCTTTTTTGCCGCCTTAATCACTATATTTACGCCCGGCTTATGCAGAAAAAACTAATTCTCGATTCCGACCTTTTCGACCTCACCATCAGCCGCCTTTGCCAGCAAGTAATTGAAAATCACAATGATTTTTCGAATACCGTGATTCTCGGTATGCAACCACGGGGAATCTTCGTGGCGGATATCATTCACGATAGACTGACAAAAGATTTCAAAAGGGAGATTCCGCTCGGCTACCTCGATGCGACATTCCACCGCGATGACTTCAGGCGGAGGGAGGTTCCTGCACGCGCGAACGAAACCAAGGTGCCTTTTATCATCGAAGGCAAGAAAGTAGTGCTGGTGGACGATGTACTCTTTACCGGAAGGTCGATTCGAGCCGCAATGGATGCGATGATCACATTCGGCCGGCCTGCAACCGTTGAACTTTTAGTACTTATCGACAGAAAAAGAACACGAGAACTTCCAATCGCCGCCGACTACGTTGGAAAGGCGGTAAATACATTGGCATCGCAGCGGGTATTGGTGGAGTTAGAAGCACAAGGTCATAAACAAAACAAAATCTGGTTGATCAATAAGGATTAGTCTATGTCTAAACTCAGTCAAAAACACCTTCTTGGTATCAAAGACATCACACGTGAAGACATAGAACTTATTTTCGATACCGCAGACAATTTCAAAGAAGTCATTAACCGCCCCATAAAGAAGGTCCCGTCGCTGAGGGATGTGACCATAGCGAATGTTTTTTTTGAAAATTCAACACGTACACGTCTTTCCTTTGAGCTTGCGCAAAAAAGATTATCGGCCGACGTGATCAACTTTTCTGCATCCAACAGTTCGGTAAAAAAGGGTGAGACATTGCTTGACACGGTCAACAATATTCTCGCGATGAAGGTTGACATGATCGTAATGCGTCATGCAAGTCCGGGCGCACCGCACTTCCTTTCGAAACACATCAAAGCCAACATAGTTAACGCCGGCGACGGAACGCATGAACACCCAACGCAGGCGTTGCTCGATGCATTTTCGATCCGTGAAAAGTTGGGATCTGTGGCAGGAAAGAAAGTCGCAATTATTGGCGATATCCTCCACTCACGTGTAGCGCTCTCAAATATTTTCGCACTGCAAAAGCTGGGCGCAAAGATCATGGTGTGCGGACCTCCCACATTGCTCCCAAAATTTATATCACATCTTGGGGTTGAGGTGGAGTTTGATGTCAAGAAAGCGCTACAATGGTGTGATGTGGCAAACGTATTACGTATCCAGCTCGAACGCCAGCAGATAAAATACTTTCCTTCACTGCGCGAATATTCTCTCTACTACGGCATCACAAAAAAATTGCTCGACAGTCTGAAAAAGCAGATCGTGATAATGCATCCGGGACCCATTAACCGGGGGGTCGAGCTCAGCAGCGATGCGGCCGATTCACAGCATTCAATCATTCTTGACCAGGTGGAAAACGGCGTAGCCGTGAGGATGGCAGTACTCTACCTTTTGGCCGGAACAAAATAAAATCCCGTACATCGTCGCGGGCTTCCGGCCCGCCCGACCGAACTTGAAAAATGCATTTTTTACTGGTAGATTTATCAGTACTTATCTAATGGTATTTAGTGAGTCGTTCGGGCGGGCCCTACGTATACCAGGTTCTATTCGGGTATATTTTTCGTAATTTCGACTCAAGAAAACAGACAACTCCATGATCTATAATTCAATAGTGGATACCATTGGAAATACACCAATAGTGCGGCTGAACAATATGACAAGGGCATACCAGGAACGATCCTGGCCAAGGTGGAATACTTCAATCCAGGTAACTCCACCAAAGACCGGATGGCCCTGAAAATGATTTTGGATGCGGAGAAAGCAGGTATTCTAAAGCCGGGAGGAACCATTATCGAAGGAACTTCCGGAAATACCGGAATGGGACTTGCCCTAACGGCAATCGCCAGAGGATATCATTGCATTTTTACCGTGGCCGATAAACAATCACAAGAAAAAATAAATATCCTCAGGGCCGTTGGCGCGGAAGTAATTGTTTGCCCTACCAACGTCACGCCTGAAGACCCCCGTTCGTATTACTCGGTGGCCAGGAAGCTGAATAAAGAGATCCCAAATTCAATCTATCCTAACCAGTATGATAATCTTTCCAACACGGCCGCTCACTACGAAACAACGGGCCCGGAGATCTGGAAACAAACAGAGGGAAAGATCACGCATTATGTAGCAACAGTCGGTACGGGGGGATCAATGTGCGGCACAGCCAAATATCTCAAGGAGCAAAATCCCAAGCTTGTAACGGTTGGCATCGACACTTATGGATCTGTTTTCAAAAAGTACAAGGAGACCGGAATATTTGACGAAAATGAGATCTATCCATATCTGACGGAAGGATTTGGCGAAGACATACTTCCTAAGAATGTAAACTTTGATGTCATCGATCATTTCATAAAGGTTACGGACAAGGATGGAGCGATTGGTGCACGACGCCTTTCAAAAGAGGAAGGGTTGTTTGTGGGATGGTCAAGTGGGTCAGCAATACATGGGGCGTTGCAATACGCAACAGAATTCCTGAAAAAAGATGATGTTATGGTGATACTGCTTCCGGACCATGGCACACGTTATCTGGCGAAAGTGTACAATGATCAATGGATGAAGGATCACGGCTTTTTGGAAACCAGGTCGTTTGGATCAGCTCGCGAAATTATTTCAGCAAGAAATGGCAAGGACGGCTTACATACTGTCGGCAAGTCCACGCGTGTTACTGAAGCAATTCTGGTCATGAACCGGGAAGGCATAGACCAAATCCCGGTTACTGAGGACGATAATTTTGTCGGTAGTGTAAGCTCATCGAGTTTGCTGGAAAAGATTATACAGGATCCCCAACTTCAAAACAAAAATGTGGGGGACATCATGGATAAGCCGATGCTTTTTGTTGCTCCGGACATTACGTTAGATGTTCTTTCTTCATTACTAAATAAGGATAATAAAGCGGTGTTGGTCAGGGATGCGCAGGAAAACGTTCATATCATTACGCAGCACGATGTTTTGAAGGCGATGACTAGTGTTTAAATAATGAAATTAAGCAACACTGTAAGGGTAAGGAATTCCTGAATATTTACTGACATTAAGAATCACTCATGCTGAAGCGCTAAGAACTATGTCGTGCGCTCCCGATAGCTATCGGGTAGCGGTTCGTAGTGGACATTCTGACCTGCACTAATCTCTTAAGATCGGAACTAACGCATTTTTCAGAATCCAGGATTATTGCACAATTAATTTGTTTGCTACACTAGTTAGTCAGCGCCTGCTTCAATTTTTGTGACTGATCAATCCTGAAGGATTTCTATTTCAACCCGGACATTCTCCTGAGCGCGCTGGCTCATTTTGTCATGGATCGGTTTTTTACCACCCCATGCTTTGATCTCCATGCGGTTTGCGGCTACGCCGTTGTTGACGAGATAATCGCGTATTATTTCCGCGCGCTGTTCAGAAAGTTCCTTCGCAGTACCGAAACCTTCGTTCGTATCCGTCAATGAAAAGAAATTCTGCGTATCCTTATTCATAGAAATGATCTTGCCGGCAGCGTTACCATTGGTATGGCCATGAATTGTGATCCTATAATTAGTATTCTCATTGAGCATATCCAGCAGACTGTTCACTTCATAGCGTGATTCCGGGCGCATCACGGACGCATCCTTAAAGAAATAGACATTGTACATCACAGCGATATCTCCCTTCTTGAGCCTCACCAGCTCAAAGGGTACAACAATGGATCCGGTTGCATCCCTTATTATATCCGTGTCCACTTCTGGATCGTTGTAATTGATTTCACGTTGAACCTTGCGATATCCAAACACTTCACACACCAGCGCCATCTTACCCGACTTGTTTTGCGGCGAAGATACTTTTACAGCCAGATTGCCTTTATAGGTTGCCATCTTTCTGCTGCGATCAACATCAATAACATCGACATCGCCGCGTATTCTTTTCAGATCGGTAGCTCTGGAAACCTTGAACAGGAATTTTGTACCTTCTTTTGAATCATCCGGGGCAGCAGATGTTTCTACGGGAACTTCGGTGTTCAGGCGTCACGGCCGCACTTGAATCTACCGTCTTTGGTCCCTCGGTCGCGGCGACTGCTGCGGCGGCTGCACTTTGCTCAGTCGTTACAGGCGAAGTTTCAGGTGTCTTAGCCTCTTCGGGTTTGACTTCCTCAGGTCTTGGCTCTCGACCGTTGGAGTTATCACTATTGGCTCCGGTCCGCTCCCGTCAAAAGATCCGCGGTAAACCCAAGTATCTGTGAACTCAGATTCGGCACGAAGTCTCGTTGCTTCTTGCACAGCAACCGCCAGATCTTCGGTGTTCAGTACATAGACATAATAAAGGTTCCTTCTGACGTTCATCTCGAACTTAGCATCCAGCTTGAGGTCTTTCTGAGCGTGGTCCGTAAACCTGATAGCATTGGTTTGTTTTGAAAAAGCTCCGATGACTACATAGTTCGGCACCACGTCCAACTGCTTTTGCTCAAGACGTGCGACGGCGGTAGGCTGAAAAGGGGACAAAAGAAATAACAAGCCTACCAGTGCAAAAAATTTAAAAGTCTTCATAACACTGGGTTTATTGTGAAGCACAAAAAGTGTTACGAAGATATTAAAAAAAAATTAACATTAAGCAATCAATATTCTACTGGCCAAGCGATTACAGCCTGGAAAGGACTTCGAAGCGTTCCTCAAGCGTGTTTCCATCTTCATCAACCACAACCAGGATATGTCGTCCTTCTTCTGGATTTATGGCTAAGTGATGATTCTTTTTAGTGCTGCCGAGGTAGATGCCGTCGAGGTGCCAATGCACGGTTACGTTTGGATTCCTGTGCGCCAGCTCGCATACTGCCCTACCTGATTTTCCACTAAGCTCCCGTGGTATGAAGATTTTGGATCCAGGTTTAGGGTATACCAAATCCATCGAAATAACAGGAGAACTCACAACACAGTCTTGCCGAAAAGGTGGCAAAGGCCGATACGTTTGGTTTTTGGTTCTGAAGAAATGTTCCTGGGCAGGTGGCAAGACGAACCAGCTTGTACTCGCAACTTTGCCCATCTGCTCACATCCGCTATGAACACGATATTTTCGATCTGCCGTGGTATGAATGACTTTATGATAGGAACAGGGGAAACTTTCCAATCCTCGCTTGGTCACCCACACCGTGTCGACTTGATTGCATATACCAGTATTGCGTTGTCCGCTGAGAGCGCAGACGGTGATCTGTTCCATTTCCATTTGTGGCATTTGAAACCATGAGCTTCCTTCCAGCTGCGAAAAAATATCGAACATCAATGGAGCAGCAGCCTCAGTTCCGGTGAGTCCCGGGCGGCCCTCACCTGACGCATTTCCGACCCATACGGCCACGACGTAAGCTGGCGTGACTCCCACAGCCCATCCATCGCGAAAGCCAAAGCTCGTACCCGTCTTCCATGCAATCTTCCGAGCACTGTCAAAATGTTTCCAACCGGACTCCTCTCCCGGCCGGTAGACTTCCGTCAACACATTTAATGTTTGATATATAGCGGACGCGCTCAACCATGAAGTATTCTCCAGTTCGTGAACCGTATCCCTACCGTTGGTGTGCGCCCTTATTGGCAACGTAGCTTAATGCATGAAAGTCACCAGCGTCATAACGATTTTTTCCCGGCTGATCGAAAAAATTCAGTGCTGTCCTTCCCATGGAAGCGTACATACCTGCGATGTCCCACAACGTTCCTTCGGCACCACCAAGTATTAACGACAATCCATAGTGATCCGGTGGAAACATCAAAGTGGTCATTCCAATTCCTTTCAACAGGGAATGAAATTTTTCATAACGATAACTCCGCAGCATGTGAACAGCAGGCACGTTCAATGATCGGATCAATGCATTGTCTGCGCTCACCGCACCGTCATAATCCTTTGAGAAGTTCTTTGGTGAAAATCCATTGATGATCGTAGGAACGTCCGGTACGAGTGTCTTCGGCAGAATCTTACCCTCATCAAGCATAGCTGCGTACAGAAATGGTTTGAGGATACTTCCCGTACTCCTGGGGGCTGTAATAATGTCGACATCGTTTCCGTGCGACTGACCTTCATCGCCAACGGTATTACCTACGTAAGTCAAAACCTCACCAGTGCGTACATCTGCTATCAAAGCAGCAGCATTGAATATTCTGTTGCCCTTCAGCCGCTGTTGATGATCATTGACGATCTGTTCAACACGAATCTGCAATGCAGACTGGATAGTACTTCTTATTTTCTGTTGGCCATAACCTTCCTGACGCGCTCTTTCGAGCAGGAGTCGCGCATAACGTGGTAGTGGTAGCGGCTCCTCCGGTAGAGGTTCACTCTTTCGCGAGTGAGCAGGCAAATGAATCGATGATGCCGTTTCGTTCCAACTTTTCCAAAAGAAGATTACGCTTTGTACGCAACAGATCGCGGTTCTTTCCTGGATGTATTAATGAAGGCGCATTAGGAAGCACGGCCAGCATCGCAGCTTCTCCCCACGAAAGTTCGCTGGGATCGCGGCCAAAGTACCGCCAGCAGGCAGCTTCAAGTCCGACGACGTTTCCACCGAAAGGGGCATGTGATGAATAAAGTGCGAGAATTTCTTCTTTTGAATATCTGATCTCAAGGCGCGTAGCCATTACTATCTCGACTATTTTCTGGAAGATGTTCCTGTCTTTCCCTTTTCTTGAGAGACGGATCACCTGCATCGTCAAAGTACTTCCTCCACTTACAACTTTGCCAGCTTTTATGTTTTGACTGATGGCGCGGCCAAGAGAAAGGAGATCAACACCAGGATGGTTTTTGAATCGTTTGTCTTCATAGGTAATTAACGCCTCGGAAAACTTTGCTGGTATTTTTGCAGCCTCGGGAAAACGCCACTGCCCATCTTCGGCGATGGTTGCGGATAACAACTCACCGTTTCGATCTTCCAATACAGTAGAATACGGATCCTGAAAAAGATTTTCAGGAAGGCAATAGAAGTACATGCATAGTAAGATCACTATTGCACTCAGGTACCACTTGTATCGCCTGAGCAGGTAAGCCATGTTAAAGAGACGAGTCACTTTTCTACTACATTGTTACTACTGCGATGCGCGTTTTATCACTTCCACGACCTGACCTTTCTTACGGGCATAAATACTATGGTCGTACATTGCCTCGCAGGTTACAGCCGGCATATAATAGCTTCCGGCATAACTTGCGGTAAGCATAATTTTAAATGTCTTGCGTTGGCCGGCGGCAAGGTCGAAATAAGTATAAACCCGGTCATCGCGAATATCCTGATACGTTGGCTTATCAGCTTTCAAACGAGCCTCAGCGCTATCCAACCTGAGATTGTTGATCTCCCAACCCGAAGGGAAAATATGATTGAGTGCCATGTTCTTGTACTGACCTCGCAATCCCGGGTTAGTCACGGTTACGGTAGCTATGAACTCCGTTCCTTGTTCGAGCTTTGACGGATCCACGATGGCGCCGTCGGTATCAGCGTAACTCACATCAAGCTTTAGACTGTTTTCTGATTCCTCTTCACTGCCGCGTGCGGGTGTTCCTTCTGCTATAATTCGAACAAACAATGTTCCCTTGCTTTGGCTCACAATCTTGAAGGAATTGGACTTCACTCCATCGACAGCCAGCTGAACCTGTGCGATAGGCAGATCGGTTTTGGCCTCAACATCTTTTCCGTTATAACTGTAATTGAACATCAGACTTCCTCTTTTTTCAACTCCCGCAAACATTCCAATTGCTTTAAGACACCAGGCGACTGATTGGGTGCTCATCCAATAAGATGAATTACTTAATGACCCTGAAATATCTTTTAGAAGTTCAAAGGCCTTGGTCCGTTCGTTAAGCATTAACAATGTCTCAAGGATGATAGCCTTGTCGCGCAAGTCAGATCCATAGGAGTAAGCCATCTCCTGATAAGGCTTTACAACAGTGGGTAATATTTCGATCATCTTTTTTCCTGCTTCCGGCTGACCGGCCTTTACATATGCTGCGGCAAGCATCCACCCCGCTGTCGAGGGTATGTTCTGTTGTTCTCTCAAGCGGTTCATGGCCCCTAACTCCGGATCTCCTGCCAGCGCCAGCGAATACAGTCTGTATGCCTGGATCAACTCGCTGCTATGTGTCTCCTGGTTCTTCCTCCAGTCTTGTGCCTTTTTGCGTTGGTATCTCTTCCATCGCTTCAACATATCTCCCGGTACCAGATAACCTTTTGCCTCCGCCTCGATGAGAAAATGACCCGCGTACGTTGATGCCCAACTGTCGGAATCCTCATTGCCCGGCCAATAGGCAAATCCTCCATCGCGTGTTACAAATAGTTTTAACCTTTCTATGGCAGCTTTGACATTATTTTGAATGGCAGTCTTTTCTCCTTCAGTCAAAACTTTAACCTGGTCGAGATAAAGCTGAGGAAACACCGTTGAGGTAGTCTGTTCTATGCATCCGTATGGGTACTGCAGCAAATATCTCATCCGTTGGCCAAGGTTTACTGGTGGAATACTGGAGACTTCCACTACTGCAGAGTTTGTTCCCGTCATCCCGACAGCTGCAATGGATGCGTTGAGTGTTTTGCCGGCGTCGAGTATAAATTCCTGAACCTTGGAGACTGGAGGATTTGGATTCCTGATCTCGATCTCGATGACATCCGTGGCTGAATATGAACCCGACGATGCAGTGACTTCGATCTTACCAACTCCGATACCGCTTTTTACTGCGAGATCGAAATCTACAGTCATGTCTGCTCCGGTCATAGTAACTGTCTGCGAAGGAGTCGTAGCCTGAAGGAGACCTGAGGCTTTAACTTCCACTTTTACATTTTTGATGTTCTTCTCCATCGTAAAGAGCGTGACGGGAAGTTTTAATTTCTCCTCCGGCCCAAGTACACGCGGGAGTGTGGCGAGCACCATCAATGGTTTACGTACTGGTGTAGCCTTATCAGTTTTTCCATAAGCGCCTTCAAAACCTGCAACCACCATCGTTTTTACCGAACCGATGTACTGTGGCATAATAAACCGGTGTTCAGCAGTGCCGCCGTTGAGGGTAAAGGGGCCCAGGAATTTTACAACGGGCTTGAACCTGTTCGCTTTGGGATCATCTTCCTTGCTTGATGCGAGCTCAGCATCACCTCCGATTGCCAGCAAGCGTTCGATGCGTGCCCCATAAGCTCCGATAACGGCGTCATATAAATCCCAGGTCTTAACCCCCAACGCTTCGCGGGCATAAAAGCGATTCCATGGATCGGGAGTTTTGAAACGAGTGAGGTCGAGCAATCCTTCATCAACAAGAGCAAGTGTGTAGGTCATGCTCCGCTTTGACTTTTCTGACACCTTAATGACCACCTCTTTGCCCGGTTCAAGCACATCGGGCATTGAGATTTCGGGTTCAAGACGAGTTTGAGGGTCTTCTACTTTTAATGGTATCACTCCATACAAGCGCGTCGGAAGGTCATTCACCGTTTGGGCGTGTGGTTGAATAAGCGTAATGTTCACAAAAACATTAGGCGTCATTTCCCTGGTAATGTCGAAGGAGAAAGGAGTATCTCCTTTTTTTGTTTCAACCCAATACGTCTGGATCACGCGGCTTCCGTTTTCAACGCTTACGAGAGCCCGGCCCATATCGCTTCCTGGAATAGTTAGCGTTGCTTTTTCGCCTATCGAGTACGTTGGTTTATCCGAGTTGAAGGATAACATGGTTGCACCCTGATTGGCTTCCCGCGCACGGCCCGCCCATCCCGGCCAATCGATATAAACGATCTTTCCCGTAGAGTGCCCTGACACCGGATCGAAGGCTTTAACAAAGTAACGTCCCCATTCAGGATATTTGATCTTGAATTTCCAGCTACCCTTGCCATTTGTTGTGCTTGCATTGCCTTTGACGATCAGCCTGGCGTTGGATGCCGACATAAAGTTTGCATCATCGCCCTGGCTGTCCCACCACCAGCGCCACTCAACCTCGTAGATGGACATCTCAATGTTGCTTCGCGACACAGGGTTTCCATCGGCATCAACAGTGACAATGTCAACCGTATGAGTAGTGTCTGTTAGCAGCATTCCCCTCGCTTTGTCACCCGGTGGCAAACGGATTCCCGTAAAGGATTGGTAGGGATAATATGGAATTGAAAAACGATCGATGCTAAAATTCCCGCTCTCTTCAAAAGCCTTTCCTCTGAACACAGCATTCAGCATACCTGGTGAATTTCCGGCAGTTTCAAGGGTGGCATTTACTGTAGCATGCCCGTTGTCGTCAGTGAATCCTTCGAAGACTGTTGTAGCTTCGCTGCTGAATTCCCGCGATGGATCATCAAAAGTAAAATCAGGATAACGCTGGAATTTGGTTTCCGCCTTTCGTTAACAGCACTTCGAATGTGGCCTTGAGATTCCTGCCTGGCGCACCGTGCAACCAATTAACCTGCAGATCACCGGATATATTGTTGTTGCCAGCAGTAAGCTTGTCGACGCCAAAATCAAGATTGATCTTAAGGCGGTTGGGTTTTACGGTTTCGATCTTGACGGACTGCGAAAAATCGGCACCGCCAACTTTCACTCGCGCAGTCCAGTTCCCTGTCGGAGCATCCGGCGAGGTCTTGGTGGCGAACTTGTAAAAGCCGTGCTCACCGTTTGAGCGGACGATCCGATTCGTGATCTGTCCTTGCGGATTTTGAAGTTCAAAAACAACCGGATGCGAAGCCGGTAATAATTTCAGCTTGTCTTCCAGGACAAACGTGAGAAACAAAGAGTCACCGGGACGCCATACTCCGCGTTCGCCATACAAGAATCCTTTCAGGCCTTTTGCAACGCTTTCGCCACTAACGTCAAAGTTGCTGATAGAAAGTGATTCTCCCTCTTGAAGTTTCAGATATCCCCGTTGCGAACCAGTTTTGGCCAGGAGCACGAATGGAGTCTCCTTGGTAGCAATTACTGCCTTGCCATCCGTTCCCGAAGATGCCGTACCAATAAGCTGTTGTTGATAGTCGTACAGTTCGAGTATAACGCCGGAAACCGGCTGCGTACTTTTCAGATCGTTTACAAAGATGATCGTATTTCCATCGCCACCTCTCTTTGCTAACAAACCAAGGTCGGAAGCAAGGACATTCTTTTTGATCGTCCGGTTATTAGTATAATAAGAGGAATGGCACGGGTTATCGCGTTGCTCCCAATCGTAATCTTCACCATAATAATACTCCTCATAGGAATCCCAACTGCTGTATTCATCTTCCCCCTGTTGTTCCCAATCCTCGGAACCAACGACGGTCATATCACTGGCAGTGCCGGATTCTTCACCCCCTTCGCAGACATACGCCAGATAAGATCGCTTAAAACCGACGCGCACCTGGTATATCGCACCAGGTTCGGCGTTTATCATTTTAGAAAGGTCAAGCGTAAATCTGTTCCACTTACCCAGGTCCGTCACACCAGCATTATCCAGCGACACGGCTTTCCTTAGGACAGGTTTACCGACCCTTCTCAATTCCGCGCCACCTTCAAAGTCATTTACCTGAAAAAATTGAATGATGTTTTTCTCATAGATCTTTACGATCTCCACATCGACCATCTTAAGGTTTACCGCTTCGAAAGGAAGCACAAGCCCGTCAGTGCTTGGCAGAATCGATCCCTTGGAGGTAAATCTGACGGCTGGATTAAGCTGCTCGAAGGTGACTTCCATCGAACTTCCTTCTTTCATTCTGTAATCCAGAATATTCCGGATGCCGGCCTCCAGCTTTAACGTCTTTGAACCCGCCTGACGAACCGGTGGATATACCCTGATCTCATTGTCCTTGATCTCAAAATCCAGCGTGCCGACATCAGACAAAGAAATGAGTCCATCGAGATTTTGCTTTTCGTTCAATGGATCGGAGAACTGAATTACCACATGCTGACTTGAACTTTGATCCACCTTGAAGTTAGTAACCCTGAAATCGCCCAGAGCGGGTATCTCAACGTCCATGTCGTGCGTCTGACTTATCCCAAGGCTTTTGCCATCTACTGCAAGCTTAACCATACTTGCTGCATCCTTCCGTGCAACATCCTCAACGATAAAGGCGTGTTGTTTGCCTTCTGCGAGATGGGTCCAGTTTATTTGAAGAGACTTACCTTCCTGTTTGGCCGTCATCATCTTTTCAACTTCGCCTTGGTCGGCAAAGTCCGCGGTATGAAGAACGCCCTCTATCTTCTGTCGCTTCAATTCAGTCTTCACGTAGGGAAGCACATTACTGATCGCTACTTCAAAGTTTTGAGGAATGACCTGGAACGAATATTCAAATGCCTCAAGTTCTTTCGGTACATCGACGAGGCGCGAAAGAGCAAAGCTTACTTCATACAGCTGACCCGATATCAGGCGATTAGCTGGCGTAAATTCCACGGTGCGGCGATCAAGCCAAATGGTTTTTCCATTAACCGAAGGACTAAAAGAAAAGAGCTTCACGCTTGTCTCCTGGCCGACTGAAGCAGAATCCAAAACATCCAAAGAAAGGACTATCCGAATGGTGGAGCCGGAGCTGACTGTTCCCGACGTAAAGGATGAGATATATTCACCAAATGCCGGGTTGACGTATGCTACGCCTGGCTTTGTTCCTTTACTACTGGTAGCATAGAAAATTCCAAGCGCTATAATGCCGATAGCCACCGCGCCGATGGCAATTTTTTTCCAGGGAAGAGTTTGCATAAAAAGAGAAGGAGATTGGATTTAACGGAAAAGATCGAAAAAAATTGTTGTTTGATCCCGGTTAGGGATTAAAAAATTGAGATCACTAATTGAGGGTATAGGGTATAAGGATATAAGGATAGGAAGGATAAGGTGGATGAGGAAATGCGATTCTCGTTTTTAAACCCCTAAATTCTGAAGGGGCTTGAAAATGCAAGTACTGACAGATTAAACTCAGCCTTTAGTCAATCGACCTGAATCGAGTCCCGGTAGGGACGCAATACTGGTAGCACGATTGAAACCGTATGATCAAAGTCCCGTAGGGACGACACAAATGACGTCACAGAAATCTATGAACGGAGTATAAGAAATGAAGAATGAGGATAATGAGGAATGAAAATGAATCTCGTTTGCGGTCTGACAGAATGAAAAAAGCCTCTCACCCAGTAAGAGGCTTCTTGCTTTAATCGTGCTAACGGGTTGTTCACCAAGATTCACAACCATCGTTGTTCACGTGATGAGATTCGAAATGAACATCCGTAAGAAATACGAATGATTACGAAATTATAAACCTATTTGGAGCCCGAGGTATTTCACCCTCATGAATCAAATATGGTTAGTGAACCTTGATGATTAAAGATAGTGATGAAGAACTGTTAAAGACAATAGTTAAACTCAAAACCCCTGAAAACAGGGGGTGGTGATTTAATCGTTGTCAATACAATTGCATAACTATCGATGACAATGTATAGAATCCACTGCAAACTTTTGATGACTTACGTAGAGTTGATGTTGCAACAACATATCGATAGTACCTAAGGTTGGCGCAAACATAAGGTTGGTAGTGATAGAAAGAATAAATTAAGAAGTGGGTGGTTTGTATTGCCTGTAGTTTTCAGGATATCTTTGATACTAATTTTATGAAATAAAAGGTGTGAAAAAGAATATTACAGTACTCGTAGCCGATGACCATTTGTTTATGCGTGAGAGTTTACGCGCTATGTTGGAAAAAAACCCAATTGTTAAAACGATCCATGAAGTTGAAAATGGCAAGCAGGCTATAGAAATCCTTGTACAGAACGAGGTGGACGTAGCGTTAATGGATATTCGCATGCCCATCACGGACGGTTTCGAAGTGATCGAGTACGTACATAAGCATAAGCTGCAGACCCGGATCATAGCGCTAACGGCGTTCGATGAAGAAGCCATGATCTTTAATCTGATGCGGGCTCGCGTTCCGGGAATATTATTTAAGAAGACAACACACCAACAAGAGATTTACACCGCCATCAATGCGGTGATGGAAGGGAAACATTATTATCACGAAAAAGTAAATATTGTTCTTCATTCGAAACCTGATGGGGTTCAACATCCGCCGCGTATCAAACTTTCCGCCAGAGAGTTCGAAGTGATCGTTTTGTTGTGTCAAGGTTTGAGTACAAAAGACATCGCTGAAAAACTCTTCTTAAGCGAACACACCATAGAGGGATATCGCAAGGAAATTATAAAAAAGACGAACACAAAAAATACAAATGAACTTATCCACTATGCATTAATGAACGGCATAGTTACTTCTTAAACGGATAGGAAACGACGAACAAAGTGCCCTTATCAACGGGTTCGGTAGTGATCATTGCGCCTATCAACTCGGCTCTCTTTCGCATACCCGGTAATCCTCTTCCTCCGCCCCTGGTTCTTTTTTTGCTCTGTTCCTGGGCGCTCTTGTCTTTTCCTACTCCATCATCTTTGACTTCGACCTTTAGTTGTTCATCCAGCCAATACATTTTCATAGTGATATTCCAGGCTAGAGAATGCCTCATGGCGTTGTTTACTATTTCCTGCACGATCCGGAAAAGTAAAATTTCAACGGAGTCAGGCAAACGGCGCACTGTTCCCATCTCAAGGAAGTCGATATGAAACGAACGCAAGTCCTTTAGCTGGTCGCACATCTTCCATAATGCATAGGAAAGGCCCTTCTCATTTATCGCTTCCGGAGCGAGGTTCCAGATAATATTCTGTACGCGGTTAAGAAGATCATTCAGATCGTGATCGATCCGTAGCAAAAGGCTTTTATTCCTGCCGGATAAGGACGGTTCTAACCGAAGATTGCCAAGCGCAAGCCTTGTACCCGCCAACAACTGGGCTAGATCATCATGAAGGTCTTGCCCGATGCGGGCCCGTTCTTCCTCCAACAAAGCCTGTTGATCCTTGAGGATCTGTTTCAATTCATCATTTTCCTTGACAAGGCTTTCCTCACGTAGCTGTTTTCGTGTAAACTGGCTAAAATACATAGCCGTCAACACTCCGAGGAATGTGATCATACAAACGATCAGGAATATCTCGTAAGCCATCTTTTCTCCAACTTAAATCAGATTAGAAACAAGGACTGTGTAATTTTTTACCTAAAGTAAGGGACAGCGTTATACTTCTTATTAATGTCAAATGAAATTTAGTACTATAAAAGGCTATGCACAAAAAGTCTTTAGTACTTTTGTCATTAATAATTTTTTGTAAGGCATGGAGGATTTTCTGTCTCGAACGTACATGAACAATACTATTCAGGACTACCTGATAGCGGCTGCGGGAATTGTCATTGGAGTAATTCTAATTCCATTGTTCAGGAAAGTGCTGCTTCGACCGTTCAGGATCCTGGCGGGAAGAACTGTAACCAAGATGGACGACTATGTTCTTGATAGTCTTGAGGATTTCGGTTTACCAATCCTTAATCTGATAATTATCTATTTCGGGATTAACTACCTCACGTTAACCGAAAAAGCAGAGAAATACATTCACGGCGCTTTTGTAGTCATCGTCACATACTATGCCGTTCGGCTCGTTTCTTCGACCGTGCTTCTTGTCCTTCAATCTTATGTTCGAAAACATGACACTGGAGAAGAAAAAATCAAACAGTTGGGCGGGATAATGCTTCTTATCAACGTTTTCATCTGGGCCATAGGCATGCTTTCAATATTCGCAAATCTCGGTTATGATGTAACGACCGTCATTGCGGGACTTGGCATCGGTGGTATCGCCATTGCGCTTGCCGCTCAAAATATCCTTGGCGACCTGTTCAACTACTTCGTGATCTTTTTTGACCGTCCGTTTGAAATAGGTGATTTTATCGTAATCGACGACAAAAAAGGCAACGTAGAGCATATTGGTATAAAGACAACGCGTCTGAAGAGCCTTAGCGGCGAACAACTGATATTGTCAAACAGTGATTTGACCAAATCAAGGATCCATAATTTCAAAAGGCTTGACCGCCGCCGGGTTGCGTTTACTTTGGGAGTTGTCTATGAGACTTCACTGGATCAATTGAAGGAAATTCCCGATATCATCAAGTCCGTCATTGCGTCGGTCAAACTTACAACACTCGACCGCGTTCATTTTCTAACATATGGTGAATACAGTCTAAAATATGAAGTGGTTTATTTCGTTGAAACTTCAGATTACAATATGTACGCCGATATCCAGCAAGAGATCAACTTTAAGATCTTCGAAAAATTCAAACAGAAGAACATAAAGTTTGCTTATCCCTCACAGACTGTTTTCACGGCGTCTGGCAATCCACCATTGTAAAATATGGAGATGCTCCTTATCCTGTTCGTTCTTATGCTTCCACAGAATTCATTCAAAGAAACGCAGCTTGAGAATGTTCGCGTGAAAACCGCCTTCACAGAAAAAGAAGCAACGGTAAAAGGTTATTTCACGGCAAAAAAGCTGAAGTATGAGGGATTCCATCTATTCATCCGTGGGTTCAAAAAAGAACAAAAGCTGGAGATCTGGGCTCGTGAGGCGGGCAAAGAAACATACTCATTGCTTCACGTCTATGATTTTTGTGCTGTATCCGGTACGTTGGGACCAAAAAGAAAAGAAGGAGACTATCAAATTCCGGAAGGGATCTATTCTATAGACCACTTCAATCCGTTGAGTAAGTTTTATCTGTCGCTCGGCATAAACTATCCCAATGCATCGGACCGGATCCTAAGCGACCCAAAGACACCAGGCAGCAGCATTTACATTCACGGCAACTGCGTAACGATCGGATGTATACCATTGACAGACGACAAGATCAAAGAACTTTATGTTCTCGCGGTGGAAGCAAGGAATAATGGGCAGGAAAAAATTCCTGTTCACATCTTCCCAACCCGGCTTTCAGTAACGGAATTGAACGAACTGAAGGCAACTTTCCCATTAAAAATGATCGCCTTTTGGGACAATCTCAGGCTGGTCTACGACGACTTCGAAAAATCAAAGGCGATACGACCCGTTCGCGTGACACAAAGTGGTGAATACGCTATATGATCTTCCTACAGCTTTTCAAGTACAAGGGTGATCTTATTAAAATCAGCGGCCGCATTTACCACTTTTCTGAAATCCTCGTATCGTGATAACGGTGCGTATATTTCCTTGTAGTATTCGTCGATAGTAATTTCAAGAACATTATCCTTGATCACATAGTCGGACTTGAAAAGAAACGGTATGAGGTCCTGGTCGCGGTAAGCGATGTTGAATTTTATGTCATCTGCATTTTTGATCTTGTATCCCTTGGGGATATGGAGTTTGATCGTGCGATAGTATTTCCTGTTGAATTCATTCTCAACAACCGTTGTCCGCTCATCGTCGCGATACATTTCGATCTGTCGTCCAATGAGCTCGCCAGCCTTGAATAAAATACGCGGGCCCGCCTTTTCCAAAAAGTGATTGGATTGAAAGTCTACGTCGACGATGAAGTTATTTCCCAACTCCGTTGCCGAAACATAAGCTTTACTGTTTTTGACGACAGCATCGGGAGCAGTTTGTTTAATTATGTCATTGATCATGCTTGTCCGCTGATCCGCCGACATTATATCATAGTAGGGAGCCAGATACGACGCATTGTATCCTCCAAACTCACGTTTCTGATGGATCTGATTTGAGGCAAGATCTTCGCTAAACACTACGTCAATGTCGAGATTGTCGAAATTAACTGAGTATTCTGTTGGAGGAATTACATTGATGGACGAAAGAGCAGACTTCACTTCACCCACAGCAATAGGTTCAATGAACAAACCTTGCTGAGCGGTGTAGTCCGGTTGAATGAGCGGGTATCTTAATTCGAAGATGTACGGCTCAAGAAATTGCCTGGTATCAGGAAAATACAGGATGTAGTCATCGAGAAATGCCCAGCTATCAAATGAACCGTCGAACTTAATGCTTTCCCTGCTGCATGTGACGACAGGTTGGCAATTGATCTTCAATCGCTCGAATACCGCCATAAAAAGGCTTGTCATACCCTGGTGGGACGCAAGTTTGTATTTTAATATCGATGCGATCTCGTTAAGTGACTCACCGCTACCTTCTTTATTTACCTGGATCTCTTTTTTTATTTTACTCTCCACGTTTTTGATTCTCTCGTCCAGCTTGTTCGAAGGTTTGTCACCTAATGATTTGACATACTTATCCAGTGCTTTTTCGTCATCCTTGGAAATGGTGCTCAATATCTTATAGAATGTTTTGGCTGCTTCATCCCAGGTGTAAAGACGGGCCTGAGATCTTGCGGTGTTGTAGGCAAGTTTAAATTCTACACGTTTCCTGTTCGTAGAAAAATAAGAAAACGGTTCAGTCTTTAACGCAGGAACATCCTGCATTGACGTACGGTACACGTTCCGCTCCGGGTTCTCGGCAGGCTTTACGTCGGGAAAATTGTAATAGGTTTTGAAATCAAACTTGAGGTGCTGCGGGCAAGTGAGTTCCAGGGAATTTTCTTTTACCGGCGCATCATACTGCATGAACACACGATCGAAGATGCTCGCAGACATCTTGCGCGTAAAGAAATATTCGACCTCACTTCCAAGTTCGATACCTTCAATAGCGAAAATCTTAAATGCGTTTCCGGTTTCTTCATTCTTCAACTCCTTAAGATTACTCTTATCAAAAAACACCGCTTTTCCATCCTTGCTTATCGCCCTTGCTTTTACATCAATCAGCTCGAGCGTGTTATTCATCGAAATAACAATCCGGTTATGTTTTTGAATCGCTTCGTCGTTGTTTACATATACGATCCAGTGAATTGTGGAGTACATCAGGAATTGATTGTCCTCCAGCACATAATCGTACTGCGTATGTTGCTTCAGGATCAGTTCCGTAAGCTCTGTATCACTTTTTGACAGCGCATAACGACTCCTGTTCTTTTCCCATTCATACGGCTTTACATCCCCAGCCCACACAAATTGACAAAGACAACACAATAGGACAGACAAAAAAACGTGAATAAGTTTCATTCTATTTCTTTTTGAGGATAATGGATTCTTTATAGACTTCGCTTAGTTCCTTGATGGATGTGTTCCATCTTTCAAAATCACCCGGCATTACGAGTAGTCGATCGATGTAAAATTTCTTCGTAAATATTATCTTATTGTTGTCGCGCAGGTAAGCGGTCTCCAAACCGATAAGATCACCACTTACTTTTACGTTGGATGGAAGGTACTCTACATCATAACCATCAGGTATCGTGAATTCACAAAAATCGTTCTCAATGTACTTGTAGCTTATTTCCATAGGCGCCTCTCGTGTTTTATCGATGAAGGCATTGTAATAGTCTTTCTTCAGGTGAAGGTTTATATAAAGTTCGTCACCAATTTTTTGGAAATAGTCACCGATCCGGAACGTATAATCTATTCGCGTTGGAGTATCCCGGGCTTCGAGATTCGCAAGTCCGTATCCATCCAGATAGAATTTATTACTTCCTTTGCCGATCAATCTTGTAACATATCGTTTCACGTCATCTTTTTCAGCCCGGTCAAGCTCATAGCCGCCAAAAACCTTGGCATATCCAATTAGTGACGTCTTACCTTTTCCCGCGATCTGATTACCATCAAGGTGAATGAATATAGAGTCATTCATGGCATTTGTTTCCTTGCTCATTTCCGGAACCAACTTTACCTCGTATTTATTTTTATCGAAACCGATCAATGCTTCTTTCCCCTGGATCATGGAAGAAGGAAGCCCAAATGCGGTGTGATCGCTCGTCGCATCCAGAAAATAATAACGCTGCTGACTGTCGATATAGGTTGCAATCATATGATTATCCACGAGCGGCGTCGGCACTACACTATATTTATAAGGCAGATCTCTTGTGCCGATCCAGGTGTGATAAGCTTTTATGTTAGCCATCTTTAACATTGAGACGATCAGATTGGCCATATCTTTACAGTCTCCGTATCGTTTTTCACACACGTAAGATCCGGTATGGGGAATGAGTCCACGCATACCTTCTTCGAAAGCCACGTACTGGATATTATCCTGAACCCAATAGAATACATTCCGTACTGTTTCAACTTCCGACTTGCTTTTCTTTACGATCGCATCGACGGCGGTCTTCAACTCCTGCGATGGCTCTGCATTTAGATCAGGAACAAAGTTGTAGTACCACCGATAAAGGTCACCCAGATCTGACAATATATTTACCTTTCCATTTTTCGTTTCATAAGACTTTACATAACAAATAACATGTGGAGCAAAATAACGAATTGATGGACTATTGTCCTCGCTTTTGGTGGGCGTCAGATCAGTTGCGGACCATTCATAATACTGAAATCCTCCTTTTTCAAACTTTCTGAATTTGATCAGATGTTTAGGATCGTTTACTACGTCATACACAAGCTCTACTTGTCGCGATGTTTTGATGGTATATGAAGTTTTAGCCTGAGGAAGGTAGGTTGTGAAAATGTAACCGGGAATAAATCGCGCATCCTTGACGGCGGAAGTATATTGCAACTGCGTGCGGTTGCCGGATGCCACCGACGGATATTTAAAAGAGTAGTAATATGAATCATCATAAAATATCCCATCGTCGCGATCGCTGTTTTTCTTGAAATCAGAAACGTTCATTTCTTTAAAACGGCTTTTATCCCAGACGAGGGTTTTAGCCTTGATGTCTTTCACTTGATTGAAGTGCGACCCGTAAACACGTCCGGATGCATATGCGTCTGATTGTTCCTTTAAGTGCAGCTTGTCTTCTGTGATGTCTGTGAAGATTTCGAGCGAGTCATTCTTTAAGAGGATGGATAGCACCTCGGAACGTTCCACAAATACCGCGGGGTCTTCCGGGAATTTGCCTTTCATTGTTTTAAATACATCGGAGTTTTGTGCAATTCCGTGCTGCAAAATGCTGAACGTGAGTGCCAGCGCGAGTACGAGGGTCTTATTCATAGGTCATTCCTCCATTGAATTTAAATTCGACAGCTTTGGAGCCTTTAACGAACAGTTCAGCCTTGCCCTGACGTGAGCCCATCACATAATTTTCGCGGCTGGACAATGATCCATCTTCATTGTATTTCTCCCGGACACCATGTCTCTCGTCCCGGTCATAGGACCCCTTTTCCCTTACATTGCCGTTGGAATAATACGTCTTGTATTCGCCATGGTAACCACCTGAGGCATAACGATATTCAGAACACGCCTGCCCGTTGTCATAATAGATCTTTTTGGAGCCGTCAAGGACACCTTTTTTATAGGTTTCTTCGTAGGCCAGCTTCCCATTCGGATAATTTGCCGATATAGTCGCATTGCCGGTAAATGTAATCCAGTCCCCAGCGTTTTCACTTGAGACCAACCGGTAAGAAAGAAGATTACCCTGGTAGTAAAGTTTTTCAATGATTGGTTTACCATCCGGCGAATAGATCCGGGTGATGCCATGCCGTTCATCGTCGAGGTAATCTACGACGGACGATATTTCTCCATTTTCATAACGGTAGGTCCACGTGCTGTCATAGTCGCCCCGCAGATACGTGCCCTTTGAATCTACTTTACCATTATCGTAATAGGAGGTCCAAACACCTTCTTCCAGATTATCAAGGAATGTGCCTTCGCGCGCTACTTGTCCGTTGAGTCCATGCTGAAAATATTTGCCTTCCTTTCTTCCGCTTAAGAAGTCATACGAATAGTAGACTTTTCCATTTGGGAACCACTTCGTTACTTTCGTATACTCTCCACACTGCGTTAAATATTTTGTTCTGGGTTTGCCGTTCGGGTATGTGGTTTCAAATGTTGATTCAGTTCCTTTCCTGGATGTTTTCACTATATCCTTTGATCCGTCGCCAAAATCCTGACCGCCTTTCAACAATCCATCCTTAAATTCCGAAGTAAGCGTAAGGTTACCCTCGGTATTATAATCATAACTTGTACTATACGGCTCGCCATTTAAATAATAATAGTCCGACTCCAACACGCCGTTCGGATAATAATTCAGCCATTGCTGCTGACGTTTACCTTCGACGAACCAACCTTCCTGCTTTACCTGACCATGCTCATAGTATTCGATGAAATAGCCGTCCAACTGTCCGTCTTTGTAATGGCTATCAAACTTCTTTGATCCTGTTCTGAAGTATTCGACTGTTGCACCCACGGCTGCGCCGTCAACGTAAACAAATTCACTGCGTTTGCTACCTTCAGGATAATAGTATGTCCAGCGACCATCAAATTTCCCCTTTTTAAACTGACCTTCGGAAGCAAGCTGCCCTCCCGGATAATGTGCTTTACCAACAAATGTACCGTTTGAATTACCAGAGCTGGTGATCACCTTTCCGGCTGGATCAAAGTAGGTTGCTTTAACAAGCACATCGTTCTTATAAGTGTTGACGTAATAAACTTTACCCTGATGATACAATGTGTTGTCGCCTTCATAGTTACCATCCTTGAATAATTTCCTCTCCGTATTGTTGCCACGCACGTCATAATACATCCATTCACCCTCTGCCTTGCCATTCACATAGCTGCCTTTTCGGTCGAGCCTGCCGTTGGCGTGGTAATATTTCCATTCGCCCGAAAGTAAGCCATCCTTGTATTGACCTACAGACTTCAGTTTTCCGTTGGGATAATACTCTGAATAATGGCCATCAAGCTTATCATTCTTGAATACCTTTTTACTTTCAGTCTTACCGGTCTCGTAGTAAGTAACGAACTCGCCGGACGCCAGATTATTCTCGTAATTGTAGGTTTGTCTTAGCTTGCCACTCCCAAACAAGATCTTTCCAGGACCATTTCTCTTTCCATCCGCATAACCAAGCTTCTCTTTAGCGGCTCCGCACGGATTGTATAACTCGACATCGCCATTGTATCTTATCATCTTTCAAATAAAAGAATTGTGTATTGACGCCGTCATTAAACACGCGGACTTCTCCAGTGTTATAATTTTCCACACTGCTAATTGAACCATCTGACCTGTAATACGTCCAGGTGCCTGTCTTCTTACCTTTTTCGAAAGCTCCTTCTGCAGCTTTCTCTCCATTATTTTTATAGTATATCCACCTACCTTGATGCAAGCCCTGCGCATCTTTTTCACCTATTGCATCAAGCCTGTGGTTGCTATCAAAGTAACCGCTGACAGGAGCCGCGAAACCCTGAGCGGTCGCATTTAGCTTTTCGCGCTTTTTTGAAATTGCAGCATTTGCCGCCTCGTAGAACGCCTTGATCTTCTTTTCATTCTTTTTCTGCCATTTATTTACCTGTTCATTATTGGCAGACTTTACAATATGACATATAAATGCATCCGTCATATCGTTTTGCTTCAGCTCTTGATAGATCTGAACATAAAAATCCTTCCACGGATCATTTGCCTTGGTGTCAATTGTTCCTAACTGATCAAAGAACATCTGAAACTGTCGCACCGTGGCCACATCAAAGCTGATCGCAGTTTTATAATTCTTATCCATTGCAATTCCCGCACGAATGATCTGATCCAACTTGTCAAAAGCATTGGATCCATTGAAAGGAATTGTTCCATCCTCTTTGAATTGATTGGAAAGAACATTGTCAAGCATTATCAGTCGTTCGTTATCTTCGTTGTTAATGCTGAGATAAATTCCGAATGAAAGCATGGAGTGCGTCTTTTTTCCTTGTCCCGCCGAAATCCGGGCAAGGTTTAAATGACTGCCCGGGTGAAAGGGATTGATGGAAATCGCTTTGAAGAAACAATCAATTGCCTTTTCGTAATCCTTATGATTATAGTGGGTAACCCCAAGATTGAAGTACAGCGAATGATCAAACGGAAAAGTCTCGATTGCTTTTTTAAAGAGTGCAACGGAACGCTCGTATTCTCCTTTGCGATCGGCAGCGATCGCCTGAGACTTCATCAAATGTGCCCGGTATTCTGATGGCTTGCTTAATCCTTCTTCGCATGCAGCCAACGCTTTATCAAATTCCTCGGCAGCGTTGTAGGCAAGTGCCAGCTCTGTGAGCATATACACATACCCAGTGTCGCGTTTGGGCACTGTAAGATATTCCTTGATGGCATCGGAATACTTTCCAGAGTCGTAAAGTTGTTTACCTCTTTCAACGACTTCTGCCGTATTGATAAGCTTGATCTTTTGAGAATAAACTAAAGTATATGCAGTCAGGCCTGCAAGCACTAACAGAAAACGGATCATAAAAAATAGTTTACCGCCGTTCAAAGTAAAAAAATAGTTAATGCTATAATTCAGCAAAAATTAGAAATAAACCCCTCTGTAAGAAATGAGGGGTTTTTGTCAAAAATTTTGTTGCGGTTTTCAGACGCGTTCTTCGATCTTGTTCATCACCTTGGTCTGGATCTGGATAGATTCCTGGTGAATGAGCTTCAACAGATCGCTGGTAAATTCGGGATTCAGTCCCATTGCTTTACCCAATGTTATACGCGTTTGAATAATTTCCTCCCAACGTGCTACCTGCAGGATAGTAACTCCGTTCTCTTTTTTGTACTGGCCGATTTTTTCTGATATTTTCATCCGCGCAGCCATCTTGGACATGATCTCGTCATCCAACTGGTCGATCTGCTCTCTCAGAATACTGAGCGTATCCTTAAACGTTTTGTTATCAGATGTAACTGTTCTCACGACAAGACTATCAATGATCCTTGCAAGAGCAGCGGGTGTCACTTGTTGTTTAGCATCGCTCCACGCCGCATCTGGATCAATATGACTTTCGATCATTAATCCTGCCATGTCGAGGTCTAATGCTTTCTGGCAAATGAAAGATATGAGTTCGCGGTTTCCCGAGATATGGCTTGGGTCGCAAATGATATCAAGTTCTGGTATACGGGTTTTCAATTCGATGGCCATATCCCACATCGGCGCGTTTCTGAACGGTCCTTTTTCAAACGAAGAAAAGCCTCTGTGAATGGCGGCAAGTTTAGTGATGCCGGCTTTGTTCAATCTTTCAAGCGCACCAATCCACAACTCAAGGTCAGGATTAATAGGGTTCTTCACCATCACGGGGATGTCCACGCCTTTCAGCGAATCAGCTACTTCCTGAACTGAAAACGGATTTACCGTTGTCCTTGCACCAACCCAAAGGATATCGACACCAGCTTTGAGACATGCGTCAACATGAGCCGCATTGGCAACTTCGGTGGTCACAGGTAGCCCTGTTTCTTTCTTAGCCTGAATGAGCCACTTCAATCCTTCTTCACCGGCACCTTCGTATTGACCGGGACGTGTACGAGGTTTCCAAATGCCGGCACGCAGTGCGTTTACCTTTCCCGTTGCGGCCAGCTGTTTTGCTGTAGCGATCGTTTGTTCTTCAGTCTCTGCACTGCAGGGTCCGCTGATTATAATCGGTTTGTTCGCAGTGGGCAGCCATTTTGTGATTGATTCGAGCTGTAATACCTTTTTCATATTGGTTTGATTTTTATTTTTCGACTACTGGTTTTGGATTTTTATGTTCGATTCCATTTAATATTTCTCTGATGCGGTTTGCTTCAGTCATGATGCGGTGAAGTTCTTTTCCATCGCGTTTCATGAGATGATATTGAAACCGTTGTAAATGCATGATGTATTCAAGTAATGCCTGACTCAGATATTCCGCATTCTGTTCGAAGATTGGTGCCCACATGTCAGGCGAGCTTTTTGCCAATCGCACTGTAGACGCAAAACCGCTACCGGCCAACGCAAAGATGTTTTTCTCGTCGCGTTCAATATCCAAAACCGTTTGCCCCAGAAGAAAAGAGCTTACGTGGGAAAGGTGCGAAACATAGGCAACGTGCTTATCATGTTCCTCCGGCTCCATAAAAATGGTGTTCATGCCAAGGCCATCAAAAACGCGCCCGGCAACTTCAAGGGCACGCGCGGAAGACTTGGACTTCTCGCAAATAATGTTCGTCTTGTTCTTGAATAAACCTTCGAAAGCTGCACTTGGTCCGGAGTTCTCAGTACCAGCGATTGGATGCGACGCTACAAACTGCTCGCGGTTCCGGTGACCAGCAATGGCCCGGCAAATCAGGCTCTTCGTTGATCCGGAATCAATCACAACTGCGTCTTTCTTGATAGTGTCAAGGATCGAAGGAAGTAGTTTGCATAAACTGCTGACGGGAATAGCGAGGACGATAAGATCCGCCGAAGAAAGCGAATGCTTGTCCGCATCGATCACATCTACTAATCCCAGGTCGACAGCTTGTCGTGTATGTTCCGGATTTGAATCAATACCTGATCAATTCGGTGACCAGGCCTGACTTTCGCAGGTCCAGCGCCATCGATCCTCCTATCAATCCTAATCCGATAACCGTTGCTTTCATCATCGTTCTATTTAAACCCTGACAGCCGATTCTTTTCCGTCCCGATAATTATCGGGATGCCAGCCTTTTCACCAATGAACTTTTCAATACGCTTCAATGCTTCATTCAGCATCTCAACCGTACAGCACAGTGATACTCTTATGTAACGTCTTCCGGCTTCGCCAAAAATGAAGCCAGGAGTAATAAATACTTTTGTGCCGTACAAAATCTCGTCGATCCACTTCTCAACATCGGCAATTGAGTCGGGGGCTTTCGCCCACACAAATAAACCCGATTGTTTTGATGCATACGAACAACCCAAAACGTCCAGCAACCTGGTGGCTACATGCCTTTCTCTCAGAGTAAACTTTGTTCAGCGCGTTGAACCAGTCTGAGCCATTCTTTAACGCTTCCACGGCAGCATGTTGTAAGCCAAGGAACATTCCAGAGTCCATATTACTTTTCACTTTCAATACAGCATCAATGAATTCCTTTTTGCCAGCCACCCAGCCAATACGCCAACCCGCCATATTATGCGATTTGCTAAGCGAATTCAATTCGAGCGCTACTTCTTCCGCACCTTCAATGGATAATATGCTAAGCGGCTCATCATTGAGAATCATGCTGTAGGGATTGTCATTTACGATCAGAAACTGATTCTTCCGCGCCAGGTCAACCAGCTCTTTAAGCTCAGCACGTGATGCGGTTCTGCCTGTCGGCATGTGTGGGAAGTTTACCCACATGATCTTTACCTTCGAAAGATCACTTTTCTTTAATGCTTCAATGTCTATTCCCCAGTTAAGATCCTCACGCAACGCGTATGGCCTAAGAGTAGCGCCAACAAGTGTGGCCACAGATGAATAAGTCGGATATCCCGGATTCGGTATCAGCACTTCATCACCTTCATCAACGAATGCCATAGCTATGTGCATAATCCCTTCCTTCGATCCCATCAAGGGCAGTATCATGCTTTCAGGATCGATCGAAACGCCATAGATTTTCTGGTATAAGTCAGCAATACCTTTGCGAAGCTGCGGGATACCTTTGTAATTCTGGTAGCCATGGTTCGCAGGATTCTTTGCCGATACCGTTAATGCTTCGATCGTTGAGCTCGACGGTGCCTGGTCCGGGCTCCCGATACCAAGATTAATAACTCTCAGTTCGGGCGTATCCAGTCCGCGGACTTCAGCCAGCTTTCTGCTGAAGTAGTACTCCTCCACATTCGCGATCCGTTTTGCTGTCTTTATCATGGTACTCTTATTTATACTCTATCTTTCCCTTCTTATACTCGCCAAGCACATTCAGATTCTTTACCTGTCTCAACACCTGGTGCATTGCGACATCGTAGTTCTTCCTCTTTTTCCATTCCACGTCCACGTGAATGGAATACTCACTGGGTCTTCCAATGATAGGAATAGATTGAATCTTAGTGAGGTTAATGCTATTGTTCTTAAATGTCATGAGCGCATCAGCGAGACTTCCCACCTCGTTAGCGACCTCAAAGCTGAGGGAGGCTTTGTTGCAATCGATCTTGCCATTGCTGCGTTTTGTAAGAATGAGAAACCGGGTGAAATTTTTCTTATGGGTCTCGATCCTCTTTTCCAATATCTCAAGTCCCCATTTTTTTGCAGCCGATTCATTAGCAATCGCAGCGGTGTTCTTGAGTTTCAACTCGGATACTTTTTTTGCCGAAAGAGCAGTGTCATCGCTTTCCCTGATCTCCACACCGTTAAGTGCATGTAAGTATTCAGAACACTGGCGGATAGCCATCGGATGTGACTCGATGGTCGTGATATCGCTCAACTTAACTCCGGGAAGAACAAGCAAATGCATGTGTATTGGCAAGTATATTTCACCGACAATGCTGAAGTGGTAATCCTGGAGGAGAAAATAGTTCGGGAGAATGCTTCCGGCGATTGAATTTTCGATTGCCATAACGGCAAAGTCAGCTTTACCGCTTTTCAAATTTTCGCATAGCTGATGAAACGTCAGGCACTCAATCGTTTCGATAGGTTCTTCGAAGTAATTGAGCGCAGCCATCTCGTGAAAGCTGGCGGCTATCCCCTGGATTGCAACATTTAGTTTTTTCTTCTTTCCCATTTCAAAAGTCTATAAAAGAAAAAGTCCCGGCTTTCCGGGACTTTCTGAGTTTTCTTTATCGTTATTCAACAACACAGTTCTCTCAAAGTCCCGTTCGGGTCCTAAAAAAGAAATAATAAAAGTAAAAAGATGTGCCGTTGATTTTCATTGCTTCTATTGAAGAGCTTCAAAGATAAAGCGTTTTTCGTCTGAGTTGCAAGCTGCCCTGCCATCTTTCCTTGAAAAATTTTCTATAACTAATGGTTGTTAGTTAGCATAATGGCCTTTCTAAAGGCGAAAACAGCAGCAAAACTTTTACCTTTAGATAAAAACGAACGAAATCTATGAGAGCGATTCTTTCGAAATCCCTGCTGCCGGTAATGTTGGTAATGATTTGGAGCTGTGGTCAGAAGTCGAATGACGATCACCATGACCATGAAGGTCACGATCAATGGAGGAAGGTGGAAACCAGGCATTGTACGACGAGGTGATGAAGGTGCATGACGAAGTAATGCCTAAAATGGACGACATCTATAAGCTCAAGGGGCAGCTGAAGGAAAGGATTGACAATACGCCTGGTATGGCCGAGGAAAAGAAAAAGGAAATCGAAAGTATAATCGTACGGCTTGATTCAGCAAGTGAAGGAATGATGATATGGATGCGCAAGTTCAATCCACTTCCGGATAGCCTTGGTGAAGAACAAGCCAAGGAATATTTGGAAGGCGAAATGGAGAAGATCAAGAAGGTGCGGGAAGACGTGAGGAAAGCGTTGGAGGATGCGGAGGGAAGTGCAGCGGATAGATGGAATAGGTGTTCAACACTCCTTGAATGTTGACATATTGAGTGTTGAATGTTGAGTGTTTTTTCGGAAACCTACTTCCTCCGATCAGAACACTCAACATTCAACAAAACAACACTCAACACTCAAGTGTTTTTTCACCTTTAAACTAGAGCCATCTAGAAACGGCTATTAAATGTTGGACAAGATCTAAAACGGTTGGGTTAGAGGAATGACGAATGATCTGTTCGAGAGTTCTCGTTTGCGGTCTTTGCGAATTCAATCTTTGCGTCTTTGCGTGAAACTGCATTAAGCATTTGTGCCACCGTATTCATGACGTTCCTTTTTCATCCGATCAGAACACTCAACATTCAACAAAACAACACTCAACACTCAGGTATTTTTTACGTCTGTTCTAGTGGGAAAAGAAAAAAGAAAATGTAGAGATTCATCACAAGGTTAAAAACCGCGTGAGCCGCTATAGCCGGATAGATCGAACCACTTCGTTTTCGTAGCAACGCAAATCCATAAGCCGTTAAGAACATTAGTATAACCCATAGCATACCCGACACCGGATAAAAATGAATACCGTCCGTTGCTTCTTACCAGTCCGTGATGAAAGAGGTGTACCAGCCCAAAGATCCCGGACTCAATAACCATACTCACCTGCAGCCCGAATCGGGTTTGCAGAGCATCTTGAAGAAAGCCCCTGAAAAATAGCTCCTCCCCGATTGGACTAAAGATCAATGCCGGGACCGTTACAGTAATAAAGAATGTTTGCAGAGGCATATCCATAAGCGCCCGGAACCTGTCCGATATAATAATTGCGTATCGTGATGAACCAGTTGTCAGGACCTTTATCAAAGAGCAAAACGCCAAGCGAGGAAGCATAAAGAAGCCGCCCCCACTCCATATAGTACAGCTACAGCATAGGCAAATCGCGCATTGCTCTTTCTCAGCCAATTTGACGGCGCCCTTCTGCAGTGAGGAAGATAAAGGGCAATATCATCATTATTACAAAACCCAACGGTATCAGAGGCCTCGCCGCTTGCGACCCCAGCATGCCAAATCCGCGGATCGCTGCAAAAAGGATGGCGAAAATAAATCCAATTGCCAATGCATTTGCGCGCCGTCTTTTCCAGGACTCCTTAAATATTAATACCATAATAGTTTGCAATCCCTAATATCGAAAAACCCTAACCTGACGCAAAGCCGGTAGCTGCCGTTAGTGCTTTTATTCCTTTGGCATTTCGGAATTATTTTACCTTTGTGCACTTAAAGATGTACTATGGAAGTAAAGCTTGTTCCCCTTAATGACGTTCATGTAAAACTTGGTGCTAAAATGGTTCCTTTTGCCGGCTTTAATATGCCGGTGCGCTATTCTTCAGACATTGAAGAGCATATGACGGTACGAAATGGTGTCGGGGTTTTCGATGTTTCGCACATGGGCGAATTTACTTTGAAAGGACCTAATGCACTGGACCTTATCCAACGGGTCACCAGTAATGATGCTTCTAAACTTGTCAGTGGACAAGCCCAGTATTCATGCCTTCCGAACGAAACAGGAGGAGTTGTTGATGATCTTATCGTATATAAAATAAAGGATGACGACTACCTCCTGGTAGTCAATGCAAGCAACATTGAAAAGGATTGGGAGTGGATCTCAAAATACAATACCAAGGCCGTGGACATGAAGAACATTTCCGACGATGTATGCTTGTTTGCTGTTCAGGGTCCCGTTGCCGCAAAGGTTCTGCAAAAATTGACGAATGAAGATCTCGGCGCTATTAAATACTATCATTTTTGCATTGGCGAGTTTGCCGGAGTGCCCGGAGTGATAATGTCGAACACAGGATACACGGGTGCTGGAGGATTTGAGATCTATGTGGCAAAGAGCACGCATTAAAAGTATGGAATGCAATTTTCGAGGCAGGTAAGGAATCAAACATAAAGCCGATCGGCCTCGGTGCCCGCGATACGTTACGTCTTGAAATGGGTTTCTGTTTATACGGAAATGATATCGACGATACTACTTCTCCTTTGGAAGCCGGGCTTGGGTGGATCACAAAATTCACAAAGGAGTTCACCAATTCCGCGAACCTCAAAAAACAAAAGGAAGAAGGCGTTAAGAAAAAGCTTGTTGGTTTTAAGATGATCGACAGAGGAATTCCACGCCATGACTATGTGATAAAAGATGCGTCGGGAAACACCATTGGTAAAGTGACGTCGGGCACTATGTCTCCCATGCTGGGGATTGGTATTGGACTTGGCTACGTCACAATGGCTCATAGCAATCCGGGATCTGAGATCTACATCGACGTCCGCGGAAAGATGCTGAAGGCGAGCGTCAACAAGTTGCCTTTAATCTAACGTCGGGTATGAAGGTCATTTTGTGCTGTTGTCCTCTTTGCCCTCTGTATAGACGTATATTCTCAGTCGTCAGAAGAGGTGAACCTCAACAACAAAGCAGTAGCGTTGATGGATGGTGATCAATATAAAGAAGCGTTACCTTTTCTCGACGACCTTGTTGCACGTGACAGTGTAAGTACGATCTATCGCCACAACAGGGCTGTTACACTATTCAACCTGAAGAAATACGCACAAGCCCTCGCTGACTACGAGATCCTGTCCGCGGCTGTGCCTGAAGAAAGCGAATACGTATTCCAGATCGGAAATGCCTACGAACAGCTGGATAGCTCAGAGCTCGCGATAGATTTTTACACGAAGGCCATTCAACTTGAGAACGACAAGTTCATGTACTTTTTCAAAAGAGGAACTTTATACTTGCACGAGGGGAAATTCAAAGAGGCTGAACACGATTACAACGAATCATTGCTGCTTAATCCCAGGCATGACAACTCGTTGCACAATAGAGGTATAGCATTGTATAAACTGGGTCAGACCCGCAAAGCCTGTGTGGACTGGTGTCAGGCAAATGAATTAGGCAATCCATATTCAGCTAGTCATATCAAGACCAATTGTTCCATGTTTGACCCTTGTAAACGGAAGAGATGAAAACTATCGATGTATGTTTAAGTCCTGATCTAATGCACTTATTCGATGTGCGCGACAAGACCGTCGTGATCATCGACATTCTAAGGGCAACTTCCTGCATGACCACAGCGTTTGCGCATGGCATAAATAGTATTACACCGTTTGCCAAGCTTGAAGATTGTATTGCGATGAAGGCAAAAGGTTATTTCACGGCGGGCGAGCGCGATGGAAAAAAAGTAGATGGCTTTGATCTCGGAAACTCGCCTTTCGAGTACATGGAAGAAAAGCTGAAAGGAAAAAAGATTGCTTTCACTACAACTAACGGTACGCAAGCAATTGCAAAGGCGATCGGGGCGAGGGAAATAATTATCGGATCGTTTTTGAATCTATCAGCGATTACATCGCATCTTCTGGAAAGCGATAACAAAGTTCTGCTGGTTTGCGCGGGATGGAAAGGAAAAGTCAACCTTGAGGATACCTTGTTTGCCGGCGCCATTGTCGACAAAGTCAAAGATCACATCGAACCGGATTGTGATGCGCCACTGGCCGCCCAGCATCTGTACTCCATAGCTAAGAATGATATGGTGAGATTCTTAGGAAACGCGAGTCACGTGAAGCGTCTCGCAAAATTGAACATCTACAAAGACATTGAATTTTGCATGACCCCCGATCAGTATTCTGTTGTTCCTTCTCTTCGCGAAGGTGTGTTGGCGATTTGAGAAATTATTGCAAAATCTACTTGAGTGTTGATTGTTGACTTTATTGAGTGTTGAATGTTATCGGAGGGAAATATCCTCCGATAAAGCAACATTCTTGCGGCGGAGAACACTCAAGAAAAAGAATATTGACCATTCTCTAAACCCCTAAATCCCCTAAAGGGGACTTACAAATACAGGTGTCGTCTAACGAACTTTCTATCTCTCCCCTTTAGGGGGCCGGGGGGTCGAACCGAGGCGCTATACGCGGATGTATATCTTTTTCCTGTCAAGGAAATAACCTATCGACCAGCAGATCAGCATATAGATTATTGCGAACATTAATGACGCATTTATCGGACTGGCGATTTTGAGCAACACACCCTGGAAGAACGCCTGCTGAAGGTTTTTGCCTCCAACTGGCACCATATATAAGATAGTAAGCAGCAAATCAGCCAACACGTAAATGAACAATGGGTTTTTTCCAAACACGAGAAAGAAGTGTGTCCATTTAAGTCGATGCTGAATTTCTATTATATAGATCAGCGCTGGTAACATCAGCAGGTCAATTCCGACTGTCAGAAGCACGAACGAGCTGGTCCACAATTTTTTGTTGATCGGAAAAGCCAGATGCCACGCGAGCGCGACAAGGATGAGCAATGAAGCTACGAGGCAAAGTTTCGCAACTACCTCATATGAGTTGCCACGTCGCCGAATATAGTCGCCGGCAAGGTAGCCTCCAATTACGTTTACTATTGCAGGAAGAGTGCTTAAGAATCCTTCCGGGTCAAAGGCGATCCCTTCACCGTGATATAGATGACTCTCGCCAAGTAAGAAAACATCCAATTTTAGTACGGCATTTCCGACGAGGCTATAGGGATCGTTTGCTTCACCAAACGCATAACTTATTATCCAATATCCCAACAGGGCAAACGCGCTGAACCAAAGTGCTGCTTTTTTTGAACCGTAGTGAATGATGATCGAAGCGAAGAAATAACACAAACCAATCCGTTGAAGAACACCCTGGATGCGTGTCTCGCCTAAAGGCTTAAGTTCTAATCCTCCACCTTCGGCTTCACGAAAGAATGGAAACCAGTAGAGCAGAAATCCTATAAGAAAGATGAGCAATGTGCGCTTTATTGTTTTTCTCCAGAAAACTGATTCTCCCTGCGATTCATATTTATGCATCGAAAACGCCATGGCATTACCGACTGCAAACAGGAAGGATGGAAATACCAGATCAGTTGGTGTAAACCCGTGCCACGGTGCATGCAATAACGGGACTATAGGCTATTTCCCAGGTGCCGGGAGAATTTACAATGATCATAAAACAAACAGTGATCCCGCGGAAGACATCCAGGGCGAGGTTGCGTCGATTATCGCTCATACATTACGTTTACAAAGTTGATCATTAAAGCAGGGTTCTATTTTTTAAAAACGGCCTTTCCACCAACACATGTCATCACTATGGAAACACTCCTGATCTCCTCAGGAGGTACAGTAGGTAATATCTTTTTCCAACACGACAAAGTCGGCTAGTTTTCCCCGCTCAAGTGAACCTTTTGTTCCCTCTTCAAATGAGGCGTAGGCAGCATTGATAGTGTATGCACGAAGGGCTTCTTCAACCGTTACCTTCTGTTCCGGGATCCAGCCCTCGGGATTTTTGTCATCAAGAGTTCTGCGTGTAACCGCAGCATAGATGCCTTCAAGCGGTGTTGGCGGCGCTACAAACCAATCACTGCCAAATGCAAGGTTTGCTTTGGCGTCTATCAAAGATTTGAAGGCATATGTGGTCGTTGAGCGTTCATGGCCAATAACTTTTTCTGCCCAACGTCCGTCGTCAATAGCATGATAAGGTTGCATGCTGGGGATAACGTTAAGCTCAGCAAATCTTTTTATATCGGCCGGAGCAATATGCTGTGCATGTTCAATCCGGAAACGCCGGTCGCGTTCACCGTTTTCTTTCCCTACCTCTTCAAAAATATTCAACAACGTATGTATGGCCTTGTCACCGATCGCATGAACCATCACCTGAAGGCCTGCGCTGTCGGCTGATTTAATATTCCGTTTAAGAAGCGTCGGTTCAATAACAAAAAATCCAGAATCACGAGGAGTATCGTCAAAGGGCTTAAAGAAAGCTGCGGTATGGGATCCGAGAGATCCATCAACAAACTCCTTAAGATTGCCGCGTCGAAGCCACTTGTCGCCTTTGCCCTCTGCTTTTATTTTCTCGGCCAGTTCTTTCCAACGATCCAGCGTCATTCCCGAATAAATCCGCGTACGTAGAGTACCACGATCGTGAGCACGTTCGAATGTATCCTCGAAACCACTCATGTTATGGACAGAAGTAACACCCCTTGCCGCGACATAATCCATTGCAGCCACCAACGCGTTGTCTTCCTGTTCATCCGACGGTTGCGGAACCACCTTGTTGATCAGGTTCATGGCATTGTCCTTAAAGATGCCCGTCAGGTTTCCTTTTTTATCGCGAATAATGGTTCCACCTGCGACATCCTTGACAGAATTTGTTAAGCCGGCCAGTTTCAATGCCGCTGTATTCGCCAGCGACATGTGGCCATCGAGACGGTTGATCCAGACGGGATGGTCCGTTGTTACAGAATCTATCCACTCACGCGTTGGGAGCATGCCGCCCCAGTTTTCGTGATCCCAGTCTCCTGAAGTTATCCACGTACCTTTAGCAACGGTCTGAGCATACGCTGCAATCCTGGATATGAATTCCTCAGGAGTTTTCGCGTCACGAAGCTGAACGGACGAAAGGGCGAATCCTCCCTCGACAAAATGAACATGGCAGTCAATAAATCCAGGCACGATGAGGTTTCCTTCAGCCGTTGTGATCTTTTCGGTTTCCTCACCCATCCATTTCTCGATATCTGCTGCACTTCCGACTTCCACGATAGAATCGCCAACAATTGCCATCCCCTCCGCCCACTGTTGTTGAGGATTGCCGGTCCAGATTTTTCCGATAACTATTTTGTCTGCCTTAGGATGCGTGGAACACGCCGATAATACAACCAGGATTATCCCTAAATAGGTTAACCTCATTTGAGCTTTGGGTTTTGTTTATGTCTGTCTTTATCGCGGAGGGATTTTTTTTCCAGGTTTTTTTTAAATGCTTCTGTGAGATCCACGCCGGTTTGATTGGATAAACATAACAATATCCACAACACGTCAGCTAGTTCGTCGCCAAGATCTTTATTTTTATCGGATTCTTTCTCGGATTGCTCACCGTATCGCCGGGCAATGATCCGGGCTACTTCCCCCACTTCTTCTGTCAGCATCGCCATGTTGGTGAGCTCGTTGAAGTAACGGACTCCATTAGTCTTAATCCAGTTATCAACTTCGTCCTGGGCTGCCTTTAGTGTCATAGTTAAGCCGTTAAATAGTTATCCGTTAATCGTTAATCGTTAATCGTTAATCGTTAATTGTTAATTGTTAATTGTTAATTGTTAATCGTGAGTGTGTGAGTGGGTGTGGGATAGAATTGTTAATTAGATATATTTTGAAGTTTTGTTAACAAAAGCGCAGGTATTCTCACGACCTTCTTTCTTGAATAATCAAAACAGACAATGCCTGTCTTACCACGAGCGACTTCCTGACCTGTAGCCTTATTCTTTACATGATAAAATAGATCAAATCCGAACTTGGTAAAATCCTCCGCCGCAATTTGTATCTCCAGCATGTCACCAAGGAAGGATTCCGCTTTATATTGAACAGCAGCATCGATGATGATCTGACCTACGGTGCCTTCAAAACTTGTCTCATCTTTAAATCCAAGACTCCGATAGAATTGAATGCGGGCTTCCTGTAACAGTGTAAGCATTGTGTCATTCCCAACATGACCTCCGTAGTTAAGATCTGAAACCCGTACAGCAATTTCAGTAGTGAAAAGAAACGTTTCGGGCAGGTTGATGTGTAAGCGGGCCATCTAGCCACAATAATAACTATACGATCAAAATACCTCAGTATTCCCTTCAGATTTCTTTCGTTTCTCCTAAATTGATGTATGAAGTTGAAAATATTATTTGCGGCACTTTTCATTTCTGCCGGCACAGCTACAGCTCAAAATCCCACTAAAATTTCTGTCCAGGGTTCTGTCTATGTTGATAAGAACAGCAATGGTATTCGTGACAAGAATGAAGAAGGTGTTAAAGACGTGAGAATATCCGATCAACGTGAAATTGTCTTAACCAATGCGGAAGGGAATTATCGCCTTGAAAGCGACGGAACGAGTGGCCATATTTTCGCGATACAGCCAAATAATTATGTGATAAGAGGGCCGTTTTGGAAAAAAATATCTTCTAATCAGCGTGAAGCGAACGTCGATTTTCCTATGTCCCCGGCTCCGCGTGTAAACAGCTTTACATTTATACATGCCTCCGATACACACTTAAGCGAACAAAGCCTTCCGCGCCTTACAAAACTAAAGTCGATGGTTGATTCGTTAAAGCCGGCCTTCATGCTTGTGACCGGTGATCTTATTAAGGATGCGTTGCGTGTTTCAGAAAAGGAAGCTACTTCTCTATATGAAATGTATGTCCGCGAGATCAGCAAATTTTCCGTCCCGGTGTGGAATGTCCCCGGCAATCACGAGATCTTCGGGATTGAAAGGCATAAGTCGCTCGTGAGCGAAAACCACCCACTCTATGGGAAAAAGATGTATCGGCATTACCTCGGTCCTGATTACTACTCGTTCTCTTACGGCGGAATACATTTTATGGGATTGAACTCAGTAGACTATCATGACCTGTGGTATTACGGTCATATCGATTCCGCTCAACTTGATTGGATAAAGCGAGATGTGTCGGCGCTTGACAAATCAATTCCAATTGTAACCTTCAATCACATTCCGTTTTTCTCGGGCGGCCTGAGCATGATGGAATATTCTGAGGAAGAGCCTGGAAGCTTTTTGATCTCCATCAACGGAAAAAAACAATTTCGACATGTCGTCACTAATGCTCCTGCTGTTCTCGAAATAATGAAAGATCACAACTACCCCGTCGCACTAGGAGGCCATTACCACTATTCGCAAAAATTCACTTTTGAGACTGAAGGGCAAAAAACAGAATTTCACCAAACGGGTGCAATTGTAGGTCCTACATCAGATGGTGGTTTTACCATGCCTTCGGGCTTTATTCTCTACACGGTAACGAACGGCAAGATCACCGATCGAAAGTTTATAATACTAAAGTGAAAAAGTGTTACGCAGGCACCATGTGGTGGTGCACATGGACTCGGAAAACATCCAGATCTTTTGCTTCCCCTGGCGTTGGTAGGGTATCAATATAATCGAAAGAATACTTTTTGTTTTCGAGAGCCAAAACCGCCGCGACAACACCGGTTGCATAGATTGAGCCTGATAAAGTGAGCGTGTGAAGGCGTTCGATCATACTGATTACATCTCCAGACAATTCCTGTTTGACGATTTCTGGATTAATGTGAATGGGACCGACGTGCAAGCTCATACGAATGCTGGAAGTTTGTTGGAATGGCCTTACCATAATTTTCGCAATGGCTTCGCACAATTCCATCGCGCCAAAAACAGTTTTGAATCCAGCGAGTAAGTGATCGTCCCTAATATCCAGAACGATGGGCGGCGGAAGAGATCCGGATTCCATTTCGTGCCACACAGCTTTGTTGAGCTTATCATCTGAAGCCAGGTCGCAACAAACTACATAAAGCACAGGCCTGCTGGAAACTGGTGGGAAATGTTGCACTTCGTCAATGATAGGCTCAACTACACCATTGATATATAGGTCTGGGTTTATAGTCACGTGGTTCTTGGGATACGGCCAAAGTCCAACGGTATCCCTGGTGCCCCCGGTTTTCCGCTTCTGGTCACGCTCCGATAAAACCGACATGAGGGTTGGCTCCTGGTGATTGCTAAGGCTCCGTAATATAGATTGGCCAAAGATGATACCCGTCTGTAGAAGGAACAGGTCGGCATGGCCGTCATAGGTTCCCTGCGTCATGTAGGTAACAGGATATTTATCCACAAGCCTTTCGAACCGCTCCACCCATCCTTCCCCAGCGAACCTGACACTTGCTTCAATAAAATCCGATCGTTTAAAGGGCATAAATAGATTAAGCTCACCACCGAGTTCTTCCATAGCTTCGGCGAAAAGAATATCTCCGCCACACGCAAGGGAGCAGTAACCGATCTTGGCATTTAATGACTTGATGTTGTTGAGCAACGCATTCTTCACACCTGTTTCAATGGCCGCGGGGAACCGCGGATGTTTACGGTCGGGGTGATCGATCATGTGACCAACAAACGCCACCACAACGGGTGGGCTAAATACCTTAAGTACATTGTTGGGCACGGGCAAATAATGCTTTAACAGCCACAATTGATTATAAACTGAATTGATCTTTCCCCAATCCGTCGCTGCAAGTTTTCGAGCTCTTAGATATGCTTCCTCAGATTTCGCTCTCTCTTTCAGAAGAAGGAATGCTTCTGCCTGTGTAGCCGCCTCCCAAAAGTCATTTTCAGGATCTTTCAGAACATTTAAGACTTCCTGGGCGATCTCCTTTCCTCTTCTACCCTGTCCGGCCAGGGTAGACATCGAAGCAGCATTGATTCCGGTATAGTAACTTCTGGTAATTTGAAAGTTCTTATCATAAGTGTCACGCGCGAGGACAGCGTACTTTGAGCTTTGATTCTTCTTGAACAACTCTTTATATACACTGCCCAGAATTCCATTTGTCTCGGCATCCTCCGGCGCGTCTTTTATTACTGATTCCAGGTATTCCTGTGCGGCTTCAGGGACTCCGGATTTAGACAATGCTAACCCATATAGTTGCTTGATACGCAAATCGGACCGGGACAATAATAACTCTTGCGCACGGCTCCGAGCCTGAGCATAATGACCCATGTGGATCAGGTTTTCTAAGTGCGCAATATCACTCATGCTTGAAATATACACTATTGATTCTTTTCGTCCGCTATTGACTGGAATTTCGTTCCAGGAAGACTTCATACCTTTCTTTAAATTCCCCGGATCTATTCTGATCACTGGAAGTCACTCCAGATTCAATAAGATTCTGATATCCCTGGGGATAAGTTCCATAATAAAGTCTTGGTAATACTCCGGACGCGTGTAAGGTGCCGAACCCAATGACGAGAATGCAGGCAATCAGAATCAATGCTGATTTATCCTTTACCTGATGAAGTAGGTAACCCCAAATCGACATAGCATCCCTATCAGCCGAGACGGGCCTTGCGGTAGCGGCAAGGACTACGAAAAGTGACAAGGCAACCAAAGCCGCCACAATGATGTATTGGGTGAGCTGTGGAAACACAATTCCCAACAATGCACAAAGGACGAATAAGATTACTGAAATATAATATATGCTGATTGTTGTGGCTTTCCGGCCGGCCTTTTCCGCCTTGATCTGAATAAAGGCGCTATAACAAAGCAGCACAAGAATAATAGTAAGCCCAACGGTCTGTAATACATTGAAGATAGGCCACTCGATAGAAAAATTTCGAAAGGTAAATACCAATGACAACAGCGCTAACGATGCAAGTTCCAGAGAATGTCTGACCCTCTTTTTCTCTCTTGACTGTATCGACAATAATTCAACAAGAAATGCAACGCTAAATCCCAGGCTTGACAGACCGCATATTTTCATTCCATATGAATATTGCGCCATAGAAGCGAAAGCTCCCAAGAGAAAAAGAGCAAACAACAAAAAATAAACAGTTGAGTATTTCCTCATTATAAAAAGCCAAAGAATAATATGAAATCCTCGCTCGTGCGAATAAACTTTTCAAAAGCAGGCCACCCTTTCAGGTTGTTTTCTTTCTCCTTGGCTCGCACCGCCGACAAAAGTATGGCATTGCGAGAAATAAGATCTTGCTCGTCTGTTAGCGTATTGGGGATCGCAGCATGAGCAACGTGAAGGTCTCCCCTGGCCGCAATTCCCTGGATCATTCTTAAGGTTGCCAAGAACTTTCTAGATTCCGGAATATCGGTATAGAATTCAACACCCATATCAACCAACTTCGCTCCACCGATCTTGTTCAACAAACCGACGACCCTGCCCCGATATTCAAGAAAGGGCGGAAGGTTTTCCGGGTCAAAGTTTTTCATCTCAGAAAAGGCTGAGTCCAGGAAAATAAACGTGGACGGCTCGTATCCGTGCTCATACAATTCTTTGGCACTATACAAGTACGCAATCGTACGCTGGGTATTTCTTCCGAGCTTTTCAATTATTCTAACACTTTCTTTATCCTCACCGATCAAGGCAAGATTCTTCGCCAGCTCCATTAATTGGTTGTAAAAGAAATTCCTGTTGTACGTTTCGTAGCGATTTGATGAACCTACTATTTCCGTCTCATTTATCCTCTTGTAGAATGACATCGCTGCAGCAGTATCGCCACGCTTAAATGCATTGTTTGAAAGGACAACAGCAAACAAATTCCCATCAAAGGCAGCTCCCGCTGGATGTCGTTCCACCAGATTCCATGCCGCCGTCAAAAGTGAATCGTTGATTGGATAATGATTATCAGTGGCTTGAACGAACAAAATAAACGGCTCGTTCCTGGCGGCGAGCCAATAATGAATCTGATTCAGGTCTTCAATAGTTTTGTAAGCCTGGCTAATCAGGCCTCTCTTCAATATGTAAGCAAGAAACAGATCAGAGTGATACTTATGGCTGTACCATCCACCGATATAATCCGGATAAAGGAAGATATGCCGGCGTTTGACTTCGGTTGTTCGCGCTTCAATAACATAGTGGTAAGTCAGCGATGTAGGAGTCTCAAGCTCTGCTTCACTCAATTTTGAATAGTGATCCCAGGCTTTATCCAGTAGTGCGTCCAGGTATGCCGTGGAAACAGGAAGGTCCCGATCAAAATGGTACTTATGTTGTGCCATGGCAATTCTCTTGTAGCTTATCGCAAGCAAAAAATCCCTCTCGGCGAGATCTTTTAGAGATGCCAGGGACTTTTGGTAATCGTCTGCCATAGCCAGAAATTGATCTCTGCTGGCAAAGCAAAGGTTTACGAACAAGTTTCCATCTTCCGTTTGTGGCCGCCTTATCTGAAAGTTTACGCGGAACATATGACTGATATAACCTGACCGGATCACCAACTCGCGATAGGCAAGATGCGAAAGGATCGAAGGATAATTCTTCGACACCCAGGACACGACTTTCGGGACAAGTGCACGATGACCGAACTGATAGAAATAGCCGATCACATTAGCATAGTTATTGAAAAGCTTGTCCGAAAAGTAATCAGGCTGGCCGTTCAACTTTTCAAAACACCACACCACACCATCGACATCGCCTGCAGCGGCATACAAAGAAGCAAGCGTTTGATAACCTCCGTTGTAGTCATTCGCTCGCACGCCATTTGACTCATAACTTCCCTTCGGGTAGAATGCTTCAAAGGTGGCCTTTGCGTCAGGTGTGCCAAGGGGAGAAATCCGGTCGATCAATGCTACAATCTGCCCTTTAGTAGGCTTACCGAAAGTCAGCCAGTGATGAATACTTTCATTCAGGCTAATGGCGACGCTTACTTTGTAACGCGCCTTGTCATTGAAGAAAGCTACGATCAGGTCATACAGGGACGAAGCTTTATCCTGTAGGCGTTTGTCCAACCCGGCACCAGGGTTGTAATAGTTATCATACATCAGAGCCAGTACAAATTGATTTGTCCTCGCAAGTGTGAACTCATCATCACCTTTCGATTTAACTGTGCTCAGCGTCTCTTCAATAAGGTCAACCAATCCCTGTCTCAGGGGGCCTTTATACTTTTTGTCGATGATCAGAAGGTCGGTATAAACATAGCAGGACAACGCCAGCCTTTCTTTGGGGTCAGGAATGCTTCGAAGGTAGGCAATGAGACTACCGGGGTTCAACCTTTCATTTATGAACAAGTTTTCTGCCTTGCCTTCGTTTGGAACTACTTTGCTAGCCATCATTGTCGCGGTCTCCCGCTGAACCCGATCTATAACCCGGTCATTCCTTTTTTGTGCCGCATCAAATATGTAAAAACCACAAAGTAGAAGTACAATGGCAGTCGATACCGACAAGTAAGATTTTTTGCGCTCCATATTTAAGGAATGCGCGGCTAATCGCAGCGTTACGACCGCTCAATCTGAGATATTCCCGAAGGTCTGCCAGTAGCTTTTCAGACTGACTGATAGTATCACCTTCATGTTCACCCTGATCAATATAACGGCTGATCCAGGCAACATTAGGATTGCACTTCTGGTACCAGTGCTCGAAATATGATAATGGGCCAATAGGAAGTAAATACCCCTGGCTCTTTCGGTGCGCCTTCCAACGGTCAAGTTGTTTCTTGAGATCGAGGAACGTCGAATAAAATTCAAATTCCTGGCTTGCCCATTTATTTAGCATTCCCCAGTTCCTTATCAGACTCTCATGAGTGATGTCCAGGACGGTATCCTCCGTAAGAGAGTGAGTCGTTATGTTTTCCGTTTTAAATGGCCGAATGAAAGAGTTGCCCTCCTCTCTGAAAATATCCAGGACCTTTCCAACCACTGCCACTGACAAGGAAGGACGGTTGATGACTGCTGTGATTTCTTTCATCGTCATCCTGTTGCGTACAGCCCTACTGTTGTCGATCTTCGTGAGACATGAAAAAGCCAGTGCAATAACGTTTTTGGCATCCTTTATCGAGATGGCGTTTCCGGGGGTTACTTGATTGTAGTGGTCAGCAGCTGTTTCGTACAAACGCCGGGCATGATTTTCTATTACCTTGTTAAGGCCCGTTTCCTGGTAGAATTCCTTTTGGAAGTCCGGCAACGTCTTAAACCATTCGGCAAAAACTCCGGCATCTTCTTGAGGTAATTCATGCGCAGGCATTCCTCCAACCATTGCATAGTGGATGAGGTCCATCTCATCCGCACCACGATTGGCCATCAACCATATCTGGCTCAGCGCATGTTGGAGTATCGGAAGTTGATCAACGCCTTCCGCCAAGTCATATACTAATCGTTCCGTCAACCGCTGACTGATCCTGTTGCCACTTAGCATAGCGGGTTCCTCAATAACCTGTCTCAGCTCCTTGCGCTTTAGACGGGGCACAAAGAATTGTGAATATCCTATATACTCTGGCAGGCCACGAAATGAAGAGCATTGCCCGATATAATCGGAACGCATGGTACATACAACATAGATAGGCAGGTTCTGCTGGAGCGCGAGTCTTGCTGTTTCAAGGACCAGGTTAACAACGATCTGAGAATCAGTCGAAGGGTGTTCATTGTAATAGTTCTCAGGATTAGTAAAGAACTCTTCGAACTGGTCAACTATTATCAAAAGGTTCGACGCGTTGCGTGCCCGGAGCTTTTTTTCCTGTTCAGGCACATTCGATTGATCCTCATTATGGTCTGCAACATAAAATCTCGAGTTCAGGTACAGATCGATTAATGAGGAAAACCCACGACGAATCTCGGTTTCAATTGTTTCCGGAGAAATTGAAAATTTATCAGCCAACGCTAGGGCCATACCGCGTACTGGTGATCGCTCTGGGCGGAAGTCAACAACAGTCCAATTTGGAAATCTCGACTTAAAGAATCCTGCACGTGCGTTCGGAATAAGTCCGGCGTATATAAGCGATGATTTTCCTTCTCCCGATGCTCCGGTTAACATGAGGAACTTTCTTTGCTCTAACTGGACCGTTACCTGGTCGATCTGTTCATCCCGTCCTTTAAAATACAAGCTCTCCTCTTCCGTAAAGGAACGGAGGCCAGTATAAGGACAAATTTGGGATGTATCAGTTAGTTTCATTGGTATAGTTTATCGGTCGGTAGAAGTCGTCAAACCGGTTACGGACATATTGATTCCACTCGGGCTTATCGTTTCGAATATTCAGACCTTCGCCATAGCCAACGACAGTATTCCAGACAAATACGAGATTATCAACATCTGAAATGTTAGCCGGTACGTTTTGAGACGATTCAAAAAGTTCACCCCGGGAAGCGAATGACCGGCAGATCCTGGCAATGCCTTGAAATTTTACCTCCACATTCTTCAGCGTCTTGTACGCTTCAGTCAATATCTCCATCCTGATTTCGCATAGCCAGTGCGTGCGCAAGGATAAGTCGATTGGGCTGAACGGTAGTCAGATTGCTTGTTTTCGCAATTTGCAATTGCGCCGAATCGATCAGCATTGATACCCGTGAATCATTGATCCCTTGCCATTGGAGATTTGAAGCTGCATAAGCATAAACAGACGATCGGTTTATTGCGCTATTAAAGACTCTAACAAGTTTTTCCGCAAGCGTTATGTTATCATATTTAACAAGGTCAGACACGGCCAGCGCCACGTATTTGAATGCAAAATTCGGATTGAATGAGTTTATAAACAATGTTCTAAGTTTATCCGTATTCAGCCGGTTATAGTAATAAAGACACTTCTCCTTGTCGCCTCTTAATGCAGCCTCGTGACCGAGTCCGAGATAAAGAAATTCAAGGTTGCCAAACTGATCGGCATTTGCCCTGGAGAGATTTTCTTCCAACGCTGCCAAATACTTCATATGGAATTTTTTTCGATGCTGTATACGCGACGTCAGTCTCCACAAAATGATAGTCCCGGAAAAACAATTCAAAATACTTCAGCTCCTTGCCAGTCTTATAAAATTCATCGAACAGATCACGTTGAAGGATATATTCGAGAAACTTACCGGAAACAAAAAAGTAATGGAATAGCCGCGGCTCGTTTGGGTGAAATTGGGTTCTGACATCAGGGTAAAGGAAAAGGAATTTTCTCGCTTGCACCATGTTGTCATTGATGGTGAGCTCGACCATTTCAACTTCTTCATTGAGGTATCGCGGTTCAACAGCTCTATAGAATTCAACGGCCTTGTCAAAAAGTTTATATTCGTTTGTCTTCAGTGAATCAAGACCGGCAACTTCAAGCTTTCGCAAGCGGATAATTCCTTCATCTTTATAAGAAAGCGCGAGCTTGAAATTTTTGGCATTGGGATCTGTGACCGTGCTGTTAACTACATCTCTGTATTTATTAAAGAAGAACCCAAGAAGATTATTGTCGTTGTATTCAAGGCTAAGGTTGTAGTCCTGATCAAAGCGAACATCATAGTTAAGGCCGTTGTTGCAAACTCGTAAAGCTTGCAGCGTCCCAGCAATCGCGCGTAAAATTCCTCAAGTGAAATTTTTTTACGTACGGCAATACAAACCGCTGCGAATTCGTTGAGCTGATCCCGCTTATCATAACGATAGAAACAAGCAGCGATGTGAGATGCATTATCCGGCACCGTGCCATAATCGTTCTGAAAATAGTTTTGATTGTAGAGCAAAAGGCTGTCGATGGCCTTGATGGCATTTTGCGTATTTCCCGTGGACGCATAGAGATAGGCTAATTCCTGGTATAGTCCATTAAACTTAAAGCCATGTCGAAAAAATCCTCTTCCATTGACAAATCGCGGCTCATAATTCTCCTTCACCCAGGACGATTGAAGGATTATCAAAGGGCGAAAGAATGGCAATGATTTCCTTTAGCTGTTCGTCCGACAAGACGCGATAGTTGATTGCATGCTTCAAGCGCCAAGTTTAGATTGCGCGCGTCGGTAAAAGCCAACTGGGCTGTTCTTTCAGAACTACGAAGAGCCCAGGCAGCGGAACGGGAAGCATTTTTCTTTCTTAACGCGTCCAGTTCTGACTGTCGGAATATAGAAATAGCCCAAGCTCAAGGATTTCGCGCATATCATTAATTTCTTTCAATATCCTTGAGATACGCTGCGGCGTTTTTTTCGGATAATGGATAAGAACCGTCGAGAATGACTATCGGCGACAGCGAAAGCTTTGAAATATCTCATGCTTTAGACTGCTTGTCCCTGATGTACAAGGTTCCTTACAATTCCGATGGCAAGGTTTGCAAGCGTTCAATCGGGTCGTCAATTTCCTGCAATATTTGGGTGATAGTCAGCCCGCCTAACCTCGAGTTGCTCACAAACAAGCATAGTTTTATGCGAAGAATAATCTTCGGGTTTGCCATAAGATCGACTGTCGATTATGTTGAGTTCCTCCAGCACTGTCGCGTTCTGCGCTCTCAGATAGTTCCTGACGGCAAAAGAGCTAAGCGTAGAGTATGATGAGCGCTCCAAAAACGGCAGCGATCTTTCCGGGGCCGTATCGCAAAACCGTTCGTGTAATAAAATGTTTCCTTGCACTTCGTTCGGATAAACTCCGCTGCATTTTGTTGTATTCTTTCGCGCTTTTTCAAGTTTCTGGGCTTTTCCAGATCATCTTTAAGATAGCGTGCAACCCAGGCGGCATTTGGCTTAACCCTGTTAATCCATCTTTCAAAATAAGTTAACGGACCAATTGAGAGAAGGAAATCGCCAGACTTATTGCTTTCATCCAACGGTTGAGCTGTGGCCAAAGTCAAGAGAAATAGTGTGGCTATCGAATTCTTCTTTGGCCCATTGTCCAAGATTTTCCCAGTTTCTGATGAGGCTCTCATGCGTGATATCCAATACGTCAGACTCCTTTAATTCAGATACTTCTTCCAAAAATGGCCTTAGCAAGGTATTGCCAGGTTCACGAAAAATATCCAATGTACTTCCTACTGTTTTGAAATCGAGATGAGGAACATCGATGATCGATGTGATCTCCCCAAGTGTCATCCGGTTACGAACGGCCCTGCTGTTGTCGATCTTCGTAAGACATTTGAAGGCTATCCTCGATGATCGTTCTTCGCATCTGCCTCGCTTACCCGCCCCTTATTATGTTCCCAAGCAGAATAGTCTGACGCCTGATTATATAGCTTGTTAGCGTGCGTATTAAACACATTTTGTAAACTCGGCTGATGATAACAACTCTGCACTTTCTCCGGCAAACCGCAAACCATTCCTTGAATTTTTCTGCGTCGTTATCCGGAAGTTCACTTCCCTGAATCCCGCCTACCATCGCATAGTGTACGAGATCCATCTCCTCCTGTCCCGAGTCCGCCATCTTCCAGATCTGATTGAGCGCATGTTGCAGAATCGGTAGTTGATCCGTGCCTTCCACCATATCGTGGATAAGCCGTTCCGTAAGTCTGCGTGAGATCACATTGCCACTCAGCAACGCCGGTTCCTCAATTACTTCGCTCAGCTCTTTCCTATTTAGCCTGGGAACAAAAAATTGGGAAAACCCAATATACTCCGGCAACCCTCGAAATGCAGCACACTGACCGATGTAATCAGAGCGCATGGTGATGATCACATAGATGGGAAGATTTTCCTCCAAAGCAATTCGTGCTGTCTCCAACAAAAGGTTTGTGACAGACATTGCCTCTTGTGAGGGCACACCTTTTTGGAAATTTTCAGGGTTGGTAAAAAACTCTTCGAATTGGTCTGCAAGTATGATGAGGTTCGACGCCTTTCTCCGTTTTTCGTTTTTTTCTTTTTCGGTAGCGTTCAGCCATTCAGGAGATCGCACGTCATAGTATAACGGCGATGCCTTGTAAATATCTATCAACGCCGAAAATCCATAATTCAATTCAGTCTGAACTGTTTCTGCTTTAACATCAAGTTGGTTGGCAAGCGTGCGACTTAGGTTCTGCAGTGGATTTCTTTCCGGCCTGAAATCAACAACGCTCCAGTTTGAAAATGAAGCTTTTAAAAATCCAGCCTTTGCGTTAGGAATGATGCCCGCGTATACCAATGAAGATTTTCCATCTCCCGAGGCACCGGTGAGCATTATGAATTTATTCTTTTCCAAGCTGGCGTGTAGCCTGGTCAATATGCTCATCGCGGCCTTTGAAGTAGATTGACTCTTCTTCGGTAAAAGGCCGCAAGCCAGTATATGGACATATCTTAATTTCGTCGAGCATCAGGAAGGATCGAGCTAAGGTTCAATAACTTTTATGTACACTCTTTTAACTTCCTCGGGCACTTCCTGCTTCGAGACTATGGATGATACTACTTTGGGAGCTTTGAATGTTCGGGCGGCATTGGTTTTTGGATCATCTTCTCCGACCAGCATAATTGGCGTGGGTGACGACGCACCACCAACTTGTTTCCACATCTGTTTGATAAACGGCAATGCCCAGTCTGCTGCATACCTGAAATAAACCACCGCGAGCTTGCTGCGCCGGATCTGTTGTCTCGACAATTCACGGTATTCATCTTCACCATCGGGCATGATGTTCATGGTCTCGATTGGATATGAGCCGCCGATGAGGTCAGTAATTATCTGCGCGTCGACTTCATCTTGTTGGTTGAAGATGAAAAAGATGTCCGTGTCTTTTGTGTCCAGCTCAGTTGTTTCTTTCTTCAGCATCATCGCCCGCATATCGTCGACCAGTTGCATCGGGCCGCTGCTGTTGCTAAAGATCATGTTTCGGGTAATGTTATTGCGGATATAATTGATGAAGGTCGACTGCGATGGTTTCACTTCCGTCCCACCTTCAGGAGCAAACCAGACAATAGTCTGAAATTCTTCCGATGAATCCGCGGACCTTTTTTTTGCTTCCTCAAACTGGAAACGTGGAAAAGAAAGTTCTTCACTAGCTTCAAATCGCCTGCCGAATTCATTTCCCAGAATATGCAGCGAACATTGTGCTTTTGACAAGGCCTCTTGTGTCTTCTGTTGAAACATGCCTTCATCTGAAGGGCAGTCGATTCCAGGTACAACGTTAAAACCGGCTTTTTGAAGGATAATCAACATCTCTTCACGTTTTGCCTTTAGTTCAAACGAAGTCCAGGCGAGGAACACGGTGGGACCATTATTTTTTATGATGGCGTATTTTATGTTTTCAGGAAGGGATGCGCTTACCCTGGCCGTTGAAAGGAGCTCAAGATTGGCTGAGAATGACGGGGCACCAAGAGCAGCCGCAGCCCTCGCCTTTTTTATTCCAAGAATTATTTCTTTTACAGCATTCGCCGCCTTGTTGATCTGGTTGCGATAGATCGTTCCGTTTTGATTATCGGCCAAATTATCATCCTTCTGGCGCAGCGACCGATTGACTCCGGCGGACTTATAAATAAAATCAATAGAGCGCAGCGTGCCGGATAATTCATTCTCGAGAAGTTTAACATCCTCAAGATCGATCTCATGAATTCTCATTGGGAGAATACGACTTGCAATGTTGCCATTAGGCAATGTTACTTCGATGCCGATATCACTTCCCTTGTTCATATTCTTAAAAGGAAGGAATTCCTGCCGCCATGCAAAACTTGTTGTATCACAATACGTGTTCGAGATAATCGGTATAAAGATCAGCGCATTCAACTTTGCTGACACGGACTTGTCAACGTTGTAGGTTTCCTTTATCCCGTCTTCGGGGTTTTCATCGAAATAAATGGTAAGGCGGTCCTTTAAAGTAGCAACCAGCTCTAAAGAAAGGTTATGAACAAAATCAGAAACCCATTGGTCATATTTATTGTCGTTTTGCCGGTAACTGATGAAGATATCATATTCGAAGCCAGGGACAATTGAAGGCATGCGGTATAGGTAAGGTTAATGAGACCCAATAATTACAGAAAAGATAATCAAAAATCAATAGCCGCAGATCAGCAATAAAGTTTATTGGTTCTGCCTGGCCAGATTTTTTTCACATTGATTCCCGTGGACTCTAGCTGATTCACGAAGTCTGCAGCTCCACCTTCTTTTATTTCTGTAGAGTTTTGGACCAATGCCAACGCCCTTATTTTTGACGGTTGATTTTGTGTCTGGTCAAGGGCAAACGCTAACATCGCCTTATTGCAGGCAGCGTAAGCCTCTTCAGACTTTAGGCCATTAGAAGGAGTGATAATTACATTCGCAGCTTTAGAGATATTTTCGTGGAAGTGATCTTCCCATTCCTTTGGATCTTCAGATGGAAGGTCCTTAAGGTACTTGACGGAATCAGCGAGGAACCGGTCTTTCTCAAATGGAAGGAATACCGTAAGAGGAATGTGTCGGCGAACTATTTCGGAAGCAAACAACATATCACCGCCGGCTGCCAGACTGGAAATCGCCATTGATGGAACGGTTTTCTTTATGAGATGTTCCATTTCGATTTCGATCAACTGTTTGACTTCCCGTATCAAGCGATAGGGAAATCTCGCGGACTTGCGATCGATTTTATCTAGCAAGTGCCCAGTAAACAGAAGAATTGATTGACCCATTAAACCATAAAAATAAAAAAACTTTCAGGTCAAAGTAAAGCAGCCAAGTCGGTTTTATTGTGTTGGTAGGTTATTACCCCTTATTTTCTTTTTTTCCTGTGAGTAATTAATGAACAGCGTGACCATTTGTGCTCTCATTCCGTCAGAACGTTTATAAAATGCGTACCGTAATTCTATCGCGTTAAAAGTCGTGCGCTCGTTTCCGCTGTAAGGCGCATATCGAATACCTAGTCCAGGTTTTAGACTCGTGAATTTCGATAAATCATAGTCCGACGTATAGAATTGCTCTGATCCTTTATGTTCCTGATACCCCTTGAAGTATTCGGCGTCAGTCTGCGTGTACATTCTTAAAAAAGGCGTCACCGTAAAGACCCTGCTCACTTTATAGGCACCTTCAAGATTAAGCGTGTGAGCAACGACGCCAAAGTCATCCCAGTAGAAACGATAGTTGGTCCTGACAACCCATCTGCCTCCGACAAATGTGTTTAACTGAACACCAATAGGGAACTTCAGGCGAGAAAGGGGAAGATTTTCAACGCGACGGATACTATCACTGAAGTACACGCGATGAAAAGGAGTAGACAATAATCCCGATTGGTATGCGACGCCAGGATATATTCCTATTGACATCTTCCTGTTAATGATACGAAAATATCCGAGTTCCAGGTTGTAAGAGTCACGTCTGTAGTGATCGAACCACTCTTTATTCCGAAGCTCTGCCGGATAGATCAGTTTTTCCGGATGACCATCGTGCAACCTTCCCCACCTTAGATCGTCAAAGTACATTTGAAGAGTCATTGAAATTTCCCTTGACTGCGAAGCGTTAAGTCGACTAAAATACAATGCTGTTCCAAAGGATGTATAGTCAGACTCTATCGAGAAAGACCCACTTCCCCCAACAGCAAGTCCGGTTTTTTTAAACCTGTGATTGTATCCGGTATTTAAGTGTGTCCGGGCGTCAACCTTGGATGCTGATGACTTAATAAAGTCAATGTTATCTGTCGATGCCGAGCTGATCACATCAACGCCTCCGTCAAAGTGGAAGCTGTTGGATGAATCCCTTTGGTGATCAACTGCGATTTGCGTGGCATAAACTTGCAGATCTTCCGTCCCTCGTCCACCGGTAACTGCCGAATGGTCATTATCCTGGGTGTAATAGGACATGATAATCTGAACATCGGTCGTGGAAAGCTTTTTTTTTCTGTATGTGCTATCCTGCCGCTGTCCGAAAGACGCCAGCGACGAAGCGAGCAAGCCGATTACGATGTACTTCTTTTTCACCGTCAGTTACAGCCGCATCCGCCACTGCTCTTGCTACTTCCGCCTCCCGACGCCACCTTCACGGTAGGCCTGAACTTGTTCCTCAAATCTTCTGCTGCCAGGCTGCCCTGGCTTCATTTCATAATCATTCAGGTAAACGCGCTGATACGGCCTTACCGATTCACACCCGGTCAGGGTCCAACAAGTAACGATGGCTGCGGCTATTAGAATTCTCAATTTCATATTCCGTTTGTTTCAAATCGGAGATGATTTGATGCAAGTATCCTGTTATCGTCTGTGATGATGGCACAATGTGTTCCCGGCAGTTGTTCAATAAAATGCAATCCCACCTCAACACCCATAATTGTAACAGCTGTCGCCAAAGCATCGGATAGTTCAGCGCTTGAACTAATGACGGTGACGCTTTTAATTCCTTTCACGGGTTTTCCTGTGAGCGGATCGATATTATGAGAATATCGAACACCATCTATTTCGAAGTACTGTTCATAATTTCCGGAAGTAGCGACCGAGGCATTCTCAACTGGCAACCAGAAAGCAACCTTCAAAGGATCGTCCGGGTCGGCGATTCCCACTTTCCACAACGATCCGTCTGCACGCTTGCCAAAAGCTGTCAGATCACCACTTGCATTTATTACACCACCGCTGATACCTCGTTCAATTAATTTCCGCTTAACGACATCGGCAGCATAACCTTTTCCTATCGCTCCAAAGGCGATATGCATACCTGCTTCCCTAAGATATACGCGGTTCGGCTCCTTCAGCAGTATTTTGTCCGATCCAACCTTACGAAGCGCTGCAGCAATCGAACGCGGATCCGGCAGTTGAAATTTTTCTCCCTTAAAGTTGTACAATCTCTTAAGGACTCCGCAAGTAATGTCAAACGCACCTTGAGTGAGAATGCTCAGTTCCTTGCAACGTTTGATAAGGCGATATACTTCCTCATCAACAAACACGGGCCTTATTCCCGCGTTTTGATTGATCAAAGATGTCTGAGATGTTTCGTTGAATTCAGTAAGTAAAGATTCTATCCGCCTTACTTCGTTGATAGCTTCATCCAACGCAGAATCCTGTTCATCATCAACTATCACAAATTCGAAATCTGACCCCATCAGTCTTACTTGCTTACGCGTTTCACGACTTACGATAGTGTTCATTTCGAGATATAGGTCTTTATTTCGTCAATAAATTCTGTTGGCGATTGATTTCTATAGCTAAGGGAAGAAAGAACTGACTTCCCGGGCGCTAGCAGTAAAAGGTAGGGAAATACTCCGTCGGGGTTGTACTTTTCCGCAAGTGATGCATTCTGTTCCCGCAGCGATGCAGGAAGTGACGTGCGTTGAGGGAAGTCTGCTTTCAGAACGACAATACTTTTTTCCGCAAACGAAAGAAAATCAGTTGCAGATAAAATCCTCTTCTCAAATCGAATACAGTTTGCGCACCAGTCTGATCCGGCAAAAACAAGTAGAACGGGTTTGTTCGTGTCAGAGGAAATCCTGAAAGCTTCCTCGGCATTGTTCTGTATCTGCGCAGAACATGTCATCAAAAAAACATAGTGCCCCAATAAAAAGGAGAGAGACTACGCAGTTACGCAACATTCACAGTCGGTTAGGTTTTTAAAGATAAAAAAATCGTTCTTTATATTTCTGTAATGCTAAAAAAGATAAAATCAACTTAATCCGCCATCCCATTTTCATGGGTTTTATAAGCTCTTCCATAGATACAGTGTAGCATAGGCCTCCCATCCCTTGTATTTCTTAAATACTTTTTTCACTTCCTCGAGCGTAGGTTTTCGATCCAGCTTCTTCAAATTCTTTATTGCATTGTGAATTCCAGCATCCTCCAAGGGAAATGCATCGGGATAACGGAATGTTTTCATCAATGCATAGTTTGCTGTCCAGTTACCCACACCTTTGATCTGCATAAGCAGCTCTTTGGCCTGCATCAAGTTTAAACCTCGTAATTTCTCTTTCGAAATTTGTTTACTGGCAAACGCCTCCGCAATCAAGACTGTGTACTTGCTCTTTTGTCTTGAAAACTGAAGTGGCAGAAGGTGTTCGTCTGTCAGCGGCGCGACCGTCTCGGGAGAGGGAAACACGAAGTATTCGTTATTATCAAAAACCAGCTTTGAGCCGAATTTTTCTACAAACCGTTGCTTCAGGGTATAAGCAAACTGAACGTTGATCTGTTGACCGAGCACCGCCCAAACCAACGACTCAAACAGATCTGGCTGACCCACAATACGATAGCCATGATACTTCTTGACAAGTTCTTTCAATAGCCGGTCTTGTGATGCCATTGCATAAAATGGTTTAAGGTCCGTCTCCAGATCAAACCATTCTCTCACGTATGCGAGGAGTTCATTTTTCTGAGGTGCTGTAACAGGCCCATTAAGAAACCTGATTTCCAATTGATGATCCTCGGAAGCTGAGAGTTCAAACAATATATCCTTGCCATCCACTCGCAAAAATTTCCTTACGCTTCCTTCCGCGCAACGGTGGAGTAATTCCTTTGGTGATCGCTGCAAGAATTTCAGGCAGAGGTCGAAACTAAATTCATCGGGCACGGGGATCTTCATTAGTTAGGAGTTAGGAGTCAGGAGTTAGGAGTTAGGAGTTGGGGGCATGGGCAGGGGTGTGAGTTTTGGGTATAAGTTATGAATTGTGGATCTGTTCAGTTTCATCTTACACACCCGCACACACACTCACACACCAACTCATAACTCATAACTCATAACTTATAACTAAAACGTCCGTAATGAGACGAAACTGAACATACCCTTGTTCAAAATTGTACAATCCAAGATCATCAAAAGGTCGTAACCGTTTCAAAACAGTAACAAACGAACTTGGCACATCGGTTGATTCAAAACGTCTATACTATTTTAATATTAGCGGCGTTGTAGTTGCTGGCATGGAAAAACTAAAGCATTTCTTCTGGCTTTGTTCGGGTGTTCACATACCTATGTTAAAAAAGTGTGAAGTCGAATCCAGCAAGTATGCCGGCATCGGAGCAACCATATTTTTCACAGGAATTTTTGCAGCTCTCGCTGCTTCGTACGCACTCTACACAGTCTTCGATAACGCATGGATTGCTTCACTTTCGGGTCTGGTCTGGGGATTGATGATCTTCAACCTGGACCGTTACATCGTCTCAAGCATGCGCAAGGAGCGAAACTCATTGCGCGAAATCAAGACTGCGTTGCCCCGGATCATTTTAGCAGTATTGATATCGATCGTCATCGCGAAGCCTCTTGAAATGAAAATTTTCGACAAGGAAATCCAATCGGAGCTGATCATCATGGAGCAGCAAACCTACACTTTACAAGAAAGTGAGATCAAAATGCGTTTTCAGGCAGATCAACAAAAATTAAAGGAAGAGATAGCATTGTTGAAGAATGAAATTGAAGTGAAGACTGCGAAACGCGACGAGCTTGATCGCCTCGCCCAGGAGGAAGCGGACGGAACAGGTGGTACGCGCAAAAGAAATGCAGGTCCTATCTATAAGATAAAGAAAGCTGATGCTGATCGTGTGAATCTGGAGTTGGAAGAGCTTGTCAAAAAAAACAGTTTACTTATCCAGCAAAAACAAGAAACCCTGGCGGGGCTCGATTCGGCCATAGCGTCTGGCGTTGGAAGCCTGGCAAGACAGAAGCTTGATGGACCGGCGTCGAGAATGGAAGCGTTGAGCCGGATCACGGCCAAAAGCGATGCGATCCTATGGGCACATTGGTTTATTGTGTTGCTTTTTATTGCAGTTGAAACCGCTCCCGTGTTTGTAAAACTGATTTCCGGACAAGGTCCCTACGACCAGCTTCTAAAAACCGAGGAACATGGATTTGAAGCAAAACGTGTAGAGGATATGGCAGTTCTTAATGCCGAGATCAAGAGAAGGACAGAGACCCTTCCGAAGACCGAAACCGGTTTTGTTACTGATAGGCTGGACATGCGGCTGAATGAATCCTGAAAGCCTGGTCCGATAGTTGTCATTCAGCGGCGACCGGTGCCTTCCGTCCACAATCTTACATTATAAATTTTCCATAATTTTCCCCGAAAGGTCGGCTGTAACGCGCTGTCTAGACAAATTCGCGCCTCGTTTTTAAAAAATTCATAAAATTCAGCGGATCGGTCTCAAATATTACATTATCTTTATCATTGCTTTAATCGTTCAAACCCAAAAACATTATGAAATGGTGCCTTTCTAGTCTCCTGTCTAGGACCTGGCCTACTACTGCCCGCTCCTTTCCTTTCGTTGTTGTTTTATTCCTTAGTCTCGTTGCCTTTCAGACTGCGTTCGGTCAAGCGCAGCAGGATGCGCTTGAAATGAAACATTTTGTGATTTTCTCTGGTGTCGGTGTGCCTGGCTCCACAACCCCAACGGCACCGGGATACGCAGTTCAACTCGGGTCGAGCGCCAACATCAATGGCGGTTCGATTGGAAGTTTGAAACTGGTAAAGACTACTGGTAACGTAAACATCATAGGTAATATTTTTAGCCAAGGAACCATCGTATTAGCAAATGGCGCCAAAGTAACGGGACGGCTAGCGGCATCAAATTCGTCGGCGGTCGGTGGCACAATTCTTAGTGCAGGCTCTAATGTTAACTTCGGCGGAAACATAGATGTAAATGGAAACATTGTGATCGCCGGCGGAATCGTTTCAGGCAAAGTCACCCACCCCGATGATGGTAGCACCTACGTTGGTCCTTCCCCTGGCATGGGAGAATTCAAGCAACCGCCGTCTCTGCCATCCTACCCAAGTTTACCACCTATTGCAAACTTTGACCCACACGGTAGCGCGCCTGATATCACTAAAACAGCAGAGATCGAGCAGGGACCTCACAATAGCATCAAGCTGTCCGGAAATCAGATATTGACTTTTAAAGGACCTGGCACTTATAGGATCAATTCAATAGACAACAAGAACGCAAACACTTTTGTGTTTGACTTCAAGAATCTCCCTGGCGATATCCGTTTGCATGTCCATAACAATGCAAATCTTGCTAAACTGGATGTAAGTATCATGGGCGGCGGTGATGCATCGCGCATTCTCATCGAAGTCCATGGAAAAGGGGCTGGCTCTGGCAAGTATGCAGTTGAGCTTGCCAACGGTGCACCCGGGGGAACAAAAACCAGAATATCTGGAACGGTGTGGGCACCCTACGCTGCCATCAACATTGGTTCAGGAACCGGCAGCAGCGAAATTAATGGGGCCCTTTGGAGCGGAACACAGGTCAATATTCAATCCGGTGTTAACATCAACTTTGTACCTTTTGGCAATTGTCCGTCACCCTCCGTTTCCACTAAGGATGCCATTGTCTGCAGCACAGCAAATGGTGGAAACACCGCAGTCCTCAACCTGAACGAGTACGTGACGATTTCAGGAGGTGGTACAGCCTCATTTAGTAAGAACGGAACTGCTATTTTAAATCCTGCATCATTTGTTGCTACCTCAGGTGATGTAATCACTGTTGCCGCATCGATCTCTCCTTCGTGCTCCAACACAGCAACGTTTAATGTTACTGTTAATGACAGACAGAAATTCGGCATTTGTTCTCCCCAGGGAGGCAAGGTATACGAGATCATTACTTCTGAATTAACGATGCTTCAGAAATTGTATGATCCAGCAAACCCAACGGTTTCCAATGAAGTGTTCACCATTAATAACACTACCCATAAGGTTCTAATCGAAGCATTCTTCTATAGCGGCCAAAGCAACAATCTTATTTCTGCTTTGACGGCATTAGGTTTTGAACATGACGAAGACCTTAGCGATTTGACAGTCTACATGACCGTTGCAGGATATTTTCCAATTGCATATCTGGACAGCCTCAATAATCTGAACCAGACGGCGGGGATGAACCTGGTCAAGTCCGTACGCAATGCTTTCCCTCCCGCTCCTAATGTAGGAGATGCAACTACGCAAGGTGATATTGTCATGCGGTCTGACCTTGTGAAGTTGGGATACTTTAATGCTTCCACGGGGTATCCACTCGCGGGGAGTGGTGTTAAAGTGGGCATCATGTCGGATAGTTATAATAGACAACCAGGAAATCCTGCAGCAATCGATAAAGGAAATTGGGATCTGCCAGGCGCGGCCAATCATCCTTTCGGACAACTTGATACAGTAGATGTTATAAAGGAATATCCGGCCAAGTACGGGATTGGTAAAGATGAGGGTCGCGCGATGCTGCAAATTGTCCACGACATTGCCCCTCGCGCGGAGTTAGCATTTCGTACCGCTTCGCTTACTGCACCTGACATGGCCAAGGGAATTTTTGAGTTAAAGGATGCAGGCTGTGATATCATCTGTGATGACATAACATACATAACAGAGCCTTTCTACACACCAGGGATAATAACAACCGCTGTTAACAGTGTTGCCAATGCTGGTGTCAAATATTTTACTTCTGCGGGAAATTTTGGAGATAACGCGTTTAAAAGTGTCTTTAAATCAGTAGCCGATCAATTTGATATTTTGCCGAAGAATGAAGGTACGCTAGGGGGACGGTTACACGCCTTTAGCCTAAGTGGTGATACGGAACAGACCTTGACTGTTTATCCAGGCACTTACACCATCGCACTGCAGTGGGATGACCCAAATGCCGACCTTGACATTTATTTGAAGAACTTTCAAGGGCAACCACTTTTTGGATTCAACCATAAGAACACCACGGAAACGGTTGAAGTACTGTCGTTTTCAGTTGCCACACAGACGACTGTTAACCTTGTAATTGCTAAGGAATGTGAATCCTGCAATGACACAGAACTTATTAATTTTATGTACGTGGTTTTCCGCGGTGTCCTCAAAGACAACGATCAGAATGAATATTTCCCCGGATCTTCAACGATCGTAGCTCACGCTGCTGCCGAGGGCGCTATGGCCGTGGGTGCCATACTTTACACCAATACACCTGAATTTGATTTCGAAAATCCTGCACCAACCCCACCAGATCCCGCTATCGTAGACTTTACTGTTGCCACGTTCTCATCTGTTGGTGAGCCTGGAGGAGCGAGCCCGGCCTTCACAGCACCTAACGGAGTGAATACAACGGTCAACTTCGGGGCTCCGAATCTTGAGGTTGAGACCCCTGTGCAACCGAATTTCTACGGAACATCTGCAGCAGCGCCGCATGCAGCAGCTGTGGCAGCGCTGGCTATGGAAGGTCGGGCCTATTATTGGCCGAGTTTGAACCCAAAGCACCTGGACAATATCAGTTGGGGTGTCGGAAGCTCACCTCACGATATAAAGAAATTGTTGCAGAGCACTGCTACAGATATGCATGAGCCCGGATTTGACATTAAGTCTGGAGCTGGTCTTATTCGTGCGCATGCCGCTATGTTAACGCTCGCCGCCCCAAACCCCGAGATTATTGATTTCGCGTGGGCAGACACTGCAAATCCCGGCGAAGCGACCTTTACGTTGACTATTGTAGGTAGAAACTTGTATGAGGAGTCCCAGGTATTATTCGGAGGAACGCTTGTGACAACAACTTACGACCCAGAAACAGAAACGCTCCAAGCACAAATTCCACCTTTCGAAGACGGCAATCCATTGATAACGGTGAATAATAATCCAATTTCGCAATTGGGTACTGATGGTGGATCGGATCAACGACCTCTCTTTGATATTCCGCAGCCGGAAATATTTGTCCGTGCAATTGACGTGACTAAGAAATATGGGGAGATAGTGCCTGAATTCGAAGCCACGGTTTATGTTCTGGTCGAAAATGAGTGGATACCAGGAGCAGACTTTACCTCTGCAGCGTATCCGGATGGAATTACCCTTGGCGACGTCGGGCTTACGAACGAGGATCTATCTCACGCGGATTCACTGGGCCGGACGCTTATTCCTGTTCAGTTTACTAGCCCTATTACCACATTCGGAAGCTTGAGCAATGTTGGTAGATACCTCATTACGCCATCTCACGAGCCGACCGACCTTGCCTTCTTGGAACAGTTTAAATATGCGGGAAGCTTCGACAGTACGGATAGCGTGTACACGTACAACCAAAATTCGACACTGGGCCTGGGAGCTGTCGAAGTGCAAAAGTTGCCGATTGTTATTAAACTAGATTCTTTAACCGTAACATATGGGGAAACCATAGCTGATAAGCTAGACTTCAAGATAACTTATGATGCCTCGAAGATCGTAGATAATACGACTTTTTCCGCGAAATTAAACGACTTATACGCTGCCGACCAGAATCAGGCTGCCCTGGCTATCGTCGATCAGCTTGAATTTAACGGGCTAACACTTCGCAATGATTTCAATCTGACTAATTATAGCTTCATGGTGAGCGGTCTCACGCTGCGAAATGCCCTATCAATTCGGAACGGATTGACCTTATACAATGTGTACGTTCCGATTGGGTCTTTCTTTGACTATGAAGATGTACCCGATGATCAGACACTCCTCCATCCGGAATTAAACGGCCTGACGTTACGGAATGCCCTAACTTTGTACAATGCCCTTTCGCTGAGGAATGGTCTGACATTGATGAATGGTCTAACACTGAGAAATGCCCTCACTTTGTACAATGGAGCGAACTTAGAGGAAATGGAGCCTGATGAACAGACTCCTAAGATATTGGTAATCTTTGGTGACGACGAGTTAGAAAATGCGGAAGTGGGAGGAGATGCAGTTGACATACCCGAGCTCGAATTGTTCTCCATCAACCTTGTCAGTGGCACAAGCGTGGGTGAGCAAATTTCCGTTCCAGGCGCTTTTATAAATCCAGGTTCATTCAACTTTGATCCTACGTATGCGCCAGGTTCCGTTACGATCACACCGCTTTCAGTAACCGTAACTGCCAATGCGATCTCCAAGACTGCCGGCCAGGCCGATCCTGCATTGACGTTCACTTCAGTTCCTGCGGCAGGCACGGTATTGGCTAACGGAGATACCATTACATTCAGCGGCGCCTTGACAAGAGACCCAGGTGAAAGTCCGGGGATGTATAACATTAACGTGGGTACCCTCTCCGTAGGTAATATCTACACGGCGAATAACTACACGTTGTTGTTTGGACCAACACCACCTGCCAAATTCACTATTGGTTGCCCCGCTGTCCCTGTAATTAAGTCGTTCGATACCGCTATCGGCGCAGGCTCCAGCAAACCTCCTAAGGTGAACAACCCTAACGGCACTACTGCTGGTGATTTGCTAATTGTGGGAATGATGTTTGAAAAAGGTACCAATACGACCCCTACCGCACCGGCAGGATGGACGCTAATACGAAGGACCAATCAGACGAACAACGTTGGCATGGCAACTTACTACAAGATTGCGGGCAGTAACGAAGCAGCGTCCTATACGTTCGGTCTCACCAATGGTCCAAAATGGTCGATCGGTATCACGCGAATACAGGGTGCAGATCCTACTAATCCCATTGACGTGCATGATGGAGTCTCAGGCGGTCCTGCATTTAATGCAGATGCTCCGTCACTTACAACGACCGTTTGCAATGCATTGGTCATGGCGTTTTATACCAATAAAAAAGATGCGACATGGACTCCAGCCGCGGGAACAACCGAGTTATATGACAAACCCAACACGCAGCAAGGGCTTACGTCTAACATGATGGCCTATTATTCTCAACCGGATGCTGGTATAACCGGAGCAAAGACGGCTACAGCTTCGATATCTGACTTCTGGGTTGCTCAACAACTGGCAATTAAACCGATACAAGGTGGTTCGGGATCATCATCTGGAAGAAGTGCTGACCTGGCGGTGGATAATACATTCAATGAGGAAAGTCAATCCTTTGGAGATCCGACCAGTGGCGTCCAGGCGTATCCAAATCCAGTTCGTGATCGGGTTGTAATTCAAATTGAAGAATTGACTCAAGCGCCTTCCAGCGAAGACGTCAGCATTCTCGACAGAGTTGGTAAGTCCTACCCGGTTAAGTCGGCGTGGGATGGTCAGAACAATCTCTTAGAAATCGATTTCGCCCCGATGGGAACCGGCATTTATTTCATTAGAGTAAATACCACGAGCGGTAGTAAGAGTGTCCGTGTGATGAAAGTGTCCGAATAACACATTCGAACACGAACTCAAAAAAAAGAATGGGGGTACTCTCCATTCTTTTTTTATTTACGGCCCGATTCAATGTACAATTGTTCAAACATTCGTAAATTTCGAAGCCCGATTTCGAAAAATGAACCTCTTTAAAAGAACAACCGTTTTTTGCATCATGCTATTGTCCTGGAATGCCTATGGGCAGACTTCAGAGATAGACAGTTTAAAAGGAGTTCTTCGTAATTCACCGAACGACACTATTACGGTAAATACTTTAGTTGACATTGGGATGGCATATCTCAGTGTTGATATTAATGAGTCGCTGAGGTTTGGTCATCTGGGAGTCGAGTTAGCTAAAAAAACAAATTACACGAAGGGTCTTGCCTTTGCACACAAAGTACTTGGACTTGGATATGCCTATCAGGGAAAAGTTATAGAAGCCGACGTTGCGTTTAAAGCATCCCTTGCCGTCTTTGAAAGTATCAACCACAAAGATGGCATATCGAGCATTTTAAATAATATGGGAAGTCTTAGTTTCACCATGGGTGATGATGCAAAATCCCTTGAATACCACCTTAAGTCACTGAAGGTAGCGGAAGAGATTAACAACAAAATGCGAATAGGCACCAACCTGAATAATATAGGCACGGTTTACTCAAACAAAGCAGCCTCACAGGACAAGGCTATTGATTATTTTCTCAAGGCACTTACCGTTTTTGAAGAAATAAATTATACTGACGGAATTGGGACAGCTTCAGTTAATATCGGCGAAGTGTATTTTAAGACAGGATCGTACGACTCAGCACTGATATTCCTTCAGAGATCAATCCAGACGTTTGAAGGGAAGCAAGAAATAGCATATGCACTTAATTACGTCGGTGAAATTTATGCGGAACGTAATGATTTCGAAAATGCTTTCAAATTCCATGAACAAGCTATAGAGGTTACTGAAAGATTAGGAGGGCAGCAGTATTTGGCTCAAAGTCTATTGAGTTTTGGGAAAACGTTAAAGAAAAAAGGTGATTTATTAAAATCAGTTGAAACCGTTAAGAAAGCGGAAAAAATCAGTAAAGAAATTAAAGCTCGTCAGGAGATTAAGAATTCCTACGAAGCTCTGGCCGCAACTTATGCCGACCTCGGTAATTATAAACAAGCGTTTGCTTATGAATCTTTGCTGACAAGAATTAAGGATACTCTATATAATAGCAACGAAGACAAAAAAATCCAGCAACTTCAATTCAACTTTAATATCGAAAAGAAAGAAGCCCAAATAGATCTGCTAACGAAAGACCAGGCCCTGAAAGCGGCCACCATTCAGCGGCAGAAAATATTAAACTACGCGGCTGCCATTACCGGGGTCCTTTTACTTCTGGTGATCGGCGGATTTTATAATCGCTACAGGTACATCCGTAAGACAAATAAGATAATTAAGAACGAGCGCGACCGTTCAAAAGAATTGTTGCTGAATATCCTGCCGGAGGAGACTGCCCGGGAATTGGAAACCAGCGGATTTGCTAAGACCAGATATTATGAAAACGTGACAGTTTTATTTACTGATTTTAAGGGCTTTTCCACTATCGCAGGAAAACTTTCTCCACAAGCGCTGGTTGCCGAGCTCAATGACTATTTCGGAAAGTTCGATGAGATTGTAGGCACGTTCGGGTTAGAAAAGATCAAAACAATCGGCGACGCTTACATGTGCGCCGGTGGAATTCCCCTGGCAAATGAAACACATCCATTGAATGCGGTGAATGCAGCCCTGGCAATGCAGGAATACATGCGAAAGCAAAAAAAAGACAGAGAGAGCAGAGGTGAGCACGGGTGGGAGCTTAGGATTGGAATTCACACCGGCCCTATCGTTGCAGGTGTCGTTGGAAAGAAAAAATATGCCTACGACATCTGGGGTGATACAGTGAACATTGCCAGCAGAATGGAATCCAGCGGTGAGCCTGGAAAAGTTAACATATCGTCATCGACATACAATCACATCAAGGGCCTTCATAACTGCACTTACAGAGGAAAAATTTCTGCAAAGAATATCGGTGAGATCGATATGTATTTTGTCGAAGCGACAATTGAAAAACCGAAAGAAGAACTCGTTTCCGTTATCGCTTAAACTTCGCGATTATTTCTTGTAGGTGTTGCTGCTTTTTCGCCTCCCTGTTACACCTTGAATAAGCAGTGTGATATCGATGAGATTCAAGGAAGGTTTTCTGTATCAAATTCCATTCGCGTTCGCTTTCCACAAAACCCCGCGTTTTCATTTCCTCGAACAATTTATTACCGATGGAATAAAAATCGTCTCTTCCGAGGTAATCGAGGTCCGCATCACACAGAATTTTTTCCAGTGGGGTTTGAGGAGTTTGAGGGATCTTGGTTGCCATGATCATCCCGCAGACAATTTCGATCTGTTCAGCGGTGAACCCGAACGAAGGTAAGTGTAGCGCGGGCAAAAGTACATCCGTGCTCCTCATGATTTTTCGGAGAGTTGATAAATCCAGCATCATGGTAGAATGCGGCAATCCTGATAAGCCGTATGTCACTCGGGACTCACGCCTTCTTGTTCGGCAATCTCTATTGACGATTGAACGACATCTTCAATGTGCTCAATATTGTGATAGGTCAGATCTTTGGGTAACTCTTCTCTTTGCTTCTGGAGGATTTGTTCTTCGGCAGCAGCAAATTCGGGAACCTGATGGATAGCGCGTGCCTGAGATTTTTCAGCAGAGGATCGACATCACGCCAGATAAGGTCGATGTCGTTCGTTGTTTCCGATTTATTCAGCCATGCAATCGCTTCGCGCATCTTGCCCCACGCTGTATAGATGTGCGCAATGTATAGATTAACTCCTTTCTCATTCTTGTCGCTGCGTTGGATCAATTCCTGCAGCAACGCCTCAGCGGCGGATTCCTGCTGGAGTTTCAGATTTGCGATCGCCTGATAGGCAAGCATTGAAGGTGGACGTACTTTCGCGAAACGAAGCCCCGCTTTCAGGATCTCGATTGCCTCAGCATAATTCCCCATTGTCAGATAAACGCGTCCCATGTGGTCGTAAAACCTCAAAACCTGCGTAAAAAGGTTTAGAGCTTCCTCGAAATTCGCAATAGCCTCTTCGTACTGGCCACTCAGGTATAAGTAAATACCGTAGTAATTAAAATAAGCAACGCTGTTCGGTTCGATTGCTTTACCCGCATTGATCAGCACCAGTGCCTCATCAAGTAATCCTCGCATGCAAAGAAGATAACTTCCGGTATAATAGACTGTAGCGTTGTTGGGTCCCAACTCGATGGCCGTCCGTAGAAGCTTGTCGGCGGCATCGAAATCCTTATTGATGAAGAATTCGACGAAAAGCTTTGTCAGGTAGTCATTGTCAGTCGCTCCTCTTTTCCATGCCTCGTTCAGATATTTATTGATTTGAATCAACGCTTCCCCTGGAGCAAGATCGCCATTCCATGACATCCTTGCCGAAAACGAGCTGGCAAGGTAAGAATAGGCCTGCTTGTAATCCGGATCAAGTTCAAGAGCGCGTTTAAAGTATTCGGAAGCCGTTCGATATCCCTGTACTCCCCATTGATTGAAAGCATGAAGACCTTTGAGAAAAAGATCATATGCCTCCCGGTTAGTAGTTGGTACTTCTTTCAACTTTTCACTTTCGTTGGGGTTCAGGGATGATTGCAACTCCTTGGCTACCGCCTGGGCAACGTTTCCCTGGATCTCGAAAATGTCATCCATACTTTCCACAAATGCCTTTGCCCAGATCTGGTGGTCCTTTTGCGCATCTACAAGCTTGACATTGATACGAACTTTATTGCCATGCGACTGCGCGCTCCCTTCGAGGAGATATTTTACGCCCAATTCAGCAGCTATCTCAGGAGCAGATTTTGTGGTTTTTTTATACCGCATGACAGACGTCCGGGAAATGACCCGGATGTTGCGCAGTGTCGCCAGCTGGATAAGAATATTCTCAGTGATGCCGTCCGCAAAATATTCCTGCGAGGTGTCGTGGGCAAGACTAACAAACGGAAGAACAGCAACTGACTTATCCTGAAGGTCTTGTTCATCTACCCGTTCTTTCACGGCCGTTACTAACAATTTGTCCTCATCGGTGGCTATCGCCGGCGGATAGGAAAGATCCATGGTCCTGTCAGGATACCTTATACCATTGATGATCTCCTTGATGGCATTGGCTACTTTGTTTATTTGATCGCGATACACTAACCGGCTGGAATTCTCTGTCCGTTTGTCATCTTTGCGCAGCGGGCGGTTTACACCTGGTGACCTGAATATAAAATCAATCGAGCGAACCTTTGTCTGAAGTTCATTTTCTATCAGCGCCTTGTCCTCTGGTTCGAGATCGTGAATTGTTACTGGCAAAATACGGCTGGCGATGTTTCCGTTTCGAAGTTTGATATCGCGTCCAAACGAATCGCTGCTGGCCATTTTATTGAAGGCACAAAATTCCTGGGTCCACGCGAAGCTTGTGGTATCGCAATAGGTCTGCGAAAAAATTGGTATAAAGACTATGGTTTTTATTTTTCCTTCCAGGCTTTTATCGACGTCGTAGGTCTCCAGCAAAAAGTCCCGTGGATTTATATCAAAATAGATTGAAATGTCCTCCTTAAATGTGGTTTCCAATTCCGCACTTAACACGTTGACAAATTCGGTTACCCAATGCTCCCGCCTATTGTCTTTGTGACGGTAGGAAATAAAAATGTCGTACTCGAATCCTGGGAGAATACTGGGCATAGGAGTAAATATATAATTATTACCGTACGTTAAACAGGCGTTGTTTAAAAATCCTTTTTACATCCATGGTTATTCATAAGCGAACCGATCGGATGCCACAGAACAAGGTTATTGACCTTTCAAAAACATTTTATGGAGTTCACTACCCTGTGCCCACCCGTCGGCTCGAAAATTCCGGCAGGACGCAACGGACCAAGTAACAGCAATTGTCTGATGGCGCTAATATCAGCGACACTGATTATCGTATGCTAGCTGTTACGTAGCCTTCTTATTGAAAGAATGCGTATTGATCTACAGGCCCGATAGTTCTTTCTCCATTTCGCTTATCTCTTTTTCAAGCTTCAGCATCTTTGCCGCCCTTAATTTTCCCTCGAGCGACAAACGGCGTCTCGGGGCACGTTTCAGTGACTCGTCGAAAGCCTGCATCGCTTCGTCCGGACGATTCATCTCTATTAGAAATTCACCATACAGTTCTGAGGACGGCTTCACTATTGCGGGTGGACCAAACGAATAGCTGACCTTCGACTCCACTTGCGCCGCCGCCTTGAACCATTGCTCCGCGTCAGAATAGTTACGTGCTGACCAAGCGTTCAAGCCCTCAAGTTCTGATTCCATAATCAAAATGTGGTCAACGTCGAGTTGCGTCACACCCGATGGACTCGGTGCACCACTTTTACAAATCGCTATACCATCCTCGTTGATAGTTGCGGATTCAATCTTACGAATAGTATTAATTTGAGAGATGATCTTTTTGAGGCTCTCAGCATCACCATTGTGATAGTGTATCATACCTCGCACGAACAATTCCCTTGCCCGGATATAGACATTCATATTGTTGACATCTGTAGTGTCTGATAAAAGCGCGGACTTCCACTCACCTGTTTCAACAAGGTACGTTGATCTCATTAAGACCTCATGCACGCGGGCCCGTCCTGATGGCAGCTCATCACAGTACTTAATCATTTCATTCAAAAGATTCTTTGCATCGCCCTTGCGTCCTTTCTGCAGATAACCATACTCAAGCCAATGGAATGAATGATACCCAAGCTGGTCATTCGTCAGATTTTTTCTACTTTTTCTCTCCTGGCTTGAGCGCCAGGATTGTTCGTTGAGGTCAATTACTTTGTCCCACATACCAAGCGCGACGAAAATATGCGTAGGCATATGAAGGGCATGTGACGCGTCGGGAGCAACAAGCGCATATTCGTTGGCAGCAACCAAGGCGTCACGGGCATGAAGGGGATCATCGTCGGCATGAATCAAATAATGCAATGCCCCGGGATGATTCGGATCTGCCTTCAAAATGTTTTCAGAAATTTTTGCGCTTTGCTGATATATTTCATCATTCCTGCCAACCGACACTGAGCCTAACAACGAGAGCGCATACATCGATGCGACTTCATGATTACCGGGATACTTTTCGTACAACGAACCCATAAAGTCCGCATATGCCTTGTCGCGTTCCGGTTTCGTTCCAACGCCATACAATATGTCAGCAGCTTTCAAAAAATCTCTCTCTAATTCAGATGACGTCTTCTCAATTCTCATCTGCGTGATTGATCCCCAATTTCTCCAGAGCCGCTTTCCCCTTTTCGTAGTCTTGCTCCTGCCAGATGGGATGATTATATGTCAGGGCTTCACCCCAGAACGCCATTACGCACGAAGAATCCTCTTGTTGTGCGAGTCGGAAAAGTTCAGCAGCATCATCATATTCGAAACTGTGCATCAGCAAATGTCCTTTTATAAAAAGGTCATTCGCTGTTTCCGAACCAGCGACCTTAAAGACGATATGCCCAAGTACGTCAGTCTTTTTTTCCGGCGATGAGCAACAAACGGCCAGAATGATCGACCCCAAAAAAAGTATGATTCTCTTCATTTGTTCAGGTGATCACCTACCTTTTAAAGGTAGGAAATTTCAGGTATTGGGATGTCGAATTGTCGCAAGAATCAGGTTGAACAATGCATCATAGACAACGAATTTTACAGAAACAAAATGAAAATGCTGGAACATATGGATTGGACACCGATCTATGAATCGCTGAATAAGAAAGGGTTCGGTATTATTCCTGGCGTATTGTCTCCTGAAGAATGCAAACACCTGTCCGGATTGTACGATGATAACTATCTGTACCGAAGTACGATCAACATGCAACGCTACAGGTTCGGAAAAGGAGAATATAAATATTTCAACTATCCCCTCCCTCCGACGATACAAACACTGAGAGAAATAATCTATTCGCCTTTAAGTTTGCTTGCCAACGAATGGATGGTCAAGCTCGGCATAGACATGACGTTTCCAGGTCATCATCACGAGCTGGTGGAGCGATGTAATGTCAATCATCAAACCAGACCCACTCCGCTTATTCTCCGATATGAAGCCGGTGGCTACAACACTTTACATCAGGATCTTTATGGAGATGTTTTCTTTCCATTTCAGGTGGTGTTTGTACTGAGCCAGGAAGGCAAGGATCATGTCGGCGGAGAATTTATCCTTTTGGAGCAGACGCCACGAGCACAGTCAAAAGCAGAAGTGGTTCATCCCAACCAGGGTGATGCTCTCATTTTTACCACGAACTTCCGGCCGGTAAATGGAAGCCGTGGATTACTACCGTGCCAAAATGAAACATGGTGTTGCGGAAGTAACGGCAGGTATACGTTATTCATTGGGAATAATTTTTCATGATGCCGCATGATCAAGCATAAAGATCTTTCGCCCGCAGTCAATCAGAACGCTTAATCCGCGAAAAATAAAATCAACTATGCGGGGAACATTCCCGCAAGGATATATGGCAAGTTGGGATGTTCGTCAGGAAAACGAATGAAAAAGCAGAACAGGGTTTTCTTCAGGGATCGCAATGAAGCGATCCTGGCTGGTTTTCGCCCATGCGGAAACTGCCTGCGACACGAATATCAAAAGTGGAAAGATCTTTCCAGAGGCAATGGAAAATGATTGTTTATTTGGTTGCCGGCTTGAGGTTTTCCGCAATACCAAGAACAAAGTCCTTTCCTTTAATAAAACCCTTTCCCCACTCCGCCTCATATTTATCTGTAATTCCAAGGCCTGTGATCTCTTCAACCTTCTTTCCTTTCTTTAATGCAGCTGCAACCTGATCGCGAATATCAGCAAGTCTGTCCCTGAATTGTTTCATATCCGCTTTTGTACTCAACTCGCCGTGGCCGGGAATGATCCTCGTGTTATCATTCATCATTGCTAGCAACTTATCGAGGGTCGTAATGAATCCGTTGATAGATCCTCCACTGCCATAGTCAATGTACGGATACCCATACGTGACAAACATATCTCCCATGTGATAAACATCGGCCTTGATAAAGTGAATGGCTACATCTCCATCTGTATGAGCGGGATCTAAATGGATAAGTTCGATGTTTTCATCGTTTAAGTGGAAATTCAATTTGTTACCAAAAGTTATCACGGGCAGCGCATCTTTGTCGCGCGGGGGAGTCACCTGGCCCTGTCTGTTTGTTTGTTCTTTGCTAAGGCGTTCGCGCACCATGTCGTGAGCAACAACAGTTACTCCCATGCGTTTGAAATTTTCATTGCCTCCGGAGTGATCGCCATGCAAATGCGTATTAATAAGAAATCTGATTTCTCCCGGATCGAGAGTTTTGATGGCGCCATTTATCTTATTGGCGAGCGGAGCGAACTGATCATCGATCATAAGGGTTCCATCTTTACCAATCATAACGCCAATATTTCCGCCGGAGCCTTTTAGCATGTAGATCTGATCTGTGATTTTAACTGGCTTGATCCTTACTGTATCAAAATTCTGTTGCGCAGACGCGATGGAAAGAACCGTAAGGATAATCGCGATAGTTAGAAAATATTTCATAGTCGTCGGGATTGTTAAGTCTTTAATTCCGCGCAACGGCGCGCATAGACGTTAAGCTACTAAATTTCTTGAAATAGTGTCAGTCCCTCGTCGTCGGAAATCTTGAATAATTCTCAGGGAGTTGTCAATTACGTCGCACCCCGCGAGGCTCCAGTCCCGATATCAGCAAGAAACGGGTTGAATTCCCCTGTTTTCAGGCGCAATTTTGAGTCATTAAAAAACCCTAGTTTTATGTTCTTGACAGCATCAGAAACCCATATCAATTACAGAAGAATCGAGGAAGCTATTCACTACCTCGAAAAGAATTTTCAGCGCCAGCCTGAGCTGGATGAAGTTGCCGAAAAAGTGCACCTGTCACCGTTCCATTTTCAGCGGATATTTACTGAGTGGGCGGGTATAAGTCCAAAGCGATTCCTGCAATTTCTCACGGTGGATTACCTAAAAGACAGACTCCACCAGTCGAGGAACCTTGTCGAAGTAGCCGAATCCGCAGGACTAAGCAGCCAATCCCGCGTGTACGACCTGTTCACGACGCTGGAGGGCGTGACTCCTCAAGAATACAAACTTCATGGATCGGGTATCCGGGTGGAATACGGAATCCACAGCACGCCTTTTGGACTGTGCTTGATCGGCGTTACCGAGAGAGGCATATGTTGGTTGTCGTTCCTTCAGACGGATGAGGATCCGCGGCCGGAGATCGAAGCCATGAAAGAACACTGGCACAACTCTGTATTCCACCAGGACCAAATGCTCACTGCAAGTTTCGTGGAGAAAATTTTTCATTTACCTGGAACGAATACATCCGGACGGCTTCACGTATTTGTGAAGGGAACCAATTTTCAGTTAAAGGTATGGGAGGCGTTATTGAAAATTCCCATGGGTGAAGTGACCACTTATAAGGGAATCGCAGAAAGCATTTTACATCCGAAAGCCATGCAGGCTGTAGGTTCAGCTGTCGGCGCCAATCACATTGCCTACCTCATACCATGTCACCGTGTGATCCGCAAGGATGGCATATTGGGTGAATATCGATGGAGTTCAGCGCGGAAGAAGAGCATCATCGGATGGGAAATGGCAAAGACGGTGGCGTAAACACCCCTAAATCCCCTTCAGGGGCCTTGAAATGCACTTATTAAATCGAAACCACCTGAGTGTTGATTGTTGATATATTGAGTGTTGATTGTTTTGGAGGCGACATGTGTTCTGTCATCGCCACTACCTTCAGAGGACAACACTCAACACTCAACATTCCCGCCTGCGCGAGACGCTTCGTCGGGCAGGCAATAAAACAACACTCAAGGAGTTGAGCTTAACGCTAGGAGTTCGCTTGAACCCTAAATCCCCTTCAGGAGAGTTGAATGCAAGTGCTAAACTTATATCACTGAGTGTTGAATGAAAATTTGGCCGTCGTCGCAGTGTCTCCCGTCTCGGGGACGCTGCGAGAAAATAGCACGATGTTGATTGATTTGCACTCTATCGAAGAACGCAGAGTCCGCCGCGAAGCGCGGGAGACTCTGCTACAACGTCACCCCTAAATCCCCTTCAGGGGCCTTGAAATGCACTTATTAAATCGAAACCACCTGAGTGTTGATTGTTGATATATTGAGTGTTGAGTGTTTTGGAGGCGACATGTGTTCTGTCATCGCCAACTATCTTCAGGAAACAACACTCAACATTCCCGCCTGCGCGAGACGCTTCGTCGGGCAGACAATAAAACAACACTCAAGGAGTTGAGCTTAACGCTAGGAGTTCGATAAAGATACCTTTTCATAAATAAGCAAATCACTAAATCTACCAATCAGCAAATGATCACGTGGCCCACGCTTTTCCCACTTGCGACAGCGGTACGCATCCCTGAAAAGGACCTGGCACCTGATTGTATTGGAGCACCTGCGTTGCTCCGGGTTCACTCGTAAAGAACCCCAGCAACGTCAGCTCCTTTACTTTTAATACAAAAGGTTTGTCAGCCCCGCCAGCCGTATTCCACCATCCAGTAGGCCCACCGGTACCCATGGCGGACACTGCTGCGTCGTGATGTTTCTTAAACAAGGCAATCTGGTCTTCGCGCTTGCAGTTCATAAAGCCGTCGCCATATTCTTTTTCTGCTTCAGCTTCAAAGTCTGCAAGACCTTTAAGGAATTTATCCTGATCATCTTTTAAATAAACTTCCTTAAGCATGCTGTCAATAAAAGCAGGAACACCTGCTTCTTTGGCGCCTGGCGTTTCAGTCCTTGGTATGATGATCTCAGAAAGTTCTGCAACTGTGGCGGCCTGCGCTTCCGTAAAGAACACGGGTTTGTAATTTACTTCCGGGGTCGCCTTGCAACCTTTTAATACTCCAACTAACGCCGGTCCTGTAACTGCATAGCCTAACGCTATGGCTGTACGTTGAATGGCTTCTCTTCTGTTCATGATCTTTATTACAATGAAGTTTACAAATTACCTTTTTTCAATTCACTTACGGCATGGTCGGCCGCACGCGCTGTGAGTGCCATGTAGGTCAGAGACGGATTCTGGCAACCTGAAGATGTCATTGCCGCGCCGTCTGTTACAAACACGTTAGGTGCCTCGTGAACCTGATTCCACTTGTTTAACACAGAGGATTTTGGGTCGTTGCCCATTCTTGCCGTACCCATCTCATGTATTCCAAGTCCCATGTTATCAGGGTTATCAAAAACGTTTACGTTCTTGAATCCCGCCGCTTCTAACATTTCTGCAGCTGCTGCCTTCATGTCTTTCCTCATCACCTTCTCATTATCTCCCCATGTGGCGTCTATATTGAGCGTGGGAAGACCATATACATCTCTCTTGTTCCGATTGAGCGTTACGCGATTTTCCGGATTGGGCAAACATTCGCCGAAACCTGTTATGCCGATGCTCCATTCTCCGGGTGTTGTCAGCGCCTCCTTAAGCTCTGAACCAAAAGCCATTTCACTCACTCCTCTTGACCATTCCGAACGGCTTGCTTCCCCTTGATACCCAAATCCTCTGATGTAATCCGTGCGTTTGTCCTTGCCAACATTGCGGAACCGGGGAATGTATATGCCATTAGGGCGCCGTCCGATATAGTATTTATCATCGAATCCATCAACTTTCGCATCTGCACCAGCCCGATACTGATGATCCATAAGATTACGTCCCAGCTGATCACTGCCATTACCCAAACCGTTGGGAAATCTCGACGACGTAGAGTTGAGCAAAATTTGTGTGCTACCGAGTGTCGACGCATTCAAAAAAATAATCTTTGCAAAAAATTCAATCTCCTGTTTTGACTCCGGGTCAAGAACTCTTACCCCCACCGCTTTACCCTTCTTTTCATCATATATAATAGAGTCAACTATGGAATACGGCCTAAAGGTCAGGTTACCAGTTTTTGCAGCTGCAGGCAATGTCGATGCATTACTGCTGAAGTAAGCGCCATATGGGCATCCGCGGTCACAGAGATTTCTCGACTGGCATATGCCGCGGCTGGGGTCGTGTGGTAATGCGGCTGTAAGATGTGCAACACGGCCGATGGTGATCACCCGATCAAATTTCTCAGCCATCTTCTCCCTGAAAAATTGTTCCACACAGTTTAAGTCCATCGGCGGAAGAAATTTTCCGTCCGGTAACTGTGACAAACCCTCGGCCCTACCGCTTACACCGATGAATGTTTCTACGTAATCATACCACGAAACAAGGTCCTTATAACGAATGGGCCAGTCGGCCCCTACGCCGTCCTTTGCATTTGCTTCAAAGTCAAGATCGGATAGCCTATACGTTTGCTTTCCCCACATGATTGAACGTCCACCCGTGTGATACCCCCTGATCCAATCAAAGGGTTTTACTTCAGTATAAGGATTCTCGTCATCTCTGACCCACCAGTGTTTGTTGGCTTGAGTCACCCAATTTGTTCGCGATTGAACAGGGTAGAACTTTATCTCTTCAGCTGGAAGTTTGTTTGCGTGAGGAAGTTGCCACGGTTCTTTGGTCATCGTCGGATAATCGACCACATGCCTGACGTCACGTCCTCGTTCCAGAACGAGCGTCTTCAGCCCTTTTTCTGTCAACTCTTTTGCAGCCCATCCACCACTGATCCCCGTGCCGACGACAATAGCGTCATAGGTATTCTGATCCTGGGCGTTTAAATTAAGATTCATATTCTTTGTTTTGCGTGGCTGAAGTTAAAGGTTATTACCAATGCATTTATACCCAACTAAATATTCCGCTCGTAATTTCTTCTTCGTCAACATTTAATAACTATTTACTGTAGACAATTTTTCCTCCAAACATCGTCCATAGCACTGAAGTTTTCTTCACTTCTTCCGATGACACCGTCAAGACATCACGGTCTACTAACACAAAATCCGCCTGTTTTCCAGACTCGATCGTTCCGATCGTTCTTTCCATCATCAACGCTTTCGCCGCATTGATTGTGTACGCCTTTAACATTTCTATACGTGTCATTACTTCAGTAGCATCAAGAACACCTTTTTGTCCAACCCGTGTTTCTCCCATGTGAATTGCGTCGAACGGGTTTGCCGAGCTGACAGGCCAATCGCTTGAGCCAGAAATTGTAGCCCCGGCCCTTAACAATGACGCCGCCGGATATTGACGACGGTAAAGCGACGGATCGAGATAAGGTTTCACAAGGTCAACAACATAACTGTCAGCATTTGCCCAAAGGAGTTGCATGTTGGCGATGATTTTCAAATGCGAAAACCTTTTGAAATCAGCGGGAATCACCACCTGCAAATGTGTGATCGAATGAGCGATATCATTACTACCATTGGATTGCCTCATATATGCAAACGCATTCAGCGTTTCGGTGACGGCACGGTCACCAATGGCATGAACATGCACTAGTAGTCCCTCTTTGTCTGCTTGCGCCGCGAATATTTTAAACTTCGATGGCTCGAACATTAGAGATCCGTTTTGCCGTGTGTTGGTGTAAGGAATTGAGACGGCCGCGGTCTGGGTGGGATATTCCAACACACCATCAGCAAATATTTTGAAGCCTAGAATTTTTAAACCTTCAACATTCTTATATTTCCGCTGCAACTTTTTAACGATCTCGATCTGCGGTGCCGGATCATCATTGGCTTTTGCGACAACCACAGCAGCGACATGGGCATTCAATTTCTTTTGGCCGAATAGTATATTATAAACTTCAAGGTGACTATTATTTTCACCTTCATCTATATTTCCGGCTGAAGGATCCAGCCATGCTGTAATTCCGAGGCTGTTCAAATATTGCGCGCCTTTTTCGGCCGCATCCAATGGACGTAGGGGAGTTGCATGGTCATGAATTCCTTCGAACGGACTTGCTGGGATTACTGCTTCTATCTTCCGATAACCGGCCTCGGAAATAAGACCATTGGGTTCATCCGCATGGTTGAAGCCAAAGTACTTTTTTTCTGTTTCGGACAAACCACGAATAAATTGTGCATTTATTCCCGCGCGTTGCAGCACCACCTTGTTAACCCAGGCAGTATGTTTATCCGAGCCGCGCAGCACAACTCCCTGGCTAATGAAAGGCTCCTTGTTGAACACATCATTCAGATCTCCTACAGCTGCCCAGGTACTGCTGTGTACACCACCGATGTACAACACATCTCCTCGCAATCCTTTTTTCGTTTCAATCGCCTGCCGCGCGAATTGTTTCAATTCGTCTTTGCTCAACAAGGCATCGTTAAGCGTCGCGATCATCAGACTTTCACCTCCTCCGATCGCATGATTATGGCTGTCAATCAATCCAGGTAACAAATACTTGCCTTTCAGATCAATGAGTTCGGCACGATCGCTCACGGTGCCGCGGACAGTAGCAAGTGATCCAACAGCCACAATCTTATCTCCGGAGATGGACACTGCCTCTGCAACCGGATTTTGTGTGGCCGTAAATATCTTTCCATTGAACAGGATTTTTTCGCCGACCACTTGCTTGTGCAAAAAGAGAACCAGCCCTCAAAACGAAAGCGAAGAATAAAACGAGAACACTAAATGAAAGAATACCTGACCGCCGCATGAGAATTTCTTGACAAACACCAATATACGACACTGGGAGAAATGGGCAATCAGGCTATCACATCATCCTTTTTTGGTGCTATGATTTCAATGATCTGATTATTGGGATTGAAATGATCGATATATCGTCTGAAAGTTCGCCCAGCAATAAATTCCTGAAGCTCTTTTTCTGCCATGGCACGGTTGGTGCCTGTTATCCTTACCATAAATACACCGTCACTCGGTTTGTCAATTTTAACATTCAACATAAATTGTGTCAGGCAGTAGTGCGCCCTCCCTCTGAATACTTGCTGTTATCGAATTAAGTTCCCTGCCGGTTTTATTTTTACTTCGGTAATCGTTGATTAAAACGCCAATTGACCTGACTTTAGGTCAGCGCTGGAGACTATATTTGTTTAATACGATTAGATCAATGGACGATTTCCTGGCAGCCCGATTACAAATGGCCCTCTCGCTGGGTTTTCACATCATTTTCGCCTGCATCGGGATGGTAATGCCTTTTTTTATGGCCGTTGCTCATTATAAATGGCTAAAGACAAGAGACTTGCTGTACAAGAATCTCACAAAAGCATGGAGTAAGGGGGTTGCAATTTTTTTTGCAACGGGAGCCGTATCGGGTACGGTGCTTTCATTCGAACTGGGTTTGTTGTGGCCAACATTCATGAAACACGCCGGGCCAATTTTTGGCATGCCATTTTCCTTGGAAGGAACGGCTTTCTTTATTGAAGCAATCGCACTGGGGTTTTTTCTCTATGGCTGGGATCGGTTCAACCAATGGTTCCACTGGTTCACAGGAGTAGTGGTCGGTTTGAGCGGACTCGCTTCAGGTATACTTGTGGTGGCTGCGAATGGATGGATGAATAGTCCCTCAGGATTCGATTATGTCGATGGGAAATTTCTGAATATAGATCCCATCGAAGCTATGTTCAATGATGCATGGCTTACTCAAGCTATTCACATGACCCTTGCGGCCTTTGCGGCAACTGGATTCGCTGTGGCGGGAGTGCATGCGGCAATGATTTATCAAGGAAAGAATATTTTATTTCACAAGAACGCATTCATTATTGCCGCGTTGTTCGGCTCGATCGCTGCATTGCTTCAACCTATCAGCGGTGATCTTTCTGCGAAGGATGTAGCACAACGACAGCCTGCGAAGCTTGCTGCAATGGAGGCACATTTCTATACCAAAAAATCAGCCCCTCTATTGGTCGGCGGAATTCCAGATGTTGAAAACAAAAAAGTCGATTATGCTATCGAACTCCCGGGAATGTTGAGCTTTCTGGCGCACGGAGATTTAGATGCTGAAGTTAAAGGTCTCGATACTATTCCTGTCGCTGATCAACCCCGGTTCCAGTTGTTCATTATGCATTCCAGATCATGGTGGGATGTGGCGTGCTTCTGATGATGTTCGCAGTTGTTTTTTTCCTGGGATTATTGCGAAAAAAATGGATTACAAGGAAATGGTTCCTGATGCTCTTTATTATAAGTATCCCGCTTGGATTCATTGCCATTGAAGCTGGATGGACTGTTACGGAAGTTGGACGACAGCCATGGATCATCTACGGAATTATGCGGACATCAGAAGCTGTTACGCCAATGGCAGGTATCGTCTGGTCCTTCTACTTGTTCACGGCAGTTTATATATCACTTTCGGTGGCCGTAATATTCCTGTTACAACGCCAGATTAAAATGGTTCCGAAACTTTATGATACTCCTCACAAATTATAGTGTATGGATAAAGTTGTGATCGTATATCTCTTTCTTTCTATACTTCTATATCTTTTGTTAGGAGGTGCCGACTTTGGCGCAGGAATCATTGAGATGTTCACGTCATCCAAACATATCCGGCGCACACGCAAAACATTATATCACGCGATCGGTCCGATATGGGAGGCTAATCACATGTGGCTGATAATCGCTATCGTTATCTTGTTCGTAGGGTTTCCCGCTTATTTATTCGCTGCTTTCTGTTTACCTGCACATCCCCCTCGTAATCATGCTAATGGGTATAATTGCCCGCGGCACTGCATTTACTTTCAGGCACTATGACGCTGTTCACGACTCAATGCAGGAAATCTATAACCGGATTTTTGTTTGGTCGAGTTTTGTCACTCCACTTTTCCTCGGGATAATTGCCGGTAGCACACTTTCCGGTCATATTGATACAAATGCTTCCTCGTTCCTGGATGCCTATGTATTTGGATGGTTAAATGGATTTTCCGTTTCCGTTGGATTGTTTACAGTTTCGCTCTGCGGATTTCTCGCTGCGGTTTACCTTATTGGCGAAGCTGATGATGAGAACGACCGGCTGCGTTTTATCCGGAAAGCCCGCGGAACGAACATTATTTCGATGTGCGCCGGAGCTCTCGTCTTTGTTATATCGGCCATTGAAAAGATCCCGCTTGTGAAATGGATTTTCGGAGATCCCGTTGGTTTCGTTGCAACTGCCCTCGCATTGCTCTCGCTGATATTGATGTGGCGATCCATCAATCAACGAAAGAAATTTCTTCCCCGGATGCTTGCCGCTTTCCAGGTCGCAATGATCCTTTTGGCTATTACTTACGCACACTTTCCGACAATTGTCATTTTGAAGGACGGGACCACGATTTCACTACTTGAAAGTGTCGCACCGATCCGGACCATGACCGCGCTGGCTAGCGCGTTACTCATTGGCAGTGTACTGATCTTACCGGCGCTGTTTTACTTGTACTATAGTTTTCAGAAGGAAGAGTCGTATTGATATCCATGTAGTTTGAAATGAAACTTTCCATAAAAAACCAGTGGTTCGGTTCTTTTCGTATTTGTAGCAAATATCCCTGACATGACCACAATGAAGTTTCGTATCCGGTATTTTCTTTTTGCATACATCGCATCGTTATGTTTTTGTTGCGCCCCGTCAGCAATCAGGAAAAAGAATATCACGTTTGATCCCAAACATGAGCTGCAGCTTGATGTCTATTCTCCCAAGAAGGCAGAAACAAAACGACCCGTTTTTGTTTTTATCCATGGCGGCCGTTGGAATTCGGGAAAGAAATCACAGTATAAGTTTCTCGGTCGTCGGATGGCAAGCAAAGGAGTGGTAACAGTTGTCCCGGATTACCGCTTGAGTCCGCACACAGAATACCGTGGAGCGACCACTGATGTCGCTATGGCATTAAAATGGACCAAAGAGAACATCGATGCGAGTACGGTGGAGATAGCAGCCGGATCTTCATTGCCGGGCATAGTGCCGGTGGTCATCTTGCGGCCTTGGTTTCAGTCGATAACTTTTATTTCGATTCCTTAAATATATCCAACCCCCTAAGCGGAACAATTCTGATTGATGCCTTCGGACTTGATATGTTCAGCTTCCTCTCAAATGAAGAATTGAAAAAGCACAGGACATATTACGCCATGTTTGGCCGGGACCCCGAAAAATGGAAAGACGGGTCGCCCATATTTCATCTCAATGAAAATATGAACCCATTTCTTATGTTCGTCGGCACCAAAACGTATCCAGTTATCTATGAGGGCAACAAGGAATTTTTTGAAGCCTTGAAGAAATATCAGCCGGAAACGAAGCCATTAATCGAAATGAAAAAGAAGCATATCCCGATGATGTTGCAGTTCTACAATTCAAAAAACAGGGGCTACGAGGAGATCCTGGGATTTCTGATCCGATCGGAACGGAAATAGTTTCACAAAATCAGCCGTCCTGGGGGATAACCGGATCAATGGATTCTTACGTTCTTAATAAGGTATAAATCCCCATCTTATGATCCAGAACTACCTGCTGATCGCGTTGCGAAATTTTCAACGCCAAAAGCTGTTTGCATTACTGAACATGTTTGGTCTTGCTCTGGGCCTTGCCAGCGCAATTCTGATTTTTTTATACGTCAGCGATGAGCTGCAGTATGACGTTATGCACCCGCATTACAAGAATACTTATCGCCTCGGTGTAACTTTTACCAATCGCGAAGGGCAGGAATTTGACAATGTTACCTCTCCTGGTTTTCTCACGCGACAATTAAAAGATACCAGACCCGAAGTCGAGCTCATCTCTCGCGTCAACTACATTGGATATCCGACTTCACTACATCATAAGCCGACTGACAAAATAATTCTTACCGAAGAGATCAAGTGGGCAGAACCGAACTTCAACCAGATCATCGACTTCGACATAATTAAGGGGAACGAAGAAAAGATATTCGAGAATCAAAATTCAATAGTATTGAGTGAAACAGGAGCCCGCAGAATTTTCGGCGACGCGGATCCGATAGGCGAAATCATCACCGTCAAACACAACTTCGCCACCAATGGGAAGGAGATCGATGTTACTGTTACTGGTGTATATCGTGATTTCCCCTCCAATTCACATTTCAAACCGAAGTATATCATCAACGTCAACGCATTCCGCAGTATCGTTCAAAATTTTGACAACTATCTCGAAGGTTCACGTTTCCAGGAGCTCAACTTTTTTGAGAACTATCTTGTGGTCAGAGCAGGCACGGACGTAAAACCGATAGAAGAGACATTGAAAACATTATGCAGCCAGATGATCGCAGCAGATTCAGGGATCTCGGCACAAGGATTTAAAATGACACCTTTCCTCGTCCCGATGTCTGATCTTCACTTCGATCCTAAAAACCTATGGGAAAACGACAGCACCAGGGGCGACAAAACTTATCTTACGATTTTCAGCGTCGTCGCATTATTGATCCTTCTCATAGCCTGCATCAACTACATGAATCTCGCAACAGCGCGATCAGCACGCAGGGCACGCGAAGTAGGATTGCGCAAGTCTCTTGGAAGCGCCCGTACCGAAATTGCAAAACAGTTTTTTTATGAGTCGTTCCTAATGACCGTGGGCTCCCTGGTGATTGCGTTGATTCTGGTGGTGATCTTCCTTCAACCTTTTAATGAGCTCGCGCACAAGTCATTTACCCTGGCGTCGCTGCTTAACCCTTATATGATCGCTATTGTTCTGGTCATTGTTTTGTTCATGTCTGCTATCTCTGGTAGCTATCCCGCGATTTATCTTTCCGGCTTCCGTCCCGCGGAAGTATTGAAAGGGCAAGTAATTCGTGGCACTCGGCGCTGAGCTTTTTCGCAAGAGCCTTGTAACAATTCAATATGCCGTTTCATTGATATTGATCATATCAACTTTTATTGTTGTCCGCCAGATGGAGTACATGCAAAACTCGAAGCTGAACCAGGCCGGAAGCCAGCTGTTGTCTATTCGATACGGCGGAACAGCACCGCAGGACAAATTCCAGGCCTTCAAACAATCCGTGTTGCAGGACAAAGATATTGAGCATGTAACTATGGCAAACCACCTGCCGCGCCTCGATTATTTCGGCTTCATTGGTGCCTCGCTTACATTTCCTGAGATAGAGGACAAGGAACTGAACTGGAAACAACTTAACGTGGAATTCGACTTCGCTAAAACTTATGAGCTCGAATTCATCGCAGGCCGCGACTTTGATGCATCAAATTTGGCGGATAGCTCTTCCGTGATCCTGAATGAAGCTGCCGTCAAAGTTCTGAATCAGCCGATTGAAAAGTTGATCGGGTCGACAGTTGTAGAGCGGTATTACAATTTCGCCCTGCAGAGACCCGACCAGCGTTCTTTTAAAGTTATTGGTATCGTCAAAGACTTTCCTTATCAGTCGATGCACCAGGCAATCGAGCCTCTGATGCTCAACCCTCATTTGCATTTTATTGATAAGATAGCGTACATCAAGCTGCCGGCCGGGGCATTTCAGGAAAAGATAGCGTCGATAGAAAAAAAGTGGAAAGATATTTTCCCGGGCGTTGGCTTTGACTACTGGTTTGTAAGCGATGAATTCAACAGAATGTATTTAGCAGAAAGCCGTGTCTCATCCCTCGCGAAAGCTTTCGCGGTACTGGCAATTCTCATCACGGTGTTGGGTGTATTTGGTCTCGCCTCATATACGGCGGAACAAAAAACGAAAGAAGTGGGGATCAGGAAGGTCTTGGGAGCGGAAGTATCACAAGTTATACGAATGTTCTTGTGGGTATTCTTTAAGATATTCGTTATAGCCAGCGTAATAGCATTGCCGGCGGCTTACTTTCTGGCCAAGAATTGGCTGGAGGGTTTCATTTATCGCTCACCGATCACTCCCGAAGTATTCCTGGTAAGTTTGTCCGGGCTCCTGGTCATCACATTGTTGACGGTAGGATACGAAACGTGGAAAGCAGCGCGTACAAACCCTGTTAATTCGCTGCGAATGGAATAAAAGCAGCATCGCAGAATAACATTCATCGGTGCATTCAATCCTGAAGGGATTGAAGCTTAATAGCCACCCCGATAGATCGGGGTGGTTAACGATACATGGAATCCGGGACCCCGAAGGGGTCGAACATAACGCTACCGAAGTGCTGCCCAGCTTGATTAACACACCCACCTAACCGTCCGTTCGTGCTGGGCGTGTAACGCTAATTCGGGAACCTGACTTACTATTAGCGCATAAGTTTATTAACTTGTTTATACTTAAGGGCAGGTCATGCCGGCAACAAACGCAGTTATTCTTATCCCGGACATAAGCGGGTTTACTCAATTCATGAGTTCTATGGAATTGGAGCACGCGTCCCATCTTATTAGCAGCTTCCTGGAGACAATCGTTAAGGCGGCCAACGGCAGGTTCGAGGTTTCGGAGATTGAAGGTGACGCCGTGTTATTGTACAAGAAAGGCGGAGTCGAAACCAAACAAGAACTCCTGGATCTATGTATTGAAATCTTTAATGCATTCCACTATCAACGCAAAACGATGCAGCAGGTGGTGTTATGTCACTGCGGTGCGTGCCAGTCGATTATCAATCTGTCGGTCAAATTCATTGCGCATTATGGTGTGATCTCCGAAATCAAAGTGGACCGGTTCGTAAAGGCGTCAGGGTTGGACATGATCATCGCACACCGGTTGCTCAAGAATAGTATCAATTCGAGTGAGTACATCCTGTTAACAGACAATCTACTCCAACAGGTGAGTGATCAAAAGAATGAATGTGGACTTGCCTGGAAAGCGTCTGCAGAGGAATTTGCTTCTATTGGAAAAGTGAATTTCCAGTATGCAGTCATCGAAGATCTGAAATCCACTGTGCCTGATCCACCGAAACACGATGTTAAATACACAGATCATGATCAAGGCTTCTTTGAATTAGACATAATGGCGCCATACAAGGACGTTTACATGGCGCTTATGGATATGGTGGGACGCGTTCATTGGATGAGTGGACTAAAGGAGGTAAAGCAGGAAAGTGACCACCCCTTCGTTGGGAGCATCGCATTACTGTTCCTTCGATGAAGTAAGAGCCGAGATTTCTCCCCTGCATGTTAAGCACCGCAAATCCGGAATCCATTATGCTGAAACTGTGATCATAAAAGATGCCGATATTTATTCCGTTTATGAGTACCTTTTCCGGCCGTCGGGCAGTGGTTGTAGTTTGGCTGTTCGCATACTTTCCATGGACGATAAGGACCTGCCAGAACAAAAACATACTTTCCTTTTTGACGGACTCAAGGCATCCTGTCACACGTTTAAAGCATTTTGTGAAAATGGATTTCAGCCGTTAAAAAAATAAGCTGAAAATCTGTAGTTTCCCGTTCGTTATTTAATTCCAAATTCTTAGAAAGATGAAAACTATTTTTGCAGCTATCCTTGTATTAGCTACTTCAATCCATTCCATTGCCGCAGACCTGACGGGTCGCTGGCACGGAAAGGTCGGCGATAACATTGAACTTGGCCTCAATCTAAAGGCAGAGGGTAAAAAATTAACAGGAACGATCTATACCTCGGATGGAGACGGTCCGATTAGCAATGGAAAGGTGACGGGGTCAACATTTTCTTTTACATATGCTACAGGCGGCAACATCATTCCGTACAGCGGAAAATTCGACGGTGATCAAATGGAATTAACGCTCGTCTATCAAGGAAAGGAAGTCAAGGGTACGCTTACCCGGTTGAAGGAAGCTGAATCGATCCGGATCCCCGCCAGGATGCGTCCTCAAATGACGGAATATTGGGAACCCGTTCCGAAAATCGTTGACCCGGTCCCTATCCTGGCATGGTACCTCCACCGTCGGATGCAGTGGTGCTTTTCGATGGTAAGGATTTGTCCAAATGGAAAAGCCGCGACGGCAGTGATGCAAAATGGAAAGTAGAGAACGGTGTGATCACCGTTGTTAAAGGGAACCGGGGATATAACTACACGGCAAAAGTTTGGCGACTACCAACTCCATATTGAGTGGAAGGTCCCGGAAGATATTCAAGGTCAGAGCCAGGCTCGCGGAAACAGCGGCGTTTTCCTGCAAGACCTCAGCGACGATCTGAAAATACCGGCATACTGGTACGAAGTGCAGGTGCTTGACAACTATAATAATCCTACTTATGTCAACGGTCAGGCTGGCAGCATTTACAAGCAGAACCCGCCACTCGCAAATGCAATGAGAAAACCTGGTGAATGGAATGTGTACGATATCACTTATACTGCACCTCGATTTAATGAAGATGGGAGTTTGTTTTCCCCCGCGCGTGTCAGTGTTGTACACAATGGCGTTCTTGTTCAAAACAATTTTGAAATAAGAGGACACACTGCATATATCGGCCATCCAAAATATTTCGCGCCTCATGGAAAGGCACCGATATCGTTGCAGGACCATGGCGATCCTAGCAAGGCGATCAGCTTTAGAAATATCTGGGTGAGGGAATTGTGATGTGTGAGAAGTGAAGCAATGAGCAATGATGCAATGATGAATGTTGAGTTGAGGACCTTGCTCGCTTAACTCTGCGCCTTCGCCGCGGCTCGGCGGTTAAACAACACTCACACCCATGACCCATCAACAAATTAACGATTCAACGGATAACGTCCCTACGGCTCGAGAACTTTCAGTTCGATGTTGCGGAAGTCAATAGGCTGTCCCTCGCTTTGAAGGGCAATGTATCCTGATGTGAGCGGCTTGCCTGGTACCCAGATCGTGCTGTCGAATCCATTCACTACACCTCCACCCATAGTTGGTTTACTGTATTGAAGAACTGTATCGCCATCGATGATGTGGGTAACGAGTGAATCACCCAAAACGATCAATTCTGCTTTCACCCATTCATCCTTCGTCAAACGTCCGTGATGTAGAATTAAGGCAATGATCTTTATACAATTCCCCATTATAAACTATTTCCGTTCCGGGAGAACACATGTTTCCTGTTGGACGCGGTTTCCCATCGCCTAATCCGGCGAGGAACTGCATCTCAACTGATATCGGCCAGTTTTGTTCCTTAAGCATTCCACGGGGATCCTGTGAGTGAAACATTACGCCACTATTCAGCAACGTATACTCCGGGGCTCCTTTCTGAAGTTCTCCGGTAAAATGATACTCCAGTTTCAAATGAAAATGTGAGAAAGGAGTCTTATAATATAAGTGTGAGAATTGATCATTGAAATCATCATATTGATCGTAACGCACCTTGATCATTTCATCTTCCACTCTGAATGTGTTTCCAAAGTTTACGCCCGGATCGTGGTGATGCACCTTAACTATCCAGTCATTTAAGTCCTTTCCATTGAATAGTTTTATCCATTGTTCTTCTTGCTCCTGCTTTTTGGGCGAGCTGCAACAAACAAGGATCAACATTAACATCGGGTAAACGTGTCTGTTCATTGTATAAGTAAACTAATTCAATACAATGTAATCAAACCCCGGATTTCAGGGGATTGTATAAGGAAATTAATTGGGATAATTTGAACATAGATTCAGAAGGAACAGCAGGGTCGAATTGATTCGATAGGGTAGTCTAATCAGGCTACCCTTCTTTTTGGCTGGATTCGGTTCCGTTAATCGTTATCCGTTACATCGCTCAACATTCGACATTCAACACTCGACATTCGAGTATTTGTTCGACATTCGGCAGTTCCTCACATTGTCTTATGGCGCTCACCGAGTTCTAGTGTGAGTTCGATATGTTCATTCTGGTGCTTGACAATTTCGAGCCAATTTTATCGATGTAGCATACAATAAAAGACTTTGTTACATTCACTTTGTGTAACCTTCCCTTATTATGTCAAAGCTCCTTTTCATTGCGCTTCTGCTGAGTAACATTCTGATCTGTAACGCTCAAACCAACTCTGCATTTCCGGCCGGAGAAATTCGCGGGCCATTTGTGTGGAATAGCAAGATCTATCCTGGCACAGTACGCAACTATTGGCTCTACGTTCCTAAACAGTATGACGCGGCGAAACCTGCATGTCTCATGGTTGTACAGGATGGACTGTCGCGAGCCACGGGCTGGAAATTGCCCCGGGCACTCGATTCCCTGATTAACCAAAAAACAATCCCGGTCATGATTGGTGTTTTCGTCGACCATGGGACGGTACCGGCAGCGGGTAAGGACAACTACCCACGATACAACAGATGCTTTGAATACGATGCACTCGGTGATACCTATGCAAGGTTCCTATTGGAGGAATTACTTCCGGAAGTAGAGCGATCATACAATATTAGCAAAGACCCCAACGACAGGTCTATTGCTGGAGCGAGTTCAGGTGCCATTTGCGCCTTTAATGTGGCCTGGGAAAGACCTGATCAATTCAGACGGGTGCTCAGTACAATCGGTACATACGTGGGACTGCGTGGTGGAGATGAATTCGCCACACTGGTTCGCAAGACAGAGCCCAAACCCATACGTGTTTTCCTCGAAGATGGGACACAGGACCTCAATATTTATGCAGGAGATTGGTGGATGGCAAATCAAAACATGCTTTCGGCTCTGACCTGGTCGGGATATGAAGTGAACCATGCGTGGGGCGAAGGCGGCGGACACGACAGCAAACACGCAGCAGTAATTATGGCGGATGCTCTGGCCTGGTTATGGAAAGATTACCCAGCGCCCGTTCAAGCGCATAAAAGTAATGACCAACGCGTTAAATTATTATTGGATGGTGAAGCATGGAAAGAAATTCCATTGGCGGAAAAGAAAGCCGGCAAACTGGCTGTCAACAAGTCAGGAGAAGTTTTCTTCTCCGACAAACAAAACATCTACAGAGTAGACCACTCTGGAACTGTGTCAGCATTACGCTAAGCTAAAGGGCGATGCTAGTGCTTTGTCGTTCGACAACGAAGAAAGACTCTATGTATCCGATGCGCGTGAGCGCAAAATAACCGTCATTGATAAAGGCGTAAGTAAAGATATCGTCAAGGATGTAGACATCGGCATTTATGACGACGACGAGCAGAGGGATCTATTACACAGATCCTGTTAAGAATCGAATCGGCCATTTTGATCTCACAACATCAAAAGCGCAATACTTCAATTTACCCTTTCGGCCCACGGGTGTTGCAATGTCCGCTGAGCAGACTTTCTTAAACATAGGGATGGCAGATTATATCTTTGGCTATTCGTATAAGATTGAAGAAGATGGCAGCTTGTCGCAGGCGCAGCCTTATATCCATTACCATGTGCCGTATGGGGAAGTCACTCCGGGCATCAAGGGTATGACCGTTGATTCACAAAACCTTCTTTATTCAGTTACCACGATGGGGATACAGGTTTCGGATCAGCTTGGACGTGTGAACTTTATTTTCTCGAAACCCGCCCATGACATTATGGATGTCAAACTCGCAGGTCCTGATCTTAATCTCCTCTTCGTAAGTTCGAATGGACGATTGTTTTATCGCAAGATCAATACAAAGGGAGTATTGGCGTCTGCGTCTCCGGTGAAACCCCCAAAGCCCGGCCTCTAAAACAAAAAAAGGCCGCCTTGATTAAAGACGGCCTTTTCTAATGCTGGCGGTTAATTAGTTGACCCCTGCGTAACTCCTTTTGAGCTTGCCAGGGCACCGGTTGTGGAGAATTTCAACTCCACTTTCTCTCCATTGTTCTTGCCTGTGAACGTGTAATACTCGGGAGTAAACACAGTTTTACCATTCTCAGTTTTTTCCGTGTAGTGCAGTTTCCAGGACCCTTTGTCTTCAAGATTACTGAAATCTTTCTGAAACGACTGCATCACTGCTACCGGCACTTCGTCTTTGCTGAGCTTTTTGCTCTTCTCAAATGTGTTTTGCGCAAATGCGGAAATCACACCAACTCCTGCTGCAAACAGCGCAATTAAAAAAACCCTCTTCATGTTGTAGTTTAGTTTGTTTAAAAATCCACCATTGTGGTGTACGTTGAGTAACGTTAAGAATTTGTGCACGTTTCGTTTTTTGTCATTATTCGATGACCGGTGAATACCTATTGCGACCGGCAATTCCCATTAACACAACATTATCTGACTGTCCGATACTGATCACAATACGTACGGTCTTTTCAATGCATTATTTATTACCTTAGGGAAACGTTGAAAAGAATAATAATGCGTTTGGGCAAGCTAATATTATCATTCACCCTTCTTGTTCTTTTCCACTTTGGCATTGCCCAGTCGAGACCTTCTTCACAAGCCGACACATTCCTCGACTCATCTAACCATTCTTTGAGAATTTACAAGCTCCCCGCCTACACGCTAATCAACAATGTTTCGTGGCGCGACAGCGTCTACAGGTTCCCAAAATTTCAATATGGCCGTATTACCCTTGCTACAGGTTTTTCACCGGAAGAAAAAATAAGATTAAACTATAATTTGTACCTGGGACAAATGCAAATGATCAACACCAATGGCGATACATCCCATGTCAAGCAATTGAAGGAGCTTAAGTTTATAAGTATTGGTGATCACCTGTTCTGCCATGATTACAACATCGGGTACATCGAGGTCATTCATAAGTTACCAGTTGCCCTGGGAGTTCTAAACATCATGATCACGGCAGATCCGGATGAACGAACCACAACATCAAAATACGATCGATACTATATGAAGAAAGGATATTATTATTTCATCGACAAGGATAATAAACCATCCAAAGCGACCCGGGCATCAATCCAGCGACTGTATCCTGATCAACGAAAAAACATAAAGGCCTATCTTGATGAAAACCGAATTGATTTTGAAAGCAAGCCCGACCTGATCAAACTCCTGACGTTCTGTGACGAGATGACGAAGGAGAATCGAAACTAGCCTTCGTTTCAGACCGGCACACCATCTCACAACGGATGCTCTATTTTGTGAATACATTTTTGTCCGCTTGTTATGATTGATTAACTTTCTTATACGTAAACAAAAAGATCATTAAAGCGTGGTGTGACATATTTTTCTTGTTTGTAATAGTCTAGTCACTATTGCGATTGTATCGCTCAGCCAAAAGTTGCAGACAGAAATATAGACTCGCTTCGAGTCTCGTCGAAAACGTACTACAAGCTGAATAAAAAAACCTTGCGTGACAGCACCTACAGGTTTCCTTCATTTCAATATGGGCGAGTCACTTTTGCCACCGGTTTTTCACCAGAAGAAAAATTCAGACTTAACTACAACCTCTATTCGGGGCAAATGGATCTAATCACAAACGACGGAGATACCACCGAAATGGTCCGATCAAGGGAAGTGATGCTTGTCAGTATAGGCAATCATTTGTTCTATCATGATAACAAGGTCGGATATATCGAGATTGTGCATCAGTCGCCTGTGGCCCTCGGCATCCTGAAAAGGTTGAGCACGTGGGCTGCCACGTTAGCATCAGACATCTATTACACGAAAGAAGAACATTACTATTTCCTCGACAAGGAAAATAAGTCATACCTGGCCTCCGCCACTTCTATTCAGAAACTGTTTGACGATCAACGAAAAAAGATCAAGGCCTACCTTGCCGAGAACAAAATTGATTTTGAAAACCAAAGCGACCTGATAAAACTCCTGAAATTCTGTGATGAGTTGAGCGAAGAAAATCAAAATTAAAATCACCGGCAAATAGACAATTGCGCTATTTAAGGTCAACACAAAACATTTCAAGGATGTGTATAAGATAGTTACACTGTTTCTGATAATCAGTCACTGTTTACAACGGAATAGCTCAATCCCGGGAGTTCAGATCAAGCTAGAGACTTTGAAGAGTTCACCAGATGTTTTCTTTCTGCCCGCCCATACACATCTCAGCGAAGTAGCATGGCGAGACAGCATTTATATGTTTCCCTCCTTCCAATAGGGTAGGGTAACCTTTTCGACCGGTTTTTCATCAGAAGATAAAGTTTTGATGAATTATGATCTTTACTTACTCCAAATGGATATAATCACCAAGGAGAAACGACACTACGCAGATTAAACGCACTAAGGAACTGAAGCTTATCAGCGTTGGACGATCATCTATTCTTGCAAGATTACAAATCTTGGATATTTTGAGATTATCCAACAACTGCCAGTATCGCTTGGTGTTCTTAATATTATGAATACCGAACATATGGAGTATGTTTCCGGTAATATAGAGACGGATTGATCTATGGCGATGATATGCGAGGGACGTCCGTCCGTCTACAACCGATATTACAGGAAAGTAAAACATTACTATTTTATTAGTAAGGACAACAAAGTTTACAAAGCCACTCGTGCCTCTATTCATAAAACTATTCCGCAAAAACAAAGATGAGATAGATGTATACCTCACGAGAAAATGGAATTAAATTTGAAGACAAAAATGACCTTATAAAATTATTGCTGTTCTGCCATGAGCAGGCAGCAGGAAAACCAGAACTAATATTCCTGCCACTCATCGTTCAGTATTTGTATTTCTTCCTGTGGTTCTTTGCCTCCTTCGTCATCTTTCCAAATTGTTTTCCCGAGTCGTTTTTTGTCTTCGATCTTAATTTCAAATCGTCGTTGCTCTTTCATCAGCTTTAGATAGCTCTCATAAATGTAAGTAGTCGAGTGTACCGACATTCAAAGCCTCTAATACCGCACAGCCTGCTTCATTGATGTGTTTACAATCAGCATAGCGGCAGCCTTGAGCGAACTTTGTTATCTCAGGAAACAGCTCCGACGAATGTTGGCCTTCATCCGAAGTCATTCCAAATTCCCGCATTCCCGGAGTGTCGATAACGAGACTACCATTAGGCAACTGAAACAGCTCGCGGGTGGTAGTTGTGTGCTTACCCTTCCCGGTCGAGTGACTCTTTTCGCTAATCTTCTGAAGTTGAAAATTCATCAATGAATTAAGCAAGGAGCTTTTTCCAGTTCCCGATGAGCCAATAAGAATATATGTCTTGCCTTGCTCCATTACATCATTGACGAGCACATCAATACCAAAACCAGAATAGGTGCTACAGCAGAATACACCACAATCCCGCTTCAGTCTATTAACCTGAGCTATGTAATCCTCGAGTATCCGATCGACCAGATCGGATTTATTCAACAATACTATTGGCGTTATCCCACAAGAAAGGATTTGGACTACGTATCGTTCAAGCCTCATGATATTGAAGTCTGCATCCAGGCCCTGGACAATGAATGCATAATCGACATTGGCTGCCAATACTTGCTTTTCGAACTTGACCCCTGCTGCTTTCCTCGAAAGTTCGTTCATGCGCGGCAAAACACTGATGAGATATCCCATCGCACCATAGTCCATATAAAAAACCCAATCGCCTACTTTCGGCAACTCTTCAACGGCTGTTGCGAAAAGCAGACGGCCGGAAAGTTCGGTTTCTATCTCGCCGCCTTCTGAAACCAATAGATATTTGAAGCCCTTAATGGAAGTTACCCGTCCCACGGGAAGGTCATTTTGCTCGGCTGACTTTGCATTTTGTTCATGAAATGCGTTCCAGCCGTAATTATTTAGAATAGTCATTTGTGTAAATGTTGAAAATGGCTAATGCGATCATCGAAGCGGCCAAAAGCGCTGACAATCTCACTAGAAATAGTAGAAATGAGAAAAACTGGTTGTTACAGGTTCAATGGACTTCGTGAAACCTTCGTGAATTAAGCCGCAATTCCGGCCTGCGTGGGGCGATATGTAGTGGCCATTGTCATCAGTTCAAAAGTAATAAAAAACCCGAAAAATCAGAATGGATCATAGTTCGGTTAAAAAAAGTTAGCTCTATAAGCTCCACTAAAAAAACGCTTATTCAGAGCATATTTCAGTTTTACATGTCCTGATTCAACATTTCATTGAAATCAAAATTCTTTTTTTTACTTCGGGCGCGGTGGAAAGTGATGTAAGAAATTCCCGTTTCTGTTAAAAATTTTGCAAAACTGCATTGTAGTGAACTTCCACACTTGTGTTGCTGACGAGAGATTCATTCAAACGGAAGTCAGGCCGTCAACTATTTACAATAATCTAACTCAACCTATACTTGTTCATCAAAACGTTAACAACTGAAGTTAAAGACTTTAGGATGCTGATCACATCCTTATTGAAATAAAAATCATTCCGCGCAAATATTATAAACGCTTTCTTTCACTTCGTCTCCATTAAAGGATGCATGCAATCGAATTAGCTACCATTGGTCGTACATTTTGTTTCTCTCATGCCTGATAAAATGAAATCACACTAAAGATTACAATATCAGGTTTGGACATAAGGGTTTATAAAATTGCTCAACGTGAATTACTGTTGTGTTGGATCCATTATCAACGATGAGTGGCAATATACTCCGATGAAGGAATTTTGATCACAACAATTCATCATCTGTGAATTTGTTTTCATAGGGATAAATACTGATGGCAACTATTTTACGAATCATTTAAGACGTTGAAAGCTGAATATCTTCTCAATTGAATTCATGATTAAAAAAATCAACTCTGTACCTTTTTGCCGGATACTAATCCAGTCGCGCAAAAAAAATAGTACAGTTTTGCATCGTCTATTCCATAGGTTGATTTAGTCGAAGTCGTTCTAATGTTTTTCTTCAGTGTGCTTTTAGCCACTGTCCGACGTAATGTGTAATGGGTGCTGCGGAGAGGGTCTTGACAATTAAATACAACTCCATCCCTACTTAACAAACTCGATGATCCAAATGGATCGTCACTGATTTGTTTACCAATAGTTTAAAAACTCATTGGCAGATACCCTATTGCCTTCACTTTCTGCAGAAGGCGCATCAATAACCAGGATTTAAAAGCCAGTTACTGATTCATACACGAAGTCTCATCGGCAAGAAGAATTTTAAGCGCCAAAGAAACCGAAATATTTCTGTACTAAATAAAAAATGATGAATCGTTCTATTTTTACTCTACTGTTTTTAGTCTGCTTTAATTCTATCATGGCAGCTGATTATTATGTCAGCACTTCAGGAAATGATGCATCCGGTAACGGAAGCCAGGGCAGTCCCTGGAGAACTCTTCGTTTTGCGTGCACAAAAGTTGCCGCTAACCAGGGTCACACTATCCGATTATCGGCCGGCACATTTGTTGAGCAACAGATCAATGTACCGACAGGTGTCAACGTCATCGGCGCAGGACGTGATGTAACGATAATTAAATCAGATCCTTCTTTTTATTATTAACCCTGCAAGCCCAGGTTTTGCAACGGACAAGCTGCTGATCAATCTCAGCTCCGGGTCAATGACTGCCGGGAATCAAACCATTAAGGATTTCACTCTCGATGGCGATGGAAAGAAGTTACACGGCGGTATTTATGTAAAGAACAGAAGCAACGTGACCATTCAGGGATAAAGATCCAATACACAAATTTTACAGGGTTCTGGTTATGGGATGTAAATGATTCAAGAGTTACAGATGTACAATTAAAGAATGCGCATGGGGAAGCTCAGGCTGGTGTTCAGGAGCGCTTGCCATCTCTAACCTGCTTCGTGTAGAAATAGATCATGTCAGTGTTGATGAAGGAGTTGGTTATGGAATCAAAGCATTGGGAACAAACGGACCGATGCACTACGTGAAGTTTCACGATAACAATATTTCAGTAGTTCCGACAGGCGCATGTGGCACGGCGGATCCGCTCCTAATATTGCATTCGAGCTCTGGAACGTGGACATGAAAGGATGCGAGGTTTATAACAACTACATTGATAATACTGTATCGCTTATAATGGACCAGGCGCAATGGGCCACCCCAAAGGGAACTTCCACGATCCGCGTCTATAACAACGTTTTGGATATGGAAAAAAGGGCCGGTGGCAGCGGATATGCACTCGAAGTAAGCGTGCATGACATTGAAATCGACCACAACTACATTCACAAAGGCAAGATATGGTATCGCGAATTGGGATACTCACGGAAACAAATATGAGCAACTGGAATATACATCACAACTACTATCTATGGCATAGTAAACAATTACCCAGGCGAAATTGTCAGGGCACAGAATACCGGGTTCCACAATGTGAAATTCTACAACAACACCGTTGAGTTCATCGGAACAGGGCACTAGCTAACCTCTTCGCATCCTACGGAGGAACCAGCGAGAACGTAGAAATAAAAAACAATCTCATTATTAACTCAGCCACTGCCTATAACTAGTATCCTAACCGGCTTGTATACCTGGAAAACGCAACCCTGAGCAATCTTCAGGTAGTAGACGGTTGGCCCGCAGAGATTGTAAGAGTGCAGAATTCGGGATTTCACAATGTCAAATTCTTCAATAACACAGTTGAATTTATAGGCACCAAAACCTGCAACCTTTTCGCATCTTATGGAGGAAACGGCGAGAACGTAGAGATCAAGAACAACCTTATTATCAACTCCAACACCGCATATAGCTATTATCCTAACAAGTTGGTAGTGGTTGAAAATGGAACACTGAGCAATCTTCAGGTAGTGAACAACTTCCTCGTCAATCAGGCAGTTGGTACAGTGCCAGGAACATACACTAACAATATCACCACCGGAGATCCCAAGATCACTAAGTCTGGAAACCGGCCCAACCCCTTATTATGTCCCTGCTTCCGGAAGTCCTCTGATAGACGCGGGAGTAAGCTTAGGTCTTCCTTTCTCCGGCAGCAAGCCCGATATTGGAGCATACGAAAACGGTAGTCCAATAAGCACGATCGCAGTTACCGGAGTAACGTTAACTCCTACAACGGCAACGCTATCAGTAAATGGAACTACCCAGCTAACAGCAACTGTCAGCCCTTCAAATGCGACAAATAAAAATGTTAACTGGACCTCAAGCAATGCTGCTGTAGCAACAGTGAATAGCAGCGGATTGGTTACCGCTATCGCAGCAGGTACCGCAACAATAACAGCAAAAACTGTCGATGGCAGCAAAACAGCTACCAGCAGCGTGACTGTCAACACATCTACAGTCGCTGTAACAGGCGTAACAATTGCTCCAACAACTTTGAGCGTTGGAATAAATGGCACCGCACAGCTTGCAAAGACTATTGCTCCAACGAATGCAACAAATCAAAATATAACGTGGACTTGTTCTAATTCAACTGTTGCGACCGTTAGTAGCACAGGACTCGTTACGGGTAAAGCAGCTGGTAATGCAACCATTACAGGCAACAACAGCGGACGGAAACAAAACAGCGATTGCTTCGGTAACGGTTAGCTCATCTCAGGTAGTAACCGCTGACCTCGACAACGCATCACAGGGAACAGCAATCAATAAATTCAATTTCGGATCCGGGTGGACGCATGCGCACAAATACAACCGATCCGTTCTATATGAACACTGCTTCATTTTCAAACACAACGTCCAATACGGTAACGTTGCAGTTTGCTGGCAACAAAGTCGAGCTCTATACTTCTAAGGCTTCGCATCACGGTATCGCCGCAGTGTCAATTGACGGCGGACCCGAAACATTAGTCGATCTCTATAGCGCAACACGCCAAAACTATGTGTCGGTCTATAACAGTGTACTCGTCGACGGAACTCACACAATTAAAATACGAGTGACGGGAACAAAGAATAGCGCATCAACCGGGACTTATGTCGTACTTGACTTCATCAAAGTGTATTCATTCAGTGGTGTTGCTGTAACTAGTGTAGCGGTTCTGCCTTCTACGGTTTCATTGGCGCCGGGATCAACGCAACAGCTTACGGCAACAGTGAGTCCTTCGAATGCAACGAATAAAAGCATAACCTGGAACTCTAGTAATAACAGTATCGCTACTGTAAATTCATCTGGCGTTGTAACAGCCGTGGCTGCCGGTACCGCCACTATTACTGCAAAGACAGTAGATGGTGAGAAGACCAGCACTTCTACCGTGACTGTGACAGCACCAGTAAGTAGCGTTGCAATATGCTCCTGCGTCAATAGCCGTTAACTTAGGAGCAACTCATCAGCTCAATGCCGAGGTTGCGCCTTCGACAGCTACTAATAAGAACGTGACTTGGAGATCCGCAAATAATAGTATCGCAACTGTAAGTCCAACGGGAGTTGTAACAGCAGTTGCCGCAGGAAATGTTGCTATCACGGCCACTACCGAGGACGGTGGAAAAGTAAGCAGCTGTAACTTGTCGGTAATTGTTCCGGTAATAGCCGTGACTGTCGATCCGACGACCTTTTCCTTGAATGCAGGCGCTACCCAGGCAATGAACGCGATCATAACGCCTACTAATTGCACAAACAAGAATGTAACGTGGAGCTCATCCAATCCTGCAATAGCGACGGTTAACACCAACGGTACACTTACCGCTGTAGCGCCAGGAGTATGTACAATTTCGGCAACAACAGTTGACGGTGGCAAAACTGCAACATCATCGGTTACGGTAAAGCCTATGCAGAATTTTATCGAACTTGACGATGCAACCATCGGTACGACCATCAACAAGTTCAAATACACCGGAACTGCGTGGACCAATGCTGCTAATACTGGTGATAACTACTTCAACAAAACCTGCTCATTACAGCAACACAACAAATCACTATGCAACGCTGTCATTCACTGGTAACAAAGTAGAATTTTATTCATCAAAAGCATCTCATCACGGCATTGTAGCTGTGTCGGTTGACGACGGACCTGAAACGATGGTCGACTTGTACGCGGCATCACGACAGGATTACAGTTTGGCCTTCACCAGTGGAACTTTGGCCGAAGGGACACACAACATTAAGATACGCGTAACAGGAGGCAGGAATTCATCTTCATCTGGATCATACGTGATTATCGATTACCTCAAAGTCTATGCTTCAACGGCCGTCTTTGCAACAGCACAAACGACTACTGAATCCTTTGTCACTGAGGGACCAGCGAATGAAACGCAGATCTATCCCAACCCAGTAGCTGCAGGAGATATCTTGCACGTACGATTGGTTGAAGCGACAGGAGTAGTTTCTGTGATTGATGTCACGGGTTACGCCCACTACACTACTGCACCTACGAGCGTGGATCTTGAAATACCCACTGCTTCAATGCCTAAAGGGATGTATTTCCTGCAGCATAAAATTGGTAGCAGTCAGATCCAATATAAGATCCTGGTAGATTAAAATTAGAAGGTGAGGAGTTGAGAAGTTAGGAGCCTCGCCTACGACATAACTCATAAACCAAAAAAGGTAGCCAATTCGGCTACCTTTTTTTATTGTGGGACGATCTTAAGAAATCATTTACGCCTTAGCAGGGATATAAGCAATACGAATATTAAATTGTTGTGTGACATGCTGTAATAAGTGAAATCCAACTTAGAAAATGCGCAGACGGAAAAGTGACGGCGTAACTGATGAAATTGCAGACTACACCAAATAAATAATGAGCTTTGACTAAGATTTTTTTGACCCAAAGACTTATTAAATTATTCCTCCGCTTATCAATTTCTGCAGGCTTTCTATCGGCAGTGGCTGACAGGTTTGGGTGGTGGAGCGCAGACGTTTCTGTTTGGGGAAATTGGAACAATTTTCTTGACTACACCCGAATAATTAACCCTTGGTTTCCCAGTGGACTAATTTCAATTGTTGGAGCAATTGCTACAGGGGCAGAAATATTATTCGCATTCTTTTTACTCATTGGACTGAAAACAGAATTTTTTGCCAAACTAAGTGCATTTCTATTACTTGTCTTTGGTCTATCAATGACTTTTTCAACTGGAATAAAAGGAGCTTTTGACTATTCTGTTTTTAGTGCATCGGCTGGAGCATTTGCGTTGAGCTTGATGAAGGAAAAGTATTTTGAAATAGATAGCCTTATTTCAAAGTAAAAGTATAGCGTGATAAGTTAGCTACGGCTTGACGTTTCCGCCTGACCTTTACTTATCAGATGACTTGGATAGTGGACCAAAATTTTACTGTAAGGACGGACAATCACTGTTTAAAATATAACGGTCGACTGAAACGCCCAGCATCTAACAGAAGCTATTTGGAATGGCTGGGTGAAGAGTAAGCATAAGGTTTTATCTTCGCTATGACGATTAGTCACGGTGGACAATAACGTTTTCAAAGCCAGCCCCTGCACATAGCAAAACATTATCGGCCGCTTGTTAAAGAGGTCATAAACTATTAATCTTACTACATCCAACCGAAAAGGTTAGAACCGGTTCTTAAGAAACCAAGTGGTGCAACATCCTAAATATTAAATTGTTAGTTATGAAAAAGAAAAGGCTTCTCGTTTTATGTATGCTCCTGCTTGCAGGCAGCTCCTTTGCGCAAACCTATGTTACGCAGGTTAAACCCGCAGGAAACAAAAAGTGGGGTTACGCGAATCTGAAGGGTGAAATCATCATTCCGGCGCAGTATGAAAAGTGTTATCAGTTTTCGAGTGATGGGCTGGCCATCATTTACGAGTCAAAGCAGCATCACTTCATCAATCTGAAAGGCGAAAAAGTGCCCACAGAAGTCTCCGACTTCAATGTGAGGGAGGGTTTTTTGGGTTTTGAACTGCAAGGGTTTCGTGATGGACTTCTCCCTATCCGAGTGGGTGAGAAATGGGGATTCATAAGTTCCTCGGGAAAAATGGCAATTAAAGCCAAGTATGACGACATATCTGATTTTTACGGCGGTTATGCTGTGGTTAAAAGTGGTGAGAAATATATAGTCGTGAATACTTCGGGGGAGGAGACACCAGTGGAAGGATCCGGTCTGCTGGATGTTAATCATTTTACGGAAGGCATGGCGCCATTCCGGGCGGCCGACAAAAAATTCGGTTTCATTGACACAAACGGTAAGGCGGTGATCAAGGCGCAATTTGAAAACGTGGGATATTTCAGCGATGGCGTGGCCTGGGCAGAATCTGCGGATAAAAAACTTGGGTACCTCGATAAGTCCGGAGCGTGGGTACTCAAACCACAATTTGACGTAGCTAAAAACTTTGATGAAGAGACCGGGCTGGCGAGGGTTAAGAGTGGCAAAGACTGGTTATACGTTACGAAGACTGGTGACAAGGTTACCCTTTCGGGTACGGATATTTATGAAGACTTCTCCGACGGATTGGTGCGTGGACGCAAGGATGGAAAATTCGGATGGCTGAACAGTAAAGGTGAGTGGGCGATCAAGCCGCAGTTTGATGGATCGAGAGATTTCAAGAACGGGTACGCTGCGATACAGAAGGGTAAGCTGTGGGGAGTCATTGACAAGGACGGCAAGGTGGTTATCGAACCGAAGTTTGATGGGATTAAGGATATGGAGTTGGTGAAGTAGGTGCGTGTTGACGCAGCTAAAGACTTACGCTATACAGTTCTCAGGGTGATGTGACTTAACAAGCATCGCTCAGTTTAATTTCATACATCTACTTTATTATAATATCATCACCGGTTGGCTAGGCTGGACGGAATACTCTTTTGCCAGCCTTCGCCAATACCTGATTTCTGTGATTTGAAATACTGCGCCAATCCGGTAATTTAGAAAGTCGCTCGAGCCAGAACAATATTTTAGATTCTCCGTCTAAAGGCCTTACGTTGATTAGCGCTTTCTAGTTTAATCTTCTAACATAAAACCCTCCATGCAATGAGAACTTTATTTATTACCCCATTATCCGTTCTTGCCTTGTGCTCTGTTTTATTATTGTCAAACTGCGATAAGGATCATAAAGTAAAGGTCTGTCACAAAGGCCAAATCATTTTGATTGACATCCATGCTGTGCCAGCCCACCAGGGACATGGAGATGCAGTTGATAAGGATTGTGATGGCTATTTCGACATTGACAATGCCTGCAGCGAAGTGGACTGTGATGATACAAATCCCGATATTAATCCTGGTGCCGAGTCTCCCAATGACTGCAGTGAAGATGCTTGTAGTATTACTTTATTTGAAGTCCTTAACGCTACCTGTGGCGATCCTGATCCCACATACGGTTTACAACTTCGCATTACTTATGACAATGCACCAGCGACCGGCATGCTTAACGTTACAATAGATGGCACGTTGTTCCCATTTCCAATCGGCACCTCTCCCCAAACAATTAATGCATTTGATTTGCCCCCAACAGGTGTGGGTGTGGATGTAACCGCTAGTTTCTCAGATGATCCTACATGTCAATTGGTTGTGAATGATCTCTATGAAGCTCCGGATTGTGGATTGTGATTCACATTAAGAATTCTTGATAGACAACGGAGAACCTGACTGGTGCAAGTCCTATTTTACCCGGATGGGTAAAGGATTCGCGCCAGTCAGTTGTTTCTTTACCACACACCTCCTCGGGGGTTCATTTTACACCCAGCCAATTCTTCCAAACGATCATTATCCGAATGTGCTTTTCCCCAAAAGGTAAGTGCAACTCATGGCGCTATTCTACCAATGGTCGAATCACCTGGTTGATGGTGGCACAACGGCCAGATGACAATGGTGCAGTTAATCGAATATTTCCGTTGCTGGCAGAGCCATTTTGCGGTCAGGGAGAGGGTATTTAACAGCGCCTGCAATGCCCCTGTTTTTCGTGAAAAGTTGTCCTGCGTTGTTACTGATGAAGCGGTATTAACGCACATGGCAGCACAACTACCCGATAAAATATCGCTTCAACGGTGAGCAATTGGATCTCTATTCCAATCCCCTGGAACAATTCTGGACCAATACCAAAAAGGTCCGGCCACCTTTTATTTCATCGTCCGAATGTACCCGCGGCTATGTTGCTGGCTGGGAAATACGAGACAACAAACTCCTGTTGACGGAAATCGACGGTTCCTACGAACGTAAATTTATTTTCTTTCGAAAGCCATCGAAATACTCACTCAGAAAACTTTTTCCAAGGAGTAAGAACAGACCCGTTAGAGCAAAGTGGTTTTCTGGTAAGTTACGGGTGCCAATCGGTAGTATGACCATGTATGAAGACTCTGGTTACGATTCGCGATTTGAAAAAGAATACATCGTAACCATCCACGAAGGCGAGGTGGTTAAGATGGTCACGATTGATTTCAAGAAAAAATCGCTGGTCATCAATTTAGAAGCAGCGGTGGCGTAGCTTATTATCGCTATACTTCACATGCACGAAAAGTGCATTCGCTATGGCGGGTTTTTAGTTGGTAATTATCTTTCATAACACGGCTTACGAACGGTGGCTCTTGCGCGAGAATTACTGTTGATGCCCCTAATGAAATGACACCATGAGCAAAAAAGAAAAATCGACATTGCTGGTAATTGCTGGACTGATAATCACTCTTATCCTATACGTAACAATAAGACTTTGGACAAGTGACAGCATTCAATTTTGCCTGGTTGGCATACAACCATCTATCCTCCTGAGATTTATTGGATATTTTTGACAATAATAATTCTCTTGTATAGCTTAATTGTCTATTTGCTTTTTAAAGGAACAATTAGACTTCTGAAAAATAAAAATGACGGCCAACAAAAGCTATAAATTATTTTATCGATAGAAATTCTATTGGGCCTTTTTGAACGGACTGAAGTAACACCGACGATCAGCACAGCAGAAAGGCTTGGGCGTTATCACCAATGGCCCTCAAATCGAAACAATGAACTACTACAAGAGGCAATGGGACGAGACAACAGGAGAACGACTGACTGATTCCTGGGGAACGTCAACCTATTACTTCGAGGTCGACGGAGATAATTTTGTCCTGAGGCAAATTCAAATTTTTGAAAACGGAAAAGGACTGAAATATTCGCGTGAATTCATTCAAGACGACTATGGCGCTCTTGCCGATCAGCCTTTAGACCTTGACGATTTTGCGCGATTTAAGATTGAGAAGACGGAATTTGAAGAAGCGTGGACAAAGAACTATAAAAAATAATTTGACAGGATTGGCCTTCTTTAATTTAGCTTAGCAGCTCCAGTTTCCTGTAACAGTCGATTCAATTCTTTTTTCATCTCCTTGAGTGTGCCAGCCATTTTCGGATCATTAATTATGTTGTGAAGCTCATACGGATCGATGACAAGGTCATAGAGTTCATTCATTCCTTCCAGATCGACGTAGTGTATGTATTTGTAACGTTGGTTTCGAACTGCCTTGTAGCCCATCTTCACAATGCGAGGGAATACGGTATCGCTATAGTATTCAACAAGAAATGAACTCCGCCAGGCATTGGCGTTTCCGGCAAAAATTGGAACCCATGATTTGCCCTGAAGATGTATTACCGGGAGCCACTCCGGCCATGTCAAGTAGCGTTGGTGCAAGGTCAATACTCAATACCAATTGTTCCGGTTTCGTTCCGGCTTTTATGGTTGGTGGATACCTGACTAACATGGGAATGCGAATGGCTTCTTCGTAAGCCAATCTTCGTTCTAAATCAAGACAATGTTCTCCATACCAATAACCATGGTCGCTGGTGAATACCACAATTGTATTGTCTAACTCACCTTTATCTTCAAGGGCTTTTAATATCGTTCCAAGGCTCTCATCAACAGCCATCAACATTTCAGAGCGCTCACGGATGGTTTTCTCCTTGGTTGAAGTTTCAGGGCTCAGCGGAGGAAGCCCCTCTATTCTTCGCGCAAGTGCTGGCTTGTCGAGCGGTGGAATATTATAGTTGGGTCTTCGATTGAATACAGCCTTGTCATACATTCCCAAATGTCTTTTTGCTGGAATAAAACCACCCTCTCCAATATCGACTACCGTGCCGTCATCGCGTTGTGTTAAATTGGGATGAAGAGCCTTGTGTGCCAGATAAAGCAAAAAGGGTTGATCACGCTTTTGATTAATAAATCGAAGGGAGTGATCGGTCAGTATATCGGTAACATATCCCTTTACAGTTTGTAGTTCGCCATTAATATTTAATGCGGGATCGATCGCTTCTCCCTGACCCTTTAACGAAACCCAATAGTCAAAACCGGGCCGTTTTGTATCATCATTACCCATGTGCCACTTGCCGATGAATGCTGTGGCGTAGCCATTATCATGAAGTTGTTTTGGAAATGTGTTTAGCTGGTGACTTTGCTCATTACGTGCTGTGTTGTCAACGATGCCGTTGGTATGGGCATATTGGCCGGTGAGAAAACTAGCCCGGCTGGGAGAGCAAAGGGGTGTGGTCGCAAATGCATTTATAAAGTATGCTCCCTCTTTAGCGATTCTGTCAATGTTTGGTGTCCTTATATAATTGTGCCCTGCTTCACCGAATTCATCCCATCGCATATCATCCACCAGAACTACGACGATATTGGGGCGTCTTACCTTATCAGATTCCTGAGCTAGTGCGGTTGCTGCAAGTGATAAGTACTACTATGCAAGTGAAAGTCCAGTGCAAAGAATTTAAAGGAAAGATTGAATTCATTTTCACATTCTTCTCTTAAGGATAAGAAATTTAATCTGTTAAACAAAGAAAATAAAACGCATAACCTGGATAGGAATATGCGCAATTCGCATATTAACTTGTTGTGGGTAAGGCCGATAATATGAACAAAAAGGTTGCAATAGTTTTAGGAACAATCATTTTAGTTGTCGGTAGGACTGTTTACCTTTTTAGGATTGACAATTGTGAATTCAAAGGGATGCAGCCAAATTGTAATTGACACGAACGAGCTTCATTCAGGAATTGATATTCCAGATGTTGACTTCATTAACTGTTACTTTGACGAGCAAAAGAAAATCCGGGTTTCTATTTACAAGTTGAAGTTAAATGAGTTCTATGTGGATGCCTATGTTAACAAGTTTAGATTAATTGATCGAAAAAACTTTTCCGGAATAATTCAATTAGAAATAATTGAGCAACCAACGACCAATGAGTTATACGAAAGAACTGGTACCAAATGGGGCAATGAATGGAAATATATTGTCGAACCAGAAACAGGAATATTGTGGGTTGAAATCATTTACGATTAGACTGCGTTTCAATTTCCACACGCGATAACAATTCATTTAACCATGCCGGGACGCAGTGTACAAAAGGCCCATACCCTAAAGAAATCTATTCGCTTCTCAATATCTTAACCGGATTCGTCCTTGCCGCTGATATCGACTGGTACCCGACTGTTATCAAGGCTATTACCGTGATGAACACCACAGCAATTAAAAAGGTCATTGCCCCAATATCAATGCGATAGGCAAATCCATTTAACCACTGTTCAAATACATAGTACGCTAAAGGACTTGCTAGTAGAAATGAGATCAGGATCAGCATCAGGAACTCGCGATAAAGCATGAACACCAAACCGGACTCCGAGGCGCCCAAAACTTTTCGCACTCCAATTTCCTTGAGACGCCTTTCAGCGCTAAACGATGCAAGAGCAAACAAGCCAAGAGACGCTACAAAGATGGCAAGGCCACAAAAATACTTGAATACCGTGGCGAGACGCTCTTCTGTCTCATACGTCTTGTTCAACCCTTCATTGAGGAAGTAAAATGAAAATGCAGTCTCCGGAAACATTTCGTCCCACACCTTTTTGATGGAGGAAACAGTGCTTTCATAATTCCCGGACTTCACTTTAACTGCAACGTTTCCGTTGGGAAGAGAAAATGACATTATGAGAGGACCAACTTTATTTCGAACCGGATCAAAGTTGAAGTCTTTGATCACACCAATGACCTCACTCTGATCATTGCCGCCAACTCCAAACTTGATCTTACGCCCGATAGGATCATCCCAGTTTAATGATTTAGCAGCCGACTCGTTGATGACGAAAGCCTGAGTACTATCGGTGTTATAGTTAATGTCGAAGAACCGGCCTTCTACCATATCCACCTTAAATGTTTCCAGAAAATCGAAGCCCACATACATGATTGGTAACATCTGCTCATCTTCAATACCCTCAACGTTCATGGGAAAATAGGGAAGCGCCTCTTGTCCAATATTGTGCGATATGTTGGTTATAGTCGAGACTTCCGGAAGGAGCTTCAGCTTGTTGCGGAAGACAGGATAATCGCGCGTCATGGTGGTGTTACCTACCGGTATCATAATCACCTGGTCTTTATCGAAGCCCATGTTCTTATTCCGCATAAAAGACAACTGGTCCGAAATGATGATTGTTCCAATCAGTAGTATCAAGGAGACGGTGAATTGAGCAACCACCAGCGCCTTTCGAAGGCTAATTCTTGATTCGGATATTTTATGCACACCCTTGAGTACACTCACTGGCTGGAACGCAGCCATAATAAAGGAAGGATAAATTCCCGCAATTACACCTGTCACGAAAATTATTATGAGGATACCTATGGCAATGAATGGATTCAATAATTCAGAAGCCTGAAGCCGTACGGCTGCAAGGTTATTAAATTCAGAAGGCAAAGCCTGACAATTGCAACGGATATTATACCCGCTAACAGGGCGATCAGAATAGATTCGCCCAAAAACTGCAGAATAAGATTGTGCTTTTCGGCCCCCATCACTTTGCGTACTCCTACTTCCTTTCCACGGTTGGAAAACCTTGCGATTGACAAATTCATGAAATTGATACAGGCGATCACAAGTACCAGCACTGCAATAGACCCCAATGTGTAGACGTACTGAATATTTCCGTTAGGGGACATATCGGCCGTGGAAAAATCGGAGTATAAATGAATGTCTTTGATATTTTGAACCGTAAGTCGCGCGTTATTCTCCGTGTAGCGTGGGAGGGTAATACTTCTTAACAAATGCGGGTAATTTTCCCTCAAGCGCTGCTGGCGAAGCTCCCGGCTGAAGGACAACGTAAGAGTAGTACCATAGACCCAGGTATGCATTATCTATGTTGAATCCGATGACCTGATTTAATAACAACTTTGAATGCGCGAGAAAATCAAAGTCGAGATGGGTCTTTCCTTTGAACGGTTTTAATACTCCCGTTACCTTGAAGCTTACCGTATCCTGGAACTGAATGATCTTTCCCACGGGATTTGTCTCACCGAAATACTTCTTCGACGTCGCCTCTGTCAGCACGACCGAATATGTATGCTCAAATGCATCTTCCGCATTCCCATATTTAAATTCAAAATCGAATACAGCAAAAAAGCTCGAGTCCGCAAGAAAGAACTTGCTTTCCTCAAATTCGTCTTCGCCATACTTGATACGCGGAAGGTTGTTTGACAAGATAAAACGCACGATATAAAGTCGTAGCATTAACGGCTTCAGGATAGTCCTTTGTAATATCAAACGCTGCCGGATAATGCGCCGTAGGGAAATTGTTCGAAATCCCGTTTACATCGACATGTGTGTTTATCCGGTAGACGTTGTCCGCGTTGGCATAGAACTTATCGAATCCTGTCTCATTTTTTATGTAGAGGGCTACCAGAATAAAACACGACAACCCAATGGCCAGGCCTGCTATATTAATGACTGTATAGACCCTGTTCTTGATTAGATTACGAACGCCTATCTTGATATAGTTGCGAAACATACAAGTGATTTTACCACCGTAAAGTGCACTCGCTTCGCGCAAGTTAAAATCCTTTTTATGAGAAAGGCTTAAAATGGGGTCGGGGAAGGTGGGGCTGATGGGTGTTAACCCTTTGCGGGTGAGTGCATCCCTGACAACCCCTAAATCCCCTTTAGGGGACTTGAATGCAGGTACTAAAAGTGTTTTCGGTTATTCTAAACCCGAGAAGAGTAACTTGAATGTCATTTAAAAGCACTGACCAATTTGTTCAGTTATATACTAATCTAAATAATCTATCCACCCCCTTAGAGGGGCCGGGGGTGATGGCGGGTCGACCAAATCATTTAATACTTCAATTTTGTTACGACAATGCCACAATTCAAAAAGTATTTTGCCGCATCGGTCAGGAAAAGGTATCCATCAAACGCGGAATCGTTATTGATCGAGTTGGATAAAGAGTTTGATGTCCTCCTTCCAGACGTAAAGTTTGCGGCATCATCAAGTAACCCAGTCGATCGTCGACTCATCTTCTGCGCATACTTTCTTGCACTGATCAAAGTACTTGACAACCACGGCGAGAGTTTTGAACAAATACGCGTCATTAGCCTTGAAATTGTCAAAGAGTACGTAAGACCAAAGAATGGATTTCAGCAGCTTCCTCAAAAAGCTTCCGCCCCGGCTGATCAAATTCGGTGTAGCAAAAGCTGCACTGAGAGTACTTGCAAAAAAAGTGGGCACTAAAGGTCATCCCGACGGTTTTGTCGCGACAATGATATTTGACAAGAAAGAAACTTATGGTCTGGGCTATGGCGTGGATATCCTCGAGTGCGGAATTTGCAAGTTGTTCAACAAGCATGGGTATAAGAAATACGCATCCATTCTTTGTGAAGTTGATGAGGTAACTTCGAACCTCGCTGGCCTTAAGCTTATCCGGAGCGGTACTATTGCCAATGGGGCATCCAAGTGCGATTTCAGATACGCACCTCTCAAATAGATTCAGCAAGTGAAATGGCAGATAATTTGCTCGGGAATCATTTGCGTCCTTTGCGAATTCAATTTTGCGGTCTTTGCGTGAACCTGCATTTGTCGGAAGCTAAAAATTTTCTGGGTCGTCGAGTATTTGTTCGCTGCAAGCACTTTCCCTCGAGGAAAAACATTCAACACATCAACACTCAACACTCAAGTATTTTTTCACTATGACAGATCAATGGCGCCAAATCAACAAATGCTACACCAACACCCATTGATCGGCTGTATTTTTTAGAAACGGAGAAAATGTTGTTCTAGGTTGAATATCAAGATAAGGGTACACGACTTTAGAAAGATACAATCCCTGCGGATAGGCTGGCTCTATCAGCGTGGGTGTTTGTTTAGAAATGAAATAATTCTCAAACTCACCGATGCTTAAAGCCCCATTGCCGACCTCAAGCAATTTTCCAATGATCATCCTTATCATCCTTCCCAGAAACCGATTTGCCGATATCTGAATTCGGATCTTGTCGCCTGTCACGTCCGAAAAAAGTCTCGCTGACAGATACGTTACAAATCGTGTGTTCATAATCGTCGGGCGTTTTACAGAAGGCACGAAAGTCATTGTACTTAGTAAGAAGTGAAAGGCCCTCTTTCATTTTATTCAAATCAATGTTCTTTAATAAGTACAATGTGCTGAGCTGGCTCAGGAACGGATCCTTATACGTGTGAATAAAATAATCATATGTTCTTTGCGTAACGTCAAATCGCGCGTGCTGATCGTTCCCCACCGGGATTATCTCAAATATGGCGATGTCGTCAGGGAGGTTTTTGTTAAGCCGGAACAACAAATCAAAATCCCACGGCTTTTCGACATCGAAATGAAAGAAATATTGACTTGCGTGTACCATAGCATCGGTTCTTCCGCATCCCATGATTGAAACTTCCTGTTTCAGTACCTGTTTCATGGTGGTCTCCAGCACCTGCTGAATATTTTTTATCCCCGGTTGACGCTGCCATCCGCGGTACCTAAAGCCATTGTATCCGATGTGAAAAAAGTATCTTACGTAAGCCATCCGGGAAAATGAAATCCGTGCAATGTATTGTTTGCCTCGCAAGCTCACAAAAAGACCATGATTGAAAAACCATGGACTATAAGTAGAATAATCATGGCCTATCAAGCGAACAACCATGGACTATCGACTGAATAACTATGGACTATTAACTTTTTGCAATTTCACCCTCTCTTTTAATCTTCCAAAATCCCCTATATTTTCCCATTAAATCTGAGTTATGAAGAAACCCAACTATTCACTGCTGTTGGTGGCATTGCTCTTTTCTTTCACGTCAGCCCTTGGCCAGAACGATGATAAGGGGCCGAAGGCCGATACCACCAAGAAAGAAAAAGAAAAACCACAAAAGCTTCCGTTAAAGCCTGACCGCAAGATCCATGTAAAGACAAATGAAGGATCCTGGATGTCGTTGGATGTTAGCCCTGATGGAAAGACAATCGCGTTCGATTTTTTGGGGGACATCTTTACCATGCCAATCAATGGCGGCAAACCAGTCCAGTTTACGAAAGGTCTTGCTTTTGATTCGCATCCCAAATTCAGTCCTGATGGAACAAAACTTTTGTTTATATCCGACCGAAGCGGTGGCGAAAACATATGGTGGTATTCTTTGGACAAAAAAGATTCATTGAAGGTCACGGACGGGGAGACGGACCACTATCAATCAGCGGAGTGGACTCCCGATGGCGATTATATCGTTGGAGCACGGGGCAAGCTGATACTCAAACTCTGGATGTTCCACAAGGATGGCGGCGCCGGTGCACAACTCATCAGCAAACCCGAAAACCTCAAGACCATCGAGCCTGCATTTGGACCGGATGGCAGATACGTCTGGTTTGCTCAACGCCGAGGTGCATGGAATTACGATGCACAGTTTCCACAGTATCAACTGTCTGTATATGACCGAAACAACGGCGAAGTGGATGTGCGTTCGTTCCGGTACGGGTCTGCGTTCTCCCCTACCCTTTCTCCTGACGGCAACTGGTTAGTCTATGGGTCCCGTTATAATGATCAGACAGGACTGGTTCTTCGCGACCTAAAGACCGGCGAAGAGAAGTGGCTGGCTTATCCGGTTCAACGCGACGAGCAGGAGTCCATTGCAACATTGGGTGTACTTCCTGCGATGTCTTTTACTCCCGATAGCAAAGAGGTGGTTGCGACGTACGGTGGAAAATTTTATCGAATACCTGTTTCAGGGGGAAGTGCGATAAATATCCCTATGGATATGGACACACAACTGTTACTTGGTCCCAGGGTGGATTTCAAGTTCCCTATCAAGGATGAAAAGGACATGATCGTGACGCAAATTCGCAACCCCGTTGTTTCGCCTGACGGAAAACGCCTTGCCTTCACAGCACTCAACCGTTTATATACAATGGACCTTCCCAACGGTAGCCCTAAACGTGTAAGCAGCGCCAGTTTTACCGAAGCGCAGCCAGCATGGAGTTCCGATGGCTCTCAGCTTGCCTGGGTCACATGGGAAAACAACGGAGGCCATATCTATAAAATCAATTTCAAAATAAAGGATGCGAAACCCCAACGACTGACGACCTCAGCGGCACTTTATTCGACTCCGGCATGGAGTTTCAAAGGCAATAAAATTGTGTTTCTGAGAGGTGCTTCTTTCAACTTCAAGTTCGATCCCGATCCGGTAACATTTTCAAGTCAGGAGGATATAGCCTGGATCAGCGGCGACGGCGGAGCAATCACTGTGATCGAACGAGCGAAGGGCCGCGGGAATCCGCATTTTGTAAAGTCCGATGACCGCATCTATTTATACAACAGCGAAAAAGGCCTCTTATCCATTAGGTGGGATGGCACTGATGAGAAATCACATGTAAAGGTTACCGGCATTACTACTTATGGTTTTTCCGCTTCCACAAATCATTGTATGATCATGGAGACAGAAACTGAGCCTAAGACTGAACCTTCCAACGCCGAAGTTATTACAATGGCACCCGAAGGTGATAAGGCAGTCGCTCAAATCAATAATGACATTTATGTAGTTACTATCCCGAAAACGGGAGGCGAAGTTCCAAAGATCTCCGTAGCTGACGTTGAGAAAGCTCAATTCCCCGCCAGCAAGATCACAAGGTTGGGAGGCGAGTTTGCCACCTGGAGCATGCGATGCGAAGCTTGTTTATTTCTCTCTTGGCAATGCGTTCTTTACTTATAATCTCGCCGATGCGCGGGCAAAAGAATTGGAGCTGAAGAGAAAGAAAGCAGCAGAAGAAAAAGCAAAAGAGGAAAAGAAAGAGGAAAAGAAGGAAGAAAAGAAGGAAGAAACTGAAGAGGAAAAAGCGAAACGGGAGAAAGAGGAAAGTTATAAACCCAATGAAATACGGGTGAAGGTCATTGTCCAAAAGGATATCCCGTCGGGAAAATTACTGCTCCAGAATGCGCGTATAATTACCATGAAAGGCGATGAAGTCATTGCCAATGGTGATATCCTCATTGAAAACACGCGCATTAAACAAATTGGTAATGCTGGGTCCATCGCTGTTGACGCAAGCGTTCAAAAAATGGATATGCAAGGCAAGACCATCATGCCTGGATTTGTTGATACGCATGCGCACATGTGGCCTGCCTGGGGGATACATAAGAACCAGGTATGGATGTATGCGGCAAATCTAGCCTATGGTGTCACAACTACCCGCGATCCCCAAACAGGCACAACGGATGTCCTAACATACGGAGACCTTGTGGAAACCGGACAGATCGTGGGTCCGCGCATTTACAGCACGGGGCCTGGTGTTGGCTTTTGGGCGTACAATCTCAAAGATTACGAACAGACAAAAGATATTCTGAAGCAGTATTCTGAATATTACAATACAAAAACCATCAAGATGTACGTCACCGGCAACCGCCTGCATCGGCAGTGGATCATAAAGGGTTGCAAGGAACAAGGGCTAATGCCTACCACTGAAGGTGGATTGGACTTTAAGCTTAATCTTACCAATCTTATTGATGGTTATTCGGGTCACGAACATGCATTTCCTATTTATCCGTTGTACAAAGACTTTGTGACTGCGGTATCCGAAGCAAAAATCACCTATACGCCGACGTTGTTAGTTGCTTATGGAGGTCCGTTTGCAGAGAACTATTATTATGCTACTGAAAATGTTCAGGGCGATGCAAAGCTAAATCACTTCACCGCTAAATCAGAACTTGATGCTAAATCCAGACGTCGCAGAGGATGGTTTATGCCGGAAGAACACGTTTTCCAGGATCATGCAAGATTTGTCAATGAGCTGGTCAAAGCAGGTGGAAATGCTGGCATCGGATCACACGGACAGCTGCAGGGGTTGGGTTACCATTGGGAACTTTGGAGCGTGGCGTCCGGTGGAATGTCGAATCATGACGCACTTAGAGTGGCGACCATTCAAGGTGCCAGAGCGCTTGGATTGGATGGCGATGTCGGAAGCATTGAACCAGGTAAACTTGCCGACCTGATCATCATGGATAAGAACCCACTTGACAACCTGCGCAACACCAACACGATAAATAGAGTCATGAAGAATGGAAGGCTCTACGATGGAAACACGCTTGATGAAGTTTATCCAACGGTAAGAAAAGCTCCTTCATTTGGTAATGAACAATCGGCGCCCGCAGGAATTCCAGGTATAAAATAACGGGCTGAAAAAAAAGGACCGGCAAATAACCGGTCTTTTTTTTGAATCCGTCATCGTGAGCTGTGATTTGCAGCCTTGATAATTGTGCGGAAAATAATTCTGAGAAAACGCTCTAAGAATCATCGCGTAGCGAACTATCCCGATTCGTTAGAGGAATTCATTTGGGACAAACAAAGATCAACGCGCCAGCCGGAAGGAGATCCTTCGCATCGCCCCAAGCGTAATCTTTAGCAGACCATTCAAGATTTATCAGCGATTTGGCGTTCTGCAAACCACAGCTGGATGACGGTCGCGTAGGACGACTTATTTCGTCCAATAGTCCAGCACCGTGACCTTGTCAAGATGAGGCTTCAGCACTTCAACGAAGGCTTTGTGATCCGGATGAACCAGATATTCATCGCGATCTTTATCGCTTGAGAACGTCACAAAGAAACAATGTGTCAAACCCTGATTGAGATTTTCAGGACTATTGTTAGTTCCCCACTCGAAATCCTTTATCAGTTTTATCTTACCTGCCAGTCCGGCAAATGCCTCCTCCACTTTTTTGATATCGCCAGGCTGTGAGCCATCCTTAAACTTAAAAAGTACTACATGGCGAAGGGCTTTTGCTTCGTCCTTCTTTTGCGCATTTGCTGTTGAGGTTGCTGTCGAGATCATGGCGATGATAAAAAGACTAACAATGATATTTCTTAACATATTCTTTTTTGTTTGAGTGCTGATGAAAACTGATCGCGGACTAGATAGCCAGGTACCCAGGTAGCCAGGCAGCCTGACTAGTATCCCCACTTCTTCATTACTTCAAGATCTTCTTTTACCGAATCGATTGGTGTCTGTCCCTGGTAGGATTCCTGTTCTATGATGAAATGTTTCGTTCCACCTGATTTCTTTCCAAGGTCGATTACTTCCTTCACGTTAACGATGCCTTTCCCAAGGACAGTGCTTTCAAACTCATCATGGTTCTGCTCGTTGGAAGTGCTCTTAATTTCATCTTTTACGTGCATTGATTGAAATCTTCCAGGATACTGACGCACAATATCAATTGCCTTCGCGCCACCATTGTACAAATTGCCAATATCCAATTGCTGTATCACAAGATCGGGATCAGTATTCTGAAGCATAAGATCGTAGACAGTTTTTCCGTCGAGCTTTACACTGAATTCGAAGTCATGATTGTGATATCCGAATTTCATACCGGACTTTTTGCACAGCTCGCCCGACTTATTGAACACTTCCATATAACGCTTTAGGTCATCAGCGGTTTTCCGCAGGCTCTCATCCAGCGAGGGGCTGATAACGAATTCCTGTCCGACCACTGCCGCATCTTCGACAGTATATTTCCACAAGTCCGTAAAGTCTTTCTTAGCATCGTCCCAATGAGGCTTGCCCATCACGGTATGGCCACTGGGCATTTGCAGACCAAGGTCATCCAGCACTTTCTTGAAATCTTTTGCAGCGTAACCGTAGAACTTCCGCTCGACGTAGTTAGCGTGCTCGACATGTTTGTAACCCATGGCCGACAGCTGCTTTAGCGTCCCGAGTGGGTCCTTTTTCATTTCGTCACGGACGGAATACAATTGAAGGCCAGTCAATTGTTTGGCTGGTTTTGCGGCCAGCAATGAATTCGCGATAACACTGCTCCCAAGCAATGTAAAGGCCCCCTTCTTTATAAAATCCCTTCTGGAAGTGCTCATTGTTTAATTGTTTAAGAATAGAAGATTATTTGCGACTAAATATAGAAACATTTAGGACCCTCAGGTTAACCTTTGGTCACAATCTGATAAGCCTCCGTATAATGTTTGATCAGGTAGGTCCAGTCGAAAATGTAAGAGTTGTTCTCCACATTGTTCCGCTGCATGATCCTTTCCCGCATGGACTGCATGAGGAATCGATACATTACATCGGCCAGCTGGTTAGCGGACCAATCGAATGTGCGCTTTCCACGTTCGATCACGAACAATCCGAATTTTTCATGGTCCTGAATATGGTGCAGGATATAATCACCAAACCCCGAAAGATCGCTGGTAACGGAAGGAATACCACTAGCCATACATTCGAGCGGCGTATAACCCCACGGCTCATAGTAGCTGGGAAATACTCCCAGGTGGCAGCCTCGAACGAATTGATTGTAATCCATTCCGAAAAGCGGACTGCTTGTCGTAATGAAGTCGGGATGGTATACAATCTTAACAGGATCATCTGCATTGTTCACCAGCTTCTTTGCATGAAGGGCCTTTAATATTTCATCGCCATCTTCATTAACCAGCCGGTGCGTGATTATCAATGGATTCTTTTTGGTTTTCCATGCCTGCAGCGTTCGGCGATACCGCAGCTTCCAATACTCATCAACATATGAATTAAGATCCGGCAGGTGGTTATCATCCCTTACTGTGCTTTCATAAAACAAATGCTTGCCGACTTGTTGCTGTATCGCTTCCGTTGTTTGAAATAGCTCCTGCATCATCGCCTTTGACTGCAGCACTTCGGGGTGGATATTATGAAAGTCCCGTTTCGTGACAAAAAACATAACCACCGTAACATCTGACTTTTCCTTAATAAGCCGTTGATTCAATCGTTGCAATGCGTCAATAGTCAGGTCAAACCCTTTGTTCCGGAACTCATACCGGCCGGAGGTAAAAAAGTACAGCGTCTTATTAAGATCAAATGGAAAAGATTGAAAGAAATGGGCCATTATAAAACGGTGAATTTCCTCCTTGTACATCACGTGCTGATTCTGAAACTCATGCAACGCTTCAAACCGCTCTATGTTCAAACCATTTGGCAATACAACTTCAGGTTTTCTTTTCAAAAGATGTTTGCACTCCCTGGCAGTAACTTCACTTACTGTACTTAAGACATCCGCTTTTTGGGCACACGCAAATTCTATTCGTGCCTCTGTTTCAATTCCGAATTTTTTTGCCTCATCTTCCCATTTAAAAAACGGAAGATGCGCATAGAACAAGGGTGAATTAATTGCAAGGTGCCTTCCAAGTTGCGTGGCATGCGTCGTAAATACCGTTTTCACCGGCATTTTCTCCCTCTTCATATCAAGGATAGGTAAACCCGCCATCCATTCGTGGAAATGGGCAATAACTGGTTGTTCCTTATCGATAAGTTTTATCAGCTCATCAAAGAAAAGTTTTGTAAGGTATCCAAATGAAACCACCTGACTGATAAGAGCATTGTTTGCCGGTGTGCTTATCGCCGTGATTCTTCCAAAGCAGATATTTAACAACACTTAATGATTTATCCTGGACGGCATTGGGATTCAGTAAAACAACTCTCGGTTTTCCAGTAATAAGCCACTCTGCGTAGTGGACATCGTAACCTTTTTTCCGAAGGATTGCCGCCGCCTGACCAAATACATCCTCTGAATCGTCTAACGGTTCCAACTCCGCCTGAATATTCCTGCTCAGATATGGCCCTACCATGCAATAAGGTCCATTTGCATGTTGTACCATACTCGGTGCCTTTGTACGAATGACGGTGTAAATCCCTCCTACTTGATTACAGACTTCCCATGCCACTTCGACTATACAAGACGGTGGAAACTGGTCTGTTATCCCTGTGGTACGTTTTGACATCTTAGTGAGTCAGAATGGCCGTTTTACGTAACTAAATCTATCAATTAAATGTCAAAATTTCTGAAATTCATCAGGCCCTTTTACTGGATTATCTTTTGATCAGACATTCCCGAGACAAAAACGACGAATATGAACTTTGAAAAATTTACTATAAAATCTCAGGAGGCATTGCAGAAGTCTGCGGAGATAGCAATGGGCTTGCAGCAGCAGGCAATTGAGCCTGGCCACCTTTTGAAAGCGATTCTCGAGACTGACGAAAATGTTTCCAGTTATCTATTTAAGAAACTGAACGTCAATGGAACTCTCATTGATAACAAACTTCAGGACCTTCTTAAAAGTTATCCTCATATTTCAGGACAACAACCCTATTTATCTTCCGCCTCCAACAGCATACTTCAACAAGCTGAAAAGGAACTGCGGGAGTTCAAAGATGAATACATCTCTATCGAGCACCTTTTACTCTCGCTTGTTAGCTTCAAAGGACAAGGTAAGTGCATTGTTGAAAGATGCCGGCCTCGAACGGGCCGCGTTGATCAAGGCTATCAAAGAACTTCGTGGTGGGTCAAAAGTTACGGATCAAAATGCGGAATCGAAATACAAATCGCTCGAAAGATATTCCAAGAACCTGAATGAACTTGCCAAGCTAGGCAAGATCGATCCTGTTATCGGTCGTGATGAAGAGATCAGGCGAGTTTTACAGATCCTGTCAAGAAGGACAAAGAACAACCCGATACTTTTGGGAGAGCCTGGCGTGGGTAAGACCGCTATTGTTGAAGGAATGGCCCAGCGAATAGTCGATGGTGACGTCCCCGAAAATCTTAAGACCAAAGTACTCATCTCGCTCGATATGGGTCTGCTTGTAGCAGGTGCGAAATACAAGGGCGAATTTGAAGAACGTCTTAAGGCGGTAATTAAAGAAGTAACAGATTCGAATGGACAGATCATCTTGTTTATCGATGAGATCCACACCTTGATTGGTGCGGGAGGTGGAGGCGAAGGTGCCATGGATGCTGCCAACCTTTTGAAGCCTGCATTGGCCCGCGGTGAACTTCATGCTATTGGTGCTACAACACTAAAGGAGTATCAGAAGTACATAGAAAAGGACAAAGCATTGGAACGCCGTTTCCAGTCCGTAATGGTTGATGAGCCTTCAGTGGAGGATTCAATATCAATACTACGAGGTATTAAAGACAAATATGAATTGCACCATGGCGTGCGAATTAAGGACGATGCCGTGATTGCATCCGTTGAACTGTCTGATCGATACATCAGCGATCGTTTTCTCCCTGATAAAGCGATAGACCTAATGGATGAGGCTGCAGCCAAACTAAGGCTTGAAATGGATTCGTTGCCGGAGGAACTCGATGAGTTAAATCGGAAGATCATGCAGCTGGAGATCGAACGCGAAGCAATCCGTCGCGAAAAAGACAAAGAGAAGGAGAGTATCCTCAGCAAAGAGATTGCAGAGTTATCGGAGTCACGAAATTCATTGAAAGCAAAATGGGAAGGTGAAAAGGAAATCGTTCACGGCATACAAAAGGAAAAAGAAAATATTGACAAACTAAAGTTTGAAGCCGAGCAGGCCGAAAAAGCCGGTGACTACGGAAAAGTAGCGGAGATCAGGTACGGAAAAATTACGGAAGCAGAAAAACGGCTTGAAGCTTTCAAAAATAAAATGACAGAAATGCAAGGAGAAAAAACCTTGCTCAAGGAAGAAGTAGATAGCGAAGACATTGCAGAAGTTGTTGCCAAGTGGACGGGAATTCCTGTGTCACGAATGTTGCAGAGCGAGCGTGAAAAGTTATTACACCTTGAAGATGAACTTGGAAAACGTGTAGCTGGACAAGGTGAAGCGATTCAGGCGTTGAGTGATGCTGTTCGCAGAAGTCGTGCAGGCCTTCAAGATCCTAAACGACCGATCGGTTCTTTCATCTTCATGGGTACTACGGGCGTTGGTAAGACAGAATTATCAAAAGCCCTGGCCGACTATTTGTTTAATGATGAAACTGCGATGGTCCGGATCGACATGAGCGAGTACCAGGAACGGCACAGCGTGAGCAGATTGATTGGTGCACCTCCTGGTTACATTGGATATGATGAAGGCGGTCAGCTGACAGAAGCCGTAAGGCGAAAACCTTATTCGGTGGTGCTGCTGGATGAAATTGAAAAAGCCCATCCTGACGTATTCAATATTTTGTTGCAGGTGCTCGATGAGGGAAGATTGACCGACAACAAGGGTCGTGTAGCCAACTTCAAGAATACTATCATTATCATGACGACGAATATCGGATCTCATCTGATCCAGGAGAATTTCGAGAGGATGAATGATGAAAATTATTTTGAAGTTCTGGAAAGTACGAAAGATGAAGTGTTGACGTTGTTGAGGAAGACGGTGCGGCCGGAGTTTGTGAACAGAATAGACGAGATCATTATGTTCCGTCCGTTAAGTCAGAGGGATATTCGGAAGATTGTCGATATACAAGTAGACCTGGTCCGCAAACGTCTTGCAGAAGCGGGAGTAAAAATCGAAGTATCCGACGCCGCACGTGACAGACTTGCCAGCTTAGGGTTCGATCCTCAGTTCGGCGCGCGACCCTTGAAGCGCGTTATGCAGCGGGAAATTCTCAATGAACTTTCAAAACAGATCCTTGCTGGAAAAATTCACAAGGAGTCTGTGATATATGTTGACCTGAAAAATGAAATAGATTTTGTTTTCGAGAACCTTGAAGAGGCGGAAGTTGTTTAGTAATTGGTTTAAGGATTGGTGATTCCGCTGGCAACAGCGGATGTGTTGGATGAGGGGTTTGGTTTGAAGCCCCGGGGTGGTTCCCGGGGCTTTTTGTTTTGTAGGAAGTATCTTTTTGAGGCCGCCTTGTCCGATTCCAGATTGATTTTTTAAGGCGCATGCTCAATGGGCCCAATCGTCCAGCCGTTAACAAACTAAATACGAAAATATTCGTAAAATCTCTTTGAGATGAAGTAATTCATCGATACACTTGTATTACGAAACAATTCGTATATGACAATTCGACCCATAAAAGCAACAGAAAAAGAGCTGGAAATCCTCCAGATCATATGGAGCAAGGATGCTGTTTCTGTCAAGGACGTACATGAAGCCCTGGGTGGCGATGAGTCCAACGGTTATACCACCATCCTGAAAATGATGCAAATAATGCACGAAAAAGGCCTGGTCACACGCCAAAAAAGAGGGAAGCTGCATCTCTATAAAGCCGTGCACTCGCTGGAAAACACGCGGCAGCATCTTCTCGACAAGATGATCCAGACGGTTTTTCAAGGATCGGCTTCACAACTGGTCATGAGTGCACTTGGAACCAGCAAATCTTCGAAAGAAGAGATCAGGCAAATAAAAGAGTATCTGGAAAAACTCGAAGGAGGTGAATCATGAATGTAATACAGTTTTTCTCTTTACCATCTATCCAGGCATTGGGCTGGAGCCTGGTGCATTCATTGTGGCAAGGTCTGGTATGTATCGTTGTCGCGTTGGTGGTGCTTCGTTGTTTACCATCGAAATGGTCTTCAGCTCGTTATGCTGTTGCAACGGTAACTTTATTGGTCATTTTTTTGTCTTCACTGACGACATTTATCTACTTGAATGATTCCTTCGAAAGAGCGCCAATTGAATCGACAACGCAGGGCTATTATGCATATCCGGTTGAAAATCTGCAACAGGAAAATAACTACTTCACAGACTTGTTGCTGATCGTTCAAGTCTACGCTTCAGCAGTACCTCCCGTTTATCGTCCTCTGCTGGGGCATTGGTACTCTGCTATTCGCCATCAGGTTGTTCGGAGGCTGGCTAACAATAAAAAGACTCAAAGCTTCCGCTATCTACGTGGATGACAACTGGAATGAAAGATTGCAGTATCTCACGCGCAAGCTTGGGATTAAAGAAATGGTTTTACTTGCGGAATCCGCGATAGCGCAAGCTCCCCGTAGTTATTGGATTCTTCAAGCCGATGATACTTATTCCGATTGGAATGTTTGGCGGTCTTTCAACCGAACAACTTGAAAGCATTATCATCCATGAGCTGATTCACATACGGCGCCGCGATTACCTGGTAAATCTTTTGCAGTCGATGCTCGAAGCAGTGTATTTTTTTAATCCGTTTGTTTGGGTGATCTCCGGAATTATCCGACGCGAACGCGAGCACTGCTGCGACGATGCTGTGATAAAAGTTCATGGAAATGCGCTGGCATACGCGCAGGCTCTGACTGCTTTGGAGGAAGCGAGACTCTCAAGAATCGGGCTGGCGTTATCTTTTGCTGACAACAAAAAACAATTACTCAACAGAATTAAACGTATTATGGAAAAGTCTGTACAATCATATTCAGGGCGGGAGCGAATTATTCCTGCTATTTTATTGATAACGGGATTGATATGCGCTTCATGGTTAACCATTCAAAGGAAAGAATCCAAGCGCGATGAGGTCAAACAGTCAGATGTGGTTAAAGTAATACCCGTATCCGCTGACACTACCATCAAGATTGAAATGTCAGGAGGGTATTACAAAAAGACGGTGACAACCATTGACAAAGATGGAAAGCCGCATGAAGAGGTAACTGAAGGATACGACGGTGATGAAGAAGTTCGCCCGCTTCTTGCGCAGATGGCCCCCGCGTTTCCGGTAATAGCGCAAATAGATGTGCTCATGGCCACGCCGGCAATCCCCGCGTCGCCGGCAAGTCCGCAAAACTGTTCAGACAAATTCCGGATAATGATGAGAGATATGACCATGGCGATGCAGGCAATTCACGCAAGGTCGCCCTATTTAATCATCGACAATTTCCATCTCGATTCAATTCCATTCCCGACTCCTTCACCAGGCTTTGACTGGCATCAAAATGGAAATTGGGACGAATTCAGCAGAGAATTTGAAAATAGTTTCAAAGAAGATTTCGGAGACTTCTACGAAAAGCATGGAGAGGAATTCGAAGCCATGATGGAACAGCTTGAAACAAAGTTTAACGATCGTTCCATGGAGGAATTTGCTGCTCAAATGGAGCAACATGAGGAGGTTTGGGCGCAGCAAGAGGAAGCAATGAAAAATCTCGAACAAAACATGCAACAGTGGGAAGAAGCAAATCACGAACAGCTTCAGCAACTTGACGAGCAAATAAAGGCAATGGAAGAACGGAGATGGAATATAGAAAAGGTATTGCGCGAGCAGCTTGTGAAAGACGGTTATCTTGGCTCCGATGAAAAAATAAAAAGCATTGAGATCAATGACGAAAATATCAAGATCAATAACAAAGAAATCAAAGCGGCTGACCGCAAAAAATACCACGATCTGCTCAAGGAACATTCTTATGGACCTCACTTAGAACAGAGGCCGAATGGAGTAATACTCAGTTCTGATTAAGATAAAGGGAAGTGTAACAACTTCCCTTTTTTTATCTATATCCTTTCAACGCCAAGCCCCGGCTTATCTGAGCATGACATATAACCGTCTTTCAAAATAAAACCTCCTTTAACAACGTCGCGGGCAAGATCCAGGCTTCCATCCAGGTCGATATATTTTGTATTGGAGCAGGCAAAGGCGGCGTGCAGGGCTGCGGTAATGCTCACGATACTTTCGTCGTTGCAACCCCAGAACAGATCGATCTCCTCATGTAAAGCTATGTCGGCAATCTTCAACGCCTGGCTTATCCCACCGCACTTCATCAATTTGATGTTAAAGATCGCAGCTGCCTTTGGTGGCTTCAACAACTCAATTGCATCCGCGGGTGTGATCAATGATTCGTCCGCGGCGAGCACTTTCCGTACTTCTTTTGGCAAGCTCTTTAGTTCCGAAATCGCTTTTGCGGGTAGCGGTTGCTCGATCAATTCTATGTCGAGATCGTATGTTCTTCCGTAGAACTGGATCGTTTGCTCAACCGTGTATCCCTGGTTGCAATCCACCCGAATCACCACGCTTGTTCCAAAAGTTTCTCTCAGCTTCATTATCCGCTCAACGTCTTCATCGAGGTCCCTGCCCAGCTTCACTTTTAAAACTTTGAAACCGCGTTTGATGTATTCTTGCGCCTCCTTAATGGTATCCGCTACGTTTTTAATTCCGATCGTATTTGAGGTCGGAAGTTTCTTGATCTTTTGTCCAAGAAATTTCACCAATGGCACGCCAAGAAATTTTGTGAAAGCGTCGTGTAATGCAATATCCAATGCAGCACGTGCCGACGGGTTTTCCGGAAATTTTTGCCAGACTTCAAAAGTGAGTTGATTGAATTCGCGTATATCCCGCCCGATAAGAAACTCGAGGTTCTTTTCTTTTAATGCATCGAGGCATTGTTCCAACGTCTCACCAACGACGTATTCGCTGGGGTTGCCGGCGCCTATTCCAGTGACACCATTGTCGAGGGTGATTTCGACAAAAGCATTTTTTACTTCGTCAACGGTCTTAAAGGCGATCGTGTATGGTTTTGTGTTTCCCAGATCCACGCTCCAGGCTTTAACGTCTTTGATTTTCATCAGTCCACAGTTTGTTATTCAACTTTATGCTTTCGCGAGGCTTTTCTTGATCATTCCTTCGAAGATCGGAATAAGGTCTTCCACACCATCCTCTAAAGGTAATATCGTAGGAATGCCAAGTTCATTCTGGTACTTGAGCGCTATCGCTCTTGCTTCTGATTCCGTCATTTTCGACGTGTTGATAGTGATTGCAACGGTAGGGGCACCGTAGATCTTTATCAGAGCGACTTCTTCTTTTAATTCAGGAAGGTATGCCGGATAGTATTCCATATCCTTGTATTGTTTTCGAGCCGGGTTGTGCTGCAGGACAACTCCATCGGCATCTGCAGATACGATCCATTCCGCACCTGCGGGACCGCTCGGGTTCCTCAATGCAGACTGACCCTCAATAAAAATAATATCGGGCTTTGCCTCATGATAACACTGTACAATCGCATGCTCCATCTCTCCCGATATGAAATCATTTAACGTCGAGTCGAAAACAAATCCATACTTCGCCCCCTGCATCCATCCCGTTTGGCCCGTGTAGATCATCTCAGCCTTAAAGCCTGCTTTTTGCATTGCCTGGACCAGGAATCGTGTCGTTGTTCGTTTGCCAAGAGCACAGTCCGTCCCCAGTACAGCGATCTTAGGACACTTTACTTCCTTGATCTTTCCCGTCCAGAAATGAAGATCTTTGAACTTCTTAGGCTTCCGGACATCGATGATCTCGAGGCCATTTTCCCGGGCAAGGTCCGCCAACTCGGGTATATCGGCAATGTACTCATGCAGACCGTTCACGAGGTTAAATCCATTCATCAGAGCCTCCTTAAGAATAGCTCTTAATGATTCAGGGATAACACCGCCTTTTGTTGCAACTCCAATAACGCAATAAGAAGCTTTCTGTCCGCTTTTCACAAAATCCTGGAAGGTTCCAAACACCGGAATATTGCGATGCTTACCATCCAAAACCTCGCCGGCATCTCTTCCTGCGCTCTTATGGTCAATAAATCCTACAATATTGAACCTATCAGTTCCCCGTATTAATCCATGCGCCGTTTTGGCGTTATTGGTGTCGAGGTAGCCACCCGTGATAACAATTGCGTTACTTTTCTCCATGCTTGCAATTTGAAGGGCGAAAATTTCGCCTAATAAAGTGAGTTTTCAAAAAGAAGTAACCCAGTGGTATGCTTTTAGGTTATAAACGCAACATTTAGCCTGCTCAGAACGGCCTGAATTTTGAGTAAATTTGTCTAAATCCTAGTGTCCCATGAAAACGATCGTCTGCATACTCATTCTGATCCCATTGAGCATGGTCTGCAAGGCTCAATCAATAGTTGGTCGCTGGCAATTGGTAAAAGAAAGCACGTTGCGTAGAAGACGAATTGAGTCCGGATGATGCTGGAAGCGAGGAACTGGTAAACGACATGAAAAGCATGTCCGGGGCGTCGCCTCAGGTTTTGGAGTTCAAGGACAATAACACCGGAACCGAAAGCACCAAGATCATTAGCCGGAAGAAGACATATAATTCCAAAGGTTTTCTATACCGTTATGACGGCGATGGGCTGTACTTCCTCGACAAAAAATCCAGGACAATCATTGAGGGTTTTACGGTTGAAAAAATTGAAGAAGATTCCCTCATTATAACAAACAGCACTCGTGTATGCGAAACAAAAATTTTTGTGCGCATCAAATAATAAAATTCCATCATTCAATTTCTATTTCCTGCCTTGCTGATTAAACGCTTCTCAGCGAAACCACCTTTAGGCCGATGAGTGTTCTTTGGCTACCTTTGCACCATGGTCGAAACGTCACCCAAGCGCGATATTCGTAAGCTAAATCTCGATGAGCTGAAAAAATTCTTTGTTGACCACGGGGAAAAACCTTTCCGTGCCCAACAGGTGTACGAGTGGCTGTGGAATAAGTCGGCTAAAAGTTTTGACCAGATGACAAACCTTTCCATCGGTCTGCGCGATATGCTGAAAGAAAATTTCGCCATTAACCATGTGAGGGTCGATCATATGCAGCGAAGCAGCGATGGTACAATAAAAAATGCTGTCACGCTTTACGATGGTCTTGTTGTGGAGTCAGTGCTCATTCCTACGGAAAAAAGGATAACAGCATGTGTTTCCTCACAGGTTGGTTGCAGTCTTGCCTGCAAGTTCTGCGCAACGGCCCGGCTAAAGCGGCAGCGAAACCTAAGCCCCGACGAAATTTACGACCAGGTGGTCGCGATCAAGGAACAGGCAGAACTTTTCTTCGGTCGGCCGCTTACAAACATTGTCTTTATGGGTATGGGTGAACCGCTGCTGAATTACGCCAACGTGATCTCGGCCATCGATAAGATCACCTCTCAAAAAGGGCTCAACATGGCCTCAAAACGGATCACCGTATCCACAGTGGGTATTGCCAAAATGATCATCAAAATGGCTGACGATGATGTAAAATTTAATCTTGCCGTATCCATGCACTCGGCGCTGGATAAGACCAGGTCGTCAATAATGCCTATAAATGATACCAATCCGTTGGAAGACTTAGGTGAAGCATTGAAGTACTGGTATCACAAGACAAAAAAGAAAGTTACTTACGAGTACGTGGTTTGGAAAGGTATTAATGATAGTGAAGAGGATGCCAAAGCACTACTTAAGTTTTGTAAGCTTATCCCGTCGAAAGTCAACCTGATCGAATACAACCCCATTGACGAGGGCGAGTTCCAGCAGGCCTCAGAGGATGCTCTGAACATGTACATGGATCTGTTGGAACGGCATGGAATTACCACAAGGATCAGAAAAAGTCGTGGAAAAGATATCGATGCCGCCTGCGGTCAGCTTGCCAACAAGACTTGACTGCATTTTTACGAACAGCATAAACGTGGCTCGCAAATAAAACTTAATTACACTTCCCATCATCATATCCAGGAGCAGGATCCCCGCTGATCGCAATGACATGAAGCATTGGAAAAAGTTATGTTTTATTTTCTTCGTTCTTTCAATAGGCTCCGTATCCGCCCAAAAGATCACGAGGGGAATTGTTGTGGATTCAGTTACACTGAAAGCACTTCAGGGAGTGCACGTCAGCATCAAACATACTGACCGCGGAACTGTAACCAATTCATCAGGAGTTTTTACTCTTGCAACCTCGCCTATCGACACGTTGGTGTTGTCGCTTGTTGGTTACAACACGGTTGAGCTGCCGCTTTTGTTTGAGGAAGAAGATATTCTCATCCGCCTAAGTGAACGTATCAGGATCTTAAAAGAAATCACGATTAAGGGAACCAGACTTTATGACAAGGACATCGTGCGGACTCCACGTACGCAACCTCACGCCATGTCGAAAGCGGATGCCTTCTCGTCACCATGGACGTACCTTTCGAGAGGCGAGCGTGAGAAACGCAAAGTGGTACGGTTGATCAATGAAAACGATCGGATAAAGACCTACATTCAAGTGATCCATGACGTCGAGATACGGGAAAGTATAATGGATGCACATGAGCTTACAGAGGTCGAGTATTACAATACGTTGGCTAGCTTTAACCAGCAAAGTGGCGATGTGCTTTACTCCACGGATCCCTACCTCATAGAAAACTCTCTAAGGTCTTTCTTCAATAGAATGCATCCGTGAATACCGGCTCGTCGTTAAGGACATTTGAGATACTCCTGTAAAAAGAGAACACCAGATCATGGCAAATTCTCCCGACTGGATAAACAAAGAGCTTTATCCCTTTCAGTCGCGTTTTATTGCGATTGAAAATCACAAGCTTCATTACATCGACGAAGGCGTCGGCACGACATTACTATTCGTTCACGGGACTCCCGAATGGTCCTTCGGCTTTCGTGATATCATTAAGAATCTGCAGAAGAAATTTCGCTGTGTTGCAATCGACCTGCTTGGCTTCGGATTATCAGACAAGCCAAATGAAGCGGATTATACGTGTGCCGGCCATGCGCGACGGTTGACCAAATTCATTGATCAACTCGGTCTCAAAAACTTAAGTGTTGTGGCAAATGATTTTGGCGGCAGCATCAGTCTTAGTTATGTGCTCGATCATCCAGACAACGTCAACAGGATAATTCTCTTCAACACGTGGATGAGATCATTAAAAGACGACAAGCATTATTCAGGTCCCGCGAAAGTTGTAAAGAGCTGGTTAGGAAAATTTATGTATCTGCAAATGAACGCTCCCGTAAACATGATCATGCCGCAAGCTTACGGCGACAGGAAGAAGCTTTCAGCGGAAGCACATCGTCATTACAAGGCGGCGTTGCCAAAAGGGAAACGGACTGCCGCTTATGCATTTGCATTAGAGCTGACTAGCGCTAACGACTGGTGGCAGGGTCTTTGGGAAAGAGTTCATACTATCAGTGCGAACAGATTTCTGTTTTTCTGGGGCATGAAAGACAAATTTATACAACCGTACGAATTAGAGAACTGGAAGTCCAAGTTGCCAGGTAGCAAATACATTCTGTTTGAAGATGCGGGTCATTTTGTTCAGGAAGAGAAACCTGACGAGATGAGCAAGGCGATTGAAGAATTTATGTCGGGCGTTGTAAGCCATGAAGCAAAAGAAAGAAAAGCCTGATGGTCCATCACAGTTTGTTTTGGCTAATCATCTTTTTCCCGCGGAGTTCGCTGATCGAACGCACCCCGAGCAGCTCGGGGCGGAAACCTTCTTCTGCGATTTTTCTGCGGTATTATAATCCGCGACGATCTGCGGGAGATGCGTTTCAGTTGCAAAGGTTTTTGGCGCTTACTTTAAGATTATTTTTTACTCGCGTTGAATAGCTTTTCTTTTTCCTCTTTGGTCAGGCTTTCATAACCCCCATCGGAGATCTTGTCAAGGATCGTGTCGATCTCGTCCTGAGAAACAGAAGAACCCTTTGTTGTTTTCTTCGCGGCAGCTGAAGCTTCTTTCCTGTAAGTGACTTTTACTTTTGGTTTCGGCGAAAACAATCCTTTGCACCAATCGATTACAGCGGTGATCCAGCTCCCCCAATTGACACCGGCCTGCAGTTGTTTAATGTAAACAAATCCAATCAATGCACCTCCCAGGTGTGCAATATTGCCACCTTCATTTGAGCCGACAGAACCGAGAAACGAAAGGACGATGTAGAACGCAGCAATATATTTTATCCGGACCGGTCCCAGTAATAAGAGGAAGAATGTGTAATCGGGAAGCAGGGTAGCGGTAGCAACGACTATCGCGTATACCGCCGCCGATGCGCCCACCATACCACCGGATGGTATTCTTGCCTCGTAAAATGGAATTAGGTTGTAGACGATCAGGTAGGCAACAGCGCCAGCCAGTGCGCCGAGAAAATAAACCGAAACCAGCTTATCGCTTCCAAGGTATTCAACAAAGAGTTTTCCAAACCAATAAAGGAACAACATATTGAAAAGGATGTGAAGGACACCCGTCCAATCATGGACAAATGCATAGGTAATGATGGTCCACGGCCTCTGGAAGAATTCCATCAATGGCGCTGGAATGGCTACTACCTTGTGTATGACATCAAAAAATTCAGGGAACTGGGAAACTGTGGAGATGACAAAAAATACTACCAACACCAGGTACACCACCACATTAATCAAAATGAGCTGGACATGGCCGTTGTTATGCCGTTGAAATGCGTTTTTGAATTCTTCAAACATCCGATTAAACTCTAAGTCCTACCATCGACCATCGACCAATTAAGCATCGACTATCGACCAAATCCCCTTATGTCCCACGACCTCGCCATATCTGTATCAGAATTATAGCAACAATAATACCTCCAAGATGCGCCAGGTGGGCCGTGTTATCGGATGGGTCTGACTTGAAACCCGAGTAAATGGCAATCCCGCCCAGCACCATGACCATATATTTCGCCTTAAAAGATACTGGCAGAAACAACAACCTTAACTCCATGTTCGGGAATATAATTCCAAATGCAGTCAAAACCCCATAAACTGCTCCGGACGCTCCCAGCATGACCGAAAATGCTCCTAAGCCAAAAAAGAGATCCATTAAAATATTAAAAATTCCTGCTCCAATTCCAGCAATTATATAAAAGAGCAAAAATCTTTTCTGTCCCCAGAATTCCTCAAGAATAGGCCCAAAAAAGCTCAGCATTAACATGTTAAAAAAGATATGGAAAAAGTCCGCGTGGCAGAACATGTAGGTAAAAAGCTGATAGGGCTTGAAATATTCTGTACGGTGAACGCTATATAAAGGAAGCAAATCGCCCAGGCCCGGCAGGATTTTTTGGAGAATAAAGACAATGACATTGATAAAGATCAGGTTTCTTACTACCGCTGTGAGTCTTACCATAAAGGATCTAATGAGTATGGGCGATTATATTCTAACGTCTACTATCATGGACGGTTAAAATAACTTTCAATTTTGCTCATATCAAAAATAAAAAAAGTTGCCCTACCGTCTGGAGAGTAATTGGGTGAGCTACAAACAAATAACTGGTCTATGAGAGCCTTCATTTCTTCGCGTACCAACACCTGTCCGGATTTGATGGAGGCACGTTTCGCGAGTGCTCTCGCAAGATTTTCGCCTAATGGAACGCTGAGCTCAGCCTGATTGATCTTGAATTGTTCGATGAGTCCTTCGAAGAGGCCCCGTTCTCCCCGCGACAAAATATTGCCTGGAACTCCGTTGACAAGAATTGTATTCTTTCCAAATACTTCGATCCTAAATCCGAGCGCTTCAATTTCCTGTTGCATTTCCATTACCAGCGCAAAGTCGGCGGCATTAAATGTTATTGCCTGGGGAAACAAGCTTTGCTGGCTTTGAGCAGATTTACTCTTTAGCTGCTGAACCAGTTTTTCAAACAGGATCCTCTCATGAGCCGCCTGTTGATCAACGATCATCATGCCTGACCGAACCTGCTTTACTATGTATTTATTGTGAAGTTGAAAACAGACCTTCTCCTCAAGGGTATCTCCACTTTGATTAAGTGCGCTCTCAAAACGCAACGTTTGAACAGGTGGGTCCTGTTGCCGTGGCGTTGGCATGGTGACCTTTTCGTTGCCCTCAAACATCTTTTCCCAATTATCCTGGTTCGAATGCGTTAACGATGAGCTAAACCGTTCTTCAAAATAAACTTCTTTTGATTGTGCGGAAGCGTTCGTCAACTTCGAAATAATGTTCACGTCTGCGTTAAAATCAATGGCTGGTGTAAGGTTGTGAGCGCCGATCGCCTGACGAACGGCTGAAAGCACGACCGCATAGACGGCCCGTTCATCGTCAAACTTGATTTCCGTTTTTGTAGGATGAACGTTCACATCAACGTGCTTGGGATCAATGTCAATGAACAGAACATAAAACGGAAAGCTGCCTTCCGGAAGCAATCCCTCGAATGCGCTCATCACAGCATGATTGAGATAGTTATTGCGAACAAATCTTTTGTTGACAAACAAAAATTGTTCTCCTCGCTTTTTCTTCGCTGCATGGGGTTTACCCACATATCCTGTGATCTTAATCAACGCCGTGTCTTCGTGGCAAGGAGCGAGCTGTTCCTGATATGATTTGCCGAAGATGCTAACGATACGTTGACTTAGTTTTCCGGGAGGAAGATCATACTCGAGTGAATCGGTTTCAATAAGTTGAAAGGATATATCGGGATGAGATAGTGCCAGGCGTTGAAACTCGTCAAGTATATGTTGGTATTCGCTGGCGTTCGACTTCAAAAAGTTACGTCGTGCCGGAATGTTGTAGAAAAGATTCTTTACTGAGATGCTGGTGCCTTTGTCACAGACGATGGGTTCCTGGCGTTTTACATCTGATCCCTCAACCACCAACAAAGTACCCAACTCTTCATCCGGCAGTCGGGTTTTCATTTCCATTTGAGATACCGCGGCAATTGACGCCAGGGCTTCACCACGAAAACCCATGGTTCGAATAGTGAAGAGATCTTCAGCCCTGCGTATTTTCGATGTAGCATGTCTTTCGAGACTCATCCGCGCATCCGTTTCCGACATACCCTTACCGTTGTCGATGATCTGAAGCAACGTCTTTCCAGACTCTTTCAGAACCAACTTAATTTGAGTTGCATCAGCATCAATGGAATTTTCAATTAATTCTTTGACAGCAGACGCCGGTCGTTGTACTACCTCGCCGGCAGCAATCTGGTTGGCAATAGAATCCGGAAGGAGCTGAATGATGTCAGGCATGAAATAAATATACGCTTAACAGATCGAACAAAGCTTATCAACGCCTGAACTTTCTGAATTTCAAATACAAGTAAAATGGAATAATAACGAGAGCAACACCGACCAAAGCAATCCTCCCATATTCTATGAATGCGAGCAGACCAAGTGTAATAATCAAGGTAATGATCAACCTCAACATCGTAGAAGACGGATCAGCTTGCGGTGCAACGGTTTTTTTTGCCGTCTTGAAGGAACCTGCAATCCGTGAACGATAACCATGGGCATCTTCGTCGTCCAACTTCTGCTGTTCTTCCTTTGACATCAATTCTTTTTGAATGCGCAAGTCACGCTCCTTTCTCTCCTCTTCTTTCGGATCGTAATGACGAGGCGCATATCCGAACTTCTTATAGTTGGGTATTTTTGTGAAAAGCTGCGGAAACTTCATACTCTTAAATTTTAAAAATTATACCATTCGACCGGATGAGTCTTCAAGCCATCCCTTTGAATCCCTTCTCGCGGTACAAAATGCTCGAAAAACAATCCCAAATGACTAATTTTACCATGAGGCGCACAAAATTGCCTCTATAATCTTCTATTTCAAAACCTAACGGTGTGATGGTAAAAAAAGTTTTTTTGGCTCTGTTGGTTGTGGCGGGGGTTCTAGTCAACGTAAACGCTCAATCTCACAAAACCCATTGGGTAGATAGTGTTTTCAATTCTCTCAGCATCGACGAAAAAATCGGACAGCTGTTTTTGGTGAACGTGCCGCCACATCCGACTGCGGACGCACTTAAACAAATCGAGGACGACATCAAAAGTCACGAAATCGGTGGAATAATTTTTCAACAGGAAAGTCCACTCCATCAGGCAACCGCTACAAAAAGATTCCAATCAATTTCGAAGCTCCCCCTACTCGTCGGTCAGGATGTGGAATGGGGATTAGGCCAAATGATGGACAGCACCATAAGCTTTCCCCGCGCGTTAGTGCTTGGTGCGATTAAGAATGACACTCTGATTTACGAGATGGGAGAAGAAATAGCCCGGCAAATGAAAGTCGTAGGTTTGAATCTGAACTTTGGTCCCCTTGCCGATATCAATAACAATCCCGAAGACGCGCTTATCAGTTATCGGTCGTTCGGAGAAAACAAAATAAAGGTGGCGGATAAGACCACGGCGTTCATGAAGGGTTTGCAGGACAATGGCGTACTTGCCTGTGCAAAACATTTTTCACTCAACGGCCTGACCATCGTCAACGTCGAAAATAATGTGCCCAGTGTGCAAGCGAGCACTGATTCCGTACGAGCTTTTCCCTATCAAAAACTTTTTGAAAACAATCTCGTGGGGGTAATGCCAGCTTCCTCGAACTTTCCTCTGTTTTATGAAAGCCTTAAGTTGACAAAACGCAACACCTTTGATGCATCGACGCTTTCCCTTTTATTCACAGGCAGCTGGCTGAAAGAGAAACTGAGTTTTAAGGGACTAACTTTTATTGATCTCAAGCAAGTAAAGGTCATCACAGAAAAAACCCGCGCCGGTGAAGCGGAGGCATTTGCGTTTCAGGCCGGAAATGACATCTTGATCGGGGCCGAGGAAATTGGCCAGGCCATTCGAAAAATCAAAAAGTTGGTCAAGAGCGACCAGCAATATGAGGAGCAGCTTACACACACTATCAAGAAGATACTAGTGGCGAAGTATGACGCCGGACTATTCCGCAAAGAGGAAATAAATCTCGATAACCTGACACGGCGATTGAATTCTCCGAAGGCTCAGCTATTAAAACAAAAACTTTACGAAGCCGCGATAACCGTTGTTCGAAATGATCAAAAGGTACTGCCAGTACGTCTCCTTGAAAACAAACATTTCGCTTACATCACCAGTGACGTTACCCTGCCAAACGATGACTTTTACACTTATATTTCTAAATATGTAAACGCCGCATACTACACAGCGAATGAACATACTGATCCTCTCGAAATGTCGGATGCTCTGGCGAAACAACAAGTAATTATAGTTGGCATTTTCCCCCAGACAACGGAGGCAGTTCTTGAGCGGCTCAATCGATTCCTTGAACCGATGGAATCCACCCACCAGGTGATCTATTGCGATTTCGGCAATGGGAAATTCCTTAGCACTGCCGCCAAGCATACAACGGTCGTCACAGCCTACACCAATACTACAGAAACACTGAAGGCTCTGCCACAAGTGATTGTTTGGTGCATTGAAAGCGGACGCTGTCCTTCCATTCACGCCTTCACTGAACCTCAAAGAAGGTACAGGAGTCGAAACCAAATCTATCAACCGGTTAACGTACTCTATGCCGGAAGATGCGCGGATGAATGAGAAAAAATTGGATAAGATTGAAGCCATTGTCAAGGAAGCAATCAAAATGGGAGCTACACCCGGATGCCAGGTGTTTGTGGCACGCAACGGCAAAGTTATTTACGATAGATCATTTGGTTCATTGACCTATGAAAAGGAACCGCCAGTTACATCTGAAACTATCTATGATCTCGCTTCACTGACAAAAGTTTCGGCAACACTTCAGGCTGTGATGTTCATGCATGAGAAAGGTATTATCGATATCTATAAGAAAGCTTCTTATTACCTGCCTGAGCTTAAGAACACCAACAAGAAGGACATCACGATCCTCGAGATGCTTACTCACCAGGCCGGCCTCGCTCCTTTTATTCCCATGTGGACAGAGACCGTGAAAGACACTGTTTTTCTTCCTCTCTATTATAATAGGAAAAAAGATGAGCTTCATCCGTTGCAGGTGTCGCCCAACCTTTTTGCTTCCCCTAACATACGTGACTCGGTTTGGTCATGGATCGGCAAATCGAAGCTGGTCGATAGACCAGTAAGGACACCCTATACCTACCGTTACAGCGATCTGGGATTCCTGATCTTCCAACGCCTGGCAGAAAAAATGTTGAATCAGCCGCTTGATGAGTTCGTGTATCAAAACCTGTATGAACCACTTGGTGCCTACACGACGGATTATAAACCGTTGGAACATTTTTCGGCGCAGCTTATTGCTCCAACAGAATTTGACAAGATCTACAGAAAGGCTAACATCAAAGGTACCGTTCATGATGAGCGGGCTGCAATGATGGGAGGAGTAGCCGGGCATGCCGGATTGTTCAGCAATTCGAACGACCTTGGAAAACTGGGGCAAATGCTTTTGCAGGAGGGCTCGTATGGGGGCACCAGGTATTACAAACCCGAAACCATAAGGCAATTTACAAACAAACAATTCGACAAAAGCCGGCGTGGATTGGGTTGGGATAAACCAATTCAAAGCGATTGGAATAGTCCGACGTCGTTATATTGCCTCGCCAAAGACCTTTGGACATACGGGATTTACCGGTACATGCTTGTGGGTAGATCCGGAATTCAACCTCGTATATATATTTCTATCAAATCGCGTTTACCCCGACCGCAATAACAAACTAATCACCGCAAATATACGTTCACGCATACAGGATGTCATTTATGAATCAATATTTAGCTATTGCGACGAAGAACCGGCAGACCAGTCGGAACCCTCCAGCACGGTTATAAGCAGCAGGCGAAATTAATGATTGCAATAAATATTGACTCGTTTGCGTCTAATTACCTACAAGACTTAAATAAAACCTAACAAATGAATATTGGAATTGTCTGCTACCCAACCTTCGGAGGAAGTGGTGTTGTTGCAACCGAATTAGGCAAAGCGCTGGCACAGGAAGGAAACAAAGTTCACTTTATAACCTACTCCCAACCCACAAGGCTGGATTTTCTAAACGAAAATTTATTCTATCACGAAGTTGAATTTCACTCATATCCCCTTTTTGAATATCCACCCTACGAGTTGGCGCTGGCCAGCAAAATGGTAAGCGTGGTAAAAAGCGAAAAACTGGACCTCTTGCATGTTCATTACGCGATCCCTCACGCGTCGGCGGCCTTTATGGCAAAACAGATATTAAAGACAGAGGGCATTATCATACCTGTAGTCACGACGTTGCACGGCACAGATATAACGCTTGTAGGAAAAGACGCATCGTATGAACCTGTTGTTACTTTCAGCATTAACCAGTCTGATGGTGTCACGGCAGTTTCACAGGATCTGAAAAGAGAAACATTCCAATCTTTCAAGATCACAAATGAAATAGAAGTAATCCCGAATTTTATTGATCTGGAAAAATTCAAAAAGCAAAAGAAGGATCATTTCAAAAAAGCCATTTGTCCGAATGGCGAAGCACTGGTTGTTCACACCTCAAACTTCAGAAAGGTTAAGAGGGTAACGGACGTCATTAGAATTTTCGCGAACATCCACAACGAAATTCCCTCAAAGTTGCTGATGATCGGCGATGGACCGGAACGGACCAAAGCCGAAACGATGTGCAGAGAACTGGACATCTCTCACGAAGTCCGATTCTTAGGAAAACTCGAGGCCGTGGAGGAAGTTTTGTCCGTTGCCGACTTGTTCCTGATGCCGTCAGAGAAAGAAAGTTTTGGACTGGCGGCCCTTGAAGCTATGGCTTGTGAAGTGCCTGTGATCTCTTCCAATACCGGAGGTTTGCCCGAACTGAATGTTCAGGGGGTCACTGGTTTCCTGAGCCCTGTTGGTGATGTAGAAGACATGACACGTAAGGCACTATTTGTGCTGGATAAAAACAACCTTCCGAAATTCAAAGAGAATGCACTAAAGCGCGCGAAGGAATTCGACATCACACAGATCCTGCCGATCTACGAGGAATACTATCAGCGGATCATGGAGAAAACTGCAGCCAAGGCGACGATTTGAGGGAACAATTTTGAATATCATAGCCCCAGCATTAAATTGGTAATGAATGCCGAAGTTATGGAATCAGAGTTAAAACCGAAGCATCAAGGATCAAGGCAGCTATTCAAGAACCCTGTCCTGGAAAAATTATCGAGGACTCATATTGCAATTCCGCTTGACGATCTTTCTTTCATTCTCCGCGTTCTTGTTGTATTGGAGTATTACGACCACCTCGCTTACTGCGTGGCAGACGACGGGAATGTTTTTTATTGGAGTGGTTTCCTTTACATGGGTGGAGTATAATGTACATCGTTATGTATTTCATATGCGGACCTATACCAAGCTAAGGGAAAAGATGCAGTACATAATGCATGGCGTGCATCATGAATTTCCAAAAGACAAGGACCGGTTGGCTATGCCTCCGCTGGTTAGCATAACGATTGCAACCATCTTGTTGCTTTTGTTTCGCGTCTTATTAGGGGATCTCGCGTTTTCGTTCCTGCCTGGTTTTATTGTCGGATACTCTGGTTACTTGTCAGTGCACTATATCGTCCACGTATACCAGCCGCCAAAGAACTTTTTCAAGGTACTTTGGATTAATCACGGAATGCATCATTACAAAAATGGAGATGCAGTCTTCGGCGTCTCTTCGCCTTTGTGGGATTACATCTATGGCACCATGCGTGAAAGGAAAAAAGAAGCCAAGGCTGTATAAAATCAAAAGCCGCTCCGGTTTGCACCTCGGCGGCTCTTTTTGCTCAGGTTAATGAGTATTTATATCCGGTTTTTCCGTATATCTTTCTTAGGCTCCTTTTTGGTATACGTGGGGCATGTATATTGGGAACATGAGTAAAGGACCACACTGGCCAGAAGAATAACAGCTAAAGACTTTTTCATATCGGAGGACTTTATTTTTGTTTACTCAACAAAAGTAATGGCCATAAAACGGTTAATGTTTTTATTTTAGGGTGTTTTCTTACATGTGATCATTATCCATTAAGAAATTAAATTTTGCAGTCGAAACAGAATTCAGTATTTAATGGTTTTAGTATAAAAACCGCCTCCAGCAATGCTAGGCTACCGCTTTTCGAATTATTCGCCGCCCCCCGACAAAGCCAAAAGCGACTTTGAAAAACTGCTTAAGGTTTTCATGCAGCTTGTGCTTATTACCTCAGGAAACGTTTCCGAAGCGCTTCAATGGCTTACTGAGGTTGACCGGCAGTATGGTCTCACAAATCCCAACTATGGAATCGGTGATTTCATCGAGGACCTGAAGAAGAACGGCTATATCACCGACAAGGGACCTAATGGCGAATTCAAGCTCAAGGCAAAGAGCGAACAGAACCTCAGGCAGTCTGCGCTGGAAGAGATTTTTGGGAAATTGAAAAAGTCCAAATCAGGCGAGCACAATACACCCCACAACGGCCGTGGCGACGAACAGACAACCGAACGGCGGGACTATGAATTTGGTGATGCCCTCGATCAAATATCGGTCACGGATTCACTTCGCAATGCACAGATAAATCATGGCCTTGACAACTTCTTCATGACCGAAGAAGACCTCGAGGTAATGGAGCAGGAGTACAAGACCCAAACATCAACGGTGCTGATGATTGATATCTCTCACTCAATGATCTTGTATGGCGAGGACAGGATCACGCCTGCAAAAAAAGTAGCCATGGCGCTGGCTGAGCTGATTACAAAAAAATATCCCAAGGATACACTTGATATCCTTGTTTTCGGAGATGACGCCTGGCAAATTGAGATCAAGGATCTTCCCTATCTGCAGGTGGGACCATATCACACGAATACAGTCGCCGGCCTGGAGCTTGCCATGGACATACTGCGGAGGAGAAAGAATACGAACAAACAAATATTCATGATCACCGACGGCAAACCCACTTGCATTAAACAAGGGATCAAGTATTACAAGAATGCATTTGGTCTTGATCAAAAGATCCTGGGCAAGACGCTTAACCTTGCGGGGCAGCTGCGAAAACTGAAGGTGCCGGTTACTACCTTCATGATTGCTACCGACCCATATCTCAAAGCGTTTGTACGCGACTTCACCAAAGCAAACAACGGCAATGCATATTACAGCAGCCTTGAAGGGTTGGGCAATCTGGTCTTTGAGGATTTCAAAAAGAACAGGAGAAAAACTTTATAGTCCGGTACATCGCCGGTCATCGTACATCGTCTAAAAATCAAACCATCTGAATGGATCACACGACAATTAAAACGCTGGGGCAGCTGAAACGCGCTGGATACAAGTCCAAATCAATTAAGGAAGAGCTTCGCGAAAATCTCATACGCCGCCTGCGCAATAGGGAGACCGTTTTCGAAGGCATCTGGGGTTATGAAGAGACTGTTATTCCCGACCTTGAGCGTGCAATTCTCGCTGGGCATGATATTAACCTTCTTGGATTGCGTGGACAGGCAAAGACCCGTCTTGCGAGATTGATGGTAAATCTGCTTGATGATTATATCCCCGTGATCGACGGTTCTGAATTGAACGACGACCCGCTTAATCCGATCTCTCGCTTCGCAAAGGATAAGATCAAAGAACTGAATGACGACACGCCCATATCATGGCTCCACAAGGACGACCGATATACCGAAAAACTTGCTACCCCCGATGTCTCTATCGCCGATCTCATTGGCGATGTAGATCCAATAAAAGCTGCCTCTTTAAAACTTCCTTACTCTGATGAGCGCGTCATTCACTTCGGATTGATCCCCCGTTCAAACCGGAGCATATTTGTCATTAATGAACTGCCCGATCTGCAAGCACGTATACAGGTTGCCTTGTTTAATATTCTGCAGGAAGGAGATATACAGATCCGCGGATTTAAAATCCGTATGCCGCTGGATATTCAATTTGTCTTTACTGCAAACCCGGAAGATTATACGAACAGAGGAAGCATCGTAACTCCTCTGAAAGATCGCATTGACAGCCAGATCATCACACACTATCCCAAGACGCTCGATGTCGGAAAGCGCATCACTCAGCAGGAAGCAAGGTTGAAAGACATTCAACGAAACAGCATTTCCGTAAATGAAATTGCCAAGGACCTCATCGAACAGATTGCATTCGAGGCGCGGAAGAGTGAATACGTGGATTCCAAAAGTGGTGTGTCCGCGCGACTTACTATTTCTGCTTACGAGAATCTGATCGCAGCGGCAGAACGCCGAAGCATAATCAACAATGAAAAGAGTGCTTCCATCAGGATCTCTGACTTTGTAGGTGTAATCCCGGCGATCACAGGAAAGGTTGAGTTGGTGTATGAAGGCGAACAGGAAGGCCCTGGAATTGTTGCGCAGAATCTCGTGGGCAAAGCTTTACGCGCACAGTTCATAAACTATTTCCCTGATCCGGATAAATTCAGAAAACAAAAAGAGAAAAGTCCCTATAAGAAGATCTCAAATTGGTTTGGAGATGGAAACACCGTCGATATGCTGAATGACAGTTCACAGACCGATTATGAGAAGTTACTGAAATCGGTACCCGGTCTGATTGATCTTGTCAATGAGTTTCACAAGAACAAGGACTTGCAGGCAAAAATATTCCTGATGGAGTTTGCTCTTCATGGCCTTGCAGAATACTCATTGATAAGTAAACACAATCTCACGGCCGGTCTGCAGTTTAAAGATCTATTGAGTGGAATGTTTACATTGCCCCGGCCGGGTCAGGAAAGTGAAGATGATGACGATGATGTAGCAGGCGGCAAGTTCTAGCTACTCATAGAGGTCAGCGGCCGATTGTAGAACCGTCAATGTCATGAAACTACAGGAGTCAGTTGCATATAATCCGGAGCAGGTGCGACACCTCAGGAACCTCGTGGCTAAAGGCGAAGGGCATAGGCTCGAATTCAAGCGCAAGGTGGCATTCCCAGAAAAGATCATCAGGGAAATGATTGCCTTTGCCAACACTTCGGGGGGTGTGCTCCTGGTGGGTAGTCGGAGACGACGGCAGTATACCAGGATTAAAATATCCCGACGAGGAATCGCATGTTATATCGCAAGTTGTGACGAAGGTGATACCCGTTCTCGATATCAAGGAATCATTTATACCATTGGGAAACTCCCGAGTTGTGCTTCAATATGAAATTGCCGAAAGCAAAAACAAGCCACATTATGTCATGTCACCCAATCAGGCGAAAGAGTACTTCATTCGGGTGGAGGACAAGAGCATTAAAGCTAGTCGTGAAGTCCGGCAGATAATCAAACGAAAGCAAAAGCAGCGTGATATCAGGTTTCGGTACGGCGATCATGAAAAATTCCTGATGCAATACCTCGAGGAGAACAAATCCATCACGCTGAAAGAATTCATCAAAGCCAGTGGTCTGAAACCATTCTATGCTTCTAACAAGCTGATACTGCTTGTACTTGCAGATGTGTTGTCGATTGTTCCACATGAGAATGGTGATCGATACACTTTGGCCTTCTGAAAATATTAAAGAAAAATTCTCTTTGAAAAAGTAAAGCTTTCAATTCCATTCATTACATTTCGAAAACCAAGTTCTTTGTGAAGCATGGCTAAAACCCAAAAGGAAAGAAAGATCTTCGTACTCGATACATCGGTCATTATTTACGAACACAACTCCATCCTCAATTTCGACGAACACGATGTAGGCATCCCAATTACAGTTCTTGAAGAGCTCGACAATTTTAAAAAAGGTAACGACACCAAAAATTTCGAAGCACGCGAGTTCATTCGTTTAATCGACAAGCTCGCAAAGGGGCAGATGCTTCATAACTGGAATCCTCTTAACGGCAAGGGCAAAGGAGTATTCAAGGTGTTAATGGATACGAAGAGTACCATTGACGCCAACAAGGTATTCAACGAGGAAAAAGCGGACCACCGGATACTGAATTCAGCCTTACAACTTCAAAAGGAACAAAAAGGAAGGCGGATCATCCTTGTTTCAAAGGATATTAATCTCAGGCTCAAGGCGAAAGCGCTGGGCTTGCATTCAGAAGATTACACGACCGGAAAAGTTCAGAATATATCGTCGCTGTACACAGGCAAGACAATTCTGGAGGAAGTTAATTCCGACATGATAAACCTTCTTTATGAAAAAGGTTATTGTCCTCCCGACGAGTTGCTTGGCAAGATCAGCGCAATAAAGAATCACTATTACATTCTAAAGAGCGGCAAGAAATCGGCACTTGCCTACTACAATCCCTTCAATGGAATGCTTGAGCACGTGGAAAAAAGATCCGTTTACGGTGTCAAACCACGGAATGCTGAACAGGCCTTTGCAATTCATGCTGCGCTTAAACCGGACATTAAACTTGTTTCAATTCAAGGAGTAGCCGGCACCGGAAAAACGCTATTGGCGTTGGCGGCCGCATTGGAACAAAAGAAAGAATACAAACAAATATACCTTGCCAGGCCGATCGTCCCGCTAAGTAACAAAGACATCGGTTATCTGCCCGGTGATATCAAGTCCAAAGTGAATCCCTACATGGAACCGCTGTGGGACAATCTCAAGTTCATACAAAATCAGTACAACGAAACAGATAAGGAGTACTCCAGGATCACCGAAATGGTTAACCAGGAAAAACTAATGATCACGCCGTTGGCTTATATACGCGGAAGAAGCTTGTCAAACATATGCTTTATCGTGGATGAAGCGCAAAATCTGACTCCGCATGAAGTGAAAACAATAATTACACGCGCGGGAGAAAATACAAAGATCATTTTCACTGGAGACATTCACCAGATCGATACACCATACCTCGATTCACAAAGTAATGGTCTGTCAACATTAATTGACAGATTGCAGGATCGTGAGTTGTATGCGCATATTACGTTGGAGAAGGGCGAGCGCTCTGAGCTAGCGAATTTAGCCAACGAGTTGTTGTAGAAACACGTTAATCGTCTAATCGTTATCCGTTAATCGTGGGTATAGGGTAGAGCGGTAATGCGCACTCATAATGACAGGAATGTACAATTCCCAGTCTAATGAAATACCTCGCGAAAACCTTGCATCCATAGCGTCTCTGCGGTGAAATCCCACACTCACCACTCACACTCACGAATAACTGATAACGATTAACGATTAACGGCCATCAGTACTGTTCCTGATCGTTAGGGAAGTCTTTCAATTTAATGTCATTGATATACTTTCCCACTGCATTCGTGACGACGCCGTGCAGATCGGCGTAACGTCGGAGGAAACGTGGCTTGAATTCCTGTGTAATACCCAGCATATCCTGCATGACCAGCACCTGACCATCAGCATGCGGGCCTGCACCAATTCCAATCGTAGGTATATGTACAGATTGTGATACTTCCTTCGCGAGCGCAGCCGGGATCTTTTCAAGCACCATTCCAAAGCAACCACACCTCTCCAGCATCTTTGCATCTTCTACCAACTTCCTGGCTTCTGCTTCTTCCTTTGCTCGAACCGTATACGTCCCGAATTTGTAGATCGACTGCGGAGTAAGGCCAAGGTGGCCCATAACCGGAATTCCCGCACTGAGTATCCTTTCAACAGAATCCTTCACTTCAGTGCCGCCCTCGAGTTTGACAGCATGAGCGCCGCTTTCTTTCATTATGCGAATCGACGATCGCAACGCCTCCCCTGAGCTACCCTGATAAGTTCCAAATGGTAAGTCAACCACCACCAACGCCCGTTTCACCGCCCTCACCACCGAAGCGGCATGATAGATCATTTGATCCAACGTGATTGGAAGAGTGGTTTCATATCCAGCCATTACGTTAGACGCTGAATCACCAACTAGTATCACATCTATTCCAGCACCATCAATAATTTTCGCCATGCTATAATCATATGCGGTGAGCATAGCGATCTTTTCACCGCGGTTTTTCATCTCCTGAAGCTGGTGAGTAGTAATGCGCTTTATTTCCGTTTTTTTTGCCGATGACATTTAAGGTGCTAATTTGGTTTTAGGCAGTCGCCATTCAAAAGTAAATCAAACTGGAGTTAGAAGTTATGAGTTATGAGTTATGAGTTAGGGAGTGTGAGTGGGAGTGTGGTGGTTTGAACCTTACCTTTATGCAACGGTTCACAAATCACTAAACCAGGTATACAGCGGTTTCATTAACAAGGTTTACTTCAACATGGTCCTTGATCGTCGTGGTCAGTCCGTAACCAGTGTATTGCGGATATATCGGGAAGAGAGTATGACTCCGGTTTACAAGCACCGCAGTTTCAATTTTCTTGACGTCAATATCCAGGAAAGGTTTCATTCCATAAGCGAAGGTGCGGCCAGTATTTAATACATCATCCACCATTACTATACACTTCTTTTTAAGCGTTTTTATATCGCAATCCAGGGTAACTTCACCTTGCGCAGGTGCTAACTTGTCCAGAGCAATTTTCACAAGTTTCACTTCCAGAGGTGAAATCTGGTGAACTTCTTCTAATAGCAATTTTGCAAGTATGTAACCTTGACCTTCAATTCCGGCAATCACGATGCTCTTCTCATGGAAGTTATGTTCGTAGATTTCAAACGCCATGCGCTTGATCTTCTGCTTAACCTGACGTTCGTCAAGAATTAATGTCTTTTCAGATACCATAAGTATTATTGGTGCCGATTCAAAAAAACGAATTCAAAACATTAAAAGCTAACCAGGAAGCGGCATTGATTTACTGTCTTTAAAGGTGGAAAGGATTACCATCGATTGAAGGCTATCCACAACCTCAATATTCGAAACCTTTTCCAACATCAGCTGTTGATAAGCCGAGATATCTGCGCAGACGATCTTGAGAATAAAGTCACCGGCGCCGGTAATATGATGGCATTCGACCACCTCATCGATGTTCTTAATTGCCTTTATAAATTTTTCGATGTTGTCTTTGTTATGGCCTTTCATGGTGACCATTACGAATGTGCTGACACCAATACCCACGGTACTTGGATCGATCACAGCATGGTAACTTTTGATAACACCCGATGTCTCAAGCTTATTGACCCGCTCCAGCGTTGGTGCCGGCGAAAGGCCAATTTCCTTAGCGAGCTGGGCGTTGGTGATATTTGAGTTGGCCTGAAGTATTTCCAGGATTTTCCGATCTGTGGCGTCGATTTTTATTGGTTTCATAGTTTTGAATAGAGGGACAGTTTCCAAATAAAATTTGGTAAAAATAATGGAAAAAAGGAATTGTTTGGCTAACGAGTGTTAAAAGAGAATTGGCTTTTTAAGCCGATAATATTTCGGAATAAATGCGTTTGAGGCGGTATGACGTGTTTTCTACACCAAACTTCTCTCTCACCGCGGCACGTCCATTTCGGCCAAGAGCGGTACGCATGTTTGCATCTTCTGCGAGGCACAACATCGCTTCGCTCATCTTGTCCACGTTCCTGTTAGGCACAAGCAAGCCGGTTAACGAATGATCAATGATTTCCACAGGTCCTCCACAATCGGTAGCGATTAGAGGTCTACCAAAATACAGAGCCTCAAGGCAGGCAATTGAGAATGACTCAGACTCGGAAAAATTAAGGACAATATCACCATGCTTATATTCCAATTCTACATCCATGGTAAACTCCTTCCATTCTATCTTGCGATCAATGTCTAATTCTTTAGCCAACGAGGTTAAACTTTCTCGATACTTTTTATTTTTCTTCAGCCCCATATCACCACCCACAAAGCGAAGCCTCCAGTTTGGTAGCCTTGTATGAATTTTAGAGAACGCTTGTAGGGCAAAAGATTGGCCTTTACCTCTTATAAAATTTGAAAGGTAAAGAAACGTATAAAAACCACCACTTGATGAACATGCCGGAATTTCAGGATATCGTTCTGCGACTGGAAGCTCATTATAAATGACAACGATCTTTGGATGTGGAGGTAATAGCCTCTTTACGCTCTCGGAAACCACTACAATCTTAGAAGCGAAACGAAAATGAAGGTTTATCCAAAACTTTAAAAGCAATGCAGGAAACCGATCGGGTAAAAACCAAACATGACATACGTATGGGGTGGTGTCTCCCAATAGACGAATTGCTACCGGAAGCATATTATAAATGTCATTGGAATGTATAAGGTCGATTGGCCGATCTTTTAAGAGCCGTTTGAGACGGACTGCGTTAATGACCAGGTAAGGAAAATATAAAAACAAAGAATAGAACTTTCTACTTATTTCATGCATGGGTAGCTCTTTCACAACTGAAAGACCCATGTCCTCAATCACCACTCTTCCTTTTGAATACTGGGAATCACAAATCCAAACTCAAAAAATGAAGTAAGGTCGTACGCCGATCTGCTGATTGACTTTAATGCCCCAGTTATATGTATACTATTTTCGATGATCAAAATTTTCCTTTTTGGCATACTTGGCATTTTTTTCCTTCAAAAGCACTGTCCATGCTTCGCAAAAGTATTTTATATCGAACGCATTTGAATGTGATAGCGATTTTAGTCTATATTTTGAAGCTAAATTTGCGTCTCGGAGTAAATCGCAGACAACTTCAACCCACATTGCCATACACTTTTCTTCGGGTAAATCGTTAGACATCAAAATTCCATATTCTGTCCAAATTTTATGATCGGTTGCACGTCCGGTAGGGTTAAGAATTTCTCTTGGCCCATAAGGGCAATTGCGTGAAACCACCGGCAAGCCACATGCCATTGCCTCTACAGGAGCATAGGAAAACCCTCATAAAGTGATGGAAACACAAAAATAGAAGCGCGCTTCAGAAATGCGAACGGGTTCGATTGGTAGCCAAGAAAAAAAACGGTGCAATCTTCTATTGCCCCTTGATCTTTACCTTCATAAAAGGTGGTATGACCTGAAGTTTCAGAAAATACAATAAGTTCCTGAAGCAACGGACCATTTCCAATAAACACAAGGTGAACGTTTTCTTTCAGGAATGAATTGCTCAACATCCTAATTAGAAACCGATGATCCTTTTCCTGTGCCAACCTTCCGTGCGTGATAAGAACCGGCTTATCAAATATAAATCGATACTTGTCTGGTATCTGTTGTTTGGCTTTGGCCTCGATATCTCGAATATTAAAGCCATTATTCATCACTATGAGCTTACAGTCTGGAATTCCAAAAAACGTAATTAATTCATCTCTAATACCATCAGCGACCGTGACTATTTTGTCTGCTCTTCTGTAAAGGGCAGGTAGTAAAATTCTTTTTCTAATCCAACCAATTCCCCCAGAAATAGCTATATCATGCTTCTTAGAACCATGAATACATAAAATAACAAATTCATTGGTGGATGTTAATATATTAACGTAATCGGCACCTTCCAAATGGCTAATGGCAAAATCAATTTTTAATTCTTTTTTTAGTCTTCTTAATCTCAGTATGCGCTGGAAAAAGTACCATATCTTCTCTACAACATTTTTGCCTGCTGGCACATTCAACGAGACCATTTTATTAGGGCTTGGGTAAGCATGCCCATTGTCAAAATTAAACACGCATTCTGTTACATCGTAATTTTTGCTTAAGCAATAGGCTAAATCATAAAAAACCCGTTGAGCCCCTCCGAATCCGAGATTCGGAATTATCATTAATATTCTTTTTTTCTCCGCCATAAGAGAGGTTCGCTTACGCCCCAAAATCTTCTTCGTTCTATTACCCGAAGGGAAGCAAAAAGAGATGCAATTAAATACCTAATTGAACTTAATTTCTTTTGATCCTGCGCCAACGTCAACGCAATAAATGTATATCGGTCCGCGACAAAAAGATCGGTAGCGTTTCCATACTTAATGCTAAACTCTAAATTTTGTTTAATCAGTTTGACAAAATAAAGATCTCGCTCCGTTGATCTTTTCTACCAAAATCGTTTTAAGGCTTCTACCCTCATGCAGCCGTATCGCAAAGGTTTTACGAGTACATTCCAAAAACTCATAGTGTATATGGAGTCTTAGCCACAACTCCCAGTCCTCTGCGGTGATAATTCTCCTATCTTCATGAAATAAATATCGTTCTGCAACTAGTCGCTTGAGAAATACAGACCCGCAAGCGAGAAAAGTATTAAATAAAATATCCTTTGTAAACAATTCGTAAAAGCGTTCCGTCTGACCAACAGTTTTTCCTCGAGTGTCTACAAAGTCATAATGCGTAAATAGGACATCTGGAGAAGAGTTCCTACGAATAAAATTAAATACATTCGGTCAACGGTCTGCGTACATAATATCATCCGAATCAAAATAATTAATATAGGCGCCCCTTGCCTGTCTCATACCAAAATTTCGAGCATGTGCACGTTCTCGATTCTCAGTCTTGAAGTACTTTATTTTTGGATGAAAAAATTGAGACATAAGTTTTCAGTATTGTCCTGGCTTCCATCGTCAACAATAATAACTTCAAAGTCGTCAAAACTTTGATTTAAAATAGACTCAATATTAAAACTCAACTCACGTCCTCTATTATAAGTAGGTATAATGATCGAAAAAAATGGAGGAATCACTTACCTGATTACGCTGAAGCAGCGTATTTAACCGTCGAACCAGGAAAAACACCTTAGCATAGGGTTTGCCGTAAAATCGCGTTAAGAAGTCTCAAAATTCCTTGCCAGGAAGTCCTTTTTTTTGAGATCAAACGCTCACCCGAAGAACTTGCAGAAAAATAATGTATGATTTGATAAGAAGGATCATAAAATATTTTGTAATCGCAACGTCGAATTAGATAACACCATTCCAAGTCTTCCTGATACATAAAATACGTCTCAGGTAACATCTTGCCCTTAAAGCAATTCAAAACTTGAGTCTTAAACATAAAGAAAGTCCCCATATCCAATCAGGGTACGCTGAGTCCTTATGATCAAAAAAACCGCCAAGCAACAATTCTCCGCGGGTCTTCTGAGACAATAGTTTCTGCAACCTGAGGAGCTCAATGATTTGGAGAAAAATGGATGGAAATCGTCCGCATTGATGTTGTACATTTCCGTCTCGATAACAAGCTTACAGGTAATGACGCCAACTAATGGCATCCTTTTTACTTTTTGGCAACATTCGCCAATAACATTATTGAGAATTTCTACATCACTGTTTAACAATAGGACGATGTCACCACGAGCAATCTTTAAACCCGAATTATTTCCCCCTGCAAAACCAAGATTTGACGAGTTCTTTATCATTTTAATCGTCGAAAAAAGCCTCTGAAATTCCTCCGGCTCTCTCTCAGTCAAAGCGTTATCTACAAGAATTATTTCATAATTTACGCCCGTTGTAAATTTTATAATACTTGCAATACATTTGGATGTAAGATCAAAAGTGTTATAATTTATTATAATGATCGATAAATGAATCATCTCCTGATGGGCATCCGTAAGGATCATATTGATTTCAAACTCTAAAAAATCACTAATCTCCATAATTTGGTGATAGTAGCTATTCCTTTTTTCAGATACAACTTTCTGAGAATAAACAGAATCAATTAGTTCTTGGGCATTTTGGATAATTTGTTTTGCCCGCGTTGGATTCTTTATCAAATCCGAAATTCTTTCAGCGAACTCCAACGCAGAGTCTGCAATTGAAAAATGAACATTATCCACTCCTTCGATACCCACACAGCCTAACGTTGTACTGACTACTGGAACATTGTTGGACATCACAAAAAGAATTTTCGTTCTTATTCCCCCCCCACCTATCCTTATTGGGACGATAGAAATGCTGTTTGATAAATAGGGTGCCAAGTCGGCCACAAAACCGGTAAATATAATTTTATGATAATACTTCGAAAATTCACTTATAGTTTCATCTTTCCAATTTCCGGTTACGTATAAATTTGGTAAATCCATTTTCAGTAGGGGAATAACCTCCCTTAAGAACCATTCGAGTCCATCGTAATTTGGGAAATGATTTTCACCGCCCATGAATACTAGGTGAAGAGGACGGAAGGAACCAATATCGATTTTATGTACTTGGTTATCTGTAACTGCGAAAGGAGACGTGAATACCTTTACATTTGGGCATCGAACGTTAATTGTTTGTCTGTCATTTTCATTCAAAGCAAACACTGCATTGTATAGTGACATATAACTGTATTCACAAAAAGCAGCATGAGAAGTTATATATTCAGCAAAAGATCTATCGATTGGATTAAATCGTCCATAGTCATTTAAAGCGCCTTCTCTTGATTCGATCTGAACAAACACCTTTTTGAATTCGGCGGAAAAAGATGAACTAGATTGAGCATCGGCGTCAACTCTGTCTGTATAATATCAAAATGATACCGTCCTAAAATGCGTGTTAATTCGCTAACATAATTGTTACCAAATGGCATGAAAGGAAATGTGTTTGAGCTATTTAGATAAAAGTCATATGGATTATTTTCAGGCCTTCTTCGAGGCTTGATCTTGATTCTCCGAAAGAATTCAATGAGGCGAGTGAAACGCCGCGGTATTAAAATGTTTTTAATTCGAGATGCCCTCGAAGGAATGGGTGTCTCATAGACTGCATGAATCACTACGTCTGGCCATATTTGCTTTCGCTCTGCTAATTGACTTAACTCGTCGTAAGTGCGAATCGGAGTAAAAAATGAAACTCATGATACTTTCGCAGGTAATCTATAAACCCAAATACCACAAATTTTCCCACCATCATTGGGCGGAAATGGGAAAAAAGGCGGAATTCTAATATCTTATACCGTTTCATTTATGCCTGCACAAACATCTTGCACAATTGGGATATCTCGACTTCAGGTTGCCAGCCAAGTGAGAATATGGTGTCAGGCTTGGAAACTAAAATTGAATAATCAGCCTCAAAACCTTTTTTCAGGACTACATGCTTCTCCCAGTTAAGGCCGTAGTAGGTAAAACAAAGTTCAACCCATTGACGAATTGGGTACGCTTTCCCTGATCCAATCACAGCCTCAAATACGCCACGCTTGTTGTTAATTAACTTCCAGATGGCGTTTACAATGTCACCCGCAAAAGAAAATTCCTTTCTTACCTCTAAATCTCCCAGTTCCAAAAACTCCTTGCTTCCCAGTTCTATTCGCCTGGCCGCTTGTGCAATTTTCTGGTTAACATGCCGGGATGATCGCAATGGGCTGTCATGATTAAACAGGTACCCAATGTAGATCTCCAATCCAAGCTTTCGAAAATAACGGGCGGCATACACCGACTGAATTCTGGATACTGAATATGGATCTCTGGCCTCAAATGGATCAAATTCAGTAATTCCTGAGCAATTGTTAACAAATTGAAGACCGCTTCCGCATAAGAATACTTTGCTATGTTTTGAATACTTCCATGTAGCATCCAAAATATTTATTGTTCCTGTTGAGATAGTCTCATGATTTTCAAATAAAGCATCATAATGCGTTGTCGAATTCGCTGCGAGATGGAATATGTAATCAGGTTGAATATCGCGGACTAACTGGGCGACCCGTACGGAATCTCCAACGCTGCCGTTAATAAACTCTGGGTGCGGCTTTCTCGAAACACCGTATGTTTCACCCATGTTCCTCTCAATTAACTGCTTGAGATAATATCCATCTTGTCCATTAACACCAAAAATAAGCGCTTTCACGGCGTAGTCGTAGTAAACCATTTATTGTTCACAAATATCGTATTGATGTATGTATCACCATAAACAAAATAACCTTTTGAGATCAGCCAATCAATTATCATAGTATTCTTGGATTTGATATGGTTTTCGCTATACCTACAAGTTTCGGCACAAATTACAGGAATAGGGAACTTTTCAAAATTAAGACTCTCCAGAACCGCAAGGTCCAATCCTTCCAGGTCTATTGAAAGGAGATCAGGACAGGTTTCAAAATTTTCTGTAATGATGCTGTTAATTGACTTAAGTAACACCTGAGAGATCTTGACTATTTTTGAATGTTCCATGGCTTTCCCTGTAGAGCGCTTCTTCTTTATTGAATGTGCTAATTGCCGGCTCATTAAAAATGTAAAAATCTGAAGAAGTGAATCCATGAATCCCACGCCAATATTGAGCACCTTATCCTTTGGTCTTACCTGCTTTATCCTTGAGATTAGTGACTCATCGGCTTCGACGAGCACTCCTCTTGCACCCAGTTTATAGAACAAATAAGTATTATTGTGATAATCTGGCAGATAGACGCCCAAATCCAGATAAGTCGGATTGTTAATTTTCTTTGAATCGAAAAGAAATCGGATTATTGCATCTTCACCAGCCTGAGAATAACTGTTCTTAATATATTCCGACGGATGCGTTATAAAAGAAAAGACGACTCGTTTTATTATATCTTTAAGAAACTGCATCAGCAAATTATATGATTTCAATTTCAGGTAACGGGAAAAGAAATTTACCTCCCCGCGCCATGAATTCTTTCTCTCGATCTAAAATATTGTGCTTAAAGTGCCATGGAAGAACAAAAAAATAATCAGGTTTCATTGCTCTGGCTTCATCTTCAGAAATAATTGGAATATTAGTGCCTGGTGTTAAGCACCCAAATTTTTCGTCATTCACTTCCGCGATGAAAGGAACATGGCTTGTCGTTAGTCCGCAAAATTGCAGTAATACATTACCTTTTGTGCTAGCTCCATAACCGATAATTTTCTTGCCATCTGACACCAAAGCTTCAATTAAATCCAATAGATTCTTTCTATGTCTAAAGACACGTTCTTCAAAATCCCTGTACGGTCTTGGCGTGTCCAATCCCATGTCGTCTTCTTGTCGCAGCATCCAATCAACAACTGGCTGATTGGATTTATAATTGGCCTTTTCGTGGCATGCCGTAACTGCGAAACTTCCTCCATTGATTGCATTCATTTGCACATCAACGACTCTTAGTCCGCATTGTCGCAATAGATCTCGCACGACCTTGAAAGAATAAAATTCAAGATGTTCATGACAAATTGTGTCATAGGAATTCGTTCTTAGCATTGATGGCATATAGCTTTGTTCAAAATGCCAAATTCCATCAAACGATAACGAAGATTGAATTTCCTTTACAAACGTCACAGGACTCTCAAGATCATAAAACATCGCGATCGAAGTAATTATTTTCGCCTTCAAGCTAGGGGCGAAGTCGTTAAGAACGCGAGCTGAAAAAAAATCAGGAATAAGTTCTATACCATTTGTATAGTAACTGCTGAATTTCTTTCCGGTAGGATCTATCCCTATCTTTCGATGTGTACCAGAATATGCTTTAAGCGTCGTTGCATCATTACTCCCAATGTCGATAACGGAATCCTTCTCATTCAATGGAACCAATCTCTCCAAAGTCTTTATTTTATGCGTCAAGTGTTTTACCATTGACCCATTTAGTCCCGAACGATAACCATAGCTTTCACCATACATCTCGTCTAAGCTGTATGATTGCTTTAGTTGAAGCAATCCACTTTCCGGACACCAAACAAGATCCAGAGGACCCTTGGTTATCTTTTCATCATTATTTTTAGGGAACACCCCAGTAAGGTATTGCTCACCTAAAGAGAGAACTTCAATCAGATTAGAGCTCCCACCAATTCTGCAATTTGTTATCTCTTTATAGGAGTTATTCACTGGATTTATAAATTAATTGACAATTATTGCGCCTATTTCGGAACAATCAAAAAATTGTGACCATTGATTACTTTTTCAAATTTGTAATTAATACTTGATACAAAATCAACGTATTGCTGAAAATTCATCTTAAACCTGTCTTCAAAGTGATATTCATACTGAAATATAATGGGCATCTTATTCTTTTGAATCGTCCTAACTGCTCCCTCCATCGCCTGAAGATCACCACCCTGAATGTCAATCTTCATGAAACTCACATCCTCCATTATACCCAGACTGTCAATCGTTATTGAGGTAAGCTTCCTTCCTTTTGTGGCATTGTAATCTATTCCGTAGGCCCCGTAAGCCTGGTACTCTTTAAAATCCTGTTCGGGAAAATAAAGGACCTCATTTGGTTTATTGTGTATGGCACCAAATACCGGCATAATGTTCTTTTTGTTATTTGCTATTATATTCTTTTTAAGAATTTCAAAGACAAAATCGTCAGCATCAAAGGAATAGACTTTTCCATTGTCTCCGGTATATCCCGAGAATAGAACACTCATTTGGCCAAAGTTCGCGCCAATATCTAGCACTGCAGTTCCTTTCTTTATATATTTTGCGGCAATATCCAACACCTCCTTTTCAAAAATACCATTTGCCTTAATGGTCTGAACTACTATATCAGCGTTGGCATCAGACGGCAAGTAGTAATTTCCAGTGCTTGTCTTGTACAGCGTAAGATTTTTGGTTTTTACAGTCTTGCTTCCAAGAGGCATTTTAATAATATCATAGCCAACAGGTTAAATGCTTTTTTTATAATTTTTTTCATCTCATATGATACTACAATACTTCATATTTGGCAAATACGTTGCCATAATTAGCCCCATTGTATCTTGCAAAATCCGAACCTGTTTCAAGAACTTCAAAATTCAATATATCATCTTGCAGGTCGTAAATTGTAATACCGGGGTTGTTGATACACATAACCCATGAAAAAGAATTGGGCGTCAGAAAGCCAGCGGGCAGTTTGATCTTTAATGAAATGAACTGGTCACCCTTATAATGGCTATTTAACTTTTCATGAATAGTAAAAATTGGGTTTTTGTTTCGATCTATTAGCCTCATCGCAAGTTCATAGTTTTCATTAAAATCGGAAACGCGTAAGTCAACCTTAACAAAAATATCCTGATTGTGTTTATATTCTGAGGTTCGTTCTAGATTTTCATTGCACATAAAAATTTCCACGAACTGAGTTGTGTTTTTAACTGGTTCTTTCTTGACGAGTTGCAAAGTATTTTTAGTGTCCCTTAAATATGCATTGATGGCTTGGTCAATATCAGACAATAGAACGATTTTTCCATTTGCTAAGAAAATTCCTTTATTACAAAGCTGAGAAGCTGCACCCATGTTGTGGCTTACAAATAATATGGTTCTTCCACCAACGGTCCGTATGTCTTCCATCTTTCCGATACATTTTTTTTGAAACTCAGCATCACCAACAGCCAAGACTTCATCAATGATCAAAATCTCAGGTTCCAGAAATGCGGCTACTGAAAATGCCAGCCGAAGTTGCATGCCACTGGAATAATGCTTCAGAGGCGTGTCCAGAAATTTTTCTTGACGCCTGAAAAATCAACGATTTCATCAAATTTTTCTAGAATCTCACGACGTTTCATTCCCAGCAAAGAGCCATTGAAATAGATGTTTTCCCGACCGGTAAGCTCCGGGTGAAAACCGGTTCCAACTTCCAGCAAACTGGCAATCCTTCCACGAGCAATTATTCTTCCCTTTGTTGGTGGAGTGATCTTGGAAAGATTTTCAACGAGCGTCGATTTGCCGGCACCGTTTCGTCCTATTATCCCTATTGACTCCCCCGGCAAAACATCAAACGACAATCCATTCAGCGCCCAAAAATCTTCGACTTCACCATCCCCAATTGTGAATAGCACTACGAATGCGTTCCCGCAAACTCAAGTAACCCCCGGCATAGATGTTTAATTCTATATTTCTTCGCCAAATCCCGTATCTCCAATATCGGTTTCATTTTCCTTAGGCTAAGTCAGCAAAAAGATCTTCAGTTCTTTTGAAATAGATAAGCCCCGCTGACCAGCAGCACAAATCCCAGCGCTCAAACTAATTGTCAAAAAGCCAATGTTGAGGTCGACTCCTGTAAAGGGGATATCGGAATAGTTCCACAGCTGCATACATTGGCGACATCACTAAAATGTATTGAAGGACTGGGTGCTTTATAAGAGAGACCGGATAAATAACCGGCGTCAAAAAAAACAACACTTGCACGAGAAACGGTATCACATATCTGAAAGTCGCGATATTTTACATTTAATGCCGCCAGCAAACAACCTGGACCTAATGTTGCAACAATACATATTATAATTGCAAACGGCCAGAGCACAATACGCTATCCAAGCGACAGGTTGTTGGTAAAAAAACAACAGCGGAACAAACAAGACAAACGCCATTAAAAAATCAAACAGCGCTACCAGAATGGATGATACAGGAATGATCAACCGGGGAAAATATATTTTCTTAATAATCTGCGCATTATTGACCATGCTATTCGCCGAATTTGTAAGTCCAGACGAAAACGTGTTCCAAATCAATAGGCCGGAAAAAACAAAGACGGGATATGGCAAGTTTTGGCTCGGCACATTAAGCGCGCGTCCAAAAAAAAATGTAAAAATGAGCATCATCAGCAATGGTTGAAGAATCGCCCATAAAAAGCCAAGTGCTGTTTGCTTATACTTGATTTTGATATCCCGCCAAGTAAAAAAGTAAAATAGCTCTTTGTAGTTCCAAAGCTCCTGCCAATCGAACAATTTTCGCTTATCTGCGTCAACGACATATTCCACTTGTTCACTCATCTATCTGTGCCATACTATAGGTTCAGGTATAAAGCAATGTCTTCACTTTGTGTGCGAAGTTATACTGATTTGTCCATTATGACAATTTTAAATTTGGGTCTCTGCCTTGTTCCAAAAAGGATTATAATTGCAAGGTGCCGAGTAAGCCAAAAAAGATATTATTTCTAGTCCCTTATCCTCTTAAAGAATCACCCTCTCAGCGATTTAGATTCGAGCAATATTTTGCTTTGCTTGGTGAAAAAGGATTTAGTTTCGAAATTCACACTTTCCTAAGGTCAGGCAATTGGAGGCTATTCTTTGAGCCGGGCAAACTGTTGAGAAAAGCAAGTGTTCTTTGTATCGGATTTATCAGGCGGCTTCTATTGCTTTTAAGGGCCAGGCAATTTGATTTTATCTTTATCCATCGCGAAGCAACCCCCGTTGGGCCGCCGATATTTGAATGGCTCCTGAGCCAATTGCTCCAAAAAAAAATTATCTACGATTTTGACGATGCGATATGGTTAACCGACAAGACGGATGAAGCCATGGTATTTGCGATTCGTAAAGTGGCGGCGGAAAGTCGGCGCTATTTGCCGTTGGTCTTATAAGGTAAGCAGTGGCAATGCATATCTCGCGTCATTTGCGAAGCAATACAACTCCAATGTCGTTGTCAATCCCACAACGATTGATACGAGCAGCTGTGCACAATCCTGGTTTATTTCCACCTGGGGAGTCAAAAAAGCAGGGCATAGTAATTGGTTGGACAGGCTCTCATTCAACTCTTAAATATTTAGACGGATCAGACGGCAATACTACGCCAAATTGAAGAGACGTTTCCAAATGTACGAATTTATGGTCATAGCCGACCGAAGGCCAGATCTCAGGCTTAATAATATGCTCTTTGTTCCCTGGCGTTCTGAATCCGAAATACAGGATCTATTGAGCATTCGATATTGGCATAATGCCATTACCTAATGATAAATGGACAAAAGGAAAGTGCGGATTCAAAGCGCTTCAATACATGGCGCTTAAGATCCCTGCGATTGCTTCGCCTGTAGGAGTAAACAACCAGATTATAGACGCATGGGATAAATGGATTCCTTTGTTCAACCCCTGAAGAATGGTCATCTGCATTAACAAAGTTGATCAAAGACAAAGAATTGCGGCAACAGATGGGAGAACGTGGGCGGAACAAGGTCATTGACCATTATTCAGTCGAATCGAATTCCTTTTTGTTTCTAAAACTATTTGAATAATGGAGTATAAGACCAAGCGCCACAGTCAGAAAAGGTAGCATCGGTATTTTATAACGAACCAAAGAACCAAAATTAAACGTCGAAACCCCCACAGCAAAAGCAAAGGGAATGGCAAACAACAACGTAAAGAGAATGTCGGGCTGCGCGAGACATTTCCAGATCCTCACGTTACTTCGAAGAATTACGTACAGGCAAAAACACAACAATAGCAGGCTCTCAATGGCTGACAATAGCATCAGTGGATTATTGACCTCCCACAAATAAGGTCTGAACAGCGTAGCATTAATTGCCTGCGGCGCCAAGCGCGATCATTGACCCAATTGATCCATCGAGCTCGCCTAAGGTATATCCCGAACCCGCATCTTTACCCGTCTGAAACCGAATATCATAGGCTGTTATACGAGCCGTACGTCCAATATTCTCTAATGAATACTTAGAGCTATCTTCGCCTGCCCTGACCGTTGCATAGTACCCCAACACACTTGAAATCCCAAGCACAAATGGAAACAATAGGATTTTCAATACTAAACTTCTTGCATACTGAAGGTTAGCTAAAAAAATCCAAATTATCGCGGCTGGCAGGAAAGTAAGGAGAATGTAGACCTTAATCGACCAAAGGCCGTAAAGTGAAAAAAGCAAAACAATCCATCGCCTGGACTGTAGGAGTATGAGTAATAAAAATCTTATAAATCGAATATGTGGCCAAGCCAAGACATCCTAACGTAATTGTGTCTTTCAGCAATGCCTGATCCCCAGAAGAAGGCAGAGGGAATAAAAAATGATGCGAAAGCAAGCCACCGATGCAAATGAGGATATTGCTCGTAGAAAACAAGGAAGAACATCCACATACCAAAGAAACTAAAGACGGCAAACAGAACCGCCGTGGCTGAGTACGAGGAGAATGTGAATAAATCAATGAAACCCGCAATACGAACTATCGTGTATGAACTTGGGTCAGTAAAGAAGAGAATCCTCGATGAATACTTATAGACGTTTGCTTCATTTGTTCCATTGCTGAAGAGCAACTTTATTCCCTTTGTCTGGCTCATCCATAAACGCTTCCCAAATATGTCTGCTCCCGTGAGTATGGTAGGTAAAAGTGTCCCCGCCGCCGTAATAAAACTGATAGATAAACCCAAAGCAAGCGCGCCAATTATTTTAACCGTAAGTGCTGGAAAAAAATAAATGCGATTGACATCGTCGGTAAGCCGTGGGCGAATGAAATAGCCTACTCGCATAGACTAGAATAAAACGACCGGCGTAACGATAAAGTCCCGTAGTTCCACTTTCGAGCTTTTATTAATTTTTCGAAATCAACTTGTGAATCTTGTCTAATCCCCCTTCTCCATCTTCTTCAACCTCCTCTTCGCATCCTTAAAAGCTTCGTCTTTTCGGCCGGCTTTCTTTTTGACCTCCTTAAACCGCTTCCGGGCTTCGTCCTTGTCTCCTTGTTTCTCTGCAATTTCGCCAAGAGCGATCATGGAATACAAGTAGTAGCCGGATTCGGTCGCGTCAATTTTTTCTGCGTATTTCATGCACATCTCGTAGTACATTTTTGCCTCATCATATTTACGGCGTGCATCATAGATTTGGCCCAGAAAAAATGCGGCATACCTTCCACTGGTTGCCTCGTAGCCAACCTTACCACTATCTATGTCCTGGAGGATCTTCTTGCAGACGGGCTCAGCTTCGGTGAACCTGCTCTGATAATAAAGCATCCGTGCATAGTAACGGTGAAAGTATGGGTTGTCAGGATACGTCTGATGTAAATACTCGCTGAGCTGGAATGCGCGTGGCTGATCATTCTCGTAACTGTTCAGAATACGCATCAACCATACCATTGCCTCCGTGCGTGTATAAAAAGCGTTGTATGAAACCTCCTTCAATTGTTTTAACCCAAGTGCTTTGTCTCCTTTTCGGAAGAACAACAACAGCGGCTTTAGCGCAGGATAGTTTTCAGGTACCCATACCGAAAAATAATTATACAACGCATCCCCGAATAGCAATTCAGGAGTGAGTCCTTCTTTGGACTTGCTTGCTTCAAGATAATTTATCGCGTTTTTTCCGACAGCAGCCGCTTTAGCCCAATTTTTGCGTTCTTCGTCTGCATACAAGCGTCCTTTAAAGCCGTATGCAGCGGCCAGAAAAAACGAGGCTTCGATTTTGTAAGGAGGATATCTTTTGTAAAGATTCTCGCCGACAAGAATGGTGCTGTCCATGTATGCCATGAAAGTGTCGTCATGTGACAGATCTTTTGTGTTCGGCATGATCTTCCACCATTCGATCAAACCCATCAAAAAATAAGGCAGCGGATGCCACGGAAATTTTGCTTTGAGGTATGCAAACTGTTGTTCGGCCTGAGGAAATTTGAAGTTATAGAGATCGTTGAGCGCCTGAGAACATTCCAATTGCACATGAAGGTCCGAAATAAGGATGATGGTGGTATCCTTCTTTGAAGCTTCTTGTGCCTTCAGGGGATTGTTGGCGACCAATACGAACAACACTATCATCATCCACGATCCGATTGTAATGACGCTCGAACAAGACTTGCCGTCCTGTAATACTCCGTCAGCGATACCGTATCGTTGCAATAAAGAATAGTTAATCATAAACTTATACCCGAACGCATTTCCTATCAAATTCCAAAAGTATTAACATTGGCTCGCCTGACTACACCTCATGGAACACGAAACTAAATCATTCTTTGCAGCCGACAAAAGGTTACTTTTTTTGCTTCTCTGTCTGGCGACGCTATTGTTGCTGTTTGTCAAAATCTCCTTCGTCGAAAACGAAACTGCCGCTTTTGAATTCCTTCAGGATCGTCCCGAGGGCTCTATTTTGAGGATCATAAGCACGCTGAAGTATCTTTCGGTACCATTTGTTTACCTGTGGAAGTTTACTGTAATCGCCTTCGTTGCCTGGGTTGGTTGTTTTATGTTCGGTTACCGGGTGACCTACGGTCAGTGTTGGGGAATCGTTCTTGCCGCTGAATATATTTTTCTCATACCTGAAGTGTTGAAAATACTTTGGTTCATGATAATCCAGACAGATCCCACCTACAACGACATTGGTTCATTTTATCCGTTGTCGCTCATGCACTTCTTCGATTATTACTCCATTGACAAACGGTGGGCATATCCTCTGAGAGCCTTAAATCTTTTTGAAGTAGCCTACTGGTTCGTTCTGGTGGAAGGTATCCATAACGCTGTGCGCAAGGATAAAAAGTACGTATGGATCATTGTAGCATGCTCTTATGTTCTAATCTTTTTTCTATGGTTGATATTTTATGTGATCGTCTACAAATGTAGAGGTATAAGGATATAAGGGTATAGGGTTATAAGGACAAAGACGACAAGGAAAAACTGGGGATAAGATACGTTGACCAATTCAATCGTTCATTTCTCATCTCCTCACCTTCTTCATTTCGAGAAAAACGTGGAGATACGATCACAAACATATTCAACCTGACTTGTATGCATACCTGGCCATAGTGGCAAGCTCAGGGATGTATTGGCGATCTCTTCTGTTAACGGTAGTTTCCTCGTCCTCAAGTTAAGCGAAGTGTATGGTTTCTGAAGATGTGGCGGCAGAGGGTAGTGAATCATCGTTTCGATCTGACGCGTGTCGAGGTACGCCTTTAGCTTATCCCGTTTAGCCGACCGGATAACAAAAAGATGGTAGACGGGCATCGCTTCATTACGAGTTACGGGCAACCGAATATCTCCAACACCTTTCAGTCTTTCAATGTATTGACTGGCGAGTTCCCTACGTTCATGATTCCATTGATCCAAAAATTTTAGCTTTATGCTAAGCACTGATGCCTGCAGTTCGTCAAGTCTGGAATTGATACCGGCTACTTCACAATAGTTCTTTCGCTCAAACCCATAATTGCGGTATTGTCTCACAAAGTCAGCTATCGCGTCATCGTCGGTTGTGATTGCACCGCCATCGCCCAAAGCGCCGAGATTTTTTGTTGGATAGAAGCTGGTGCCGTTGATCGCGCCAAAACTGCCCGTCATTTTTTCTTTCCATTTTGCGCCATGAGCCTGTGCGTTGTCCTCGATGATTTTCAATGAATGACGGGCCGCGATCTCCTGGATTTTTGTCATATCGCAGGGATGACCGTAGAGATGGACGGGCAAGATAACTTTCGTTTTTTGGGTAATGTTTTCTTCAATTCTGTTGACGTCAATGAGCATTGATGCCGGATCCGGCTCAACTGGCACGACCACTGCTCCGCAATTGCTTACTGCAAGCCAGGTTGCCACGTAAGTATGCGCAGGTACGATCACTTCATCTCCAGCGCCAACGTTACATGCGCGAAGTGAAATTGTAAGAGCATCGTAGCCATTACCAACGCCGACGCAGTGCCGAACCTTCGTGAACCGAGCATATTCAGTTTCAAATGACTTTACTTCTTCTCCGAGGATATACCAGTTTTTCTCGAACCCTTTTTTGAGGGCTTCAGTGATGGCATTGTGGACGATGGCATGCTGAGGAGCAAGCGACAAAAACGGTATGGGTTCCAAAATCTCGGTTTGAACTGGATTAGCAAAGTACCTACATCCCTGGAAAAATAGAATTTTCGATCGAAAATCCCGTTTATAGGGCTGGCGCTGATAAAGTCCGGGGTATCTAAAATTTCCTTATTTTCGCGGCTGCCTGTTACTAGCTGGCAGGTTTTTATTTCCAAAGAGAAAACTCCTATCATGAACTTTCAGAAACTAAATAACATAGCAGGGTGGGCTGTATTCGGAGTTGCCCTGGTGACGTATTGGCTTACGATGGAAGAAACGGCCAGTTATTGGGATTGTGGTGAATTTATTGCCGTTTCATACAAACTTGAAGTTCCTCACCCACCTGGCGCGCCTTTCTACTTATTGATAGGCAGGCTGTTTTCGTTTCTCGCTTTTGGTGACGTCAGTAAAGTCGCTTACTGGATAAATTTCAGCAGCGTGCTGGCTAGCGCATTCGCAGTATTATTCCTGTTTTGGTCCATAGTACTGTTCGGCCGTAAGCTTATGAAGATCACAAAGCCTGAGGAGCTTACCAGTGAAAAGATCTGGGTTTTGATGGGTGCCGGACTTGTAGGGTCGTTGGCATACACTTTTTCCGAGTCCGCATGGTTTTCTGCGGTTGAGGCTGAAGTTTATGCGATGTCGTCTTTCTTCACCGGTTTTGTGGTATGGGCGATGCTGAAGTGGGATGTCATTGAAGACGAATCAAAAGCAAACCGCTGGCTCTTGCTTATCTTCTACATGATGGGACTTTCGATAGGTGTTCACCTCCTCAACCTCGTGACGATTCCCGCGCTTGCATTACTTTATTACTTTAAGAAATATAAGCCTACCACCTGGGGCGTTGTCGCTGCAATGATCGTCAGCCTGGCTATCATTTTCTTTATCAATGAGATTATTATCCCGGGTTTGCCAACGATCGCAAGCCAATTTGAAGTATTCTTTGTGAACAGTTTGAACATGCCTTTTGGATCGGGTGTAATTTTCTTTAGTGCTATCCTGTTAGGTGCTTCTTGTTTGGGGCATACTCTATTCACAGAACAAACAAAAGGTGGTACTTAACACTTTTTTGACAGCCACCGCCTTTATTCTTATCGGTTACTCTTCATATGCTCTTGTGGTAATCCGTTCCTCTTACGACCCACCGATTGATGAGAATGATCCTTCGGACGTCATGAGCTATGTAAGCTATCTTAAGCGAGAGCAGTATGGAAGCAGACCATTGCTTTTTGGTCCTTACTTTACTGCGCAACCCATCGACTTAGAAGAAGGTTCTCCCATCTACAAGAAAGGAAAAGATCGTTACGAAATCAGGGACAGAAGTTTTGAATACGTGTATCCGCCTGGTTCGCAAACTATCATTCCACGGATCTGGAGCAGTGATCCACAGCACGCTGCGACTTACCGTCAATCTTTAGGATTGGCTGAAGGAGAACAACCGACTTTTGTTGACAACTTAAAATTCATGTTTGAGCACCAGATCGGCTGGATGTATGTACGTTATTTCTTCTTCAACTTTGCTGGTCGCGAAAGTGATATTCAAGACGCAGATTGGTTAGGACCAACAGACTGGTTTAAAAAACTTCCAACCGCGCTCGCGGAAAACCGGGCCCACAATAATTTCTACATGGTTCCCTTTGTTCTTGGGTTGATCGGGATGTTCTATCAATCTTCCAACAACACCAGGAGTTTTGTAGTGATAGGGTTGCTGTTCGTTTTGACAGGCGTTGCTCTCGTTATTTATCTGAACTCTCCTCCTACTGAACCACGCGAACGTGATTACATTTATTCGGGGTCGTATTACGCCTATTGTTTCTGGATTGGATTTGCCGTCATTGCTATTGCTCAAGGCCTCGTGCGCTTCACAAAGAGCCTGAAGACAGCAGCCGTGATTGCTACCTTACTTTGTTCATCAGCTCCTATCCTTATGGCTACTTCAGGCTGGGATGATCACGACCGCTCTAACCGTTATTTCTCTGTTGATTCGGCCGTGAACTACTTACAATCATGCGCAACGAATGGCATCTTATTTACGGGTGGCGATAATGATACGTTCCCGTTATGGTATACTCAGGAAGTTGAAGGCGTGCGTACCGATGTACGAGTGATCGTACTCAGCTACTACAACACCGATTGGTATATCGAACAGAGTACCAGAAAAACGTATGAGTCTGAAGCATTCCCATATACATTAACGACCGAGAATTATCAGCAGGGCGGACTCAACGATTATTTACCGTACTACGATGCGGGAATCAAACAGATGGACCTTGTGAAGTACCTGGAGCTTATTAAGAGTAATAATAAAAGCTTACTTCATCCAAACTATGGTGGAGAGAGGAACATGCTTCCTACCAAGGAGATCATCCTAAAAGTTGACGTAGAAAAAGTCCGACGGCTGGGTATCGTACCTGAAGGAATGGACAGTCTCATCGTCCCGGAAATGCGTCTTCGTGTAAGAACAGGTGGATTGGAAAAGAAGGACCTGGCGATGCTTGACGTGCTGGCGACTTCCAATTGGGAAAGACCTCTTTACGTGAACAATACCTCGTTGGCGCAGTTTAGTGTCGATCTAAGCCGTTACGTTGTTCAGGAAGGTAATGCCTACCGGATTTTGCCTGTGCTAAATCCAAGACCTTTCAATCAGTCGGAGCTCGTCAACACAGCAGTGAGCTACGAAAACATCATGAAAAAATTCCAGTTCAGAAATGTTGACAATCCGAAAGTGTACTATAACCAGGACTACAGGAATTTTATTCTCAATCATCGAAGCAGTTTCAATTCACTGGCAGAGGCGCTCATCAGCAAAGGAGAGAATGAAAAGGCACGAGAGGTTTTATTGCACGGACTTGCACGGATGCCTGATGCTTCGATTCCTTACGACTACACAAATGCGCAGACGGTAGAAATGTTATTTGAAGTCGGAGAAAAAGAAAAGGCCCTTGAGATCTCCAACGTTATGAGCAAGCGGTCAGACGAGCTTGCATCCTATTACATCAATCAGCGTAAGTTCGGAAGGGAACTTCAGGTCAACGTCGTGATATTAGGAGAATTACAACGGGTGCTCTACAAGTACGGAGAAGCTGACCTCGCCAAGAAGATCGAAGAAAGTTACGAGAAACATGCTGCTATTCTGCAGACCGGCATGGACCGATCCGACTTTTGAAAACCGTTATCCGTTAATCGTTAATGGTTAATCGTGAGTGTGGGATTTGGGTTAGTGTGTTGACACTACATGATCCAGACGCCAGTTTCCTATTGCGTCTGGTGATTTTCTGGCGCTAACACCACATGCCCATTCGCTCATGCCCACACCCACGAATAACGGATAACGATTAACGATTAACCCATTCAAAGATGGATCACCTCGCCGTAGGCAGCAGCCGCAGCCTCCATGATTGCCTCGCTCATGGTAGGGTGCGGGTGAACTGATTTAATGATTTCATGTCCTGTGGTTTCCAACTTGCGGGCTACCACAACTTCAGCGATCATTTCTGTTACGTTGGCGCCGATGAAGTGTGCACCCAGCCACTCGCCGTATTTGGCATCAAATATCAGCTTAACAAAACCATCGGGAGCGCCGGCCGCTTTTGCTTTTCCTGACGCCGTGAACGGGAATTTGCCAACCTTGATTTCATATCCCGCTTTTTTCGCAGCTTCTTCTGTCATTCCCACAGAAGCAATTTCGGGTGAGCAGTACGTACAGCCCGGAAGGTTGTTGTAGTTCAAGGGCTCGGGGTTATGCCCAGCCATTTTCTCGACGCAAATAATACCTTCCGCCGAAGCCACGTGCGCAAGAGCCGGGCCCTTTACAATATCACCTATGGCATATATGCCCGCGACATTGGTCTTGTAAAAGTCATCGACAACAACTTTTCCCTTATCCGTCTTTACACCGACGTCTTCGAGTCCAATACCCTCCAGGTTGGTGGAAATACCAATCGCCGACAAAACCACATCGCTCTCAATTTTTATTTCTCCATCTGGTGTTTTCACAGTTGAGACGCAGCCAGCTCCGGATGTATCAACCTTTGTGACCTCAGAGTTCACGTATATTTTCATTCCGGCTTTCTTGAATGACTTATCCAAAGCTTTTGAAACCTCTTCATCTTCAACCGGAACGACCCGTGGGAGGAATTCCACGATAGTAACTTCTACACCAATAGTATTATAGAAGTAGGCGAACTCCACTCCAATTGCGCCCGAACCCACAACCAGCATTTTCTTTGGAACCTTATCCAGTATCATAGCCTCGCGATATCCGATGATCTTCTTGCCATCGATCTTCAAGCTTGGCAATTCACGTGAACGTCCGCCGGTTGCAACGATAATGTTCTTACCCTCGTAATCTGTTTTTTTACCCGACGCGTCAGTTACTTCGACTTTACCACCTTTTTTCAGTTTACCTGTTCCTGAAAGTTGATCGATCTTATTCTTCTTAAAGAGGAATTGTACGCCTTTACTCATGCCCGCCTGCCACGTCGCGGCTGCGTTTTACCATGCCCGGCAGATCTGCCTTGAAATCTTTTGCTTCAATACCATAATCGCTGGCATGCTTGAGATATTCAAAAACGTTAGCGCTTTTAAGCAAAGCCTTTGTGGGTATACAACCCCAGTTAAGACATATGCCTCCGAGCTCAGCTTTTTCGACCACCCCCACCTTCATCCCCAGTTGAGATGCGCGGATAGCAGCAACATAACCACCCGGGCCGCTCCCGATCACGATCAGATCATATTTTGACATAGTATAGGATTTAAAATTCGCTGCCAAAGATAAACCGCAGTTCGCTCTTTCAAAAAGTTTGCTGTTTTAATTGAAATAGTCCATCCCTACCGTATGCAAGCTGAATTTAGGCCCGTCCAGTTAACTTCAAATTCTGATAGATTTGGCTATTTTTGAAAAGTTAACGGAGAAACCAAAACCGTGTACAGCCGACCGTGGGCTGTGGCAACCTTATGAAATTATTAGAAGGAAAAACTGCACTTGTGACAGGAGCTTCCAAAGGGATCGGAAGGGCCATCGCTTTTCAATACGCAAATCAGGGGGCCAATGTCGCCTTCACGTATCTATCAAGCGTCGAGCAGGGACAGGCATTGGAGACTGAATTGAACGCTAAAGGAATCAAAGCCAAGGGTTATCGTTCTGATGCATCTGATTTCAGCCAGGCTGAAAAGCTTATTAATGATGTTATCGCTGACTTCGGAACGTTGGATATCCTTGTCAACAATGCCGGGATTACACAGGATACCCTGTTGCTTAGGATGACGGAAGAGATGTGGGACAAAGTGATCGATGTTAACCTGAAGTCATGCTTCAATACTGTGAAGGCAGCCACGAAGCAAATGATGAAACAGAAAAGCGGATCAATTATTAACATGACGTCGATCGTCGGGTTGAAAGGGAATGCGGGTCAGTCAAACTACGCGGCTTCCAAGGCGGGTATCATCGGATTTACAAAATCAGTTGCGCTGGAGCTTGGTTCAAGAGGTATACGTTCAAATGCGGTGGCCCCCGGATTTATTGAAACTGAAATGACGGGTAAGCTAGACGAAAAGACAGTGCAAGGGTGGCGTGATGGAATTCCATTGAAACGCGGCGGCAAGCCTGAAAATGTCGCCGACGCATGTGTGTTCCTTGGATCTGATCTTTCGTCTTACATCACAGGGCAGGTAATTCAGGTAGACGGAGGACTGTTGACCTGAGTTGTTCATAAAAACGAAAATGTGAAGCTTGGAGCTTAAACAATAATGGACATGGAACGAGAATTGAAACATCTTATCAAGATGCTTCAGCACACATATGAAAAGAATGCATGGCATGGTCCGGCGGTGAAAGAAGTTCTGGAGCATTTGACTGCAGCCGATGCGCAGAAAAGACTTCCCGATTCACACAGTATCATCGAACTGGTGGCGCACATGACCGCATGGCGCAACTTTGTTGTTAAAAAGATTCAGGGAGATACGGAGTACAAAGTTACCGACGAGATGAACTTTTCTACACCTACAGATTGGTCGAAAGTTGTTGATGAACTTGAATCAAGCCAGACCAGGTTGTTGGAGGCATTGAAAGGTTTTGACAGCTCCAAACTGTACGATCCGGTACCCCACGGCTCATATAATTATAACTTTTATACCCTTCTTCACGGCATCATTCATCATGATCTATATCATGCGGGGCAGATAGCGTTAATTAAAAAACAAACGATTTAACTAACCCATAACGGCGTTTTTTTCAATAAATGCCGAACATTCGTGAGCCGTTAGCAATCAAAAAAAATTCTGGCATGGTTTGGAAACGAAGGTTCCAGGCCATACGTTTGTGGTATCAAAGTCGAATAAGCACGTCCGCTTAATCGATTTATAAAGAAGCGTGGAGAGACGGGCTCTAAGAAACGCTAGCAACCTAATCCGAGATCAACTGGAAAAAGGTGCTAAATCCCGATCCGCCAAAAGCGGAAAATATAAACCGGTTAAAAAAATGAAAGAAATCATTGACACAATTACGACAGGTACGATCATCGAACGCCTGAGTGCTTATCTGAAAAATCTGTACTACACAATTATCATTTGTTGCGAACCCAACACCTGCATGTGCATGTGTGGTTGTCGTGCATGATGTTGCTGTAACCTGATTCATTCAATCGCCAGCAACACTTAGCCTATGACCCTGCCATGTGACAGGCAGTTCCGGTTACGGTTAAATCGACCTCAATCAATTATCTAATAAATAAAAAACTCAACTCTAAAATATTTTAGCCATGGCAAACTTACATTTCGAAACTCTCCAGCTACACGCAGGCCAGGAAATTGATCCAACAACCCGTTCTCGCGCTGTTCCTATATACCAGACTTCTTCATACACATTCAGAGATTCTGAACATGGTGCCAATCTCTTTGCCCTTAAAGAGTTTGGCAATATTTATACACGTATAATGAATCCTACTACCGATGTGTTCGAAAAGCGGATCGCTGCACTTGAAGGCGGTGTTGCAGCTTTAGCGACAGGTTCGGGACAAGCAGCTCAATTTCTTGCCCTTAACAACATCCTTCAGATCAGGTGACAATTTTGTTTCGACGTCATTTCTATACGGAGGTACTTATAACCAGTTTAAAGTCTCATTCAAACGCCTCGGCATCGACGTTCGTTTTGCTGAGGGCGACAAAGTCGAAGCTTTTGAAAAACACATCGACAAGAAAACAAAAGCCATATACCTTGAAACAATAGGCAACCCGGGATTTAACATTCCTGATTTTGAAGCAATCGCAGCATTGGCGAAAAAACACGACCTGCCGCTTATAGTAGATAACACTTTTGGTGCAGCCGGTTACTTATTCCGTCCCATTGAACATGGCGCGAATGTCGTAGTGGAATCGGCTACAAAATGGATCGGTGGGCACGGTACGTCTATCGGAGGCGTGATCGTCGACGGCGGAAACTACAATTGGGGCAACGGAAAATTCCCTCAGTTTATTGAACCATCCGAAGGATATCATGGATTGAAATTCTGGGACGTGTTTGGCGAAGGTAATCCTCTTGGTTTACCGAACATTGCATTTATTATCCGCGCGCGCGTTGAAGGACTCCGTGACTTCGGACCTTCCTTGAGCCCGTTCAATTCATTCCTGTTCTTGCAGGGGCTGGAGACCTTGTCCCTGAGAGTTCAACGCTCAGTTGACAATGCATTAGTTCTGGCTCAATGGCTTGAAAAGCATGATCTTGTCGAGAACGTAAATTATCCCGGTCTGGAAAGCAGCCCGTATCACAAACTCGCCAAGAAATATTTACGCAATGGATTCGGCGCTGTATTTTCTTTCACCCTCAAGGGAACAAAGCAACATACTACCAAGTTTGTCGATAGCCTGAAGCTGCTGAGCCATCTTGCAAACCTGGGTGATGCCAAGTCACTCATCATTCAGCCATCTGCTACAACACATCAACAATTATCGGAAGAAGAGCAGATCGCAAGCGGTGTACTCCCCAACCTCTTAAGAATTTCAGCAGGTATAGAACACATCGATGATATCAAGGCCGATCTTCAACAGGCGTTTGAAAAAGTATTTGAAGGTGAATTGGTAAACTAAATTCCAAGTCACTGAGAATCAGGGAAAATTTAAAATCGGGCCGTCACCTTGAGATAGATATTAAGTGAAGGCCAAAGACTTATGGAGAAACACGATCATACATTCCACTTTTCACAGAACTTTCCGCTGGAAGCCGGCGACTCACTGGCAGGCTTCCAGTTAAGGTATACTACGCTTGGCAAACTCAATGCTGAAAGGAGTAACGTTATCTGGATATGCCATGCACTCACCGGTAGCCCTGACTTTACCGATTGGTGGAGCGGGTTGTTCAGTGAAGGCAGGTTTTTTGATCCAGGTCAGTACTTCATCATTTGTGCCAACGTATTGGGTGGATGTTATGGATCTACAGGACACCTGTCATTCAATCCGGCTACCGGCAAACAATTCTTTCACACCTTTCCAACCATCACTAACAGAGATGTAGTGAGAGCTTTTGATCTGCTGCGTCAGGATCTGCGTATCGAACAAGTGCACACGCTTATCGGCGGGTCATTGGGCGGGCAACAGGTGCTTGAGTGGGCGATTTATCAGCCTGACGTGTTTCAGCATATTGTTCCTATTGCGACCAATGCATATCATTCGCCATGGGGAATAGCATTTAACGAAGCGCAACGACTTGCGATCGAAGCCGACAGTACCTGGAAAGAAAATGATCAGCGCGCAGGACTTGAAGGCCTGAAGGCAGCACAGAGCTATTGGCATGTTGTCTTACCGCTATTACGATACATATGGACAGACGCAGGCGGAAAAGAACAACGAAAAGCTGGAGGAATACAGGGCATCGACCTATCAACGATACCAGGGCCAGAAGCTTGCCAATCGTTTCAATGCGTTCACATACTACGGACTGTCAAAAATGATGGATAGCCACAACGTTGGCAGGACCCGCGAAAGCATCGAGTCGGCGTTGAAATCCATTAAGGCTAGAACTCTAATAGTGGGTATTGACAGCGACATACTGTTTCCTTTGCATGAGCAGCGATACCTTGCAGAAACTATTCCAAATGCACGGCTAGAGTTAATGAGCTCTTTGTATGGTCATGACGGATTCCTGGTGGAATTCGAACAACTAAGTAATCATATCAGAAAATTTTTCAAAGAAGACCTCGTAAGTGTCGAAACAAAACCATTGTTGAAATAATTAACATCAAAAAATATCAAACTTATGTCAGCAGAGAAGAACAACTCCAATGTTAGCCACACAAAACATCGTCATCTCCGGTTGGGGCTGTTCGGATTCGGTTGTGTGGGCCAGGGGCTTTACCATGTCCTTGATGAAACCCCGGGAATAAAAGCAGAAATCAAAAAGATCTGCGTTAAACACAAGAACAAACCCAGACCATTGTCTGAAGACCTGTTTACATTCGATGCCGCCGACGTTCTCAACGATCCTGAGATAGACGTAGTGGTTGAACTCATTGATGATGCGAACGCGGCCTTCGAGATCGTGCGCACCGCTTTACAGAACGGCAAGGCAGTCGTAACGGCAAATAAGAAGATGCTGGCAGAACACCTGGAGGAAATTTATGATCTTCAGCACCAATACGGTAAGCCGGTTCTCTATGAAGGTTCAGTGTGCGGAAGTATTCCTATTATCCGTAATCTCGAAGAGTATTATGACAATGATCTTCTCACAGGCATTGAAGGGATCTTCAACGGATCAACAAACTACATCCTGACGAAAGTATTTGAAGAAAGGACCAGTTACGCCGACGCGTTAAAGACAGCTCAACAACTGGGCTTTGCCGAATCTGATCCGAGTCTCGATGTGAAAGGATTTGATCCCAAATTCAAACTGGTGATTGCAATAGCCCATACGTTCGGCGTCTTTGTAAAACCGGAAGAGATCATCAACATCGGAATCGACCGCATCTCGGATATCGACTTAAAGTTTGCGCGCGATAACTGTTATGCAATCAGACTCATTGCACGGGCATTCAAGGTCAATAACCAGGTATTTGGCTTCGTGGCACCGCAGTTTATTGAATCCACGCATCCGCTGTATGCCGTCCGCAATGAGTATAATGCCGTGCAGGTTCAAAGCGCATTCGCCGAACAGCAGTTGTTCGTTGGAAAGGGCGCCGGAAGCTATCCTACAGGATCTGCCGTTTTATCTGATATTTCAGCATTGACCTACGACTATCGTTATGAATACAAAAAGCTTCACCAGATCCATGACCTTAAATTTTCAAACCGCTTGACGGTAGAAGCATTTGTCAGCTTTGATCAGGGGACGAACATATCCATCAGCGATTTTGAACAATTCGAATCGGGCTATGCTTCCCATGGCCGCCATTACATGGTTGGAAAAGTTAGTCTCGAGAAATTGAGCGAGTGGTCCAAGCTCGATGGAGTCGGGATCATTCTGGCGCCGAATGCTACATTGGTGCCTCAGCAGGACGCGAAGGTTAAGAAAGAATTGAGTTTAGTATAGTAGCCTATATAAATTCCAGTGAAGAGAAGGCCGTTAAACATAACGGCCTTTGTTTTTTCAATACATTGAAAAGCAGAGATTTATCTGGACGGTTAGACCACCATTTCCGCTGGTAAAAAAGTGTGCGATTTTTATGCCGTTTCTACGTGACGGTCAATATATTTGTACCCGTTAAAATCCAAGTTCAGATGGTTATCGTATCCTCGATCGTAGCATTCACCGTCATCATCTTGTTGCTGGTGTTCATGCTGCTTCTTGCGCAGAAGAAATTAGTGCAGTCCGGTCCCGTAAAGATTCTTATTAATGGCGAGAGGTCATTGACCGTTTCCGCCGGAAGTTCTTTGTTGTCGACGTTGGCGAATGAAAAGGTATTTCTTCCTTCCGCTTGCGGCGGTGGGGGAACCTGTGCGATGTGCAAGTGTGTCGTTGAATCTGGTGGCGGAGATGTGCTCCCAACAGAACTCGGACATTTGACAAGGCAGGAAAAGAAAAATAACGTCCGGTTAGGATGCCAGGTGAAAGTAAAGCAGGATCTGAAAATCAAGATCCCCGAAGAGATCTTTGGTATTAAGAAATGGGAATGTGAGGTGGTATCCAATTATAACGTCTCGACCTTCATCAAAGAGTTTGTGGTTAAGCTGCCTCCTGGCGAAACATTAAAGTTCGAGGCAGGTGGATATATCCAGATAGATGTTCCTCAAATAGCGGTTGATTACAAGACGATGGATATAACACCTCATCCAGAGTTAGGTCACAAGGCGGACGTGTTCCGTTCTGACTGGGACAAGTTTAAACTCTGGGATCTCAAGATGAAAAATGAAGAGCCGATTTTTCGCGCTTACTCGATGGCCAATCACCCCGCTGAAGGAAACATCGTCATGCTGAACATCCGCGTGGCAACTCCTCCGTGGGATCGCGCTAACAATCACTGGATGGATGTGAATCCCGGAATTTGCTCCTCTTACATCTTTGGTCGTAAGCCAGGCGATAAGGTGACGATATCCGGACCTTACGGCGAGTTCCATATCAATCCAACTCAGCGCGAAATGATCTATGTCGGCGGTGGTGCGGGTATGGCTCCGCTGAGGGCTCATATCTTCCATTTGTTCCACACTGAAAAGACCAAACGTAAAGTTTCGTATTGGTATGGTGGACGCTCCCGAAAGGAATTATTCTACGTGGATCACTTCCGGAAGATTGAAAAGGAGTTTCCGAATTTTCAGTTCACCATTGGACTTTCAGAACCACTGCCGGAGGACAACTGGACCGTGAAAAAGAGCCTTGACGACCGTCAGGCTGACGGATATGTTGGGTTTATCCACCAGTGCCTGTTCGATAACTATCTTAAAAACCATCCTGCTCCGGAGGATGTTGAATACTACCTCTGCGGTCCTCCTCTAATGAATGCGGCGGTGATGAAGATGCTCGATGAAATGGGTATTCCGAAGGACAACGTAAGGTTTGACGATTTTGGAGGCTAATTTTGAAATTATTTCAATAATTCACTTAAGAAGGCTGGCGTGATGTCGGCCTTTTTGATTTTAGGCCTATTTTTCGTAACTAGTATCTCTAATTTTCCACGGTGAAAAAGGCTTTTGCCATATTCTTTCTTGCGTTATTCCTCTTCAATATAGGCGGATACTATCTTGTTTACTGGGGATTGCATTCAAAAGCCAAGAAGGACCTTTTGCACCGGCTGGATGCTGACAATTACTCCTCTGAAGACCTCATCGTTATTTCCATTCCGATCTCGTTGCCTTATCCGTTGCAGCAGCAAGGTTACCAACGGGTTAATGGTGAATTTGAATACAACGGTGAATACTATAACCTGGTGAAACAACGCCTGGAGAACGACACGTTGTTCATGGTTTGTATTAAGGATAAGACCGAGAAGAAACTGGTAACGGTTCTAAACGAATATTCCAATTATGCCAACAACTTACCTGCTAGTGCGAATCATACGCTGGATTTGTTAGGCAAATTGTTCAAAGACTATACAGCAACTGTTTTATCGACTCTCTCTGTCGGCACCGGATGGGCTATTCCCATTGTTTACGGTGAAGGGCAGTTCGCATTACTTGACCTCGACTATCCCGTAGTATCTCCCCCTCCCAGGGTTTAATCGTCCCGCCTTTAACACCTTTCAAAATTATTGACAGGGTGTATGTCACTTAATCAGCGTTGCATTAAAAGCAACGACTCCATTTGACTTCGATTACATTTTAGACGATTAAAAAAATTCATATGAAAAAAATTATACAATTTTCAATATTCCTTATAACGCTGCTGGTTGCAGTCATTGCCAACACATATGGACAAGGATGTGTTGCCGTAAGGAACATGGCGAGTACCGCTTTAGGTTTTGACAGCGTACGAACAAACTCGTGGCAAGTTTCCGCTAACTATAGATACTTCCGTTCGTTCCGTCATTTCAGAGGAACAGAAGAGGAAGAGGAACGCGTTGAACAAGGCACTGAAGTAATCAATAATGACAATTCATTGCTTATCGGGATCAACTACACAGCAAATAATCGCTTCTCGTTTGGACTGACTCTCCCTTACATTTACATTGATCGTTCTTCTCTTTATGAACACTACGGAAATACTCCCGGCAATCCCAGATTTCATACGCAAGCTCAGGGCATCGGCGATATGCGTGTGGTCGGATACTACAATGCAGTACAAAACCACAGGCTTAACCTTATCCTTGGATTGGGTGTAAAGCTTCCTACAGGTAACTTCCGTACAAAGGATAACTTCCATAAACTTGACTCAGGAAGGCCAGGATTCGCTGGTATACAAAGTGGTTGATCAATCTATTCAGCTCGGTGATGGAGGTTTCGGAGTTATTGTAGAGTTTGACGCTAACTACGGCTTTAGCAAAGGCTTTTCTGCATATGCAACAGGTATGTATATGTCGAATCCGATGAATACGAACGGTGTTGAAAGAAGCCCAAGCTTGACAAACGGAATTCCATTATCCAATGAGTTCTCAGTAGTTGATCAATTCATGGCCAGGCTCGGCGCGCGCTACAGTGTAAAACGATTTAATTTTGCTTTCGGCGGACGCATTGAAGGAATACCTTCAGAGGATCTCATTGGCGACAGCGACGGTTTCCGCAGGCCTGGATACATTATATCTGCAGAACCTGCGATAGGATATTTTGTTGGAAAGCATAGTTTCGGCGTGAGTGTTCCGATCGCACTTGAAAGGAACCGAACTCAAAATACAATCGACAAGATACGGAGCGAACAAACCGGAACACTTGTTCAAGGTGACGCTGCTTTTGCCGACTGGTTATTGTCAGTATCGTATACTTACCGGTTAGGCAAGTAGGTCTTATAGTTAAATTCAAACATTGATAACGCTGTGCGAGGAAATTGCACAGCGTTATCTTTTTAAGACTTATCGGATTTCAGGAATTGCGAAACGGACAACGGTACCCTTTCCTACTTCTGACTGGATGTCTATCTGACCATTGAGCTTATCAACGGCTTCCTTTACAATGTAGAGACCTAATCCCGAACCCGCGCCATCATCAGTTGCACGGTAGAACATCTTGTAAATATTGGGCAAGTGTTCTTCTTCAATACCCTTACCGTTATCCTGGATGGCTACGCTAGCCAGGTTTTCGTTGATAGTGACGTCTACTTTAATTACCGGGTCCTTCCCGTTACGATATCTGATAGCGTTGGAAATAATATTATTAAGGATAACCTTAAGCCTCCAACGATCGGAATAAAAAGGTTGTTTCTGTTCGACGTTGATGATTCGCTCAACAGACTGACCAGCGGAAGTTGCAAACTTTAGCTGACTGAAAGTCTCATCGATAAGCGGCTCGAATAGGATCTCTTCGCGTTTTACTTCCAGTCTTGAATTTCGCGATTGGTCCAATATTTCCTTGATAAAGTCATCCTGCTGGAGTGCACTTTTGTTGATCATTTCAAGGTACTTATCCTTCATGGAAATATCCTTGTCCTTCTTTGCCAGGTTAATAAGTCCTAACACGGATGCGATAGGCGCGCGAAGGTCATGTGAAACGCTATAGACGAAGTTATCAAGCTCTGTATTTCTCTTACTTAGCTCACGGTTCGTGCGGGCAATCTTCTCTTCTGCGTCCTTACGGGTATTTATTTCATCATTCAAGGCGCGTGTGCGTTCCTGCACCATCGACTCGAGATTTTCATTAAACTCCACGAGCTTGCGCTGTGCTTCCCCGCGCTCCTTAACGGTGGCTGAGAGGATAATGGTCGAAATACTTATTACACCGATGAAGATCTGAAGAAGCAACATCGAGTTATACGAATTGGCTAAAACAAAAGGGCCTCCCCCTTTGATTGTTATGAAGATTGAGATCAGCGACACTGTTAAGTACGCCGGCAATAGCGACGATTAATTCAAATCGGAACGCGAGCCACAGCAGGAATGGCAATGCAAGAAATGGTAATGCGTGTACCAATGTCGGCCTGAGATATTCGACCTTTAGGAGCAGATAAATTGCGATAAGACTGAGAACGAATATTCCCACCTCCATCATTTTCTCGGACTTAAACTTCAGCGCAATTTTTTTTGCTCCTGCAAGAATGATGGGTGTGAACAAGAGGATTCCAACCACATTTCCGACCCACCAGGAGAAACCAGTCCTAAGAAGATTTGCCGTTACTAAGACCTTGCTCATGAACAAACTCAGCGTTCCAACGCCGGCGCCCAGAGAGCACACCAGCAACGTTACAAACAGGAACCGGAAAGCGTTCCTCGCATTCCTGAACGGATAGTTGTCTTTGATCCAAATCTTGACGAGGTAATTTCCTAACACAGCCTCGAGGGTATTACCGATAGCAATCATACTGCTAATAGTAATGATCGATTGTGCAGGTAACGTAGGAACATTCCAGTAAGCCATAATATTGGCCACCAGCGAGCCAATAGTAATGCCAGGCCAGGCGGATCGGCCTAGCAGAATGATCAACGCGAAACCGATCCCTGAAGGCGGCCAGGCAGGTAGGGCAGTAGTGTTTTCAAACTCAAAAAAGTAGCCCAACCTTGCGGACAGATAGTACAACAGTGCAACCCCAATGATCTTGAGGTCCGGAATGTATTTAAGCGACAGTTTATCTACCAAGATTAATTAACTCATTATCAATTAAATATACCATTAAAAATTTCAGATCAACTACCCGTCCGCGAATGACACTGATGTTTTCACGGATGACTTGCTTTTTTCGGGGGTCAAAATGAAATCAACAATTCCGGAACAAACTTTTATGTTGCAACGTGGAATTGGTCTATTACGTCAAAGTTTGTCGGTAATAGCCCTGGAAGGCCCCTATTGAACAAATGAAAATCATATCTTACGGGAGATTTCAGGAGCTTTATGGATCTGACGATTTTGTTTTCACCGGTAGATGAGTCTCTGTATTCTTCGGTAACCTCGGCGTCGAGTTTTTTTAGAAGTATACACGTGTTCGGTGAAAAAATGCCGGAATACCGGGGTGCGCACCTGGCAATATTTGGTGTTGGCGAGGAACGAGGCACTGGCCGTAAACAGAGGAACTGCATCCGGCCCCGACGAAATCCGCAAGAAACTTTATCATCTCAAGCGAGGACTAGGTTCCTACCGCGTCGTAGACCTTGGCAATCTCAATCCCGGGCATGACCTCAATGAAACTTATGTCAGGATCAGCGAAGTATGTCGCATGCTGTTGGAATTTAACGTCCTTCCCATAATCATAGGCGGATCACATGATCTGGACTATGGACAGTTCTATGGTTACGAAACCCTTGAAAAGCTTATCAGTTTGCTGAATGTTGACGCGTTTATCGATCTCGAAGAAAAAAAGGAATCAGGCGAAAGCCGGCATCACGTCCATAAAATATTATTGCACGAACCTAACTATCTGTTCAGCTACACGCATCTTGCTTACCAGAGTTATTTAATCGATCCAGCGTCAGTGTCCGTGTTGGAAAAACTGAATTTCGAAGCGTTCCGGATCGGTCAGATGCGAACCAATCTGCAGGAGATGGAACCTTCCATCCGTAATGCTGATATGATGTCTTTTGATATTACAGCAATACGTTCTGCAGATGCACCTGGTAATGCAAATGCACAACCATTTGGTCTTACGGGAGAAGAGGCGTGCCAGATCTGCTGGTATGCCGGGCTAAACGAGAAGCTAAGCTCCGTTGGATTTTACGAATACAATCCTTTGTTTGATGACGCGCATAAGAAGACCGCTTCCGTCGTAGCAACGATGATATGGTATTTCATCGAAGGTTACTATCATCGTAAGAATGAGCAGAATTTCAAGAGCAATGACTTTATGAAGTATTCTGTTTCCATGCCCGTCGAACCTGCCGTACTTACATTCTATAAAAGCAAGGTGAGCGAAAAATGGTGGCTTGAGGTCCCTTATCCCAATGGCAAAGAGCGGTATTCGCGAAACAGCATCGTGCCTTGCAGCTATAATGATTATCAAACAGCAGTAAAAGGTGAAGTACCTGATCGTTACATCACGATGCTGGCAAAGTTGATTTGAAATCTCTCTTATTTATTTGTCTACCCGGACCGATAAAAGCTGCGGATATGATCGACCATATCACGACGCTCTTCCAGGTCCTTGTTTGATTCATGTAGTCCTGTTAGGTTCAGCGGATCTTTTTTAGTCCCTCAGACCACATTGTTCAATTGCTCCTTGATCTTTTCCAATTCTTCTTTCATGATCACAACGTGTTTCTGAATGGCGGCATCACTTGCTTTTGATCCGATCGTGTTGATCTCTCGTCCGATCTCCTGCGAAATAAAACCCAACTTCTTTCCATTGCTTTGAGATTCTTTCAAAATGCTCTGGAAATAATCCAGATGAGATCGGAGCCTGACTTTTTCTTCATTTATATCCAGCTTTTCGATGTAAAAAATTATCTCCTGCTCGAGACGGTTTGTATCGTAACCCTCCTCGCCAAAAAAAACTTCCACATTGCCTTTTAATCTTTCACGTATCCGCTCGACCCTTTTCGGATCAAGCTCTTCGATCTTCTTAAGCTCTCCCCGAATCACCTCGCAGCAGTCCATCAACATTTTTCCCAACACTTTTCCTTCTTCTTTTCTGAATTCCTCAACTTTGCCAATTGAATTCTCGATCGAAGCTTTGACCCGCTTCCACTCTTCTTCATTGGAGCCTTCCTTGACATTGGTTTGAATGACATCGGGAGAATTCAATGCCAGCTCGAAAAGACCTTCATATGGAGCCATCACCCGGTCGGCCAACTTTTTCAATTCGCTGAAATAGGCAATGAACAGTGTCTGATTGTAGGTGTGTTTGATCTCTTGTTCTCCGTAGCGTTGATATTCTACGACAAGGGATACCTTGCCCCTTTCCAGTCGTTCGCTTATAAGGTTCCTGACTTCAAATTCTTTGTCAGAGAACATCTTAGGCAGCCTGAGGTTCAGGTCCAGGAACTTGGAGTTTAAGCTTTTGACTTCAGTTGAAATCTGAACCTGGCCGTCGTCCTGGGTGTGTTGGCCAAAGCCAGTCATCGATTTGATCATCGGGCGTCTGTTACAATGTTAGCAGGGATGCAATATCGAAGTTAATGATAAGGCTGGATAGGGTTAGCACCGAATTTATTCTCTCTTTAAAAGTCAAAGCCCAATGTCACGTAAAATCTTGGTTTGCTTACTTCGTAGTTTTCTACCGGCCACGCGAGGTCAAATTTCATGTAATAACCAAGCATAACCGTGCGCATTCCCAGACCGTAACTATACAACCACGGATTGAGATAATTTTTCAGTTGAGCTTTAAACGGTCCATTAACAATCTCCTCATAGCTCACGCTATTCTCAGAATTGAACGGAGGTTTACCCGACCAGCTGGTTCCGATATCATAGAACGCAATGAACTGCATGTTACGCAGGAAGTTTGAAGAGATCGGCCCACTTGACAACGCGCGGATTAGCGGCACTCTGAATTCAGCGTTGGCCATCAACACACTATTACCAAATAACGTTGCATAGTCAAACCCTCTGAGCGACGTAGCAAACTCCACAAAAAGGATGTCCTGATTCTCGCCTGGGTATCCAAGAGGATTCGGTTCACCTTCACTTGTGCGTCCGTCTTTACGAGTGCTGTTGAAGAACCAGTTGTCCATTCCACCAAGCAGATACTTTTTCGGTGCGCGGCCAAAGAACGTTCCTCCATAACCACGAACTGCAAAAACTATTTCCTTATAGATCTTTTGGTAATGGCGAATGTCGATCGAGGCCTGGCTGAAACTCAAATCCTCATTCTGGAGACCCTGGTGATGCGTGAAGCTGATCTTTCCACGGGTACCTTCGATAAGGTTGAGGCCGGTAGATACAGAATTATCATACACCAGTTCCGATTTGATACCAGCATACATATTATTAATAGGATCGCCTGTCGGCGGTGTGGTAGGATAATCAGCAGGGCCAAGACTTACCGATCTTGCCAACGCCCCAAAAGGTTTCAGCGTAAAACGAATTCTGTCAGAAAGAGGAAGTGATGCGCTTACTTCTATTCTGTTGAGTGAGTAGTGATACAAGTTTGGCTGTACTCCGTCTTCAAGTGGTTCGGCTTTCCAACGGATACCCCTGCGATCAACGCGAGCGCTGAAGTCGATCAAAGATTTGAGGTATTGGAATTCAGCATAAAAATCACCGTTGCGCAGGTCCACACTGGTCATCAATCCACCGAAGAAACGGTAGTTCTCCAACATATCGTTCATTTGCGTCTCAATAGATATTCCCAATCCTCTCAATGGATCTACAACCAGGGAAGTCACGAGATTATTGGAGCTGAATTTCGATTCATACGGAAAAGGACCAGTGATGCGGCTCTTCTCCCTTGCCTTCATAAAGCGCGTAAGGAATGATTCCTCCGGCTGACTCTGCTTTACTGCTTCATCTTCAAAGACGTAATTGTCTGTGTTCACCACATCTTTGAGCGCTTGCCTTTCTTCGCGGTCAGCGAATCCGGAGTCACGGGTGTCTGCAACTGGTACTGCCAGTAGTGTCTTTCTGAATAACTTCCACTGAATCGGATTTCACGAGCTAGCGCTGTCGCGGCCGAGGCTGAGCTTCTTTCAATCGCGAGTTAAGCAGGTCCTTTATGCTCATGCTCTTATCTTCCTCCTGCTGTTGTCTTCTGCGATCGCGGATGACCCTCGCTTGCTGCAGATCCTTTCTGCGTGTAGCCGGCGTAAACACCTGGCGGTTGATATTAAATGCACGATCGACAAAAATGTTCTCCTTGAGATTTTTTGTCATCACCATCGAAAGAGTGTTCGACGAAAAGTTGAGATCATAATCCTTGATGCTGGACGCATAGTTTGTAACCTGCGAATAAATACCAGTTGTCTTATTGAACTTGAACAGGTTTACTATGCCTCGCTGATCGCTCAGATAATAAAAGTTGTTTTCATCGAGCGCTCGTGGTGAATGATCCTTGCTCAACGTATTGGTTACACGTGTTAGAAGGAACTTTGTACTATCGAGGTCGTAAATGAAGAGATTGTAGTTGTTCGTCAGTTGTTCGAACTGGAGCTTAATGTTCGCGCGAAGAGTATCTGAAGTGCGGTTTGAGCTGAAAACGATGCGGTTCGAATTAGGAATGAACGTAGGATCGAGATCGTCATAAATATCGTTTGTCAATCTGCGGGGAGCGCGGTTCCGTTTTGCGCTCATCAGGAACAGGTCGCTCTTTCCTTCAAAGTCTGCGCTAAGGATCACGAGGCGTCCGTTGCTGGAGAAATCGAAACTTCTTACGTTGCTAAACCGCTCGAGCTCCCGGGGTATTTTGGTCTTCGTCGTAAAATCATAGAGCCAGAAAATGTATTCACCATTCTTGACGCCAATCACTCCAAGTGTGTTTGCATCCGCCCAGGCGAGCAGCGGAAGCCGGTAATCCACCCGTTGTTTAATAACTTTGCTTCCTCCGGAAATGATGGTTTTTTCTTTTCCGTTCTCAAGCGATCTCACCTTTACGATATACCGCCCGCGGTCGTTCTCAGCGTAAGCGATACTGCGTCCATCGGGGCTGACCTTTACTGTTGTGAATTCTGTCGTCTTATTGTGTTGTTGTGTGAACGAGTTCGAGTCCTGCGGATTCTGATAGGACTTATTCACAGCCACCTCCATCTCAGTGTAAAATTTCCTCCACTCAGCAATCAAGTTGCTTTAAGGTGATACCGAGCGTAATGAGAATACTTTTTTCTTCATTACGAGTCACCCGCGTATAATTCAAAATATTTGCTACACTGCTTTTTCCGTATTTCTCAGCGATAAAGTTCCACATTGACTGTCCTACCAATCCCGCTTCTTTGCCGGTGAGCTTAGTTGCTCTTCTCGCCTTGCGTGCAGCCATCAGCTGACGGATGTAATCGTCCATTTCCATGCTCCATCCTCTTGCTACATAAAGTGAAGCTCCATCGACAAACCAATCGGGCAGGTTCATGAGAATGGAGCTTTGGAACATATCCTTCAGGTTACCGCCAAACATCATTTCATTGATCATTAGGTCGGAGATCTGGAACAATAGCTCGTCTTTGAATTCCTGGGCGGTTCCCAGGTGAGCTACCTCTACATAGGGCTTAATAAATTCTGTTTCCCCGCCGACATTGAACACATTGTGATTAAGACCCACGTTGCTTTGGCGCAGATCGCTCAATGAGTTGTAAAGAAAAACCTTTGTTTTAAAGTAGGGCGGATATCCGATGAGATCTGTTATCCTGTCAAATTCCCCTTCAAGGTACTCGAGCGCCTCCTGTGCAACGGCTTTACGCGAGTCATAATAGTAGACATCGAAGTTCTCACCACTTAGGTAGACCCAATCAAACTGGCGGTATTGGATCCTGTTTTTGCCAAAGTTTTCCCTGGACTGCTGGGCCCGAACCTGGGAAAAACTTAGTAAAATCAGTGCTAGTGTAGTAAAAATTCCGCTTCGCAAACTCATATTCTATTTAGGGGAAGACCAATATAATAATTTATAACGTTCGATATCCACCTCTTTGTTTATCGGCTCATCATTTTCAATGAAGCGGACCAAAACGTCTGAAAAGTACGGTGCCAGGCTTACTCCTTTCGTTCCCATTCCATTAAAGGCAAACACCCTGTCCAACGCCGGATGCCTTCCCAGGATTGGTCGTCGGTCCGGCGTAGTGGGTCTGAATCCATACTCCTGGTGAACAATATTAAAGGGAAAACTGATCAATTCTGCGGTTTTTTCTATCAATTCGGCCTTTGCTTTTTCCGTAATTCCGGGCCCTTTATCCTCGTGATCATACGTTGCCCCAATGCGCCATTGATTCGGGGCAACAGCTGGAACGATATATACACCCCTGTTTATTATCACACTTTCCTGATAATCGCACTGAATCTGCAGGGTTTCGCCTTTGAGCGCACGAATCGGAAGCCAACGAAACCACGGATTATCGTGAACTCCATTGCAGATTACCAGTCTTTCAGCCTCGAAGTCTTGATACCGAATCCCGTCATTGTCTGTAATGATATCGCTTTCCCGAATCTCAGTTTCCAGAAAAGTACCGTCACGCTCGATCAATTTCCGGACGGCATCAAGATAGGCCGTGGTATTCAGGTAGCCGGCCTGCTTCAATAATATCCCGCCATGCTGGTCCTTCACACCTGGAAAAGCCGGTTCAGTAAATACATTTTGGATGTAGGGTTTGAAAGATGGCTCGATACTCTTTGCCATCCATTCGTTCTGCTCTTCAACAGAGATGAATGGCCGATATACCGGCATTGGATAAAAAAAATTCCCGCTCGTTAAATTTTCAGCTTCACGATAAAATTGATGTAGATATGGAAACAGTTTATCCGCCAACCAGCTCTTTACCATTTTACGTCCTGTAATAGGATTGAATAAGCCGGCAGCGACACGCGATGCGGTCGTGGGAGAAGGCTTATCGATAACCAGGATTTTTTTTCCACGCTTAAGCAACTGAATAGCGACAGAGGCGCCTGCAAGACCGTGACCGAGGATTATGTAGTGGAATTTCTGCAATCGCTGATGTGTTGACCGTTATCCGTTAATCGTTAATCGTTATCCGTGGTGTGTGAGTGGGGTTAGGGTATGTTAACCGCTAAGGGGCAAGGCGCAAGGTTACGCTAAGGTTTTGGAAATCCCAGCGTCTTCGTGTTCGACTAATCCTGAAAGTTATATAATCTAGAAAAGATGCCAAATGCAACATAGAAAACCGATGACCGTGTCTGCCTTAAAAAAACGCACGCAATCACCAATCCCACGCCCACGATTAACGGATAACGATTAACGATTAACGACTCGAGGATAAATCTATCCCTTCCCAGCCAAATAAATTAATGACCCGCAATGTTTACATTTGAAAAAAAATCATGGCATGCTGAAGATCCAGGAATTTGTGTTCAATCCGTTCGAGGAAAACACTTATGTGCTGTACGATGAAACGCGCGAGGCCGTCATCATTGATCCGGGTTGTTATGAACTAGAGGAAAAGAAAGAGCTGGAAGATTTTATTGAAAACAACCGTCTCAAAGTAACAATGCTGCTGAACACACATGGTCATATCGATCATGTATTGGGCAACAGTTTTGTAAAAGAGCGATTCAAAGTCAAGCTTTATATCCACAAGATCGACGAACCCGTGATGCGAGCCGTGAAAGCTTATGCGGGCAATTACGGATTCCCAATGTATCAGGAAGCATCCGTCGATGGTTATCTCGAGGAGGGGAATAGTGTTACTTTTGGCAGCCAACAATTCAGAATACTGTTTGTTCCAGGACACTCACCCGGTCATGTTGCATTTTACAATGAAAAAGAAAAAGTTGTGATCGGTGGCGATGTGTTATTTCAACAACAGCATTGGAAGGACAGATCTTCCGGGCGGTAATTTTGATACGCTTATCAACAGCATCCATGAAAAACTATTTACTTTACCTGATGATGTGGTAGTGTATCCAGGCCATGGTCCAAGTACAACGATCGGATTTGAAAAAGTCACCAACCCGTTTTGTGCCCTTACGTCGAACTAAGCCTTCATGATCAAACATCTTCCTAACTTTTTAACATGTTGCAATCTTATCTGTGGTTGCCTCGGACTTATTTTTTTATGGGAAGACTCTCAGGTTGAAACTGCCTATTTTGTTTGGGCCGCGTGCATGTTCGATTTCTTTGATGGTTTCGCTGCCCGGCTGCTAAAGGTTTCATCGCCTATAGGCAAAGAGTTAGACTCGATGGCAGACATGGTAAGCTTTGGCGCTCTTCCCTCATTATATATGTATAAGCTGCTGCAGTTCGAATCGCCGTTTGAATATCTGCCGTACGTGGCGCTGCTGATCGCTGTGTGTTCAGCGCTTCGGCTTGCAATCTTTAATATTGATGAAACTCAGTCCGATTCCTTCAGAGGATTGCCGACACCTGCTAATGCATTGTTCATTACAGGTATTACTTTTCTCGATTATCCATTTTTCGATTTTGTATTCAGCCCAGTGGTGCTTACAATTATTACGATCATTTTTTCATTGCTGCTGGTCTCCCGTTTTGAGCTATTCGCCCTCAAATTCAAAAATTTCACCTGGACTGATAATAAAGTCAGGTTTACTTTCCTCCTGCTTTCTGTATTATTGCTGGCGGCCTTACAGTTTGCCGCCGTACCCCTGATCATACTTTTGTACGTCGCCGGCTCGTTAGGTGTCCGGGTGTTTTCGAAATAAGGAGCTAATTTCGCGTTATAATCCACGAGTTTTGCCATCTTTTTCTGCCATACGTGTGTTGGGATTGGGCTACTTAAGCCTGGTGGTGTCGCTGTGTGCGGGGCAGTCCTCCGTCTTGCAATCGGGGCCTTGGTACAAGGTAGCGGTTGAAAAAAGAGGGGTTTATAAGATTAACTACGACCAATTCAAAAAAATGGGGTTCGACCCAGGCTCAGATCCCCGAAAAATCAGGATTTATGGAAATGGAGGGGGTATGCTACCCCAGCGTAACAGCGAAGCCAGGCCCGACGACCTTTCCGAGAATTCCATATTTGTGAGCGGTGAAAATGATGGTGTTTTCGACAAGGACGACTATATCATTTTCTTTGCCGAAGGACCAGATAACGTTAGCTACGACGTAAAACGAAAAATATTCTCCTATCAGAGCAATCTATACAGCGAAAAGAATTTTTACTTCATTACAGTATCACCCGACAATGGTAAAAGGGTCACGACTTCAGAAAACGTTCAAGGCACTTTTCCGGTGATTGGACATTTCGACGATTACGTCTATCACGAGGCTGACGAATACAACGAACTGCAATCAGGCCGCGAATGGTTTGGTGAACGTTATGATCTCGTGACCAGCTATGGATATCGTTTCGATGTAAGCGGTGTGCTGGAAAACTCATCTATAAAAATCGTGTCGGATGTGATGGCACAGTCCTTTAATGGTTCTTCTTTCAGATTACTTTTTAACAAGGCGCAAATCGGTGAACAGGTTGTTCCTACTATTTCCAATACTCAATACAGCATCAAAGGAAGACACAAACGCGATACGCTGGTCATCGACGCTAACAATGTCAGTGCACCGGGCACACTAACGCAGGAAGTTCAGTATCAATATGTGAAAGCAAGCTCGGGCAAGTCAGTAGGATTCCTTGATTTCCTCCTTATAAATTTCTCGCGGCACCTTGCCCTTTACGGTGATCAAACCATATTTACTTCGTCGTCAAGTCTCGATAATGCAATTTCACAATACGCTTGTAGGCGGCGTCAATCAGAGTTGCTCGATCTGGGATATTACAAACCCTTCTGAAATAAAGAATCAATCATTCAACCTGGAATCAGAAGAAGCATCTTTCTCTGTTGCGAGTGACGTACTCAAGGAATTTGTTGTCTTCAATACAAACGTAGCATCACCTGAGTTGATTGGAAACGTTCCGAATCAAAATCTGCACGCCATCGGACCTGTCAATCTTATCGTCGTAACAAATCCATCCTTCAAAAGTGAAGCGGACCGTTTAGCAAGTCACCGGCAGGCACACAGCGGCTGGTCTGCTGTAGTTGTTACTCCTGAAGAAATATACAATGAGTTTTCATCGGGGCGTCAGGATGTGACCGCCATTCGCGATTTTGTGAAACACATCCATGACAAGAATCCAGGTGTATTGAAAGCACTACTAATTGTCGGCAAAGGATCGTACGATTACAAAGACCGGATGCCGAACAATACCAACTTTGTACCTACTTATGAATCACGAAACTCTCTGGCACCACTGGAGACATACTCTTCCGATGATTACTATGCATTTCTGGAAAACCACGAAGGGCAGTGGGGCGAAGGGCCGATTGAAAGCCACACGTTGGAGATCGGTGTCGGACGCCTTCCCGTAAAAACGATTGACGAAGCAAAGAATGTAGTCGACAAGATCATCGCTTATGATTTGAACAAGAAGAACTACGGAAGCTGGAGAAAGAATATAGTGTTTGTAGCTGATGATGGAAGCAATTCGGACGGATTCACCAGCACTCATCAAAACCAGGCTAATACCATGGCCGAATCAATCGAAGACGTACAAGAGTCATTCGATACTAAAAAGATATTCCTTGGAACATATACCAAAACCGTTAAACCCAACGGAGAGGTTATTCCTGAAGTGAATAAAGACATCGTCAGTTGGTTTGACCGTGGCTCGATCGTTATTAACTACACAGGTCACGGTAGTGAAAAACTTCTTGCCGATGAAAGGGTATTTACCGTCGAAGACATCACCGGATTGGAAAATGAAAGTTATCCCTTCATGGTCACTGCTACTTGTGAATTCGGAAGGCAGGATGATCCTGCGATTGTATCGAGTGCCGAGCTTTCAGTTATTCAACCCAAGGGCGGAACTATAGGATTGGTCACAACAGCAAGACCAGTGAACTCGCCCACGAACTTTCTTCTGAACCAGGAATTTTACAGCTCATTGTTCGAGCGGGAACAAGGTAAGTACATCCCATTGGGAGAAGTGTTCCGCAAAACAAAGAATTCCAGCATGAGCGGAGTATCGAACAGGAACTTTTCATTACTCGGAGATCCGTCGCTAACGCTTGCCCTACCCACTAATTCCATTGCAGTAAGCAGTATACAAACATCAACCGGTTCAGATACATTGAAGGCTCTTTCATTAGTTACTGTCAGCGGTGAAGTGCAGGATGAAACAGCAACACGAATTGCATCCTTCAATGGAATCCTGGAAGCAACACTGTTCGACAAAGAAGTCGAATCCGTAACTATCGGAAAAAATGATCCGCCTTATAAGTTCAAAGAACGAAACAGCACACTTTATCGCGGTAGGGCTTCGGTAAAAGAAGGTGCATTTGAGTTTCAGTTCATCGTTCCAAAAAACATTGCCTATGATATTGGTGAAGGCAAACTGAGCTTGTACGCTTCTGACCTCGAACAGGAACGTGATGCCGGTGGTGCAACGTCGGCTTTCAAAATAGGCGGCAGCGAAAAAAATCCTCCCGATGATGATACTCCTCCCACGGTAAAAGTCTGGGTTGGTGATACAACATTTATCAATGGAGGTGTTACCAATCCAAATACATCCCTGGTAGTAAAACTTCAGGATGCAAGCGGCATAAATATTTCAAACTACGGAATAGGGAACACGCTTGTAGCAATCCTTGATAACAACGAGGAACAGGCGTTTGCTTTGTCCGATTATTTCCAAACCGAAACCGACGATTACACCACAGGCTGGGTCGATTATCCTTTGAAGGACCTTGTGCCTGGAAAACATACGATCACAGTAAAAGCGTGGGATACCTACAATAACCCCGCCGAGGCTTCCGTCGATTTTATCGTTACGGATGGACAGGTCCTTATAATTGAGACTTTGGGAAACAGTCCCAATCCGTTTGAAAATGAGACAAAGATTTTTTTCACCCATAACCGGTCAGGCGATGACCTTGAGGCGCTCCTTCGTATATATAGCGTTACCGGGCAGGAAGTAAAAACTTATAATTTGAGCATTCCTGCGAGCCCCTATTATGTCGAATTAGTGGAAATCAATGGGTTTGAGGACTTTGGGAAAAAACTTCCGGGCGGTGTATACTTAGCCCGATTGGCTGTTCGTTCACTAACGAATGGCTCTAAAAGTGAGCGGGTTACAAAACTTATTGTGGTTAATTAATTATCTTTGAGCCTTTGAAAATAACATTGATGTATTATCGCGTTGCTGCATTGCTGGCCCTTGGCCTTTTTGGTGGTCATTACAGTTTCTCCCAGGTCGTAGTTAGTAATCCGGATGAATTGCTGGGAGCACAGAATGCCATTACAACAGCTGTGCCTTTTTTAACGATTTCTCCTGATGCACGTCATGCGGCCCTAGGCGATGCAGGTGTCGCTACTTCAGCTGATGCCAATGCGACTTATTGGAATGCCGCCAAGCTGGTTTTTATCGACAAGAAATACGGTGGTACTCTCTCTTACACTCCATGGCTGGGAAAGATCGTGAACGACATGTCGATCTCATATCTTTCTGGATTTTATAAGATCAGCCGCGAGCAGGCCGTTGCTGCATCAATAAAGTATTTTGACCTTGGCGATATCAGCTTCCGAGATGCCAATAACAATCCTTTGGGGGATTTCAATCCGCGCGAGTTTGCTTTTGATGCTACATACTCCAGAATGCTGTCGAACAAGTTCAGCATGGGTCTTTCCGCACGATACATTTATTCAAATCTCACAGGGGCATTTTCCGGTATTGATGCAAAACCAGGCCATAGCGTAGCAGTAGATATCGGCGCATTTTATACCACGGAACTGAAGACTGCGAAAGCCTCCACGCTATCGCTAGGCGCAACCATTACAAACATCGGCGCTAAACTTTCATACACTGACAACCAGAACAAAGACTTTTTACCAACCAATCTTCGGATAGGAGGCGCGTACATGATGGAGCTTGATCCATATAACTCGCTTACATTTATTCTGGATTTTAACAAGCTCATGGTACCTACACCGCCAATTCGCTCAACAGACGGCACAATAATCTATGGCAAAGACGACAACCGTTCATTACTTAGCGGAATGTTCGGATCGTTTTCAGATGCACCTGACGGATTTAGCGAAGAGATGCACGAATTTATGATCTCTGTTGGTACTGAATATTGGTATAAAGATCTGTTCGCGGCACGTATTGGATATTTTCACGAACACGAAACCAAAGGAAACCGTAAATACATGACAGTGGGACTCGGGTTTCGCAGGAAGGCATTCGGACTTGATGTTGCCTACCTGGTACCGGTCAACAAGCGCGAGAGTCCTCTTGCCGAAACACTGCGGTTTACATTATTATTCCAGATCCCGGAGTTGACTGCTGATAAGCAAGAATCTGTTACGGACTGATCCTGATGCTTGACCGGACCCTCGTTCCCCCTTTCAACCGATCTACTTCTTTTGTGCTCATTGAGCCGCTGAAAGATACCACGCGAAAGGGTGCTGAAATTTATTTCGTATTAGGTGGAGAACAGGACGTTTGCAAAGTAGAACTGATTTTTCCCGCGGGCCGCTGGTATGAAAAAGCATGGGGCGCTTCCTATTTTTCATCGCAGCTGCTTTCAAAAGGAACAAAAACAAAAAGCAGTTTTGAATTAGCCGAGCTTTTTGATGGATACGGCGCTCATCTAGAGCTCAATGCGGGAATGGATTTCGTTTCCGTTGCATTATACACCCTCAATAAAAATCTCGAACCTTCGTTACACCTGCTCATGCAGTTACTTCAGGAGTCTGTTTTTCCTGAAAAAGAACTCGACCAGCTTAAATCCATTTACTTACAGAATCTGAAAGTAAACAAAGAGAAGACCAGCTTTCTGGCGTCAACACTTTTCCGCAAGAAGATGTATGGTGAATCACATCCGTATGGAAAGGAGTTGGAAGAAACTGAAGTCGCATCACTGGAGCGCGAAACGCTTGCAGCCCATTACAATGAATTTTTCAATGGCGCTACCATCATCGTGGCAGGCAAGGTTAGTGAAAAGCATCAGCAGTTAATTAAAGATAGCTTCGCGCCTTTTTCATTGAATACATTGAAATCCGCTCCACATAACGCTGCGGAAAAAAATGGAGCAATGCGGCAGGTCGTTACCAAAGATGGAAGTGTTCAAAGTTCCGTTCGTATAGGAAAAACTTCCGTCGGAAGAGAGCACGAGGATTATGCAGCCGTTGTATTTCTCAATCACATCCTTGGCGGATATTTCGGTTCGCGTTTAATGAAGAACATCCGGGAGGAGAAAGGACTTTCATACGGAATCTCCTCATCAGTTCACACCATGGTAAGAGGAAACCATTTGATTATCGGCGCCGACGTGAACCGCGAAAATCTGGATATAACCTTTGAAGAGATCCGTAAGGAACTGAAACGTCTCAGAACGGAGAAGATCGGAAGTTCAGAGCTGGAGACTGCGCGCAATCATTTTATTGGAACGTTGCAGTTGGAGATCACTACTTCTTTTGCGCATGCAGATAAAGTAAAGAACATTCTGGTTTTCAATTTACCCAACGATTATTATCAAAATCTCATAACCCGCGTCGACTCAATCACCGCCGACGAACTCATGAACATTGCAGAAACTTACTTTTCAGAAGAGAGCTTCATCGAAATTGCTGTCGGGTAGGCCCGTTTGGATCGCGGCAACTGAAATATCTAAACACCGAAATCTTCAATTGCTAGCAGAACTTGCGTGCGATGAAGCGTTAATCGTTATCCGTTAATCCGTGGGCAAGGGATTGGGTGTGGCACTTATGCAGACAATTATTGTTACCACTTAATATTTTGGCGTAAATTTTACGCAGCAACGCTGCGACTGCCGTAGCAGTGATCGAAGTGCTTGGCATGCCCCTAACCCCACTCTCACGATTACGATTAACGTTTAACGATTAACGGATAACGATTACCCGATAGCAAATGACTACAAGTGAATGCAAACGAAAGTAACCGTTTAATAACCGACTGCAGATAAATTTATTGTTAGGTTCGAAACATGTTAACCCTCGAACCACTAGTACACCGTGATACGCTTTGCGTAGCTATCCGCGGAAGGATATCTGCTGCCGCGTATCAGTCGTTATCGAAGTTCACCGACCGGAAGTATTCGAAGAGTCTTCGATGCTTTTACATCAGGTATACCGCCGACGCGTTAAAGAATCTTTATAATGTTCTCTGTCTGAATGATGAAGTCAAGCTTCAGGGATTTGATGATGCTGGCGCTTTGTCAGAGACATCGCTGGCGAAGCATGCTGTTTTAATTCCCGACGCTTATTCCGAGAAGCTGATCCGCATGCGATACAGCAAATCGACGTATGACAATTACATGATACAGTTCCGGATGTTCTTGATGTACCTCCATCCCACACCGCCAGAACAGGTCACTGAAAAGATCGTTCACAACTACATGTCATACCTTGCCAATGAGAAAAAGGTTAGCGCAGCCTCGCAAAACCAGGCGATAAATGCCATAAAATTTTACCTGGAGCAGGTAATGGAAGGCGAGCGAAGGGTTTACTACACGGAAAGGCCGCGCAAGGAACGGAAGCTCCCCGTCGTATTAAGCGACGATGAAGTGAAGTCTTTGTTTTACCACACTGAAAACGTAAGAGCACCGCGCGATTATGTTCTTATTTTATTCTGCTGGATTGAGGATGAGCGAGCTGCTGCGCTTAAGGTGGATTGATATTGATCCAGACAAATCAGCGATCTACATACGATGCGGCAAAGGGAAAAAAGATAGAAGAACGATACTTTCACCGATTGCTTACAATTACCTTATGCATTACAAAGAGATATACCGTACGGGCGACTGCGTTTTTGAAGGGACCGGAGGACGTGGTTACTCGGCGAGGAGTGTAAACAATATGTTAAAGCGCAATGCACTTCGTGCTGGTATTGAAAAGAAAATCAGTTCACAAACATTACGGCACAGTTTTGCCGCTCATATGTTGGAAGGAGGAGCAGATATGCGATATATTCAGGCATTGCTTAACCATGAGAGTTCAAAGGCGAAGGAAAGTTACACTTATGTTACTCAGCAAGGGTTTGATTATTTGCGGAGTCCGTTAGATGCATTGATGTTTGCGGAGGGTGACGCTAAATTAAAAACTAACCTTTGAAAAAATTAAGTATGGGACTTCTCGACATTTTTAAGTCAAATGGAAACGGCCAATTTGTTTCCGATAGAGAGTTTAAAATGAATTTGGCCAGACAAGTTGACTTAGCGCCGGAAACTTTAAAACAATTAAAAAAATATGGGGTTTCAGACGATAGCGAGTTGAAACTTGAATTCTTTTTTTATGCAAAAATGGAGGACAATGCTCAAATGCTGGCAGCCGCATTAAAAAAATTAAACTATGAGGTCGAGTTTGGAAAATCAGCTGGAGACAAAAAGTTACTCATTATAAATGGTTGGACAACAAAAATGAAAATGGACGATGGGACAGTTCAATCATGGACAAAGGAAATGTGTGTATTAGGATACAAATTCGATTGTGACTTTGACGGTTGGGGAACGACACCGAATCAAGACTAGTCAAGCGCCAATAGGTTGACACTTAGCCTGGCACAGCAGGTCATTCACAATACTTCGTATTTCAGTGAACATATAGCTCTGTCACACTTGAGCAATGACATCATATGTATTCACCGATAAGAGAGTCACCGGCGCACCGGGAGGAGGTCCTGCAGCTTGAATTTGCGCCGCAATTGCAAGTGCGTTGTTTTTAGTGTCGTAAAGTTGAACTGACCTCAGTATACTTCCCTCCAATTCACGAAGCCAGTATCCTGCTACGATGCCTTGGTGTGCTTTTGCTCTAGGCACAATCATGCTGACTACCATACTTCTTGCTTCCTCTTCGCGATTGGGATCAACTTTAACATCAATAATGATTCCGTACATAATACTTCTTTTTGATTGTCAATAAAGTTCATTAAATATAAAAAGGCCATAGAATCTAATCAATGAAAAAGTTATAAGCCGTATTAGGTTTTAAATTTTTCCGCATGCTCAAATAATTAAAAAAAGCACACCATTTTAATTGACACGCTGCTAAGAAAACCATCTACATAATTGGGTTAAAACCTAACCAGAAGAAGACTGGTTTTTGACAAACGCTATCGTGTAGACGAACTGGCCACAACAAAATGTTTCTTCAATGGTGGGGCTGTGTAAGCTATAAGTTTTATCTTCGTTCAACGCTTGGTCACGGTGGGCAGATCCGTTTTTCAAAGGCCCATCAGCCTTCCAAGCCTCTCCCATAGGCTATCAATAGTTACAATATTTTGGAATCTGTGTCAAAAAAATACCATTGAGTGACTCATACTTAATTTTTCGGTTATGGCTTACATCAAACTTAAAGAGAATCTACCCGGCATAGTCGGACTGATTTATTACAAGCGTTCCACTGGCAATGCACTGTGCCATTTCACCCAGGCGGGGCTTCGCGGTCCCTCTCCACTGACCGTCACAGAGCGTGAGCTGATCGCCACCTATGTGTCATCATTGAATGAATGCAACTTCTGCGTAAACATCCACGGAACGGTTGTCAATGAGCTTGCAAAGGATAATGGGAATATGGTCGCGTGTGCTATTAACAATATTGAGACGCCCGGGATTTCCTCCAAAATGAAGGCGCTTCTGAACATCGCGGGCAAAGTGCAAAAAAGTGGCCGGTTGGTCACCGAGCTTGATGTTCAGGCCGCCCGTGAACAAGGGGCCACCGACGAAGACATTCATGACACGGTTTATATCGCTGCCTCCTTTTGCTTTTTCAACCGGTACGTCGATGGCTTGCACACCGAACCTATGAGAACAGAAAAAGACTATATAGAACCCGCCCGTTCATTGCTGAAGTTCGGTTATTCGTACCCTAACTTTATTGGACGGTATTTTATGAAGAGAATGTTCAGAAAATATCTGGAAGTTTGACTTAAGAGAAACACCAACATCTGCCACTAGCACTGCCGCAAAGAACAGCTCAATTTATAGCCGACTGATTAGCCGCCCACGACCCCGTGTTTATATCAAGCAATGGTGTGTATTAATATAATGTTTAATTTCTTATTTTCGTTCTGTCTGCGCAAAGGCACGCTTCTAAAGCCGTTGTCATAGCTAAAGCAAAACGTAGGCACAATAAAACCACCCCAATACAACATACTAAGGTAACTAACCAATCTATTAATTCATGGTAGAAAAGAAATCAAACAAGGAAAACCAATTCTGATGGAAACCTTGAAGTTAATGCTTCTACAAAACATGAAATAGAGAGTCTTGTTCAAGAACAAAACAAAAGGTTTCAAGTAATATGCAGTTCTAAAAATGATGCGATCATCACCTCTGATGAAACTAAACGGATTTTATTCTGGAACAAAGGGGCCGAATACATCTTTGGTTATTCATTCTGACGAAGCAATCGGTCAACCATTGACGTTGATCATCCCCCATCAGTTACATGAAAGGCACGGCGAAGGCATCGAAAGAATGAATCAAGAGAAAGAAGCCTCACGTTCTGGGAAAGGTTCTTGAATTGAAATGCTATAAGAAAGAGTGGGGAAGAATTTCCTATAGAACTTACTCTCGGAAGTTGGGATAACGATGGCAAAAGATACTATAGCGGTATCATTAGAGATATTACAGAAAAGAAAAGGGCGGAGCTGATTATTTTGAACGAAAATAAAAAAGTCAGATGAATTATTGCTGAACATCTTACCTAAACGGATAGCAGATGAGCTCAAAGACACGGGGAAGGCCACAGCAAGAAGACATGAGAATGTTTCAATTTTATTTACGGATTTTAAGGATTTCGTGTCAATGGCTTCTTCAATTTCCCCAATTAAACTAGTGAAAGAACTTAATGAGATATTTAGTCACTTTGATGACATCATGGAAACACTTCAAATTGAAAAGATAGAAACTATTGGTGATGCGTATTTTGCTGCTTGCGGAGTGCCCGAAAAAAATAAAGATCATGCGGTCCAATGCATTAAAGCGGCTAAACAAATGTTCCAATATCTAGAAGAGCGAAATAATACAAACGAAATCCAATGGAAAATGCGGGCAGGAATTCATTCTGGTACGGTTGTCGCCGGCGTTGTAGGTAAAAGAAAATACGCTTATGACCTTTTTGGGGATACTGTGAATACAGCCAGTAGAATGGAATCTAATGGAGAAGTTGGGAAGATTAATATTTCAGAGACCACATATGAATTAGTCAAGGGGAAATATAATTGCTTCCCTAGGGGTCAGATAAATACAAAAGGAAAAGGAAATTTGAACATGTATTTTGTAGAATAAACTGTGCCCAACAAAACAATTGCTGCAAGCGCGGAGACATGTTGGGTCAAGGCAGTTTAAATCAAAAGGAGTTATATCGACTCTCGCCGGAACAGCCTCAGTCGGCTGATGAATTTGATAAATGCATTCTTTACGGACTTCAAGACGTTAGTTTCATTGTCACTGATTAAATGCTTCGCATTAAATATAGTTTTAAAACAAAAAGCGTGACTTTGATAAAGGATTAAATTGGAACGCCGCAGCAATTTTTTTTTCCGCACTCACTAACGCTATCGGCTTCTTTCCATCTTTAAAACCAAAGGCGTGTCCTGTATTAAAAAATAATAAGATCCGTTTACAATTTTTACGTTAATGGTCATCAGGTCCTCGTCAAGAGATCCTACAAAGACCATCCGTTCTTTCGATCTTATGTGCCACATTTTGTTGTTCATGGATTCAAGCTCACGAAACTCCGTTGGTGCGTTGGCAGGTAGCTGGACAACGAATATTCCATTGGGTTTGAAAATGAAACGTGAGTTGACAAGTCCGCGTTTCGTTTTTTCAACAGTCCCGTTTTCTACCGGTGTTTGACCACTCGATTGTGTTATAGACACCTCTTTGGCGGTCCAGGCGCCTACAATTTGCTCGCGGCCAAATTTTTGTCCCGTGGCAAGTGAAGGGACAGCGACGCAAAGCACGATATCAATATTTTGTTCATGTCAAAGCGACTTTGATGCTGATAACGAATAAATTTGTCAAAACTTATGTCACGAGCTCATGGCGAGTTGAAAAATAGACGAAGTTCCTGTATAAACACAGGCCGTTAGTCCCATTGCGGGGTGTGAGTGTCCAAACAAAATGCTCTCCAGTATTTGACGTTTGTCGCGATTAGAAACAGAGTCGTCAGCGGTCGGCCGGATTTGGAGTATTTACAATTGGTTTGATAAATTTTCTATCACGCAATGATGGCGGATCAATTGCATTAAGGGCTATAATGATTGGAAACATCGTTTTTCACTCTTTAGGACTATTCTTTGACATTTATGACTACTCAATTGGAGTCATGTCATTAGCGGGCTTACTGACTGGTTTGGCGCCTCATTCCCTTCTCATCTTTGGCTTTGTTTACTATTTACGAAAACTGCCCCGACATGCAGCTCAATAGTGAAACTATCAGAACTCCTCAATGAATGTTTATTCACGGCGTTCCTCGCATCAATTCTTAATCAGGCGATTTTTTTTCAATCGGAACCATGCAGAAAAAGAAATCGATGAAATTTCAAACCAATTATATCGTTGTTACTGTAAAATACGGAAGATATCCATCGATTTTGAATCCAATGTGGCAGTCAATCCAATATTTTGAGACCAAAAGATCTTGCAAACTAATTTAGCTTTGCAACCAACGAACCACCAAAAAAGAGTGTCAAATAATAAATAGAACATTATGAGGCCCAGCTTGGTAATCATTTCACTTTTGTTACTTGGACAATTGAGTTGTTCAGATGACGATATCGACAATTCTCCAACACCCGACCCTTCGATACCTGCTTCCTTCAACGACGACCCTTCGATATCTACGCTAAACGGGATATGGAAAGTATACAGTTTTGAAAATCTCACCGCCAATACTATTGAGTACAAAACCCTGAAGAACTCAGGAGGTCAGGACATAATTGTAGAATTTGATGACACCAAAGACCCAAATGGATTCTCTGGAATTAAGACAACGAATAGTTTCGGCGGAGAATTTGACTACGTTGCTTCAAGACAGTTTAAATTAAAAGGAGTTGTATCGACTCTGGCAGGACAGCCTGCGTGGGCTGATGAATTTGATAAATTGGTTGGTTACGGACTTTACAAGGAGGTCACGTTTATTATAAATGACGAAATGCTTCGTATTTACTATGACTATAATACGAAAAGCGTCACATTGATAAAGGAGTAAATTCGAACGCAACCCGGTCATTGAAATCGTTGAGGATGACAAGGAAAAAATCATTCTAATTTGTCATAAATACATTCCGTGATAACCGGGAAAATGAAATTCGATTCCAGTTTAGTTTCTTAATTTTGTTTTCCAACGCGGGACACGCCTAAAAGGAAAAGCTATGTGGTGCATGCAGTCTCGCGGCACGTAGCCAAAATACCAACGTGGCCATTCAAGTTTTACTCCTGACCAAGCTACGCCAAGTACTTCGACGCTATGCTGAAAGCGAATTAAATGCTTATTTGAATTTAGATTAACTTAAATACGCCCAATATGAACTACAAGTTTGCGTATTCAATTGGCTTTCATCCCTGGGAGGACGCCGAAAAACATTCCCCATTTGTAAAGAAGATTACTGAAGTGTTTGAGCGGGAGGAGGCCGGTAAAACAGACTCCTTCGGAAAGGCCCTCGACCTCGGTTGCGGAAATGGCGTCTGGGGAATTCTTTTGGCTAAACGTGGATGGGATGTTACTGGTGTTGACATTGTTGAGAAGGCATTACAACGTGCTCAAGAACGTGTAGCAAGAGAAAAAGTTGATGTCAAACTAATCAAAGAAGATGTGACGAAACTTAACGCTGCCAAAATTGGACATGGCTTTAAGCTCGTGTTAGATTCAGGAACTTTCCACGGGCTGACAAACGAACAGCGGAGCGCGATGGGAAAAGCTGTTGATAAAATTGCCGCTCAGGATGGAACAATTCTTTTATTGGTATGGGATCCAAAGTGGCGAGCCTTTCTGCCTGGTGGCGCAAGCCGTCAACAAATCGAAACTTGTTTTCCTGGTTGGACTATCACTCATGTTGAACCTGCAGCCGATGAACCGGAACCTATCTACAAGGTTTTGAAAGCGAATGAGCAGTGGTATCGCCTTCGTCGCAAATAAATAACAAGCCGATAAAACGTACCTTAAGGGACGAGTAGACAAAGGACGTTGTCACATTTCAAAGGCAAGAATGTTGCCCATGAACGTATTGGTGCGCCGAAAGAGGCAGCCGACCCGACAAATAAAATATTGAATAGCGATGACAAAAAGAAATTTCATAATCATGTTAGCCGGACTCTTAGGAATCTACAGTTGCAACCAGAAGATAACATCAACCAAAAACTCTCAACAAATGACAGTGACTGTACAAACCATGAAGGATGTGCTTGATGCATTTAACAGACACGACCTCGACGCCATTATGGAATACTTTTCAGATGATTGTTCCTTTGATTTTCCCAGAGGGCCTGACCCCTGGGGACAACGTTTTGTTGGCAAAGCAAACGTGAGGGAAGGTCTTGCTATGCGTTTTAAGGGTATCCCTGATGTTCACTATGGTGACGACCGGCATTGGATTTCTGCCGATGGAACCCAGGGAGTATCGGAATGGACGCAACCCTGGCCAGCCAGTTACAAAGTGAATAAGGCTTTGACAGTGTAACAATCCCGATAAATTAACGTCTTGAAGAAAACGCCATCAATGCGAATCCCTCTCCTCCTGATCTGTCTCGCGACGATTAATTCGTTCGCACAAGAGACCTTTATATCGATTAAAGGTAAGCTTCTCGACTCCAAATTAAACCAACCTATCCCCTACGCTTCAGTTTATATTAAAGGAAGCTCAATTGGAACCACCACGAATGATGATGGAGTCTTCCTGTTCCATATACCGTCCACACTACAAAGAGACACTTTGATAATATCCGTGATCGGCTATGATCATTTTAAGTCAGTCGTCGGTGCGATAGCTGACAAGGAAAATATAGTTCATCTGAGACAAAGTTCTACGATCCTGAGTGAAGTGGTAGTGAAAGCATCTAAAAAAGAACTGACCGGCAAGGACATTGTTAAAAAAGCTGTCGCCAGCATTCCATCAAACTATCCGATGAAGCCCTTTATGATCGAGGGCTTTTTCAGGGACCTGCAAAAAGAAAATGACAAGCCAGTGGAATTACTTGAGGCCGCACTGAAGTTCAGATACAAAGACTATAACCCCGGCTACGAAGACGTGGAGATCATTGAAGTCAGGAGGAGCATCAACAAACGGCATCCCATCAACGGCACATATGACAGGCATAACTCCATATTTGATCTTATGGAGGACAATTACGTCAAGCATCGTTTCGGTCCCATAAATACCAAAGGATGGAAATTTGAGATAGACAGCATTTTTGCCTACAACCAAACCACAGTATATAAAATTTCAGGTATAAAAAGTCCGAGCCAAACTGCCACACTGTTTATCGACAGTGAAAACTTCGCAATTCTCAAGCTGGAATTGAAGATGCAAATGGTTAACGGAGAATTTTACAGGCGATATCTCAACCTGCCCGATCCTTATGGGTTGCAGGAAACATCTTTCAGGATGATTTTCGAGTTTCAACGGATTGACGACAAGATGTATTTGAAGTATCAACGGGAAGAAGACTCATACAATTTGTTTAACAAGTCCACAAACGAAGTGATTCTGAAGCAAACGTTCATGAAGGAATTATTTGTGAATAAGGTGGTGAAAGATGATGTCGGCAACACTGCCGGACAAAAAATGAATATCAACAAAAGTGTAGAGGGTCAGGCGAGTTCGTTTAATGCTGAATTTTGGAAATATTACAATGTTCCGATGGAAACGGCCGCGGATAGTAAAATAATTAAGGACCTTCAGGATTTAGACGTTGGGAATAATAAATGAAGTGAAAGTTTCTGTACGCAAAAGGAAAACCTCCGCATTTACACTATTCCATCGTAACGCTCGTTCCTTATCCATGGAGAGTCGATTCCGAAAAACAGGGATGGAAAAAGATGTTCTATTTGAATCCGATCAGCTACCTGAAGTAATAAGCCGGCAAAAAACCGTCTCCTGCAACCAACCCATACCTTATGCTAAATTCACTAAATTGCGTTTCAACATTGTATTAAACGTGGTTATCAATTAAGCACATAAACAAAGCATCATTGATAATTTTGCAACTCAGCCTTGAAAAAATGAAAACCGTACTCTTAACAGCAATATCAACCCTGAGTGTACTTTGCTCCTTCGGCCAAAGCACTGTTGGCATTAAAGTCTACCAGAATACGGACCTATTCAAAATTATTTACAATGAAAGCAGAAACAACCTGCTGACAAGTTCTGAGCAGGTCAATTTCAACAGGATTTCCCTGGCAGTGGATATTCACACGAAGAAAGGTTTTGTGCACGAGATCGAATTCTTCATCCCTGAAATATCAAAATCTATAGATGATATTCAGTATCCAATGAACTATGAATTCAGAAAAGACGCAACATTCGATGGTGAGGGCACCTCGTATTCCTTGCGATACGAATTGAGCAAAACGTTGACAAATGAATCAAAACGATTCGGGTTTGCTATCGGTGCGGGAATCAATCCCTATTACGTCCACTTGGAATATATTCCGAATGTTGAGACCACCTACTACTGGTCAACCAAGCTATATGGCTTCGCTCTAAATTTTACCCCGAGAATAAATTACAAAATAAGTCGTCGGTTCAATATTGATTTAAATGTTCCGCTGAAGATCTATGACTTACGCTTCGAAAAGAACCAGGTGAACAACCCGGCGATTCCAATTCGCCAGCAAAACACCAATGACGTTGATCACATTTTTTTTGAAAGCGCTTATACGATCCGACTTGGACTCGCGTACAAATTCACCCGATAGTTGCATCGGCACAATTGGCCAAAAAAGGAACAGGCTCACTTTTTAAAAACAATTTCTGATAGGGTAGAAATTGTAAGTTGGAACTCTTTGGAAATAGAAAACATTCAAAGCAATGATTGTAGATTTCCTGCAGACGAAACTACATCATGAAGATCCTCGGTAAAGGAATTTTGAGGGATAAATCTTTTGCTTATCTTGTTTAGACGGCACGAAAACCGGATCTTTAAACTAACCTCTCATACATATGAAACCAATAAAAGAACCCATCCTGATGCTGCTTTTTTGTGGACTTACAATTTTGTCAAGCGCACAATCGGAGTCCAAGAAAAGCGAAGTTATAGCTGACAGCAAAGCAGCAAAAGCAGAATTCATGAAAGCCGACAAGGAGATGCAGGGCTTGTTTGATAAGGCATATGGGTATGTCATCTTTCCCAACGTTGGCAAAGGCGCTGTCGTAGTTGGCGGTGCTGCCGGGAACGGCGTAGCATACGAAGGCGGCAAGCAGATTGGAATGGCCAAACTCACTCAGATTAGCGTGGGCTTTCAATGGGGCGGCCAGGCCTACCGGGAGCTAATCTTCTTTGAAAATAAAGCGGCGATGGACCGCTTCAAGGCAAACAAGGTTGAACTATCAGCTCAGGTTTCGGCTGTCGCTGCTACGGCCGGTGCGTCGAAAAACGCTAAATACGTGGATGGTGTGATGGTGTTCACGATGCAAAAGGGCGGACTCATGTATGAAGCCTCAGTAGGCGGCCAGAAATTTAATTTCGAAAAAGACTAATACCGCCATTACCACGCTTTAAATGCCTTCTGCTTTCAGTCAGGAAAAGCAGATTTTCTTCAATTACGGTCGTACCAAACGAAACCTATTCAATCGAAAGGGCCCATACGGTATTGTTCGTGTTTTGTCTATTGACTAGCATTTACACTTTCTTGTCACACGAGCTAACAATAGCGATTATCTTATTTGTGGGAAATATCATTTTCAATTATTACCCCAATCTTCTTCAACAGTACAACAGGATCAGATACACGAGAGTAGTGAAAAATTATTTGTAACAATAAGTGTCGCTGGTATGGTAATATTGAGAGAAGCTACGATTGAAGACCTGCAAACGCTCAAGTATTGGGATGAACAACCGCATGTTAAAGAATCAGGTCAAGACGATGACTGGAACTGGGAGGTAGAATTGTTAAAAAAACACAGTTGGCGCGAATTCCTGGTAGCCGAATTGAATGGCACTCCTATCGGATTTATTCAGATCATCGATCCTGCGCCGGAAGAGACTCATTATTGGGGCGAGATCGCGGACGGTTACCGCGCCATAGACATTTGGATTGGCGAGTTGACCAACATCGGCAAGGGATATGGCCGCGCCATGATGCATCAAGCATTGGAACGATGTTTTCGCAACGCAGAAGTACACTCAGTTCTAATAGATCCGCTCTCATCAAATGTGCGGGCTATTAGGTTTTATGAACGACTTGGATTTACTTACGTAGAGGATCGAAGATTTGATGACGATGATTGTAAAGTATATGTGATGACAAGAGCCGCGTGGCAAAAAATATGCGAAATGGAATCAAATCCAAAGAGTCACGCAAACTCAAAATGACTATGAGAAAACTCAAATTACAAATGCAGGTCACCCTCGACGGCTTTAATTCGACCGGACCAAACGATGAACAGCAGTGGGTAACCTGGGACCTGGACGGAATCAAACAATATGTCGTTGATCTTCTGGACACCTCAGACACCATCCTCATCGGCAGAAAATTAGCAGAAGGCTACATTCCGTATTGGCACGACGTAATCACAAAACCCGATGATCCAATGTATGAGTTCGCCACCCGGATCGTGGGCTCAAAAAAAGTTGTGTTTACAAAAACACTTGACAAGTCCGTGTGGGCGAACACTGAGCTTGCAAAAGGGGACTTGTCGGATGAAGTTAAAAAGCTGAAAAATCAGGAGGGTAAAGACTTGATTGTATATGGCGGCAGTTCATTCGTGTCATCCCTAATCGAGCACGGCCTGATCGATGAATTTCATTTTTTCGTTAACCCAATTGCAATCGGAAAAGGAATCTCTGCTTTCGCGCAATTAGAAAATTGGCAACAGTTGAAGCTAGTGAAGTCGATGACCTGTGATAGCGGGCTAATAATCCTTCACTATACCAAACCTTTGGGTTGATCGATATCCATCTTCTGTTTCTTACCGATCTGCTGGGAGGTAATTGGATCTTTGCTTAAATTGGTTGAACCTGCCAGTTCCTATAAATAGAATCGATGAGGGCTGTGGCAGTGATGTGACAGATAAAAACACGAAAATGAAGGTAAAGCAGACATTGAGAACACTTTTCGTTCTTTTTCTACTTAAGCTCAAATGTCGGATGTGACCAGATTTCAAAAGGAATAGTGAGGCAACAAGTTGGAGACAACGAGAGAATAAGTTTGATCAAAAACTATTTGACGTTGACTAAAATTGAGAATACAGGTGCTTTTTTAAGTGTCGGAAATAACCTGCCTGAGCCACTCAAGACAATACTTCTTACAATTTCCCCAATGCTCATTCTGATAGCCGCTTTTTTCTATGTATTGCGAGTGAAGCACTTATCCAACCTTAGTATTGCTGGAATTTGTTGTGTCATTGGAGGTGGCATTGGAAATATTTACGATCGGATTCAGTACGGCTCAGTTACTGATTTTTTGCATATCGATCTTGTTGTGTTTCAAACAGGAGTATTTAATATGGCCGATGTATCAATCATGACGGGAATGTGCATGATCCTGATCGACCTGTATCGACGCGCAGCGTCCACTGATGATACAATGCCGTAATGTTAAGGATTAGTTGAAATGATGGAAGATGCACGCAATTAAGTTCACAGCTTGGCAAGGATTGCAGTCGACGTGACCTCGAAACGTAAATGACATATCCACGACACCACTAATAACTTCAGATAATTATGAAACAGATAATTCTCACAGCAACATGCGTATTTCTGTTTATAATAATCTCAGGATCCACACTTGCACAGGATCAAAGAGAAGCAGAAATCAGGCGCCTGGAGCAACTCGAACGCGAATCTGTCATGAAAGGCGATTCAGCATCCTTATTTGATAAGCTTTGGTCGCCAAACATGGTTATTAACACTCCTGCTAATGTCGTGGGTACCGTTCAGGGGACCAAGGCGATGTTCAGATCTGGCGGCCTGAATTATCTTTCGTTTGAAAGAACCATTGAAAAGATCACATTCAACGAAAACATTGCCATCGTTATGGGAGGCGAAGTAATCAAACCGCAGGGTAAGCAAGTGAATGCCGGTAAGACGGTAAGCAGACGATTTACTAATGTGTGGAAATACTCTGGCAATAGCTGGAGTATAATCGCACGTCAGGCCACTATAATAAAAGTGGAATGATAGAGTTCTGCTCTTTCAAAGCCGTTTTTGAAAGCTAAGAAATTGAAAATGTTTAGCCTAGCCGTTGGCATCGTGTAATAATGTATTGTGTAATTTTGTTCCGGCGGCGTCATCGGCGTCTTAATCTGGACCATGAACAAATACAAACTCGCGTGGTGGAAGGTCGTAACGATCATTCTTCTTTACTACACCGTTATTGGAGGATTCCTGATTCCGGTGCCTCGTCTACACATCCTAAATGAGACCATCCGCATGAATTACTTTCATGTTCCGATGTGGTTTGCTATGATCTCACTTTTTGCCTTTTCCGTGTGGTCGTCCATTAAGTATCTCAGAACCCATAATATCGACTTCGACGACAAGGCCGTTGAGTCAGTGAAAGTTGCATTCTTTTTTGGTTGCCTTGGCCTTATTACGGGCATGTTTTGGGCAAACGCAACGTGGGGTGCCTTCTGGACGAACGATCCTAAGCTCAACAATACTGCTATCGGACTGTTGATATACTCGGCATATTTCGTCTTGAGGGGATCGCTTGAGGATGAAACACAACGCGGCCGGTTAAGTGCTGTATACAATATCTTTGCATTTGCTGTATTTATTCCACTGATCTTCATTCTACCCCGAATGAGTGATTCACTACATCCCGGCAGCGGCAACAATCCAACGTTCAGGCTATTTGATACTTCGCATAATATGAAGCTGGTGGTCTATACTGCTATTATTAGCTTCATTGCTTTAGGTTGGTGGCTGTATACTTTATTTCTCCGAATTCGCGCAATAAAAAAATTAAGAGATGAAATATTCTAAGGTAACAATCCTTCTTGCACTGGTCCTTTTTTCTCTACCGTCCATTGGCCAGGGAAATGACGTGGTTGAAATGGCTGACGTTTTACGCCAGGACGGAAAAATTTACACGGTCGTATTCGGGCTCGTGATCATTCTCACGGCAATGATCATACTCCTAATCAGAGTGGACCGGAAGATATTTCGGCTCGAACAAGACCTCAAGCGGGAAAAGTAAGCGTTAACAACGCGCGTACGTAGGTTATCTCAACCAAACCCGCCAACATTTCGGTGAATCATGTTGAACCCTTCAGGGTTCCCGATTTACGTATCGTTCAAACCCCGCATGCAATGCGGGGCTATTAAGCTTCAATCCCTTCAGGATTGAATGCAGCTAATCGGTTATAATAGTTCGCTCGTGAAGTAACCGCTTGCACGTCGATCACTCCCACACAAATCCCGTAGGGATGACATACTGGTAGAACAATGGATTTAATCATTAACAGCGCGGCAGACGAAATCGTATTTAAAACGCAATGATCTTCCGCCGCGCAACGTACACACCGATGATACCTTGACCACTCCCCACCCCACACCCACACAAATCCCGTAGGGATGATATACTGGTAGAACAATGGATTTAATCATTAACAGCGCGGCGAACGAAATGTATCTTTGAACCCTAATGTTTTTCCGCCGCACAAGATGCACACCCGATTTACTTAGCGCACTCCCCAACCCCACACCCACACAAATCCCGTAGGGATGGCATACTGGTAGAACAATGGATTTATTCATTAACGGCGCGGCGACGATCGATTTAAAACCGTAATCATTTTCCGCCGCGCAATGTGCACACCCGATTTGCGTAGTGCACACCCCACACCCCAAGCCCGCTACCGTTCGATTACGTGTACTTCTCAAATAATACACCGCCGACATTTCGGTGAAATTGACTGACGGTGATCCTTTCTACCCCAACCGCGAGAGTTGTTATTCTTTAAGAAACTCACCCCTTTTTAGGGGATTGACGCTTCATTGATTGATCTATAATCACTAATCATTGTCGATTGCCACGTATATTTGATTACAAACTCAACCACTATGATCGTCTTGCAAATAGAACATAATGTCTCCTCCTATGATGGTTGGAAGAACGCGTTTGATAGTGATCCTATTAACAGAAAAAAATCTGGCGTGAAACGTTACCAGGTCTATCAATCAGTCGAAGATCCAAATTACGTTGTCATCGATCTCTATTTTGATAGCCTCGAGGAAAGCGCCGGTGCTCTAAATGCTTTGCAAAAACTTTGGTCCAAAGTGCAAGGAACAGTTATGGTCAATCCAAAAGCCAGAATGTTAAACATAAGGGAAACGGTCGAGCTCTCATAGTTTCCAATCTTTCAAGAACAAATCAATTAACATCAATCAATGACTCCCAGAATCGAAGTATTGGGTGAACTGAAGTTGGTCGGCCTGCGAATGACGATGTCCATATCCGCGAATAAGACTCGGGAGCTGTGGCAGAATTTCCTGCGGCGGCGCAAGGACATTCCGAATACCGTTGGTAAGAATCTGTATTCAATTCAGTTATACGATGACCACTATTTCAAGACATTCAATCCCCACTCAACTTTTGAAAAGCTGGCTGCCATTGAGGTAACAAACTTTAATGCGGTTCCTCCAGACATGGAGGCGTTCACGTTGCCGTCTGGATTATATGCCGTTTTCTTACACAAGGGTGCGGCTGCAACAGCCCCGACAACTTTCAACTATATTTTCTCAACCTGGCTTCCAGATTCCGAATATAGCCTTGACATCAGACCGCATTTTGAAGTTTTAGGAGAAAAATATAAAAACGATGATCCCGAATCAGAAGAAGAAATCTGGATACCTATTAAGAAGGAATAGCAGTCAGATTTAGTAATTTGGATTAACTGCAAAATCATAAGCCGCTTCCAATGAATCGACCACACCAGATCGACAACACCGAACACCAAGACCTGCAATTTGTTTACGAGCTGTTCGATCAGTCAATCGACTATCAGGAGAAAAGGGGTTATCCGGTATGGAAGAACTACGACAAAAATGCATTGATCAATGATGTCAACAATAGACTCCAATACAAAATCATAATCGATGGCCTGATAGCAATGGTGTTCAGCGTCTGTTATTCTGACAAGATACTTTGGCGGGAGATGGAAACGGGTGATTCGATTTATCTCCACCGTATAGTGGTCAACCCGAAATTTAAAGGTCAGCGTCTTTTCGGGCTTATTCTTGAATGGGCTATCCGTCACGCAAAAGACAAGGGCATTAAATTCATCCGTATGGATACGTGGGCCAACGATCAAAACATCATCGATTATTACAAAGGGTTCGGTTTTCGTTTTATCGAAGATTTCAACACACCGGATATTCCGGAATTGCCGGTTCATAACAGGAACATTCCTCTTGCCCTACTTGAATACAACTTGAGTGATAGGGTATAAGGTATGGGGTATAAGGTATAGAGGAAATTCAACAGCCGCTGTTTCGCACCCATATGCTTCGATGAGATCACCCCCTTATGTTCGTTTAATCTTATCTTTGCATCTATTATCTCGCTTAACCCTTATACCCTTATACCTTATACCTTATACCTCACCCTCCATCCATGAAGATCTGCGGTGCACAAACGAAACCAGTTACAGGGAACATTCAGGCAAACATCGAAAGACACCTTCTATTCATTGACCGGGCACTCTCCAGCGGCGCCGATGCAATTATCTTCTCCGAACTCTCCTTAACAGGTTACGAACCTTCCCTGGCAAAAGAACTCTCAACCCGGGCTGACGATCAACGGTTTGAAGTGTTTCAGCGAATCAGCGACACATGCAAAGTAAGCATCGGGGTTGGCGTTCCGACGGACAACGGCAACCATGTTTCTATTAGCATGATCCTCTTTCAGCCAAACAAGCCGCCGCTCGTATATTCCAAAAAATACCTACATCCGGATGAAGACGAATTTTTTGTCCCGGGTGCTAACTTTCCCAGTCTCAGAATTAACGATACGTCTATTGGCATTGCTATCTGCTATGAACTTTCGATCCCGGAACACTTCAGTGCGGCTCGCGAAAGCGGTGCAGAAATCTATATTGCAAGCGTGGCAAAGTTTGCGAAAGGGGTTGAAAATGCTGCGAAGACTTTATCAGATATCGCGATCAAACATTCCATCCCGGTTCTCATGGTGAATGCAGTAGGCATCGCCGACAACGGAATATGTACTGGGAACTCTTCAATCTGGAACAGCAAAGGACAGCTTGCCGGGCAATTAGGAAGTTCTACAGAAGGATTGATTGTCTACGACACAGTATCCGAAGAGACCATTGTAAAAACGATCTAAAGCATAGATCAAATTCGAACAAATGATAAAAAAGAAGTGATAAATTTACTTGTATAACAGTCACAAGATGAGAAAACTCCTCTTATTCATGCACATCTCGCTCGATGGTTTTGCAGCGGGACCCAACGGCGAAATGGACTGGATCAATGTCGATGAAACTATCTTCGATCTCGCTTCCGGCCGGACTAATGAAGCAGACACAGCGTTATATGGCCGAGTTACCTTTGAGATGATGGATAGCTACTGGCCGACGGCGGGCGAGCAGCCTGGCGCAACAAAACATGATATCGAGCATTCTGCCTGGTACAAAAGCGTCGATAAGGTTGTGATGTCAAAATCGATGAAAGGCCAGGAGTTGAAACGAACCACGGTCATTAGTGATAATCTCGTTCAAAACATAAATGAGATCAAACGAAGGAAGGGCAAGAATATAATTATGTTCGGAAGCCCTGGCGCAGCCCATTCCCTTATGAAAGAAGATCTGATCGATGGTTATTGGTTGTTTGTCAATCCTGTACTGCTGGGAAAAGGAATTCCTCTTTTCGGGAACATAGAACAAGTAAGAAAATTGAAGTTTGTTTCTTCAAACACTTTCCCTTCGGGAGTAGTTTGTCTTTATTATGAAAAGTAGCGACGTGAATATTTGTTCGTTGAAAAAAAGCCTAAAACTTCGGCGTAGAAGAACTCAATAGTGCAAAATCCTGAGAAAAGTTGGGCAGCATTTTGGAAAAACCAGGCACACTCATTTGACGAAGTGATGAAGGTTAGCACTTCTTACTTTGCACGCCGGTTCATTGAAAAATTTAAGATCTCATCAACGGATGAACTATTCGACTACGGTTGCGGCCCCGGATTCCTGGCGGATTCACTCGCGACTTTCAATATCAAAATCACAGGAGCCGATATTAATCCATCCTTTGTTGAGCAATGTAAAAAGAATCACCCTCTGGCAAATACGTTCCTCATAACAGTTGACCCAAACGCAAACCAAGCCATTCTAAACGATAACCTTAAGGGAAAGAAGTTTGACTTCATTATTCTCCTAAGTATTTCACAATATCTCGAGAGTGTCCACGCATTGGAAAGCATCATAGGCTTGTTAAAAGCCTTATCTCAGCGAACGGGGGAAAATAATCATTGCTGACGTTGTCGATACCAAGACCTCATCATTGCGCGATTTGATCGCAATAAAATTTCAATGTATCAGGTCCGGTAAAACGATAGCTTTTGTCCGTTTCTTTTTTTATCTCCTCTTCTCGAATTACAGGCGCCTTTCCCTGAACGTGCGACTGCTGCATATTTCCGAAGAAAACATGAACGGTATTGCAAGAAACACCTTATTGCGATGTGAGAAAGTCAATCAAGCTAACCGTCCATCCAACCCGTACTAACTACGTCTTTACCCGCTGATATCGCTTATTCGTGCTTTGGATCATGGCATTCGTCACCAGGCGTGCCAAATGCAAAATAAGATTTCAGAAAACGGTTTCCCTTTCTTAGTTTTCGACAAATCTATCATACTGGAAAATGATAAAACTGCATTCAATCAAAACCCAACTAACAATTGCCCTATTACTCAGCATTGTAATTTCTTGTAAAGAAACACCACCAAAGGAGGTTCCTCTCGTCGTGCGGGAAGATCCCGCTCAAAGTGCAACCAAAGCTGCGGAGATCAGAAAGAATACTGCTGCTCAGCTTGCTGATGGATTGACGCTCACCTTGTGGGCATCTGATTCCCTCGCACCGGATCCTGTAGCTATGTCTATCGATGATGAAGGCCGCGTTTACCTTACGCGTACTAATCGTCAAAAGAACTCGGAATTCGATATTCGCGGACACCGCGACTGGATGATCCCTTCGATCAGCCTTCAATCCGTTGAAGAAAGACGCGCATTTCTACATGCGACGTTCGCCCCTGAAAAGAGTAAGGAAAATGAGTGGCTTGAAGACCTCAATCACGATGGCAGCCACGACTGGAAAGACCTTGCCGTTGAAAAAGATGAGATTTGGCGATTGGAAGATCAATCAGGTGATGGATATGCCGACGTCTCCACGCGAATTCTCAATGACTTCAATGATGAAGTGACCGATGTCGCGGGCGGACTTCTAATTCGTGATAATGATGCGTTCGTTACGATTGGCCCGGACATGTGGCGCCTGAAAGATTCCAATGGAGATGGCGTTCTTGATGAGAAGACGTCGATCAGTCATGGGTATGCGGTGCACATTGGCTTCAGTGGCCATGGCATGTCTGGAGCGACTGAAGGTCCTGATGGAAAGATCTACTGGCAGATCGGCGACATTGGCGCCAACATTACAGCGCCAGATGGTAAGGTACATTCTTATCCCAATGAAGGCGTGCTGGTACGTTCGAACGAAGATGGTAGCGACTTCGAAGTATTCGCGGCAGGCATTCGAAACACACATGAGTTTGTATTCGACGAATACGGGAACATCATAAGCTCGGACAACGACGGAGATCATCCCGGAGAAAGCGAACGGTTGGTCTATCTCGTCGAAGGATCTGATCAGGGATGGAGATCAAACTGGCAGTACGGTAAATATGTAGATCCGAAGAATAATGAATACAAAGTATGGATGGAAGAAGGACTTTATAAGCCCCGTTGGGAAGGACAAGCGGCATACATTATTCCTCCTATCGTAAATTTTCATAATGGACCGACAGGAATGGTATACAATCCGGGAACAGCACTTGGTTCTGTGTGGAAGAACAACTTCTTTTTAGTGGAATTCGTGGGCAACCCAAGTCGGTCTCACATCTGGGCATTCACATTAAAACCAAAAGGAGCGTCTTTCGAACTGGCAGAAGATAAGGATGTCGTAAGTGGTATTCTTCCAACTGGAATAAGATTCGGTCCCGATGGTGCGCTTTATGCTGCTGACTGGGTCAACGGTTGGGGCACTAAAAATTATGGAAGGGTTTGGAAGCTGGATGTTACCGACGACAAGAATGACCTGAAAACTGAACGGGCTGAAACAAAACGTTTGATGCTACTGGACTATACTTCACAGTCCGAAGCCGAGCTTAACAAATTGCTCTTTTATGCTGACATGCGAATACGTCAGAAGGCGCAGTTTGAGTTGGCATCGCGTGGTCAAAAAGGATGGGATGAATTCAAAAAAGCGTTGGATCAACGCGAAAACCAACTTGCCCGTGTCCATGCAATCTGGGGTATCGGGCAATTGGCACGAAAGGATAAATCACTTGCAGCTCCATTAGCGGATTTGTTAAAGGACGAGGACCCTGAGATTGTGGCACAGTCGGCAAAAGTGATCGGCGAAATTAAATACAAAGAAGCCGGAGACGCAGCTTATTCCTGTTCTTCAGCACAGCTATCCACGGGCTATCTTTTTTGCAGCACAAGCACTTGGACGGATCGAGCATAGCGCGGCCGTTACTCCAATCATTCAAATGCTGGAAAAAAATAATGATGTGGATAACTACCTAAGACACGCAGGTGTTATCGCTTTGTCACGGATCGGCCAGATTGAGCCAATCACTGCTTTATCTACTAATTCCAGCAAAGCATTACGTACAGCCGCAGTACTCGTGCTGCGAAGATTGAAAAACGAAAACGTCGCATTATTTCTTCAGGATAAGGATGAATATATCGTGACTGAAGCAGCTCGGGCGATTAACGATGATCTTTCGATCGAAAAAGCATTGCCAGCACTCGCTGCTACATTAAATGAAAAACGATTTACGTCAGAAGCCTTTGTTGCGTCGTGCCATGAATGCCTGCCTCCGGGTTGGCGGTGAAAAGGAAATGGACATACTTATTGCATTTGCAAAAAGGACAGACGTCGCTCCGGATATCCGTGCGGAGGCATTGGCAACGCTTGGGGTATGGGCTAGCTCCTTCCACCCTGGACCGCGTGGATGGAAGGTTGCGTGGAAAAATCGAACGTGATCCCGCAATGATCACCACTAAGGTTCGCAGTTTCGCGCCTGAATTCTTACAAAGTAAGGATCCTGATATCCTAATAGCGACCACCAAGATGATGAGCTATCTCGGCATCAAAGACTACAATGAGGATATTGCAAAATTCCTCGGACATAGCTCACCAGCCGTCAGGTCTGCTGCAATCACGTCGTTAAACGCGTTGAAATACGAAAAGCTCGAGTCGGTCATCAAACGCGGTATGGAAGACAAAGATGGCAGCGTTCGTGCCGTGTCGGTAGGATTCCTCAACGAACTTGATATTACAAAGGAAAATCTTCCAGGCAATCGTAAAGCCTATCTTTCAAAAATGGCACTGTCCGCGAGCAGCAAGAGTTGCTAAAGGTGCTTGGTGAAATGCCTGTTGAAAAAAGCGAGCCAGTACTTGATGGACTTATTGACGACCTAGCCAACAAAAAACTTCCACCAACGATCACGCTTGACCTAATGGAAGCAGTTGACTCGACTCATTCGGAAAAGCTGATCGCCAAACTTAATCCGCTCCGTCCATCAGGAAACAAGACTGAAAGCTTTATGGAAGCTCTATACGGTGGAGACGCCAGAAGGGCCGGGTGGTATTTTATGACAAACTCTACGGCGCAATGTGTGCGTTGCCACTCGGTAAATGGTGAGGGTGGCGGAACTGTTGGTCCTGACCTCGGTCAGATTGGCGACAAACTCAGCCGCGAAGAACTGTTGCGAGCGCTCATTGAGCCTACTGCAAGGCTTTCACCTGGTTTTGGATCGGTGAAGCTTACCTTAAAAGACGGGCAAGTAGTATCGGGTATTTTAATGGAAGAATCAGCCAGTGAACTTATCATTAAAACTTCCGACGCTGAACCATTAGAAGTAAGTACTACCCGAATTAGCAGCCGTGAGAACATAACATCGGCAATGCCTCCAATGGGAACGCTGATGTCAAAGCGGGAGATTAGGGATATGGTCGAACTGTTGGCCAGTTTTAAGAAGAAATAAATGACGATACAATCAACGGTACTTCAGGGTACCGTTGATTGTTTTATCATGTTGTATAAAATTTTGGAAGAGAACTAATGTGCGAGAAAGAAATCATTCAGCACAAAAGAAATGTCTTAGCTGAGCAATTCAAAGTGAGTGAAAGTACCATCAAAAGAGACGTTAAATTTGAAGCTATTTAAAAATTGCTCTTCACATTTGGACGTACATTCGACCTGTTCATTCATACCTCAACGATTCTACTGGATTTGAATTTGCAGCTCTCAGAGACTGTAAGGTGACTGTTAAAAAAACCAAACATAACGCCGCAAGGATCACCATCAAATACACAAAATAGTTTAAGTCAGCCCGATAAGCAAAGTTCTCTAACCATTGGTTGATAGCCAGGTACGAAATTGGGGGAACGAACACGGACGAAAGCATGACCAGCGTTAGTGCCTCCTTAGAAAGAAGAAAAATGAGATCAAATACTTTCGCTCCGAGCACTTTTCTGACGCCTATTTCTTTGGTTCGCTCTGTCGCTGAGAATGCAGATAATCCAAACACGCCTAGCAAGGAAATAAAGATACAGATGTATGATAGAATGTTAAGCAACTTGTTCTGTACCACATCCGCTTTATATTGTTCGTTAAAGCGCTGATCTAGAAAAAAGTACTCAAACGGGGAATTAGGATCAATTCGAGCCCATTTGTTTTTAATGTACTCGATTGTTTGGGACAAGTTTTCTCCGTTTAACTTGACTTGCATGAAGCCGTTGAACCAATTCGATTTTAATATAAGCATTGGTTCTATTTCGCGATGTAAAGAGCTGGAGTTAAAATTTTTCACTACTCCAACCACATGCCCCAGATTTTCACCGTGAAAGAATGATACCTTTTTGCCAAGCGCGTCATTACCCCATCCCATAGCCTTTACAGCTGCTTCATTTGCAATATAAACGCCTTTCGTATCAGTGTCTGTTCCTGGGAGAAAGTCGCGTCCGCTGAGGAGCGTTAGGCCCATAGTCTCTAGATAATCTTCGCCGACTGACAGGACCAAGACGCCGCCCTGTTGTTTCATGCCTGTATCACTTTCACCCATCATTACACCGCTTCCTATGTCCATGCCCATAACTGTTTCTGATGTTGTTGCAGCTATTATCTGTGTGTTTTGTAACAATTCATTTTTAAGAACGGGGATTTGGTTCCTTACCAAAGTGTCTTTTATTGGTAGAACCAAAACGTTGTCCAAGGTAAAGCCGAGGTCCTTGTTTCTTACATATTCAATCTGTTCTCGCATGAATAACGTGCAGACGACGACGCAAATAGAAATAGCAAATTGAGTTGTTATTAGAATCTTTCGAAATAGAACGTTTGACTTCTTATTCTTGAATGAGCTTTTTAGCGAACTGATGACAGGTATCTGCGACAGATAAAATGCCGGGTACAATCCTGAGAGTAGGCCGATGCCGAGACTTATACTCAGCGACCCAACTATTAAAAGAGGATTGTGAAAAAAATTGGGAATTAGGTTTTTACCAATAAGTAGGTTGAACGAAGTGCCATTGAGGACAAGAACCACGAAGCCAATGGCCAAGAGAAGAGAAATTAAAGAAAGTAAAACTGATTCAGCTAGGATAGAGAGTACGAGAGCACGTTTGCCAGAGCCCACTATCTTTTTCAACGCTATTTCACTGGCGCGGCTCACTGATTTTGCTGTAGAGAGATTCATATAGTTAATGCAAGCCAAAATAAAAATCAAAATCCCTATTCCGGTGAATGCGTATAGATAAGCAATGTTGCCATGTGGTTGATCGTCCGCCATAATAGAATCAAAGTGAATATCTGCCAATGGTTGTAGTATTGGTGCATATTTCCCCCCTACCTGATCGCCAATTTCTTTGAAGTATTTAGTATAAATAGCCGGAAATTTTTTAAGGAAGTCTTGAGGGTCATAATGATCTGGCACTAGGAGATAGATGAAAACATCAGGATTCCAGAAGGCCTCCGATATTGGTTGGCCTTCGTTCATGGCCCAATCTCTATTAACAGATAGCCCCGATATAAGTATATCAAACTTGACGTGAGTATTTTCAGGTAGGTCTTCAATGACTCCAGTGACCTTCCAAGATCGCCCATTAAGCATTAGAATCTCGTTAATCGCATCTTCATGGCCAAAATACTTTCTTGATAACGACCTCGTAATTACGGCACTATGAGGGTCATCTAGACAAGTTTCACTGTCACCTTCGATGAAACTGTGCGTGAATAGTTGAAAATACGAGGAGTCGGTTTGAATTATATGATCCTCATAAAATAACTTTTCCTTGCCGTCAATTTCATATTTTATCAGAGAGCGTTCGATGGGATCAACTTTTGTGATAGCGTGTATTTCAGGGAATTCATCCTTTAAGATATATCCAAACTCGCGGGCTGATAAAGCCGACTTATATTCCATCCCGGGGATATGATAATCACAACCCAATCGATAAATGCGATTGTGATTAGCATAATGTTGATCATAGCTAAGGTCATTTTGCAGTATGAGTAAGAGAATAATGCTTACTGCAATCCCCAGCGCCAGGCCAAGGATATTAAGAATAGAAAAAAATTTATCTTTTAAGAAAACCCGGATCGCAAATTTCAGATGGGTTAAGAACATATGTCTTGATGGATAAAAAAGTGCTCCTCATTCTCAGTGTGAGTTCTTTCTTAATTGAAAGCGATAATACAATCGCGTTCCATTCTTCAAGGTGAGATAGAATTGCGAGCCGACAACACCGGCAAACTCCGAAAATAACTTCTGCCATTTATGAGGTATCAGTGTTCTGATACGCTCTTTTTTTGATTCATCTTCTGCTTCGATCGATTTAATTACGTTTTCGGTGATGTTCTCTTCATTAAGTACTTCCATTCCGGTATCTCGAAGCTGTTGTTTCAGCGTACTCATGTTTTCCACGTTCTTCTCATTCCTGAAATCCACAAGCAACAGGCTACCGCCGGGTTTAAGGACCCTCTTTACTTCACTCAGGAATTTGTCAACTGATCCATAAGCATGACATGACTCAACGTTAATGACAACATCAATGCTGTTGTCTTCAAGAGGAATTGCTTCAGCGCTTCCCTGAATGAACTTAAGGTTAGGAAGAGGGTGTATCCTGGTCGAAAGATCAACGGCACTCTGAGCAAGGTCCATACCGGTGTAAGAGGCCGGGTGGAGGTTCCCCGCAATGTAACGTGCACCACCTCCTCTTCCACTTCCGACTTCGAGCACTTTCTTTCCTTCAATGGTGGTTTTTGTTGCGAGATAATGATACATCTGCAGTGAGTGACGTTGCAATGTCGGATCATCAGGAAGTACAAGCGGAGATTCATTTCCATTTGGAATGTATCCGTAGTTCATAAAATTCCAGCCAGAATCAGGAATCTTCTTTGCGAGCAGCTCGTAAGTCACTTTTGCATTAAGCCTTTTGAACCATGCAAAGCGCTTTAATGCATGGATAACAAATTTTATCATAGGCAAAGATTAGGATTGCAATTTAGAATTAAAATCGGGTAATGCCGTATGGAAACGGACATGGCTGGAAACAAGCGAGGACGACAATATTACTGGCTATTTCGACTTCTTTTGGACGGCTTTGATTGGCGCAAATGGGCCAAACTTATGTTGGTCCTCCGAGAAGTTATCGACGTAAGGTCCGTAGGGGTGATCGTAAGGCTTGGATGAGATATCAGGCCAGTCTGATGGGAATTTTTTTTCAGGTCTGGGCCGGGAATTTATGAATGCTGCGACGTCCCAGGCTTCTTCATCGGTAAGAATTGGCTTCTCAGTCGTAGCGAGGTCATAGGGCATGTTCAATTTAACATATCCGGCAAATCTCGAAAGGCGGTACAGTCCCGCACCTACATTGTAGCTGCCATTGTTGTATAGCGGCGGGTATTTCCATTCAATACCATTTTCCGCCCTGAGCCCTTCACCGTTGGCACCATGGCAACGAGAGCAGTGAAATTCATAAACAAGTTTGCCCTTGCCAGGATCTGCCGCACGGTCTAAAGGTGGAAGTTCCGGAATGCCTGCTTCCTTTGGGTATGAACCTTTGTCGACTTCACTGCCAACCCATGAGATATACGACACAAAAGCTTTCATCTCCCGGCTATTTTCGTCAAGCCTATTGCCGTTCAGACTTCGTTCGATACAATCGTTAACTCTTTTTTCAATGGATTCCATTCCACCCGAACGTGCGCGAAACTTGGGATAAGTTGCAGCAACGCCCGCATAGCTGTTTCCAAACGGCTTCTTGCCTCGCCTTCAGGTGACAGTTTTGACAATTCATGCCATTGCTTATCTCCATCACCTTGCCATTTGGTCCAAGGTAAATAGCCGTGTGAGCTACAAGCTCGCGACCATACCGTATCAAATCGCCTTCAGGCGTTCCAGGGATCTTCGTGGAATCGGGGGGCTGCCACGTTTTCTTTACGGGTTTTGGCTGCTCTAACGGTAGTGCCTACCGGCTTCACTTCAGCTCTCCGCGACGTCGTTCGGAAGGAGGGTTCAGAAGCCATAACACCGAAGTCACGACAAAGACAATGCATAACAGAAAGCAAATATTAAGGAGATCAGCGATCTTTAACGATGGGATTTTGCCTCATAACACTTCAGAAGCATTAAGTTACGGAATTTAGTTTCCTTCTTTTATATATCCCCATCCTTCACCTTGTTTGGTTACTATTTCCAAAATTGCATCAGGCACTACTTCAACTCCAGCGACTAGCTGAGTCTTATCCACGTTATAGCGCTTCATCGTTGCGGAACACACCTTAAATGATACATTCTTATTGCCAATGAGTGGGGCCATAGCTTTTTCTATGGTGGACTGTCCTTTAACAAACATTGGAAGCGCCGACCCGTACACGACTAATTCAAATGTCGATTGAGGGTAAGACTTTGCCATCATAGTCACATGTCGTAGGGCTCCCTGATGCGCAAGCGTGTCTTTGCTTGTGATGTCAAATACTACTCTGATAGGATTAGTTTGCGCCACCGCAGCAACTACGACCATTTGAAGGGCGAACGCGATGATTATCTTTTTCATGATAGACAGGGTTTTTAAAACTGATATGTGCCAGAAAAAAACTGGCACATATCTGAAGTTGTATTAGCCTGCGAAACAATATCCGCAGCCTTTTTCCTGAGCGCGTCCAATAGCCCATACCCCTGACGGAACGATCTGTATTCCGGGCAGGATTCCGCTCACCCATTCTTTCTTCACGTCCTCAGCGTTAGGTTCATTGCTTTTGCAGTGACATTACACTATTTACAGTCAATGCCATGTCACAGACGCAGAGCATTACTCCACGTGCTTGCAGTGCCTTGATTCCTTCAATTCCAAAATCCAACCACATCTGGGCATCGGGAACATAGAATGGATTCCTAACTGCCGGAGCAGAAGTTTTGGGGTCATTGATCTTGAAGGCCTCTCCAAACTTATATTTATCCCAAAGCTTGTCCTCCATTGCAAATGGAATGGCGCTATGCCGAAGGACAACCACAGCGGTCAATTCGTTGTCAGGTGTACCTGTGGCATTGTTGGTTTTATAAAACACCCATGACCAGATGATAGGAAATCCTTCGTGAGGCTCCGGTGCATCATAAACGATCTTGTGCTTTCCTTTTACTTTTTTAAACCATGCATCGGCGTCTTCTACCAGCACTGTGTCTGGGGTTGCATTAGCTGCGAGGGCGGTACCTGACAACAATGAAAGGCCTGCAGCTCCAGCTGCCATTGTCTCCATAAACTTTCTGCGAGAGTTATCTGTGTTCATAATCATAGGGTTTTTGAGGTTTAACATCAATTTGGTTTAATATTCTGATTAACTCGAAATAGATTCTTTGGATCGTACTTTGATTTAATCTTCGCGAGCCTTTCATAGTTTTCGCGGTAAGCATGCCTGTACTCTGTCTTGTCCTTCGTCCATCATGAAATTTACATAGGCACCTCCTGCGGAAAACGGGTGAAGGGCGGACCAATACTCGCGGGTCCATGTCGATAATTTTTCTCCATTGTCAGGATCAGGATCTATTCCAACAATTACCTGAGCCCAATTGGCATCACGATAACTGAATGCCGTATCCTCATTGTTTTTTTTATGCGCTTGGCCATTGATCGGATAGAGGTGCATCGTAGATTGTGGAGTAGGTAATTTGTTTGCATACTTCACATTCAGCTTTATGGCCTCATCAGTCAGGTCCTTCACAAAGTCAGCTTTCCAGTGCCATTGTAAACCTTTAGGATAGAGCGGATCAAACATGGACTGCAAAGCAGCAAATGGAATTGGTCCCGCATAATCCAACGCAGGCTTCTTGAATTTCCGAAACGTCTCAAATGCATCTTTGGTTGAAAGTGCTGTGTCGCCAATATTGCACCACAGGAGAGCACACATTTTCTTTAAATGCAATTCAGCCGGAAAGATCGGCACTGGTGGTACCGTCAGAAATGCGAAATAACAGTATATCTCATTTGGTGCCTTAAGGATAAAATCGCGGTAAAAACGAAGTATCTCTTCGGAATCCTCAATGTGCCAAAGCATAGGTCCGCCCTGGACGATCCCCGCATCCTGCAGGTTAAAAAGGAAAGAAGTAACAACACCAAAGTTGCCCCCTCCGCCACGGATCGCCCAAAAAAGATCGGGATTTTTCTTTTCACTGGTCGTAACCAGCTTTCCATCAGCAAGCACTACATCAGCTTCAAGCAGACTGTCAATGGCCAGTCCGTATTTCCTCGTAAGATGACCCAACCCGCCGCCTAGTGTAAGACCGGCTATTCCTGTTGTCGAAAATATTCCGGTTGGAATGGCTTTCCCAAAAGTCTGTGTCGCATGGTCGATGTCGCCCAGTAAACACCCGCCCTCAACGCGGATTGTATTTGCTTCGAGATCAACACGGGTTCCGTTCATGAGGGAAAGATCAACCACCAGGCCATCATCACAAACACCGAGGCCGCCGGCGTTGTGACCTCCTCCACGAATTGCCAGATCCAGTTTTTGTTCCCTTGCAAAGTTTACAGCACTTATAACATCGGCTACATCCCGGCATTTGACAATCAATGCAGGATACCTGTTGATCATACCGTTGTACACGGCCCTCTCCTCATTATAGGAAGGATCGTTGGAAGTAATAACGTTTCCACGAATTGAGCTCTTAAAGCCCTGCATGGTCGATTCGTCTAAAAGACGACTCGTTCCTTTTTCAATAGTTGAGATCATAAGAGTTCTTTTTGTTTAGACTAGTGGTAAGCCGAAAGAAATGAAATCAAATATGGAAAGGTATTGTGATGAAAGTCTAACAAAAGTTGTTCAATTCATCACGTTAATCGTTCACTCTACAAATTCCATCCCAGTGTGTGGGGATGAAATGATTAAGCGACACGCACGGTTTCGACGTACTTGGATGGCGTGCACCCGAACTTCTTGGTAAAACACTTCGCGAAGTACGATGGGTTGCTGTACCCAACTTCGAGCGCAATCTGTGATATGTTCCCTGTTTTTCGCTTCAAAAGGGATAAAGCCTTATCCATACGCAGGTCGATGATAAGGTCATTCGGAGACCTGCCGGTCAAAGTCACGATCTTCCGGTAAAGTTGAGGCCGGCTGATCCCAATATCACGGCTTAAAGCTTCAATACTAAAATTCTCATCAGAAAGGTTCTTATCCGTTACGCTGAAAAGATTATTGACAAACTTTTCTTCCGAGGAGTTAAGCGACTTTGCCGTACCATTCACGGGGCCGTGCAAACGGGAAATATCTTTAATATCACAAAGCTCATTTACCAGCGAAGAGATCAACACCTCGTTCATGCGGGCCAGATTACAAAGGCGTCGTGACAACTTGATTGCTTCACCAAAAAACTCATCATTTTCCGTCACGGGCTGGCCTGCGCCAAGTCCGATACGAAAATAAAATTGAAAATTCCTTTCTCTCGCGCGCTCCTGCATTACCAGAAGTTCCTTTTGGATTTCAAACGCGCAACGTGCTGCATTGGTGGAAGAATTGAAGACGCTGATAAGGCTATCATCGGCAGACCATTTTATCTCTCGCCCATGAAATGCTCCAATCTTGTCCAGTACGAGTTTTCTTTCGTTGTGCGGAGATTGCAGCAGAGGATAGTCTGATGAAGCCGTCAGCGTAGTGAGCGCCTGAATCGCAACGACCATGATGTTACGATAACCCAGGTCCACCATGCCATCTTCGAACTTTACGTGGCCCTTTTCGATATGTTGATCATTGCCCATTAAGAGCTCATAAAACCCAGGTTCGACCCGAACAATCGAACATGCCACGTTGCCATGGGCCTCACGGTGCACCGCTTCACAGGATTCTTTGTCCGGCCCCTCCATAAGGCAGAAGACGGCCCCAGCTTCCTCGTTTACCCAGAATTGATGATATTTTACGCCGTATTTATCCTGTACGCGCTCGTCCGCGATGTGCGCGTTTTTTACGTCTTCAACCGTTACAGACAATCCCTTATGAAAATCCATGAATAGGGGCATGACTTGCAGGATTATCAAGTAAGATACTTATTATCAAGTAAGATACTTAGTTGCCCGCAGAATTTCAATAGCGCTAATCAGCGACCCGATAGCGATCTCTGGTTGATTGTTTTAACAAGAAAAAATCGAACTAACGGGACGGGCGACGGCCATAAAGATCCTTGAGATCCGATTCAAATAACGTGTAGGGATCGCTGTAAAACTTAAGAAAATCGGGTGCACTAACCTGCCCCGGAAAAGGAGCATAATAATGAGTCGGACTCCTGGTGTCATTTCTCCACACCAGCACATAAGCAAGTCTCATTTTCTGAGTCTTCATTACCTTTAAGAGCGTTTCAGTCCACCATGTTGTGTTGGGGATCGATTCGAGACCGGTTTCGGTAAACGCCGCAAGTTTTCCCGCTTTGATCGCATAATCAGAAACAATTTTAAGCTTGATGGCGGCAGTATCCAGTGCATAACGGTTCCGACCCATATCCCCGTAGTTATCCATTCCTACCATATCCACATATTCGTCGCCCGGATATCGTTCAAGAAATTCAGTTTCGGTCCGGAACTTGTTATCCGGTGAGAAAGCATAAATGAAGTTGTGGACGCCTACAACGTCGCGGAGATAAGTAACGGTGAATCGCCACAGCGAAATGAATTCTTCCCTTGTACAATGTGGTTTGCCCCACCAAAACCATCCACCATCAAATTCGTGATAAGGACGAAAAATCATCGGTACCGAGTTTACCATCAGATCCTCTCACACTTTTTGCCCACTCGCCGATTTCCGTGAGAATGCCTTTGTATTTATCGTGGGCTTCCCCTCCGGGTATGATGTATTTTACAGCTGGCAATGAAATAGAGTCAACCCAGTTGAAACCTCCTCCGGAAACAGGATTCGAAAAATGCCAGGCTACGGTGGTGACTCCTCCACGATTATAAGTGTCCATCACATTTTGACGTAATTCATCCTTCGTTTTTTCAATTTGTTCCGCCGGTCTTCCAGTGAAGCCCATGACGTCTACACCAATCACTGCAGGATGTGAGCCCGTTACGGATTTTACATCTGATCGACCTTTGTCGCCATACCATCCATGTCCATATTCCGTCGCATGCTGGTGTCCGAACAGCGTATGTTTTTTAGACAACTTTCCCAGGCTTTTAAACAGGGTTTTAGTTTCGGGTGTGGCCTCTTTGTCAATAAGGCCCTTTCGCTGACCGTATCCAACTGCTGTTGTCAGGACAAACAAAAAGCTCAAAAAAAGATGCCGCGAAGCATGTATTCTCATAAGGCCAGGATTCCAAATACAATCGTTGTCACCGTTGAATCGTGGAAATAGATTGACCACTACTTTTCGATGACGAATTTTCCAGCAACAGTTATACCTTGCCAGCTATCACTCCGGAATGGCGACGCTGGAAAACCTTCCTTATTAAAAAGATTGGCGTCTTCGGGATTGTCAGCCCACGCAAATCGCACGGCAACCGGATTTGAAATTTCATCACACGATACCACCACATCATTACCTTCCAACCACGCCTTCGCATACCGAAATTTTTGATCGGACCCGGCGACTTCAAAGCCTTTTAAATAGCCATACTTGTCGTTGACCATCAGACCACCCCCGACATTTGTAAATGATACTCTGATCTTTTTTCCTTCAACATTTATTCCTTTGTACACCGGCCCAGTGAATACATTGTTACGGCCATAAGTTTTATTGAGCGCAACCGCAGCCAGGCGCTTTCCAACATCCTGTTTGTTTCGTGGATGAATATCATTCGCTTCTCCGATATCTGTGGTTACCGCCATGCCTGTATTTGGAAGCGACAAAGTCATGCTTTGTGCTTCTCTTAATTCCGCCCATGAACTGCCGTGTTCGCTCGTTCCGTAATTCGCATTGAAGCTTGCAAGCTGAACAAAATAAAAAGGGAAGTCACCCTGCTTCCAATGATTACGCCAATCCTGAATCATAAGAGGAAATGCCTTCCGGTACTGATATGCTCTGCCGGCATTGGATTCACCCTGATACCATATCGCACCTTCAATCGCAAAGTTCAGGATGGGGTTGACCATCGCATTGAACAATAATGTAGGATAAGCATTAGGTCCGATTGACGTTGTGCCCGAGGACAGTGTCTCAATATTAAATTGCCATTTGCCATCAAGAGGAATTATGTCGTGACTATTTGTTGTCAGTTTCAAATCCGACTTCTCTCCATAAATACCTCCGCCGCCCCCGGTGTCTTCCACTTTTACCGCGATGAGATTTCTGCCTTCCACCAACACGCCAGCTGGTACGTTGTACTTTCTTTTCTCATTGTACCTGTTAACGGTTTGACCAACTTTAATCCCATTGATAAATGTTTCATCCGAATCGTCGATCATTGCAAGTTCAAGAACAGCCTCCTTGCCTGCGTCGCCGCCACTAATAGAAATTGTTTTGCGATACCAGATCACTCCATCAACTTCGTCAAATCCTTGCTCTTCCCATAAGCCAGGCGCATTCAGTGAGTGCCATTGAGTATCATCATAAGATGTAGTCTTCCAGCTTGTAGCATCAACGGATGAAAGGTTAATATTCATTTCCTTTAACTTCTTCATCTGATCGTCTCGTTTCTGTTTCGCAAGGGCTTCAAGATCAATCGCGGGCATTGTGGCTATCATGCTTTTGAACTCCTCACTTTGCTCAAATGCTTCCTTGCTTGTCCACGTTTCTGAATGTGTTCCTCCCCAGGAAGTATTAATCAATCCAATCGGTACCTTTAATTCGTTGAAGAGGTCCCGCGCAAAAAAATAACCTACCGCAGTAAAATCTGCAATGCTCTCAGAAGAACAGACTTTCCAATCACCACCCTTGACGTCTTCCTCCGGCTTCATTGATACAGATTTTTGAACGAGAAACTGCCTTATCTGCGGATAGTTGCCGTTGCGAATTTCTTCCTCCGCATTTTTTGTATTCCGCACTGTCCATTCCATATTAGACTGACCAGAACAAACCCATACTTCACCAATAAGTACGTCGCTAAGCGTGATAGAATTTTTTCCTTTAATGATCAGTTGGAAGGGACCGCCCGCTGGTTCCGGCGCAAGTACAACTATCCACTTACCAGATTTATCTGTCTTGGCCGATTTGCTTTGACCCTTAAACACAACCGTTACCTTTTCTCCTTTGTCGGCCCATCCCCAGACTTTGATAGGTTTGTTTTGTTGCAATACCATGTTATCGCTGATTATTCGAGGCAAGCGGATGTTGCCACTACTCAAGATCGGCATGGCCGCCATTAACAGGAATAGAATATATTTCTTCATGTGATTATGGTGAATAGATTCCACGACATATGCGTGGTAACTAAAAGTAAGAATAAACAAGGATTATCCAGTAAGGAAAAAACGTTCCAGGTGAAACAGCAGCAGACGTAACCGGAAGGATTATTGACCTGGTCGCGAACGTTCTACTCTAAGGCCGACGGCAAGTATTCCAGGAAGCGTATCCATTCGCATGAACTGTTCGAATTTCACGCGATACTTTCCTGTATGTCTGAACTTAAAATCCTTCAGCAACAAGAAGCGGTGATCATACAGGTCACCAATTCCGCTTTTGCCAAACGGTTTTCCAGTCTTTGCGTCAAACAAGTATTCGGTCATGAGCGTCTTTTGTATTTCTACGCCGCTTGAGTCTTGTAGATAATAAGTGAAAAAGAAACGGGAATACGGGTAGGAAACGGAATTACGGATGTCACAATAAAGGTTGTATCGCGCTGCCGCATTATCGATCATAAATTCAAACTCCGGCTTTTCTGATACCAGCCACTGACGTTTATCAAGATCCGTGATTTGTTCGAATACACGGTTATCATCACAGCCTGCTAAAAAAAGTGTTGTGATGAATAACAAAAGGAATATCCTCATCGCTGGCTGCCCGGTTTTGGGTTTCGGTTGTTTTGATTGTTTCCGCCGCCACCGCCTTTTTTCTTCTTTTTCTTTTTCGACTTACCCTTGAATTTTTGATCCATACGGGTAAGGTCGCTGTTCAGCGTTTCCAACGGAATTTTTTCCGCCAAAACGTCCAGATCGAGACTTGCTGGTTTCTTTCCTTCGCGGTTTAGCGAAAGGATTTGATTGACACGATCGACGTTGAGCGGATACCAGGTATTTTCTGATGCAAATCCGAACCACATGATCTTTCTGAAAATATCCGTCTTTTGAAGCGTCGCTTCCCCTTTCTCTGTCAGCAGCGGGCCCTCCACCTTTGGAATATCCTCTAATGCCTCCATATAAGTTTCCAGTTCGTAATTGAGGCAACACTTTAACCTGCCGCACTGACCTGATAACTTGCTGGGGTTTAGCGAGAGGTTTTGATATCTGGCAGCACTGGTAGCAACGTTTTTAAAGTCGCTTAACCACGTTGAGCAGCAAAGTTCCCTTCCGCAAACACCAATACCGCCTAATCTTCCAGCTTCCTGACGGAGGCTTATCTGCCTCATCTCTACCCGTATCTTGAATTCGCCTGCAAGCATCTTGATGAGCTCGCGGAAATCAACACGATCATCCGCCGAGTAAAAAAATGTAGCCTTCGCGTTGTCCGCCTGATATTCAATATCTGAAAGCTTCATCTCCAGCTTGGTATCCCTTATGATCTCGCGCGTGCGATAAAGTGTAGGCAGCTCGCGTTTTTTTACCTCTTCAAACTTTTCAAGATCTTTTTGGTGGGCTACCCGGTAGATCTTCTTGATCTCACTGTCGAAAGGAATTTTTTTCTTCTGCATCTGCAGCCGGACAAGCTCGCCCTGCATCGAAACATGGCCAATATGATGCCCACTCTGCACTTCAACAACCACGGCATCACCTGTTGTCAGGCTGAGCCTTTCAGAGTTGACGAAGAAATCCTTACGTCCATTTTTGAACCGGACTTCAACTACATTGAATTTATCTTCACGTGGCATATCCATATTGGACAGCCAGTCAAAGACGTTCATCTTATTACAGCCACCAGTATTACAAGCACCGTTATTGTTACAGCCAGAGACCGTACCATTCTTGGTTGATCCACACGAGCATCCCATTCTTTATCCTTTATAATTCAATAAATCCTGCCCAATATCTCTCCGGAAGTACAATCCTTCCCAATTGATTTGAGCAGCCGTTTTGTAAGCATGTTCCCTGGCTTCCGACAAGGATTTGCCCTTACCTGAAATTGAAAGCACGCGACCGCCGTGGGTTAAAACGTGATCGCTTCGTTTCAGCGTACCCGCATGAAATACAGTTGCCTGAGCGTTTTCGAGTCCATGAATGATCTTGCCCGTTTCGTATTCTCCGGGATAACCCCCGGAAACCAGCGCGACCGTGACCGTAAAATGGTCGTAGATCTCGATCTTCTTGTCCTTGAGCTTACCTTTAGCAGTCGCAACAAGGAGTTCCACAAAGTCACTCTTGATGCGCGGCATCACAGCCTGCGTTTCCGGATCACCCATGCGGGCATTGTATTCAATCACATATGGATTCCCCCCTACATTCATAATGCCGGCAAAGATGAATCCCTTATAATCAATTCGTTCTTTATTCAATCCAAGGATGGTCGGTTTCACGATCAGCTCTTCAATCTTATTCATGAAGGCCGTGTCTGCAAAAACCACGGGAGAAACTGCTCCCATACCTCCTGTATTGGGCCCGATATCGCCATCACCAATCCGTTTATAGTCTTTAGCTTCGGGCAGGATCACATAATCTTTCCCATCGGTTAAGATAAATACTGAAAGCTCGATACCATTCAGAAACTCTTCAATCAACACTTTTGAGCCCGCCGCGCCAAACTTCTTATTAACCAGCATTTCCTTGATCACTGCTTTTGCTTCACCCTGGCTCAAACTGATAATAACGCCCTTGCCTCCTGCCAGTCCATCAGCTTTTAATACAATGGGAGGTTTGCAGCTAGAGATATAATCCAAGGCATGCGTCAGGTCCGACGCAACAAATGTTCTTGCTTTTGCTGTGGGAATGCCATGCCTTAGCATAAATTGTTTGGAGTAGTCCTTACTTCCCTCCAACTGCGCGCCCAGCTTATTGGGCCCGATCATTAGAATATGATTTAGGGCGTTATTGCCTTCAAAATGATCTCGGATGCCATTAACCAGAGGTCCTTCCGGGCCGACTACAACCAATTCGACGGATTGCTCAAGACAGAATTTTCCAAGGGCTTCAAAATCATTGGCATCAATGGGAACATTCTCGGCCACAATGGCGGTACCTGCATTGCCGGGAGCTACATATACTTTCTGGCAAAGCTTGCTTTCCCGGATTTTCCAGGCAAGGGCATGTTCCCTTCCACCATTACCAATGACGAGTATGTTCATGGGTTCAATTTCGGTTGAACCCCAAAGATATACGCGAATTCCGTTAAATAAAACAGGGGGGAACTGCGATCAGTTCGCGTATTCCGACATGAACTTGATCCTCATCATTCTAACCTCTTCCTCCGAATAATCCGACATCGAACCATCGCCTAACGCCTTCTCAAGGTTATCCGTTTCGGCATTCATGAAATAGTCATGGATATCATCTTGCTTATGTGGATCGATAACCTGATCGATATAATAAGTGAGATTTAGCTTCGTTCCCGAATAACAAATGTTCTCAATTTCCGTCAGCAGTTCTTCAAATGAAAGCCTTGCCTTCTCCGCAATCTCTTCCAGGTCTACTTTACGATCAATCTGCTGAATGATAAGTATCTTCGTCTTTGACTTATTGATTGACGACTTGATAACAACCTCATTGGCTGTTTCGATATCATTATCATCAACATACTTCTGAATTTCTTCCAGGAACTCTTTGCCAAACTTATTGACTTTACCCATTCCCACACCATTCACCTGGGCAAGGTCTTCGTTCGTCGTTGGATAGGTTGTTGCCATTTCTTCCAACGATGGATCCTGAAAGATCACAAATGGAGGAAGGTTCTTTTCCTTGGCGATCTTCTTACGAAGGGTCTTCAGGACCTCAAATAACTTAACGTCGTATGCCTTCGTATTGACTGGAGCTTTTTCGCTTGATTCTTCCTCTTCCTCGATGTCCGTAGTAAAATCATGATCACGTGCCAGCTCGATTATATGGGGCTTCTTCAGGAATTTCTCGCCGCGCTCGCTGATCTTCAACACACCGATGTTGTCAATATCCTTTTCAAGGTACTGGTAGATCAAAGCCTGCCTGATCACAGATTTCCAGTAGTCAGCATCTTCGTCGCCGCCTTTGCCATAAACTGAAAGGTCAAAGTGACCGTAGCTCTTCACGTACTCGTCTTCGATACCGCGGATCACATTCACAAGGTGATTGAGACCAAATCGCTCATTGGTTTGTTTGACAGCCTGAAGAACCAGCTTGACAGCTTCCGTACCATCGAAACGTTCGCGCGGATGAACACAGTTATCGCACATTCCACAATTCTCTTGTGTATATTCCTCGCCAAAGTAATGAAGCAATTGTCTTCTGCGGCAAACAGGCGATTCTGCATAATACTCCATTTCCTGCAGGAGTACCCGCGCATTTTCACGCTCCTGTACAGGTTTGTCCTTATTGAACTTTTCAAGTTTGTTAAGGTCATTATGGCTATAGAACATCAAACACAATCCTTCAAGACCATCACGTCCGCCACGGCCAGTTTCCTGATAATATCCTTCAAGTGATTTAGGAACATCATAGTGAACAACGAAGCGAACATCTGGTTTGTCGATACCCATTCCGAATGCAATGGTGGCAACGATGATATCAACTTCTTCATTAAGGAAATCATCCTGATTCTTCATCCGCACATCGGGATCAAGACCAGCGTGATAAGGCGCCGCTTTGAAGCCATTCACATTTAACAGTTGTGCTATCTCTTCAACTTTCTTACGGCTGAGGCAATAGATCACTCCTGATTTTCCTTTATGGTCCTTGAGGAATTTGATAAGTTGCTTTTTCGTCTCCTTCTTTGGACGGACCTCATAATACAGGTTTTTGCGGTTGAATGAAGAGATGAATACATCTGCTTCTTCCATTTGCAAATTCTTTTGTATGTCGAGCTGTACCTTGGGAGTAGCGGTGGCGGTAAGAGCAATGACCGGCATCTCACCAAGGTTCTGTATCATGGTCTTGATCCTTCTGTACTCAGGTCTGAAGTCATGACCCCATTCTGAAATACAGTGAGCCTCATCGATAGCTACAAAAGAGACGTTTACTTTTTTGAGGAACTCGATGGTTTCTTCTTTGTTGAGAGATTCAGGCGCTACGTAAAGAAGTTTTACCACGCCGTTCATACAATCTTTCTTAAGCCTTGTTATCTCGCCTTTGCTAAGCGTTGAGTTCAGGAAGCGGGCATTAACTCCATATGCGTTCATTTGATCCACTTGATTTTTCATCAAAGCGATCAATGGAGAGATAACGACAGCCAGTCCATCGTGAATCATTGCAGGTAGCTGATAACACAATGATTTACCTGCTCCGGTGGGCATTATTACGAATGTATTCTTCCCGTCCAGTAAATTGCGTATGATTGTCTCCTGGTTACCTCTGAATTGACTGTAACCAAATATTTCCTTCAACCTCTCCTTAAGAGCATCTTTCTCTTCGACCAACATCATTTTCATTTATAAAATCCTAAAATTGTATCTTTGCAAGAGTGTCAACAAAGCTAACTTTCAAAAGGAATTGAATTTAGTAAAAAATATCAAAAAAATTGCACGAGAAGTATTAATAAATGAATCTCAAGCAATCCAAAATTTAACTACCTTAATTGACGATAGTTTTGAAGCTTGCGTCAACGAAATTTATTCTGCCAAGGGACGTGTTGTCGTTACAGGCATTGGCAAAAGCGCCATTATCGCCAATAAAATTGTTGCTACACTAAACTCGACAGGTACGCCAGCTCTTTTCATGCATGCAGCAGACGCAATACACGGTGATCTTGGCATGATTCAATCGGAGGACATTGTTATGTGTCTTTCCAAGAGTGGCAACACACCAGAAATCAAAGTGTTAGTCCCCTTACTCAAACGCAGAGGATCAAAGCTTGTTGCTTTAGTGAGCAATACAAATTCTTACCTCGCACAGCAAGCTGATTTTGTTCTAAATGCAACGATTGCAGAAGAAGCATGTCCCAATAATCTTGCACCTACAACCAGTACAACAGCGCACATGGCATTGGGTGACGCACTGGCGGTTTGCTTGCTGAAGCTTCGTGAATTCACCAGCAATGACTTTGCCGAGTTTCATCCAGGAGGGTCACTTGGAAAACAGCTTTATTTGAAAGTGTCTGACATCTATATACACAACGCATTACCTATGGTTCGCGCTGAAACCCTTTTGAAGGATGTTATTCTTGAAATTTCTTCCAAGAGGCTGGGCTGTACGGCAGTTGTCGACTGAAAATTCGAAGTTACTAGGTATTATTACGGATGGCGACCTCAGACGAATGCTTCAAAAGGATATCAATATTACTCAAATTACTGCCGCCGATATTATGTCTCAGAATCCAAAAAAGATTGAAAAAGATGAATTTGCTGTAAAAGCCTTACATCAGATGCAGGAGAATAATATTACACAATTGGTTGTGATGGATGGGGAAAAGATCGCTGGTTTTATTCACTTGCACGATCTGCTAAAAGAAGGGATCGTTTAAACGATTTCTTATAAAAGATTCGGTCACTAATGTTTTTTGCAAAACTTTTTACGTCTAAATACTAAATGAACAAAAACTTATTCGTAGTCCTCATGGCCGGTGGCGTGGGCGTTCGCTTTTGGCCTTATAGCCGCAACTCAAAGCCCAAACAATTCCTTGATGTACTTGGCACCGGTAAAACACTTTTACAATCCACCATCGATCGGTTCCTGCCCGTTTGTCCTGTTGAAAACATTTATGTTGTCACGCACGATGAGCATGCCGACCTTGTCAGGGAACAACTGCCGCAGCTTGGCGCGGATCAGATCTTAGCCGAGCCCATGCGCAAAAATACCGCAGCATGTATTGCCTATTCAAGCTATAAGATCGCGCAAAAAAATCCGGACGCCATTATTGTTGTAACGCCGTCGGATCATCTGATCCTTATGGAAGAAGAATTCCAGGATGTCATAAAGAAAGCGGCCGACCAGGCGAAGAGTCAGGACAAACTTATGACGCTAGGTATCACGCCTTCACGGCCTGAAACAGGTTACGGTTATATTCAGTATCACACGGACAAAACGTTTGCCAAGAAGGTAAAGACGTTTACTGAGAAGCCAGAGTTGTCACTGGCAAAGAAATTTCTCGAAAGCGGCGACTTCGTATGGAACTCGGGTATCTTCATCTGGGGAGCAAAAGCTATCATCGATGCATTTCACCGTTATCTGCCCGAAATGGCGGAAGTATTCGACGACATCAAAGCCAAGTTGGGAACCAGCGAAGAAAAGGAAGCAATCCTCGGTGCTTATTCTCAGTGCAAGAATATTTCTATCGACTATGGCGTAATGGAAAAAGCTCAGAACGTTTATGTTTGCCTTGGAACGTTTACGTGGTCCGATCTAGGATCGTGGGCATCTATTCACGAGATCTCGGAAAAGGATGAAAATAACAATGTCATCAACGCTAATGCGCAGACATACGAAACAAGAAACTGCATTATAAAAGGATCGCCCGACAAACTAATTGTTGTACAAGGGTTGAATGGCTATCTCATCGGAGAATTCGGAAATGTCGTGATCGTTTGTGAAAAGGATCGAGAGGAACAATTCAGACGATTCGTCAACGACCTAAAAGGAAAGCCAAACGCCTCGGAGTACGTTTGATCCATGCAGGAATTTATCTTCTAATTCTTGTCCGGTGCTATTCTTACATCACGGTTAACTATTTCCCACGCAGTGTAAAAGATACATTGCGTGCGCTTTGCGAGAAGATCAAATTCTATTTTTTCAACTTCATCACTTGGCTGGTGATAATCTTCATGAATTCCATCAAAGTAAAAAATGATGGGAATGTTGCGCTTAGCAAAGTTCCAATGGTCAGATCGGTAATAAAGATTATCGGGATGGGCCGGGTCGTTATAGGTATAATCAAAAACAAGGTTGGTGAAGTTCTTGTTTGCCGTCTCGCTCACAGTGTTTAATGCGCTGGAAAGCTTATCAGCCCCGATCACATAAACATAAGGCGGACTCTCCGCGTGCTGAACATCCCTGCGTCCGATCATGTCAATGTTAAGATTGGCAACAGTATTTTGTAATGGAAATGTCGGATGCCTTGCATAAAAGTCTGAACCAAGCAGACCACTTTCTTCACCCGTGAATGCCATAAAGAGAATACTGCGTCTCGGACCATGTCCGGCTTTTTTGGCTTCTGCAAATATTTTGGCTAACTCCATAACCGCGACAGTTCCAGAGCCATCATCATCAGCCCCGTTGTAGACCTTATCCCCCTCTCCGCCCGAAGCCAATCCAACATGGTCGAAATGCGCGCTAATAATAAGTAGCTCATCTTTCTTGTCCGTCCCTTCGAGCAAACCAAGAACATTCTCCGTTTTGACAATCTTAATATCAGTCGATGCCTTATAACTAATCATTGATGGCTTTATCTTCCTCAACGCTTTTTTCTTCGGTTCTTCCTGCGCAGCTTTTTCCAGAACGTCCACTCCTACTCCCATAAGCTTTTGAACGATATCGGGAGAAACATAAAAAAGTCCGGGCCGTGGAAATTCGTTTAATACTGGCTTTGTCGCACTCAAACTCTGATCGTCGAGCATCCGGCGAGTGCGAATAACAAGTCCCTCAAAATCCTTTGTTCTAAGGTCGCAGACCAGAACCAGCTTGGCTCCTCTTTGTCGTGCAAGAACAATAGCTCTGTTCCCCGCGGTCCAGTCATTAGAGGCAAGTAAAAGCACTGCTTTATCCTTTACGCCGACTAGATCCAGATCAGTCTCTGCACCATGGCCTGCAAATACCAATGGCAGTGCAACTTCGCCATTGGTGTCACCTCCGCTATAGATTACTTGTTCTAAGTTCACGAATCGATTCTTTCCGCTAGCCAGATATGTCTCGCCCGGCGCCGTAGTATAAAATTCCATAGGCTGATAGTAATTGCCACCAATAGGGCCAGTTAATCCAAGGTCTTCAAAATGCGCGCGGATAAATGCCGCTGCCATTTTTTGGCCGCGTTTGCCAGTTTCGCGGCCCTCCATTGCGTCCGACGCGAGGATAGAGAGGTACTCCTTGAGATCGGCTGCAATGATCTTGTCACCATACTTTTTTGGCAAAGGTTCCTGCGTTGCCAAAATGAAGAAGCTTCCGACAACACAGACCGCGATAATCACCTTAGACCGCCACATAAATGTTTAATTAAGATCCGCAATATCAGGCAAGATGATCAGCTTCATCGGAATAGACAAAATACCTAGTGGCCAAATTGCTAACATTTATTAGGAGCGGTAGGCAAACATTCTGTTAAATCTCTGATTCCTGAATTACCTTTGCGGCTCGAAACTTTTTGCCATTTTTTATAACATTTTGAAAATCAACTATCTCAATGAAATTAGATTCCCAATACGCTGAAAAATTCGAAAGCAGGCACATTGGACCCGATGCACGCCAGGTACATGAAATGTTAAAGGTGATCAACGCGGCTTCACTCGAAGAACTGATTGCTCAGACGATTCCCGCCAGCATCAGGCTTAATAATGAGCTATCCCTGCCCGCCGCCAAATCCGAATATCAGTTTTTGCAGGATTTTAAGAAGGTCGCGTCGCGTAACAAGGTCTTCAAATCTTTTATTGGAATGGGTTATTACAATACCATCACACCGGGAGTTATCCTCAGGAATATCCTGGAAAACCCGGGTTGGTATACAGCTTACACTCCCTACCAGGCTGAGATTGCGCAAGGACGTCTCGAGGCGTTAATAAATTATCAGACCATGATCATCGAGTTGACGGGTATGCAGATTGCAAATGCCTCGTTACTGGATGAAGGTACCGCAGCCGCTGAAGCAATGCACTTAATGCTTGCATCGCGTAAAGGCTCGAAGAAAAATGCGACAAAGTTTTTTGTGGATCAAAACGTATTTCCGCAAACACTTGACCTACTGAAAACAAGATCAGCACCCATCGGTGTGGAATTAGTGATCGGCGATGTCCATTCGTTAGATGTATCGGATCCTTCTTTGTTTGCACTATATCTGCAAAATCCTGACAGCAATGGCGCAATAAGTGATTTCACTTCGTTTGCAAAAACAGCACACGAGAAGGAAGTCTTCGTGGTAATGGGCGCCGACCTTATGAGCCTTTTGCTCATGAAATCACCTGGAGAAATGGGTGCCGACGTTGTCGTAGGCAGCAGCCAACGCTACGGTGTGCCTATGGGTTTCGGCGGACCTCATGCAGCATTCTTCGCCACCAAAGATGAGTTTAAGCGGCAAATGCCGGGTCGGATAATCGGCGCATCGATCGATGCTTCCGGAAATCCTGGTTACCGTATGGCATTGCAAACACGCGAACAACATATCCGTCGTGAAAAAGCTACTTCAAATATTTGCACAGCACAAGTGCTACTTTCGGTAATGGCCGGAATGTATGCGGTATATCATGGACCTGAAGGGTTGAGAAAAATTGCTGGCAGAATTCATGGTCTCGCAACAACTCTGGATATGGCGTTGAAAGCGGCTGGCTTGAAACAAGTGAACGAGAATTATTTTGACACGCTCAAAGTAGCTGTTAAGGATAAGAAGGTTATTGAAAGGGAGGCCATCAAGCGTGAGGTCAACTTCCGTTATTTTGAAGATAATCACGTTGGAATCGCACTGGATGAAATAACTTCATCAGGCGATCTGGATGTCATCCTTGAAATCTTTGCCGCTGCTGGATACGGAACAACAGGTAATATTTCAGCTAATGGACAGGAAATGAAATGGCCTGCATCGCTGATAAGAAAGTCTGCTTATCTCACGCACCCGGTGTTCAATATGCATCATTCCGAACATGAGATGTTGCGTTATATAAAACGGTTGGAGAATAAAGACTTGTCCATGGTTCACTCCATGATCTCTCTGGGATCCTGTACGATGAAGCTTAATGCTACATCAGAAATGATTCCCGTGACGTGGCCTGAACTGGGGAACATTCATCCTTTTGCTCCATCGGATCAGACAGCTGGTTATCAGGAGATGATCTCGGCGCTTGAAGACGCATTGATGGAGATTACTGGTTTTTCAGGAGTTTCACTTCAGCCGAACAGCGGCGCACAAGGTGAGTATGCTGGCTTGATGGTAATCCGTGCGTATCACCAGGACCGTGGCGAAGCTCACCGGAACATTTCTTTGATCCCTGCTTCGGCACACGGAACAAACCCGGCAAGTGCAGTTATGGCGGGCATGGAAGTAGTTGTCGTGAAATCTGATGACGAAGGCAAGATCGATGTTGCCGACTTGAAGGCCAAAGCAGAACAATACAAGGACAAACTTTCATGCCTTATGGTGACATATCCGTCAACGCATGGGGTATTCGAAGAATCCATTACGGATATCTGCGGAATAATACATAAGAATGGTGGCCTCGTCTATATGGACGGAGCAAATATGAATGCACAGGTTGGTCTCACTTCGCCGGCAAACATTGGCGCTGACGTTTGCCACCTGAACCTTCATAAAACATTTTGCATTCCACACGGCGGCGGTGGACCTGGAATGGGTCCGATATGTTGCAACGAAAAATTAAAACCGTATTTACCGGGACATGCTCTTGTGAAAATGGGTGGAAGTAAAGCCATCCATGCTGTATCGTCGGCACCATGGGGTAGCGCAAGCATTTTGACCATTTCGTATGCATATATTGCTATGATGGGATCCGATGGCCTTAAGAACGCGACTGTCCACGCAATCCTCAACGCCAATTACATTAAAGAACGCCTTAAGGGTCACTACAAGATCCTTTATACCGGTACGAATGGACGGTGCGCACATGAAATGATCGTCGACTGTCGCGACTTCAAAAAGGCCGGCATAGAGGTCGAAGATATCGCAAAGCGTCTGATGGACTATGGTTTCCATGCTCCGACAGTTTCTTTTCCAGTGGCCGGTACGTTAATGATCGAGCCTACGGAAAGTGAACCAAAGGAAGAACTCGACCGCTTTATCGACACTCTGATAGAAATACGCAATGAAATACGCGAGGTTGAGGAGGGAAAGGCTGACAAGGAAAACAATGTCTTGAAGCATTCGCCGCATACGGTAGCCGTTGTGACTGCTGACGAATGGAATAGGCCGTACAGCCGTCAAAAGGCTGCTTATCCTCTGCCATTTGTAAGGGAAGCGAAGTTCTGGCCGGCCGTCAGCCGTGTTGACAACGCATATGGAGACCGTAATCTTGTTTGCAGCTGTTTACCAATGGAGGAATATTCTAAAAGCGAAGAGACAACATCTGTTTGATCTTTCTGCTGGAAGGTAAAAGGATCGTTCTCAACAAAAGGACGATCCTTTTTTATTTAGAAGCGAAATAATCAGTACGTGAAATAAAAATCTCCCAGCGGTCACCAATGCAGCAGGGTACCTTATTAAGTCCGTACGTATCGATAAGGTAAACCAACGCAGCTATCGATGCGGCTCCCAATTCAAGTTCACGCTTGCTGACTTTGTCTATCGTATCCGTGGCGGTGTGATGGTAGTCAAAATAGCGTTGGGAGTCGGGCAAAAAGCCGATAAGAGGAACTCCAAACGACTCAAGGGGTCCGATATCAGCACCTCCGCCCTTCTGGTTGAAATCTGTCAGTCCATACGGCTCCAATAAAGGTTTCCAGCTTTTGATTTGGTCTCTAACGCTTGCACTAGTGCTCATTGAAAAACCCCTCGGAGTAAACCCGCCGCGATCAGACTCTATCGCTGCGACATGTTTTTCTTTTTTTAATTCTACCTGCCGCGCATATTCAATTCCTCCACGAAGACCATTCTCTTCATTCATAAAAAGCACTGCGCGGATTGTACGTTTCGGTTTAATTCCCAACACTTTGAACAACCTCAATACTTCCATAGCATGAACAACACCAGCGCCATCATCGTGTGCTCCCTGGCCAAGGTCCCATGAATCGAGATGTCCACTCACAACGATAATTTCGTTGGGATATTCAGAGCCTTTGATCTCACCGATCACATTAAAGGACTGAACGTCTGGTAACGTCTCGCAATGCGTCTCAAAATAGAATTGAAGGTGTTCATTAGCCTGTAAACTTTTGCTCAGCTGGTCGGCGTGCTTTGTGCTAATTGCAACGGCAGGAATTTTTGGAAGTGAGGGTTCGTACCGGAGACTTCCCGTGTGGGGATAATCTTCCTGGTTTAGTCCCATAGACCGTACGATGGCGCCAATAGCCCCAAAGCGCGCAGCTTCTGATGGTCCTGATCCGCGTTGATCAACGGCTCCACCATACGCTGAAAATGTATGGATCTTTGCGGGGTCCATCGGCCGATTGAAAAAAACTATTTTACCCCTGATTTTCTCTTCGCCCAATAGTTTCAACTCTTCCAGGTTTTTTACTTCCACCACCTCGCCCGTTACGCCGCCAGGTCCCGTGCCCACAGAACCTCCAAGCGCACAAACATTTATTACTGACTTGGATTTTTTGATCCGCGCTATTTCCTTTTTACCACGTACCCACTGAGGTACCATGACCGGCTGTAGCCAAACCGAATCTGCTGTGCGTTGCAGTTCGCGTTTTCCCCATTCCACGGCCAATTTGGCGCCAGGCGAACCACTTAGTCGTGGCCCGATAGTAGTCGATAGCTCTACTAGCCATTGATAAGCATGGCCTTCACGCATTTCTTTTTCAAAAATTTGTCTGATAGCGCCTTCATCCGCCTGAGCGAACAAGGCGGATGATAGTAATGAATTAAATATCAAAAAGAGGCCCCTGATCAACCTTTTCATGTAGTAAATGCTTGTTATCAAAGTAATGAAGAAGTTCGGACAGAACTTGAAAAAAAGGCATAACGGAACCATCAAAGGCAATTCAAACGTTTGAAATGCAGAAAAAGTGAAGGAACTTTACCGCGGAAACAATAAAATTATGTCATTTCTATTTGACTCATTTGACGGATGGAAAAATTACTGTGAACAGCATAAGCTTTCACTCAGCGATTCCGTGCTGGAGTATGAACACGTGCAAAAGGGTCGTGTGAGAGAGGATACCATTAATGGTTTAAGAAATGCATGGCAGGTTATGAAGGAAGCTGTTAAGACCGGCCTTGAAGAAAACATGACGTCGCGCTCCGGCATGATTGACAACGGAGCAAAGAAAGTTTATAATTTCCCGAAACCGGTTTTGTCCAGGGAATTTCAAAATCTTATTGCTCGCGCACTTGCTGCGAAGGAAGTCAACTCCTGCATGGGCCGCATTGTCGCAGCTCCAACGGCTGGCGCGAGTGGGATCATGCCCGGCGTTTTGTTCACGCTTCAGGAGATTCATGATATCGACGAAGAAAAAATAATCGAAGCTATGCTCATCGCCGCAGGCATCGCGCTGATCATGGAACAAAAAGCTTCGATAGCCGGCGCTGTTGGTGGCTGTCAGGCGGAGACAGGAACGGCCGCCGCTATGGGTGCGGGATCTATCGTACTTTGCCTCGGCGGAAACACCGATCAGATCTTTAATGCCGTAGCCATCACGGTACAATGCATGTTAGGATTAGTGTGTGATCCTGTAGCAGGGCTTGTTGAAGTCCCATGTGTCGTGCGTAATGCCAGCGCTGCCGCTATCGCAAACAGCTCGGCTCAGATTGCCCTCGCGGACGTAAGCAGTGTGATTCCTGTCGATGAAGTAATTGAAGCGATGGGTGAGATTGGAGCAAGCATGGAGACGCGGTACAAAGAGACTGCTCTGGGAGGGCTGGCGGCGACAAAGACCGGGCAGGCAATCGCAAGAAAAGTACTTATCCGGGATATTGAAGTGTTACCCGACGAGGAAACCACCTAGCCTACTTTACAAAATCCGGCAAGAACTCATTGCCAAAAAAGTAGGTCGCAACGCTGAATATCACCGACCATACGGACGCACTGATAAACATAAAGACGATTATTTTTTCTTTGGGGCTTCCCGAACTCACGGCAAGTATTGAACCTCCAATTGGTGTAAGGAATATGGGCGTCAAAGCAGCAACGCCGATGAGGCCATACTTCTTCCATATCCGCACAAATTTACGGTTACGCTGAGAGAATTTTTTTTGCTTCCCAAAGAATCTATGGATCACCTTCTCCCGAAGCCAATTCCCTGCGTATGTGAAGGAAAGTACAACGGTCATCATACCCGCAACGGTCGTGAGAATTGTTGTTAATCAACGTTTAAACCTACAGCGTAACCTCCCAGCGGTCCAAAAATAAACTTCAGCATTGAAGAAAAATACACCGGAATGGCTTTCAGGATCTCTTCCCACATAATAGTTTACAGTTATCACATCTTTTGGCCAAAGCACAGATCACCAGCATCGCCCAATCCTGGTACAATATAAAATTGTTCATTAAGTCTCTCATCAACAGCGCATGTCCAGATAGAGTGTTCTGTCTTCACATTAGCTGCGATGTATGATATCCCGTCCGGTGCGGACACCAGCGATGCAATGTATAGGTGTGACGGCTTTCCATGTTTAGCTAACGCCTGGGCTGAGCGGACAAAGGAATGGCCTGTAGCAAGCATGGGATCAATAAGTATCACGTCCCGGTTATCAATTGAAGGGGCAGCCAGGTATTCCAGATTAATTACAACGTCATCATTCCCGTCCTCTCGCCGGTAAGCACCAATAAAGCCACAATCGCATTTATCAAAAAAATCGACGAACCCTTGAAAATATGGTAATCCGGCGCGCATTACTGTGATTAAGATTGGACCTGCTTCCATCAACGAGGTCATCGAAGTTCCCAAAGGGGTTTCTACTGCCTTTTGCCTGTAAGAAAGCTTCTTCGATATTTCATAAGCCATAATCTGGCCAAGGCGTTCGACATTCTTCCTAAATCGCAGCCGGTCCTTTTGAATAGTTAAATCCCTTAACTCCGCCACAAAATGGTTTGCTATCGAATTTTGCTCACTTAAGTTGAAAAGCATGGTGTGCACTTTTTTCTAACCAAAATTTAGAATAAAGTTGTGGGAAGAACTAGCAAATCGACGTTTGAAAGATAGGTTCACCGTAATGCTATATATCAAATTTTAATGATTGACACGAAACTTTTGAAAAACCTGTGTGAAGTACACGCTCCATCCGGAAATGAAGTCGCGATGAAGGAGTTTTTATTGGAATACATCCAAAAACAAAAGAAGAAGTGGAAGGTAAAACCGGAGATCATTAAAGGTGATGAATTTCAGGAGTGTATTATTCTTCGTTTTGGCAAACCACGCACTGCCATATTCGCACACATGGACAGTATCGGTTTTACGGTTCGGTATTTTAATCAGCTACTTCCCATCGGCAGCCCGGATGCAGAAATGGGAACGAAGCTTGTCGGAAAGGACAGTCTGGGACCTATTGAATGCGAATTGGAATACGACAAGGAAAACCATGCATTCTATAAATTCGACCGGCAAATAGAACGTGGCACGGAGCTTACTTATAAAATTGATTTCACCGAAAGTAAAACCTTCATACAATCCGCCTATCTGGATAACCGATTGGGAATATACAATTCACTTAAAGTGGCCGAGCGACTACAAGACGGCATAATCGTCTTCAGCTGCTGGGAAGAACACGGCGGCGGATCAGTTCCATACCTTGCAAAATTCATTTATGAAACGTGGAACATCCGGCAGGCGCTTGTCTCGGATATCACGTGGATTTCTGACGGCGTAGAACCTGGCAAAGGAGTGGCAATTTCTATGCGTGATAGAAATATTCCGAGAAAAAGTTACGTCCAGCGAATAATAGAGGTCGCCAGAAAAAGAAAGGTTGACCATCAACTTGAGGTGGAGGGCAGCGGCTCGAGCGATGGACGTGAGCTCCAGACATCGCCTTACCCTTTTGATTGGTGTTTCGTGGGCGCCCCTGAACAAAATCCACATACTCCGCACGAAAAAGTGCACAAGCACGACATTAAGACGATGATCGACTTGTACGGTTGGCTGATGAAAGACTTGTGATCATAACTACTAAAAAACTTTAGAATGAAAACGACTACCACGACACGAAGAGATTTTTTAAGAAAGCAACAATCGCTGGTGCTGGACTCTCTATTCTTCCATCTGCGATTCTTTCCGCAAAAGATGCCGAAACGAAAGTTCGGTTAGGATTTATCGGCGTCGGATTACGAGGCCAAAACCATCTCGATCTCGCCCTGCGAAGAAATGATGTTGAAGTTGTTGCCATATGCGATGTACAGCAACGAATGATCGACATGAGTAAGGACCTCATTAAAAAATCCGGCAAACCAATGCCACAGGTTATAATGGATGGTTCACATGGCTACAAGAAGCTGTTGGAGAACAAGAACATCGATGCGGTGATCATCGCCACTCCATGGGAATGGCATACCGTTATGTGCCTTGACGCCATGCGTGCAAAAAAATACGTGGGGTGTGAGGTCATCACCGGGATGACCGTGGAAGAATGCTGGCAGCTCGTCCATGCATCAGAAGAAACAGGCATGCCACTGATGATGCTTGAAAATGTTTGTTATCGCCGCGACGTGATGGCCATAATGAACATGGTCAGACAAAATATATTTGGAGAGATTATTCATTTGCAGGGTGGATATCAACATGATCTGAGGGAAGTCAAATTCAACGATGGAAAACAAGAATATGGTGGCGGTGTTGAATTTGGTGAGAAGGGATTCTCGGAGGCCAGTTGGCGAACATTACATTCAGTAAACCGTAACGGAGATCTTTATCCAACTCACGGCATCGGTCCGGTAGCGATGATGATCGATATCAATAGAGGAAATCGATTCACGGAACTTGTTTCATATTCGACAAAATCCAAGGGTCTGCACGAATATATTGTTAAGAAGGGTGGCGAAAATCATCCGAACGCAAAAGTTAATTTTAAGCTGGGTGATGTTGTGACGACTATGATCAAGTGTGCAAACAATGAGACTATTCTTTTGCAGCACGACACAAACCTTCCGAGGCCCTATTCATTGGGCTTCCGTGTTCAAGGAACTAAAGGAATCTGGATGGATGTAAATAACTCGATCTACATAGAGGGGCAAAGCAAGAAAGCACATGAATGGGATCAAGCAACGGAATGGCTGGATAAATATGATCATCCCCTTTGGAAAAAATATGGAAATGATGCCGCTGGCGCAGGGCATGGAGGAATGGACTGGTTCGTTTTGAACGCATTCATCGAAGCTGTAAAATTAAAGACAAACACACCTCAGGATGTTTATGATGCTGTAACATGGAGTGCCATAACTCCACTCTCAGAAACCTCCATAAGGCTTGGCGGCGAAACGGTAGAATTCCCTGACTTTACGCAAGGACAGTGGATGTATCGCAAAAATAACTTTGCAATAAACGACGTTTACTAGGATAATGCTCTTCAGGATTGCGCTAACGGCACTACTCTATACCTACACGCAGGATAGTTTTTTCTTAAACCTCTCCGACGCTGCGGTTCACTTAACCAGGGATAGAGTGCAGTACGATCCGTCATACTTTGTTATCGCCTATCCAAATGGAGATGTACCGGCAAACAAAGGCGTTTGCACCGATGTAATTATCAGAGCCTACAGAAAAATGGGCATAGATCTGCAAAAGGATGTTCATGAGGATATGGTGCAGAATTTTAGCATTTATCCAAAAGATTGGGGTTTGAAGAAACCGGATAAGAATATTGATCACCGCAGAGTTCCAAACCTCAGAACATTTTTCGCCCGCAAGGGGACTTCTTTGAAACCCACGTCGAATCCTGATGATTATAAACCGGGCGACATAGTAACCTGGGATCTTGGGAAAGGAATTGCACACATCGGAATCGTAATAAAAGAGACTACCGACGATCACAAGCGGCACCTTATCGTGCATAATATCGGCAATGGACAGGAAATATCTGATTGCCTGTTTAGCTATCGTATCACAGGACATTATCGATTTAATCCCGCGACAAACTGAATAGAAGAACATTTACATTCCAATTCTAATATTCTGCTATTTTTGCACTCCCAAAGTCGTTAACAACTTCATGAAGATCAAAGATCTGTCATTCAAAAAATTTATCAGCAAAGTCAAAGTGCAACAGAAAGTGGCATTGTTGGCCGAGCAGATAAATGAGGATTACGCGGATAAGGCACCGATCTTTCTGCCCATTCTCAACGGGTCGTTCATGTTCGCATCTGATCTAATCAAACGGATCAAGGCTCCAAGCAAGATTTCTTTTGTAAAAGTTTCATCTTACGCCGGCACAACCAGTTCCGGCCAATTGAAAACATTGATCGGCCTTGAGGAAAGTTTATTCAATCAACATATTATTATTATTGAGGATATTGTAGACACAGGGCTCACGTTGCAAAAAATTGTCGAAGAGTTGAAAGGTCTTGGCGCCAAATCTGTGGAGGTAGTTGCATTGCTGAGAAAACAACCAGCTCGCGAAAAAATGATTGAAGTGAAATATGTCGGCTTTGAAATTGACAATGAGTTCGTCGTAGGATACGGTTTAGATTACGACGGCCTCGGACGAAATCTGGAAGATATCTATGAATCAGTTGACTAATTTTCAGATGCCACTGCGTACAAATCCTACGTCATTCGTTATCTTCGTCACCTGTGAAAATTTTCTTTTTTAAAGGACTCTCAATACTTTAACCTACTGTTCATGATCAATCTTATTTTATTCGGTCCTCCGGGCGCAGGAAAAGGAACTCAAAGTGCAAAGCTCATTGAGAAGTATTCGCTTGGCGCACATAGCAACAGGAGATCTTTTCAGAAAACATCTTAAAGAAGGTACTCCGCTGGGAAAACTTGCGCAGGATTATATGACAAAAGGAAACCTTGTTCCTGATCAGCTGGTGATCGACATGGTGGATGACAAGATAAAGTCAAGTGGTCACATTAACGGAATTATCTTCGACGGATTTCCAAGGACTACACCGCAGGCGGAAGCATTGGACAGGCTGCTGGCTTCCAAAAATGCTCCCATCAAAGTATTGATTGAGCTTGTCGTTCCGGAAGATGAACTAAAGAAGCGATTGGCCGAAAGAGCTCTCAAGGAAAATCGTCCTGACGATGCGAAGCCCGAAGTAATAGCTACATCGAATCTCCGTTTACAAAGCAGAGACAGTTGCTGTAGCCGACTACTATAAGAAATTGGGCAAATACGCTTCTGTAGTTGGCGTCGGCGAAATTGATAACATCTTTGCCAATCTCTGCCGTGAGATCGACAAAAGCCTGTTGCTTCAATAAAATTTAAATCAACGGCAATCAACTATAAAGGTTTATACTTCTTGGCTTCTCCAAACTTCATCGACTACGTTAAATTCTGCTCGCGATCCGGCAATGGTGGCGCTGGGTATTTACATTTTCATCGCGAAAAGTTTGTCCAGCATGGTGGGCCTGATGGTGGCGATGGTGGCCGTGGAGGTCACGTAATACTTCGCGGCAATTCGCAGCTTTGGACTCTCTTACACTTGCGATATCGAAAGCATGTTATTGCCACTAGCGGTAATAGAGGTGAAGAACAAGACCGGACCGGTGCGTCAGGAAAGGATGAAATTCTTGATGTTCCGCTTGGCACTGTTGCCCGGCGCTGCCGAGACGGATGAGGTTTTGTTCGAAATCACTGAAGATGGAAAAGAATACATCCTGACGCCGGGTGGACGCGGAGGAAAAGGCAATGCGTACTTTGCAACATCAACGAATCAAGCGCCACAGCACGCTCAACCAGGAGAATCCGGCATTGAAGAATGGATCGTTCTGGAACTCAAACTCCTTGCTGATGTGGGATTGGTCGGATTTCCTAATGCAGGTAAATCCACACTGCTTTCGGTGGTGTCGGCCGCAAAACCAAAAATAGGCGACTACCCATTCACAACACTTACGCCTAATCTGGGCGTTGTATCGTATCGCGATGATAAGTCATTTGTAATGGCGGATATTCCCGGAATAATCGAAGGCGCCGCCGAGGGCAAAGGATTGGGCCTTCGGTTCCTGCGTCACATAGAAAGAAATTCTTTGCTGCTTTTTCTGATACCGGCTGACTCAGAGAATATCAAGCAAGAATACGAGATCCTTTTGAATGAGCTCAACAAGTACAACCCCGAGTTGCTGGACAAAAAACGAATTCTCGCGGTATCAAAATCTGATATGCTTGACGATGAGCTTAAGACGGCAATTCGAAAAGAACTACCAAAAGGAATTCCTTCCACATTTGTCTCATCAGTCACGAACCAGGGCCTGACTGAACTAAAAGACCTCATCTGGCAGAATCTCCACTAATTGTAATATGATCTTTCGAACAGTGCCAGTTTGGCACTTTCAAACCTTTGGCAAAATTGTTGACCTTTGCCCCTAGTTCGATTTCTAGTCGAATTGGCTAGAGTCCTGTTATAAAAGCATATAAAAATGAGTCAAAACGAAGAAATAATTTCTGAAAACGGCCAAAGTGCAGAAAATGTGGCAGCATCTTCAGAAACAGCGGCTGGCGCAGAAGAGATTCAAGTCACCGAGCTTCAGAAACTTCAGGCTGAAATCGCTGAACAAAAAGATAAATTTATAAGGCTCTATTCAGAGTTTGAAAATTTCAGGCGCAGGACGGCAAAGGAAAAGCTCGAAATGATTCAGTCCGCCAACGAGCAACTCATAAAAACACTGCTTCCTGTAGCGGATGATTTCGAACGCGCTGAGAAATCCTTTAAGGCAAAAGACGACAAGGACCTCGAAGGTTTTTTTCTTATCTACAACAAGTTCAAAAAAACATTAGACCAGGCCGGAGTGAAAGTGATGGACTTACACCCAGGATCTGATTTTGATGCGGACCTTCACGAAGCCATTACTCAGATACCTGTGGCGGATGAAGCTTTGAAAGGAAAGGTTGTAGATGTTGTTGAGAATGGATATTTATTAAACGATAAGGTAATACGCCATGCTAAAGTTGTCGTGGGAAGTAAATAACTCGCAGCAGCATTATTTCAATCTTAATACTACATGTCAACAAAGAGGGATTATTACGAAATATTGGGCCTAGGCAAATCGGCTACACCCGAAGAGATAAAGAAAGCTTACCGGAAGGTGGCTATTCAATTTCACCCGGACAAGAATCCGGACAACAAGGAAGCCGAAGAAAAATTTAAGGAGGCAGCCGAAGCTTATGAGGTATTGAGCGACGTCGACAAGCGGGCGAAGTACGATCGCTTCGGTCATTCGAGATCAGGCAATGGTTTTGGTGGTGGCCATGAAATGAACATGGATGATATCTTCAGTCAGTTTGGAGATATCTTCGGTGGAGGAGGAAGTCCATTCGAAAGTTTCTTTGGAGGATCATCACGAGGGGGAAGGCGTCAAAGAAAGGGTTCTAATCTTCGCATCAAGCTGAAACTATCGCTTGAAGAAATTGCGGGTGGTGTTGAGAAAAAAATCAAAGTAAACCGCCTGGTGAGAGCCGAGGGCGTAACTTTTAAGACTTGTACTACTTGTCAGGGCACAGGACAAGTCCGGAAGGTTGTAAACACAATGCTCGGTCAGATGGTATCTGCAAGTACTTGTCCAACATGCGATGGATCCGGGCAGATCATAGAAAAAAAACCAGCCGGCGTGGACAATTCCGGTCTCGTTTCAAAGGAAGAAGTTATATCGGTAAGAATTCCCGCTGGCGTTGCAGATGGTATGCAATTGTCAATGTCTGGTAAAGGCAATGAAGCTCCCGGTGGCGGGATCGCTGGTGATCTTTTAATTCTGATTGAAGAACAAGAGGACCGATTCCTCAAGCGTGATGGAAACAATTTGGTCTATGACCTTTACATCAGCTTTATCGATGCGGCCATAGGAACATCTGTTGAAGTTCCTGCAATAGGTAGTAAGGTAAAGATCAAAATCGAACCTGGTACCCAGAGCGGAAAAATACTCCGGCTACGTGGAAAGGGCCTTAAGGACATCAATGGATACGAGGTGGGCGACCAGCTTATTTACGTAAATGTCTGGACTCCCAAAAAGCTTACGCCCGAAGAAAGAGCCAAGCTGGAAAGTCTCCGTGGCTCTCAAAATTTCGAGCCTCACCCCGACGCGAACGAAAAGGGCTTTTTCGAGCGAATGAAAGAGTTTTTCAACTAAAAAATTCTACAAACAAATTATACCCCGGCCTCGTTTAATTCAGATTAGGCGAGGCTTTTTCTACTTTTTGAGCGTAAAACTTACACATTGAAAACCTCGGGTAGGTTTGACCGTAAATATTCGTCATGCAGAGAAAGATTTGGTTAACAGGTTGCGGAATTGCAATAGTGAGTTTGGCATTGGGGCAGATAAAGAAGCAATTCACGGTCGAGGATTCACCGTCTTGCGAAAGTATTCGGCTCGTCGTCAAGGCCAATAGCGGGAATTGTTATATAAAACCTAGCCAGAACTCCGAAATTCTCAACGTTTTCAGCAATCAAACCGAAGAGTCATACGCTCATAACTTCCGCAAGGAGGTAAAGGGAAAGACTTGTGAGGTCGTCCTGAATCTTGAAGAAGTCCATTCTGAAGGCCTTAGCCAGACAATTTCCACCCGTTTCTTTGGAGCCTCGGAGAAAGAATCCAGCGACAAGCTGTGGAAAATGTATCTCACGGATAACAAGCCGTACTTCTTAGAATTTATCTACGGCGTCGGAAACGCCAACATCGACCTTTCAGGTCTTGCAGTAAAAAATCTAAAAATAAGTACAGGAAGTGCAGACGTGAACGTAGGGTACTATTCAGCGTTGGAGAATCAGATCGATATGGATAGTTTCTTCGTGAAGGTTGACCTCGGATCCGTGAACGTTAAAAATCTCAACCTTTCCAGGACTCGTTTTGTAATGGCTGACGTCGGCTTTGGGAACATGACCCTTGACTTCAGCAATAAACCTCTTGTAGGCAGCAAGATCAAGGGAAGCGTTGGTGCCGGAAATCTTACGATCATTCTTCCAAAGAATGACACTCCGATTCTGGTGAAGATTCAGGATTCATGGTTATGCAGCGTGAAAGTACCTTCAAGCCTTAAGAAGGTTGCTGAAAATACATTTGCAAACGCCGCCTATTCCAAAAACGCCAAGAATTCGTTGGTCTTTGATCTCGACGTTTCTATGGGAAACATTGTGTTTAGAGAATAAGATATTTCCATTCGCTCATTCTTGTAATTCCTTCCTATCTTTTGACACTAATATGCTGTCAAATCAAAATCAACAGTGGAAGCATTAACCGCCAAGAATGTAACCAAACGTTATACAAATCATTTAGCTCTCGACAATGTCAGTCTAACCATTCCTGCCCAAACCATTTTTGGATTGCTTGGGCCAAATGGAGCGGGCAAGACAACACTTATCCGGATCATCAATCAGATCATAAATTCGGATAGCGGCGAGATTTCGATTTTTGGAGAGCGCCTTCAACCAAAACATATAGGTACAATCGGTTATTTACCGGAAGAACGCGGCCTGTATAAAAAATTAAAGGTTGGAGAACAACTTATCTACCTCGCGCAACTCAAAGGCCTTAGCCGCAAAGAGGCTGTCGAAAAAAGTAAAGCATGGGTAAAGAAATTTGAGGTCACCGAATGGTGGAACAAAAAAGTCGAGGACTTAAGCAAAGGCATGGCGCAGAAAGTGCAGTTTATCAGCACGGTCATGCATGAGCCCCGGCTGATCATTCTCGATGAACCATTTTCTGGTTTTGATCCTGTCAATGCTCAAATCATAACGCATGAGATACTGGAACTGAAGGAAAAAGGATGCACGATTATCTTTTCAACCCACCGCATGGAAACTGTCGAGGATCTGTGCGACCACATTGCGCTAATCGATAAATCAAAAAAAATACTTGAGGGATCCAAGAAACAGGTAAAGGAAACTTACAGGACCAATACCTATTGGGTAGAGCATAAAGGATCCTTTAATTTTTCTTCTCCGAATTATGAGGTGATCGAACAACGGAATGTGGAGGATCATATTACAAATCCGTAGTGAAGGTTAATAACGGTACTTCGCCGAATTTGCTCATCCGTGACTTGACAGAGCTAACCGAGGTCCATAGCTTTATTGAAAAAATCCCAACCATGAGCGAAATCTTTATCAGTCTGGTGAAAGGAGGTCGTCATGAATAAAATATTGCTGATCATCCAACGCGAATTCCTCAACCGCGTGCAGAAAAAATCCTTTCTGATAGCCACAATATTGTTGCCTCTTATTTTTCCGGCAATCATGGCAATCCTCGTATATGTGGCCATTGAGCAAAAGAAGAATGCGGAGAAAGAAACTATCTATTATGTTGATGACAGTGGATTGTTCGTCCCTGACTCATCAAAGTTTAGGTTCAAGAAATTTGATGTCGACGTAAACATTGCCAAAAAGGGCATTCCAGGAAGATAACAGCAGTTATGGATTGTTATACATCCCTCGACTTTGACCTGGCTAATCCTAAAGGCATATCGCTTTACACAAAAGTAAATCCAAGCCCTAATGAAATCGGGGACATCGAAGGCATGATATCCAATCGCATCAGGGAATTGAAAATGCAAAAATTCAACATCGATCAGAGGGTGCTCGACAGCCTTAAAACTGATGTTTCCATTCAAAGCATTAATATGTCTGATGAAGGTCTTGAGAAGAGCTCAGACTCCAAAGTGTTGTTTGGCGTTGGGATGACATGTGGTATCCTGATGTACATGTTCATCTTCATTTATGGTGCACAGATCATGCAGGGCATCATCGAAGAAAAGACCAGCAAGGTTGTCGAAGTCATCGTTTCTTCTGTAAAGCCATTCCAGTTGATGATGGGAAAGATAGTCGGACTTGCATCTGTTGGCTTGCTGCAGTTTCTAATCTGGATTGTGCTGATCACCACTCTTATCATCGGTGGTGCTTGGGTATTTCGGACTTGAAATGCCACAGCAACAAATGATGAATGAAATGAGTCAACAGAATCCCAGCGATGCAAAACCAGGGTGCGATGGAATTCCTGAAGCTTATGGGTCAAATTCCTTTTGGCTATGTCATCTTCAATTTCCTGTTTTATTTTCTTGGTGGATACTTATTGTATGGAGCGTTGTTCGCCGCCGTTGGGTCAGCGGTCGATAGCCCCGCGGAAGCTCAGCAGTTTATGTTTCCTATTACTATCCCGATGCTTATCTCCTATTTTGGATTATTCACTTTCATCCTTGAAGATCCACATGGTCCGATCAGCGTTTGGCTATCGATCATTCCCTTCACATCCCCCATTGCCATGATGGGACGTATTGCCTTCGGTGTACCGACCTGGCAGCTTGTGCTTTCAATGGTCTCGCTGATAGCTGGCTTTATATTCACAACCTGGGTTGCTGGAAGAATTTACCGCGTAGGTATTCTTATGCACGGCACCAAGATCAACTACAAGGTCATGGCAAAATGGTTCATGATGAAAGGCTTGACGTCGTATCGTGATTCAATACTGAAACTTGAAAAGACACCGGATGAAGCCCATCCGGTTTTTTAATTAACTTTCGTATTGAGAGATTGAGCAATTTATCTTCAGTTCAGTCCGCGAACTCGAACGACGGCATTCATTCCATGAGCAAAAAAGCGCCTATACCATCCCTGGATTTTTATCAGAATAATTCCAATCTGAAATGGGTAGTGCTGGTTGCGTCCGTATTGATCAGTATAGGATCGATTTATTACACAAATGTTCTGGTCGACCAGCTAAAGGAACGCGAACGGCAACAAGTGCAGTTGTATGCCAAGGCAATTGAGTATACGGCTAATGACGATGACTCCGGTGATGTAAATTTTATCGCGTCAGGAAATCCTTTTTCAAAACAACTCCATACCCATCATCCAGGTGACAGAAAAAGGCCGAGTATTGGCGTTCCGGAATGTTGAGGTGCCGGAAGACTGGACCGACACAAGAAAGGATGCTTTTCTGAAAAACGAATTAAAGCTGATGGCGCAAACTTACGAGCCCATTACCGTCACATTACGCGATCCTCAAACAGGAGAAGTTTTTGGCACGCAGTTCATCTATTACAAGAATTCATTTTTGCTGAAGCAGTTGATCGCCTATCCCTATATCCAGCTTTCGGTTATCGCAATATTTGGCTTTATCGCGTACCTGGCTTTCAACTATTCCAAAGCTGCTGAACAAAACCGTGTGTGGGTGGGGCTTGCGAAGGAAACGGCCCATCAACTAGGCACACCGTTGTCTTCGCTCATGGCCTGGGTTGAAGTGATCAGAGACGACCCTGACATGAAGCAAAAGGGAATGGTCGAGGAACTGGAAAAGGATATTCAAAAGCTTCGTATTGTCACCGAACGTTTCTCCAGCATTGGATCCGTTCCGGCCCTTAAGAAGGAGAATATTGTGCATCTCATCAACAACGTGGTTAACTACCTGAGGCCACGAGTATCATCGAAAGTGAAAATGGAGGTGTTTACGTTGTCAGAGAATATTTTCGCAAATGTTCATGCCCCCTTGTTTGAATGGGTAATAGAAAATCTGTCAAAGAACGCCGTGGATGCTATGGGCAATACCGGAACGATTGCGATCAAGATCCTAAGGGGTAACGAAGGCAAGATATTCATTGATATTTCCGATACCGGCAAAGGCATTCCCCGATCCAAAATCGACCATGTTTTCCGACCTGGATTTACCACCAAAAAAAGAGGCTGGGGTCTGGGCCTAACCCTGGCAAAAAGAATTATTGAAACCTACCATGACGGAAAAATTTTCGTGAAGTCATCTGAGGAAAATCAGGGAACAACCTTCCGAATTGTACTTAATGTCGGCGTAAGCAAACGTCAGGCTCAAAAAGGCGTGATTTACTATGTAAAAACAGCATCAATAATTCGACGCCGGGCCTTTGTACTTCGTCCCCAAAACGGCTACTTTTGCGGTCGAATTTTCAAGACCTAAGTTTCAAAAACACACAACAAATGGCAAATATTGGCAAGATCACACAGGTAATCGGCCCGGTAGTGGACGTAGCGTTCGACGGTGAGGGGGCAAAATTGCCTAACATCCTTGATTCTCTTAGTAGTTACAAAAGGCGACGGCACAAAGGTCGTCCTGGAATGTCAGCAGCACCTTGGTGAAGACCGAGTTCGTACCATTTCGATGGAAGGTACGGAAGGACTCGTGAGGGGAATGAAGGTAACAGACACCGGTTCTGCCATTCAAATGCCAGTTGGAGAGGATATCAAAGGCCGTCTTTTTAACGTGGTTGGACAAGCGATCGATGGTATCCCTCAGCCTAAAGGCAGTTCAACTCTTCCAATCCACCGTCAGGCGCCGTTATTTGAAGATCTCTCAACATCAACAGAAGTTTTATTTACAGGTATAAAAGTTATCGACCTGATCGAGCCCTACGCAAAAGGTGGTAAGATCGGGTTATTCGGTGGTGCCGGTGTGGGCAAAACCGTTTTGATCCAGGAATTGATCAACAACATCGCAAAAGCATACTCAGGACTTTCAGTATTCGCTGGAGTTGGTGAAAGAACACGTGAAGGAAACGACTTGCTGCGTGAAATGATCGAAGCTGGTATTGTAAACTATGGTGAAGAGTTCATGAAGTCACTCCATGCTGGTGGATGGGATCTTTCGAAAGTTGATAGCGAAAAGCTGAAAGATTCAAAAGCAACATTCGTATTCGGTCAGATGAATGAGCCTCCTGGAGCACGTGCACGTGTGGCACTTTCTGGACTTACCGTTGCTGAATATTTCCGCGATGGTGATGGTACTGGCAAAGGTCGTGATATCCTTTTCTTCGTTGATAACATCTTCCGTTTTACACAGGCAGGTTCTGAAGTATCGGCGCTTCTTGGCCGTATGCCTTCTGCCGTAGGATATCAGCCTACACTTGCTACTGAAATGGGTGCGATGCAGGAACGAATTACGTCTACAAAGAATGGATCAATTACTTCTGTTCAGGCGGTTTACGTTCCTGCCGATGACTTGACTGACCCTGCTCCTGCAACAACCTTTGCTCACCTGGATGCAACTACAGTATTGTCGCGTAAGATTTCTGAGCTTGGTATATATCCTGCTGTGGATCCATTGGATTCTACTTCACGTATCCTTCGTCCTGAAATTGTTGGTGAAGAACATTATAACTGCGCACAGCGTGTTAAGATCAACTTCAACGTTATAAAGAATTACAGGATATCATTGCCATCCTCGGTATGGATGAATTGTCTGATGAAGACAAACAGGTCGTTCACCGTGCACGACGCGTGCAGCGTTTCCTGTCACAACCTTTCCACGTTGCCGAAGCATTTACTGGTCTTAAAGGGGTACTCGTGGATATTAAGGACACGATCAAAGGATTTAATGGGATCATGGATGGTCAATACGACCATTTACCTGAAATGGCATTTAACCTCGTGGGTAGTATCGAGCAGGCTGTTGAGAAGGGTGAAAGGATGCTGGCAGAAGCGAAAGGATAATTAGTAACTGAAATTCTTAAAAAAGCAGGATGCATCTTGAAATTTTAACACCTGAAAAAAAATATTTTGAAGGCGACGTGTCCATTGTGACCTTTCCAGGTGCCGATGGATCTTTTCAGGTTATGGATAACCACGCACCGTTGATCAGCCTACTTAAAGAAGGAGTTGTTGAATACAAGGGAAAAGAAGGATTGCAGAACCTCGGAATAACTGGAGGTGTAGTGGAGGTGTTAAAAAATAAAGTAATACTCCTCGCTACTGGCGTAACTGAAAAAGAATAGTTTCTACACTACATATTAAAAAGGCTGTCCTGACGACAGCCTTTTTTATTTTCGCTCATCCCTCAACCGCCTCTCACTGCGTGGAGATCCATCGGATAAAGAACACCAGGCCTACAATAAGTCCAATTACTCCTATTACCCAAAAGATTGTATTTATTCCGCCCAGTATCGCGAACGTGATTCCAATGGCACCAAATATAATTGCCAGTTTCAGATCGTCGTCAAGCTGTTTCGTAGCGTTAACAGAGGCGCCTTGATCGCCAGTCTTTAATTTTTTCGAGTGATCTTTCATATAGTCCTTTAGCTCATTGCGAAGTTGCTTTTTTTCAGACCGAGAAAGCCCTTTATACGCCTTTGTTGCAATCGATGCATCTTCCGAGACTGAAGAACTCGGGTGAGAATGTTTTACATTGTCAGGGTCGGCGGCAGCCACTAATTGATTCCTGTCAAGTTTCAGTGGCTCTGTCTTGTTGGCAATCAGGGACTCATTAACATAAGTGTTAGGCAATTCTTTTCGCCCGCTATTATAATCGTAGTAATCGAAATTATATGTGTATCGGGGAGATGAGCACGATGCAATAAAAAGTATTAAGCCAACTATATAAGTTGGGGAATTTTGTCTACGCATGATCTTCATTTTTTTGGTCTTCGAAATATTCTGTTAAAGAATCTCTTCTCGAATTCCCAAAAAAAATTGAATTGTCCGAACAAAAATCCATAAGCCAACAATATCACATTGTAAAGAGGCAAAATCAACAGGTAGTATATAACGGAGGCGGTAACAGAATCTCCCTGTTCGCCGGCTAGAAAATGAAGGATAGGCTTTTTAATGAAGAGAACCGTGAAGCCGGTACACGCAAAAACCACCAGCACTATCACAACCTGGAACGCACTTTCTAGCTTCCAACGTAGCATTAGTTTTTTTATCCAGGACGGTTCGGACATAGATTAGTCAAATTTTGCAAAATATTTCCAGATCCCCATCGCCGGAAGCGGGGCTTCAAATGTTACTTTCTCTTTTTTGACAGGATGAACAAAAGTCAGCCTTCTCGCATGAAGGTAAATGCTTCCATCTTCATTCGGCTCATCGGCGCCATACTTTACATCGCCTTTTATAACGCAACCCATACTAGCGAGTTGTACCCTTATCTGGTGCGGTCTGCCAGTCACTGGATTTACTTCAAGCAACCAATGGTCCTGCGCAGTCCCCAACAGTTTGTAACTTAACTCAGAACGCAAAGCACCTTTCGTTTCATTTTTAAACGCTGTAGTCTTATTCTTTTTTTCATCCTTTTGCAACCAGTGAACCAAAATGCCTTCCGGTTGTAACGGCTTTTTTCTGACGACAGCTAAATACGTTTTCGTTGTTTCCTTTTCCCGGAACAACGCATTCATCCTTTCAAGCCCTTTTGACGTTCTTGCAAGTACCACGACACCGCTAACCGGCCTGTCAAGCCGATGTACAACGCCAAGAAATACCTCGCCAGGCTTATGGTACTTTTCTTTGATGTATTGTTTGCAAAGTTCAACGAGAGGAACATCCCCCGTAATGTCGCCCTGAACAAGAATTCCCGCAGACTTATTAACAACCAGCAGATGATTGTCTTCAAATAAAACCGTAAATGGAGCAGTTGCAGGAGCCATGCAGCGAAAGATCAAACATCCGAAAAGTTATACGATTTATAAAATACCATGCCGATGCCCTTCTGAATATTGATTCCGTAAAAAGAGGAGGTACGTTTAGAAAATGCGTCCGCATCTGCGATATTTAATAAACTAAAACATATGTTTTATTATTGGTACCGCATTGTGTGGATTCTCGTTGCAAGAAGATTCCAATCACAAGTTGACATCGAAGAAGAACTGACAAGGACGTTCCGCGTTCGCTTATTCGACTGCGACGGTTTTCGGGTGATGACAGCCTTTAAGTATGCAGCTTACATGGACCTTATTCGATGGGAAATGATTGCGCGGTCGAAACTTTTTAATGAAATCCTGCCAAAGGGGCTGGCGCCTACACTTGGCGCCCAGAAGATCATTTATCGAAAACCACTAAAGCTCTGGACAAAATTCACGTTGCGTCTACAAACAATGGGATGGGATGAAAAATGGGTCTATCACGTTCACAAGTTCGAGCAAAGCGGCGAAGTAAAAGCGATCGGGATCACCAGGGCTCTTATATGGAAAAAGGATAAACCACAGATCCTTCGCGAAATCCTTAAGAGCATCGCAGTAAAAAACCTCGACAAGAAACCACCCGAGTGGATCGCCAACTTATTTAACACCGATACCGACATCATACAAAACAAATTTTGATTGTATTCTCAGATTATGACAGCACCACAATACACTACGTTTCCACATACATATCTCAAGGAATTTTCGGCAAAGGTATTTCAATACTTCAAGGTAAATGAAGAAGACGCATGGCAGGCGGCAGACGTTTTATCAAAAGCAGACGTCCGTGGAATTGATTCCCACGGAGTGGCAAGATTGAAGACATACGTAGATATGTTTTCAATCGGAAGGATCAATCCTAATCCACAGATCAGAATTGTCCGGGAGAAAAAAAGTGTGGCTACGGTCGATGGTGACAGCGGACTCGGATTGGTTGTTGGGCCGAAAGCAAATAAAATTGCTATGGACAAAGCATCCGAGCATGGCTCAGGGTGGGTGAGTGTATGTAATACGAATCACTATGGCATAGCGTCGTATTATTCACTTCAGGCTTTGGAGAGGGACATGATCGGCTGGTCAATGACAAATTCGTCCAGGATAGTGGTGCCGTTGTGGGGTGCAGAACGACGGCTGGGTACAAATCCCATTAGCATCGCATTTCCAGGTCACAAAAATCCTCCCATCGTTATTGACCTCGCCACAAGCGTGGTAGCGTTTGGTAAGATCGAGCTGGCCAAAAGGCAAGGAAAATCAGTTCCCCAAGGATGGATGATTGATAGTCTGGGTAATCCAACCACACAACCTGACGACGTGTATGAAGGTGGCCTTCTGCCATTAGGATCAACGCGTGAAATGGGTGGACATAAAGGTTATGCACTGTCGGCGATGGTAGACATACTAAGCTGTGTGCTCAGCGGCGCCAATTGGGGTCCATTCGCGCCGCCATTTGCCTTGTTCGAAGCACCTCCAAAGGAAAGTGTTGGAAAAGGTATTGGGCATTTTTTCGGCGCTATGGAAATAGATGGCTTCGAAGAAGTAGATGTATTTAAGAAAAGGATCGATCATTGGATTCAGGTATTCCGGGATACGAAACCTGTTCCAGGGCAAAATGCTGTGCTGATCCCCGGCGACCCTGAGCACGAAGCTGAAAAAATTCGCTTGAAGGAAGGAGTTCCTGTTATCCAGGCCGTTGTGGAAGACTTAATTGGTATTTCAAAACGCACTGGAATTCCTTTTCAATAGACGCATTTGTATTTCTATGGCTCAAGATGAATGCACATCTCTACCTCTCTGGCAGAAATTTACCATGCGGCGTGCCGTATTTGGTTTGGAGAGAAATATCGAATGACAAAATTCATCCCTGAAAACAGCGTACATGCATGCTGTTTTGGTGGAGGTCCACTCGCGTTTCTATGAGTGCAATCGAATATTAGAAACGGAATCTCTATCTTTGGTTATGCCCTCAGTAGTTGAAGGATACACTTACGATATCTTCATTTCCTACCGGCAAAAGGATAACATAGTTCCTGATAAGGATTCGAACGGTTGGGTCAGTGAATTTGTGTCCAGACTGAAAAAGGAGATCCAGGCAACGATCAAAGAAGATATCTCCATTTACTTTGATGAAAATTCGTATGATGGGATCCTTGCAACCGACGATGTGATCGAATCCCTCAAAGACAAATTGAAGTGTCTTATTTTTATCCCTATTCTTTCACAAACTTATGGCGATCCCAACGGCTTCGCGTGGAAAAATGAATTTCTAGTATTCAAAAAACTTTGCAGCGAAGATCAGCTCGGAATGAAGGTCAAATTGCAGAACGGAAATGTAAGCAGCCGAATTCTTCCTGTTTGTATTCACGACCTCGATGTTGCAGACCGTCAAACAGTCGAAAAAGAAATTGGACCTATCCGTTCCGTGGATTTCATTTTCAAGTCACCAGGAGTGAACCGACCCCTTACGCCTGTCGACAAACGTGAGGACAGTCCTTCAAAAATAATCTATAAGGATCAGATCAATAAGGTTGCAAATGCAATAAAGGAAATTGTGAGGGCAACAAAAGATCCAGCCACTGAAACTACTCACGACGCTGGTGAAAGTGTTGTTCAAGGTTCCCTCCGTTGGAAAAAAAATCAAAGTTGTCATCGCAGCACTCGTAACACTCGCCGCAGTCGTGGCTGTGTACTATTTCACAACGAACAAAACGACCGCTGCTATCACCGATAAATCGATCGCAGTCCTTCCATTCGATGACATGACAGCTGATCACGATTTTGAATATCTCGGTGATGGGATTGCGGAGGAAATAATTAATTCTCTTACGTCCATTAGGGACCTGAGAATAATTGGCCGTACTTCCTCATTTCAGTTCAAGGGAGAAAAACTTGACTTACGCGAAATCGGGCAGAAGCTAAATGTCGCCACCATTCTTGAAGGCAGTATCCAACAGTCCGGTAATAAATTGAGGATTACAGCACAGCTGATTCTTGCGAAAGACAACTCACACATTTGGTCAAAGCAATATCAAGTAGAACAAACCGATTTCTTCAAGATCCAGGACAACATCGCCGCAAGCATCGTGGAAACTCTCAGTCTGACGTTATCTTCTTTTGAACAATCCCGATTGATAAAGAAGAGTACGTCCGAGGAGGCGTACATGCTCTACTTAAAAGGACTATTTCAGTACAAACGTGAAAACTGGCAGCCAGCAGCAGATATTTTCCAACAAGTCGTTACAATCGATTCATTGTACGCTCCTGCGATAGCACATCTTGCCCTCAGCAAAGCATGGATCATAATACGACAATAGAGACTTCACAAACATTCTAAAAACGGATGAGGCGATACGCCTTTCGGAGAAAGCAATGGCAATAGATCCCACGTTACCAGAAGCATACTCGGCGCGCGCACTCATTGCCTGGGCTATACAGCATGACTACGTCAAAGCACGCACGTATTTCGAAAAGTCGTTAGAAGTCGACCCTGGCTCTGCGTTGATAAAAAACCGTTACTGCTATTTTCTCACGTGGATGGGAGACTTCGACAAAGTAACGAAGCTGGCAAATGAAGCAATGTACATCGACCCTGCCGACTACAATAGCTACATCGTATTATACCTGGTTTCGCTCTATTCCAATAAGCTTCAAGAAGCAAGAGGATATCGCAAAGAACTGAACAACATATTTGGTATCAATCACTCTTCGGTATCGCGGGACATCGAGTTAAGCTTTTATGAAGGAGATTTCAAAAGGATCAATCATTTATGCGATTCGATTAGTAAATGCTGGCGAAAAATTAACTGCCTCAGATCTGTCCTACAATTCTATGGCTTATTTCGCCCTGAACCAGCGCGAAGTAAGCGACAAATTCCTGAACACGCTGATAAGAGATGAAAACGCGAAGAATCACGACACCCACTATAACACGGCGAGAGCATTTGCATTCCGAAATCAGGTCGACTCGTGTTTTTCTCACTTATTCAAAGTCGATCGAATGGGGATGGGGCTTAATCACCTCAAAGTTGATCCGGCCTTCAAGGACCTTCGTTCAGATCCGCGGTACGTCCAAATACTCAATGATCGCGGATTCGATCGATATTAACGTAGCTGAAACGCTCAACTATCTTATGTGCCTTTGATATCAGCTAGCGTTCCCGCCATTGGAAATTGGTCCATCCATAGTTTGAAATAGGTTCGTCTGTTAGCAAGCAGCTCTTCATGCAGACCTTCCTCCACCACCAGACCGGCGCTCAAGACTACTATTTTGTCAGCCTTAAGAACAGTGCTCAACCTATGCGCAATAATTATGACGGTCTTCCCTTTTTTTCGCAGAAGGTCGATAGTACGTTGAACATATTGCTCTGAGCAGGAATCGAGAGAAGACGTCGCCTCGTCAAGGATCAGGACTTCCGGATCTCTGTACAATGCTCTTGCAATTGCCAGTCGTTGCTTCTGCCCTCCTGATAAGGTTGCTCCATTCTCTCCAAGATATGTTGCAAAACCACTGGGAAGATTTTCGATAAACTCAAGTATGCCCAGCTCTGAACAAATTTCAATTACCAACTTCATGTCCGGTTCATAATCACCAACAGCAATGTTTTCGATCACTGTTCCGGCAAACAGATCAATCTTCTGGGGAACAACGCTTATTAATCTTCGTAACGATTCAGTCTCAATGTGCCTTAAGTCGTAACCACCAATCAGGACACTTCCACCATTCAGGGGATAGACGTTTTGCAAAATTGAAATCAATGTCGATTTACCCGATCCGCTTTCCCCCACAATCGCGCATACCTTTCCTTTGGGAATCGCTAACGTAAGGTTCTCAAAAACCGTGATACGGGAACCATAACGGAATTGAACACTTTTGAAATTGATGTCGCCAAAGTCCAAAGAATTCAGCTTGACCAGATGTTCATTTTTCTCTCGCTCGAGATCCATGATTTCAAAGAGCCTATCGGCGGCAATGACCGCATTCTGTACAGTTTTGTTCATACCGACGAGGCTATTAGCAGGACCTGTAAAATATCCTAATAGCGCGTAGAACGAGAGAAGTTCACCCGCTGTGATTTCAGTATTTAATACAAAGCCTGACCCAATCCATAAAAGGAGGATTGTAAACAGTCGTGAAAGGAAATCTGAAGCGCCCGCCGTCCATATTCCATTAAGTCCTGACGTATAGACCGACTTTAACAGTGTTACAAATCGCGTTTCCGTTTTTTGATTGGTGTGGTCCTCCAGGCCGAAGCTCTTGATTGTGCCTATAGAGTTCAACGATTCAACAAGCTGGGATTCCAACTCCGCTGCATTTTCCATGAGGCGTCGTTCAACTTTTCGATTTGCCCGGTTCGTGATCCAGAGAATCAAAGCATAAAATGGAACAACTAATAAAATTACCAGCGCCAGCTTCCAATAGTATGTAAACATCAGCGCAATTGAGAGCAGCAGGACAAACACATTGACTGCAAAGGTGAGGCAGACATCATTCACAAATGCCCTGATCTTGACGGCGTCATTGATTCGCGAAATGATTTCACCCACTCGCATGGTGTCAAAGAATTGCTGAGGTAATGTCAATAAATGTTTATAGTAGCCAAGAATTAGCTGGCGGTCGATCGCTTGTCCGGTTCGCAGTGTTATTATGTTTTTTGTAATGCCGATGAATATTTGCAAAATGAGGAACGTGATCATAACCACGCTCATCATGTTAAGCAGGTTTTTATTCGCGTCGATCAAAACGTAATCCACGATCTTTTGAACATATATGGATGTAGTGAGACCCAACAACGTATAAATCAAAGCTCCTGCGAGCGCTTGTATCATTATTGCTTTGTGCGGTGAAATGAGGGACCAAAAGCGGGAAGAGAGAGAGTCCTTTGCTCCTCCAGCCTGGAAGTCGGCGCGAGGCCACATAATCACCAATATCCCGGTCCATAACTTCTTAAATTCGTCGTGCTTGTACCTATGGATTTGACCATCACCCGGGTCCATGACCTGAATAAATTTTGACGTGGTCTTGTAAATGACCACATAGTGATGCAGGATGCCGTTGACGATTACATGTGCAATCGCAGGCGTCGGTATCTTGAAAAGGCTGTCGAATTCCCCGCGCACCCCTCTTGCTTCAAACCCGAGCTTCGAGGCGGCTTCAATTAATCCGAGAAGATTTGTTCCTTTTCTGTCGGTGGATGCAAATTGGCGAATTCGGGAAACCGGCACCTTTAACCGGTGGTATGCCGCTACCGACGCAAGTGCAGCAGCACCGCAGTCCGTAATATCCCGTTGCCTGACCTTTACTGGCTTTTTCATCTCGCTACTTAAATCACCTTCCCGGGTTAAGCCAGTCATCCACGTTATCGTAAATCAGTTGCCATAATGTTCTTTCTGTCACAATAAATCTTGCCTGCAGTGACATCCCCTTCTTCAGTATTCCTTTGTATCCATTCTTCAGTTGCAGATAGTTTCGGTCGAGAGAACACCGGATCCTGAAAACAGGTTTATCATTTACGATATGAATGTCATCTGAAATATCTATAACCTTTCCCTGACCAAAGCCCCATTGATTATAATTAAAAGCGTCTATCAGGAACCTTACTTGCATTCCATTGTGCAATAGTCCGATGTGATTGGGGGATACATACGCTTCGACAATGAGATCGGTGTCGGGAGAGATTTGGGCGAGTTCCTGTCCCGCGTAAACTACACTCCCCGTATAAATTCCTGTATGTCCTTGTACGGTACCTGATATCGGAGATCGAACGATCATACTTTTGATTTCCGTTTCGATTCCCGCTAGTTCGGACTCAACACTACGCATGTCTCTCTCATAATTTATCAATTCAGCTTGCCATTGATTGATTTGCGTCTTCCTAACCAACGCAACTTCATTCCTGGCACGGTCAAGCTCAAACGTATAGGATTCGAATTCTGCGTCTGCGATGACCCTTCCGGTATGAAGTTTGAGATTCCGTTTGTAAACAGCCTGGGCTTTTTTGAGTTGAGTATTTGCGTCAACCATCTCCTGTAGATAAGTGACCCACGATTGCTGGAGCAGTGCGGAATGAAGGAGTTTATCCTCAACACTATTGCACTGTCAGCGTCCTGAGGTCGGCAATAATTTGGTTGATCTCATTGAGTTTGTTCAACAGATATTTTTGCCTGACGTTTAATGCTTCGGTTTCTATCGTATATAGTGTGTCTCCAGACTTAACAAATTGATTTTCCCGAAGGAATGACTGCTTTATTTGTCCATTGAATGCACAATGAACGGAACTCGTTCCAGAAAAGGGTCGGATAAGTCCAGGGCTTGAAGTAGAAATTTCAAAAACAATTGACCATGAGAAGATTAGTGTACCGGCAACGCTCAAACATACCAACCAATAGCCGAGATTGACGATCGCCGCGTTGCTCAGCGTATAGTTCTCCCAACATACATTCACCTTCGAAAACTCAGGCACTCCAATCATAGCGATATAACGTTTATAATTCGAATCTGCGGCTAAACGTGATAAAGTTGTTCCAGCTCAACTCCAGCTATTGAGAATAAATCCATTCAGATTGTAAACAGAATAGAACAGCGTAGCGTAGTGCACTTCAATAGCACGAAAATGCCAGTTTATGTAGGCATGTTCATTCGCTCCGAGGTTAACCCGATTATTTTATGGATGCTGTGCCTCGTCGGTCTTTATCATTTTGATATAGAGAATACAACAAACTGCTAACAAAATTGCGTGATGACTGAAAATGCGAAATGTATCGACCTTCAAGCCAAATTCAATCAATGCCGAGGAGACCAAATAGCTTACACTATAGATCACCAATCCCGTGAGAATTAACTTTGTTTCTTTCTCAGTCAAACAAAATGCGTGTCTAATTCCTTTTTTCCTTAGAAGGAAGAAAAGGAAATACAGTGTGTATAATGCGTATACGGTCATAGATAATAAATTGAGAAGAGCTGAAATTGATCAGCTCTTCCATGATTTCACTTCTTGAGATTGGGTGGCAACGAAGCCTGGTACTCTGCAGCGCCGGTTACAAATTCAAAAAATGATCTTACGGTGACCCCAAGTATATAGAAAAGGTCATACGCAGCCGAAGTATCTTTTGTGATCTCTCCGCCATATACCATCATTAACTGCTCCTGAGATAATGACTTTACTTTTAAGTTTTGTTCCATAGTGATTAGTTGTTTTAAAGTTTACCTAACGTTCCATCCATCAGAAAATCCCGTCTTCACTTCTTCCCAATTATCAACTACCCAAATCGCAAAGGCGGCAGGCGTTAGCTTTTTTAAAACGCCTCCAAATTCTATCAGGGATCCACCATCAATACGGCAAACGTCTTGAACATCGAGCATACTAAGACTCATGTCCCTCAAAGTCTTGTCTTCCATAGTATTTATATTTTTTAGGCCGCCAGAAATCTGTCTGGCACAGGGTCTTTGCAAAGAGTAAACAATATTAGCCGGCGAGAGTCTCAACAGTTGAGACTACAAGAATTTGTTTATCACATTTTCTCCACATCCCTCCCACTATTCTTTTAGCCTTCTCAACGTCGATAATCTCGGCCGGCAAAAACCTGAACATAACTATACCTTCCTTTTCATAAGCATATCGATTTCTTTCTGCGTCAAAGATCACAGGCGCGTATAGTTCTTCACGCATGTACTCAATCAGACGGAAGAATGTGCTCCTCGATACACCCAGCCGCTTGGCCAGGTACTCCGCTCTTCCTGGAACCTTACTTCTGATAAGGACATCAAAAGCCAGAATCAAACGCCTCTTTTCCTCGAGTGACATAAAAATATTTACAATTGAAAAGTGGAATGTTGAATCCTTACTTGCTCCTGCTCAATGCGCCCGATTTGCTTGTCCTGTAAAGAATGTACAGCAAACAAATCATAACGCTGGCGGGAAAGAACGACCATAACATGTGAAAGAAGAAACCAACAGCATACCCGATCTGGTACGTTGTTATTAAAAGAGGTAAGGTTAGCATAACAATTAGGTTAACGGTTTATAATAACTCCAACGGTGCGGATTTAAATGAATAATGTCCGCGAGAACTTCAATGATATGCCGAAAGTACAATTAAATGGAGATTAAGTCAACATCGACCTATATTGATTATCTATTCAACAATAACGAAGTCAGGAAAAAATATTTTCGATATTGAAGAAGGTCTTGAACTAAGATAGAATAAACACATGAACTATCCATTACTAAAATTACTTCACGTAGCTGGTGTAATTATATTTCTCGGCAATATCATTGCAAGCCATTTCTGGATTCACCTCGCTATGAAGTCAAGAGACTTCAACATAATAAAGCATTCAATTAGGGGTGTAATGCGAAGTGATAAGGTGTTCACCATACCCGCAGTGATCGTAATTGTTGTTGCTGGAATACTCGCCGCAGTTTATGGCAATATCCCCATTCTCCGCACCGGTTGGATTTTATGGTCCATAGTTTTATTCTCTTGTTCAGGAGTTATCTTCTCCACAAAACTTTCCGTCGTGTTGCGTAAAATGCTCGAACTTACAAGTCATCACAACCGTGAGCAAGAATGGAATTCAATGGAAAATCTTTACAAGCAATGGAAGATGTGGGCACTCGTCGCAATCATAATGCCTTTCACCGCGCTAGTCATGATGGTACTCAAGATTCCCGCATAACCTTTTTTCTGCGGAATTTATTAAATTGATACTGCTAGAATCCCAAATATGTCAAAGCTCCTATTGTCGGTAATTCTATCGTTCTCAGCTTTGAAGTTCATGGCACAACCGCTCTATCCGGTTGCTATCAAGTCGGACAACAGCAAAACCCTTAATCCTTCAATGAAAGGAGTTTGGAAATCCATTGGCAATAGTTATTTGTTGGATGCCCGGTATGATAGCGTAATACTTTACAGCACAACAAGTCAGCATTGTTATACTGAAAGAAATGAATACCTCAGTGGTCTGCTTAACAACTTCGCGCAATTCGACCTTAATGCAAAAAAGGACACTCTATCTCTTTACTTACAAGACTTTGGTGAGCGAACAAGGTTGTTGCAGAGCGAAAACAAATACTATCGACTGCCTTCACTACCCGGAAATTGTGCGCCATTGACCGAAGCTCAGAAGGCAGATCCCGAATTTCTGTTCAATCTCTTTTGGCTCACTCTCCGGGAAAACTATGCGCATGCAACTGAACGAAATATTGACTGGAATGAGATCTACCTGAAGTACCGTCCGCAGGTATCAAAATTGTCCACAAAATATGACCTGTTCGACATCATGGGACAGATCGTTACTCTTACTAAAGACCAGCACACGAAGATCATTGCGGAAAACGGCGACACTAAACAATACAGGGGTGAACCAAGCTCACGACTTTTAAAGGAATCATTTGAAAACCAGGACACCATCAAAACATTCAATGAATATATCGATAGATTTTTCCACACAAATTATCAGAACATCTCCAATCACATTTTGCAGTGTAAAGGGAAAAAGGTGGCTAATGGAAAAATTGAATGGGGAGATGTAACGCCCTCAATTGGATATATTTCGATCTACTCCTTAACAAGATTCACAAGCGATGACATTCCACGGGGTCAACAACTCGATACGCTCAACTTTTATATGAGCGAGATTATGAAAGCTTTTCGAAACAAAAAAGCCATCATCGTGGACGTTGGCTTTAATTTTGGCGGGTACGACGCTGCTGGATTGACGATTGCCGGTTACTTCACAAATACACAACTGCAGGCATACACTGCCTATAAATTTCAAGGCGGAAAATTATACAAGGGTACCAGCTTCAGTGTTGCCCCAGCTTCACATTACAATTTCACTAAACCTGTTTATCTTTTAACAACTGATATTAGCCGAAGCGCAGCGGAGAGTTTTGCCCTGCAAATGAAAACATTGCCAAATGTGACTGCCGTCGGCACAAATACATTAGGTATCCTTTCGAGTATGCTAAATAAGTCGATAGGCGAATTTATGCTGACGATTTCCAATGAGAAGTACGTGACCCCCGATGGAAAAACGTATGAAGTTTCAGGGGTTGATCCGGATATTCGTCTTGATGTATTCACCAAACAGAACATGTTCAACGGGCATCTGGATGCTGTGAAGAAGATCGTTAATCTTATCGACGAGCAAGTCAAAGAGTAAAGCACCAATTCCTCATGTTACTATCAGAAGTTAGAAAGATGCGACTTTGCAATCAGCAGATTGCGGCGACTCAGTGCAAGAGTGTTTCTGAGGTTGTCAACTGGCTCGTCGCGATGCAGGCACAGGAATTTCGTCACGCAAAATGGGCGATCGGCCTTAGGCTCAACGGCGCCACCGAACGGGATGTGGAGAACGCGTTCAACGAAGGTGCTATACTGCGCACCCACCTGATGCGGCCCACCTGGCACTTTGTCTCGCCTGAAGATATTCGATGGCTGCTCGCGATAACTTCACCGCGTGTGCACATGGGTAATGCACCCTATTACAAGAAAACTGAGTTGTCAAAAAAACTATTCACGCGTTGTCACAACGTTATAACCAGTTCACTTGAGGGAGGAAATTTCTTAAAACGTAACGAACTCCAGGAAATTCTCAAACAAAAGAAGATCAAAGCGGACGGAATGAGACTTGCCTATATTATGATGCACGCCGAGCTCGAGGGACTGATTTGCAGTGGGCCGCGTATTGGAAAACAGTTCACCTATGCATTATTAGACGAAAGGGTTCCAAACAAAAAAAGCTATCAACGCGACGAAGCGTTATCAATGTTCTTGCTTCGCTATTTTAATAGCCGTGGTCCGGCCACACTAAACGATTTCACCTATTGGTCTGGCCTTACGCTTAAAGACGCCAGAGCTGGCATTGAGCCCATTAGAACTCAGTTGCAAAGAATTGTCATCGGCGGCAAGGAATATTTCTCGGGAAATCCCGCAGACCCAAAAAAATTCGATGGCCAAGACACATTTCTCATGCCCGACTACGACGAATATGGAATGAGCTACAAAGACAGAAGCGCCTTGCGAGCTGCTATTGAGGACAAAAAGTCCCCTGAGCAAAACTGGTCCGTATTCGGACACTGGATCGTTGTGGACGGCACCATGCAAGGCACCTGGCGCGATGAGATAATCAAGGACTCGATCAAAATAACATCAAAATTCATCAAACCTTTGACAGCTGGCGCTAAGCGAAAAGTTAATAGCGCATTAAAACGTTACTGCACCTTCTTTGGTAAGGACTTGCACAAAAGTGTCTGATGTAATAGACACTTTCATACCATCATCATTGAATCAACACCGTCGAAATATTTTGCGGCACTCGGAGAGAGAATTGTTTATTATATTGCTCAAACCACATCTTTTGGGCAACGATTATCTTCTCTGTTGAATGAAACTAAAACTCATCGTCTATCTCCAATTCCTTGCAGTTTGTGCTGGTGCTCAGGCAGTGATCAAGGGAAAGGTATTGGATGACAAAACCGGTCAACCCCTTCCTTACGCCAGTGTCTACATTAATTATACGACGATTGGCACGAACTCTGACGATAAGGGTGCGTTTATACTTAACGTTACCCCTGGCGTTCACGACCTGGTTGTATCGTTTGTTGGCTTTCGCCCTTATCAGGCAAAGGTTAATCTCACGGAAGGTGAGGTAATTGACTTGACTATCCGTCTACCTCTTGAGCCCATGCAGGAGATTCAGATAAAAGCGAAAAGAGATGCTCAGTGGGACAAGCAGGTGGAGAAGTTTACAAAACTGTTTCTTGGTAGCAGTGCAAATTCAAAACTCTGCAAAATACTCAATCCATGGGTACTGAAGTTTTCCGGAAACCACGCCTGGGGTTTTTACTGCTCAAGCAACTGACGTCCTGGTGGTGGAGAATTTAAGTCTGGGTTATCGCATCTCTTACGAACTAAAAAACTTCGCAGTAGCCAACGACAATTACCTGGCTGCAGGTTACGTGAGGTTCCAGGAACTCCAATCGAACGATTCGATTCTCACGAAGAAATGGACAGATAAGCGCAAGAATGCTTACAAGGGTTCTTCACGCCATTTATTCAAATCAATTATTGAACAATGCATTGATGAGGAACAATTCGACCTCTTTGAAGATCGGACTAACTTGAGCAATGTTGTTCGCACTTCAAATTTCATTTCAAATCTCGATAAGACCATCTTCGTCTACTCGACAAAGGGAAAGGTTATGCCTGGTCCCAGACCGTATATTTACAGCGTCCAGTTGCCTTCAAGGGTAGAGGTTCATTATAGAGGAAAGAATGCCAATGCAACGGTATATCCAGACGTACCGTTCCCCATCAGCTGGATAGAATCCACCGGTCCCATCCTGGTATTCCACGACGGCACTGTGCTAAATCCCTTAAAAATGACAATGCTTGGAGCGATGTTTGAATCGCGAGTGGCCGATCTTCTGCCGAACAATTATCAGCCGGATCACGAAGTCGCAACCTACCAAAATCCACTTGAGCGCAAACCCTTAAGCAAGCTGACCTATCTCACGGAAAAACCCTATCTGCAGACTGATAGGTCTTATTATTATCCAGAGGAAGTCGTTTGGTTCAAAGGGTACATGAATTATTACTCACGCTTACTGAAGGATTCGCTAAGCCATGTCTTACACGTAGATCTTGTCGACAAGGCAGGTAATGTTAAACTGGACCGTCGATTTCCAATCACTGGCAATACCATCGCTGGGGATTTTTCTCTTCCGTCGTACATTGAAAGCGGGGACTACACCTTGCGCGCCTACACGCGGTGGATGTTGAATTTTGATCCAGCCTACTTGTTCAAAAAGCCAATAAGAGTTCTTAAGCAGGGAGAGGTTGCAAAAACAAAAGAATACCGTCCGAATGAAAGCAACAATACAATCAAGATAGTTACTGAGAAGAGTCAGTACGAGCCACGCGAAAAAATAACGGTCACCGTGGAAGCGCTTGACGAGTTTGAAAAAAATATTCCGGCGAACCTGTCCGTTTCGGTAACCGACATTATTCAAGCGGTGCCTGCTGCCAATGAAAGCAGCATTGCTAATAATTTTGACATTCCCCATGTTTTACTCCCCGACACCTTAGACCGAAAAACCCGTCACCTCATACAGTATGGGTTCGATGTAAAGGGTAGATTTGTTCCGGCAAAGAAGCAGAAGTACTCCACTGGTCTCTTGAGATTCGTTCAGGAAGAATCAAACTTTGAATTCGTAATGACTACGGAAGAAGATGGTTCGTTTTATGCCCCTAATCTTCTTCTATATGATACGGCTAAACTTTCCGTTGTTGGCCAGACTTTGAAGGGAAAGCCCGGAAAGATTGAATTTGATACCATCCAGCTCAAACCGAATTATAGCTCAGCCGAACCGTTGCAAATAGAAACTTACATAGCTGATAGACCCGTTCGCCCTTACATCCCGGATTTCGCAGCTGTAAGGATTCTCGACGAAGTAACAATCACGGGAGAGCGTATTGAAAAGAAGTCGGCGTCACAAGTAATGGCAGACGTTGAAGTTAGCGGCGATTGGATAAGGGAAAGCCGTGCTGCCGATGTCCTTAGCGCCTTACAAATGAAAGTACCCGGATTCAGAGTTATAGTCCAAAACGACGCAAGTGGCTTCCCTGTGAAATATCTGCTACTCGGCGGAGCCTCCAGTTTTGGAAACATTAAGACTCAGGAGCCACTGGTGCTTATCGACAATGTTGTTGTCAACGATGTGATGGGAGGACCTGCGGCGGCAGTCGAGGCGTTGAATCCTGCAGAGATAGAAAGAGTCGAGATCAGTAAATTCGGGAATAATGCCGCGTATGGTGCCAGGGGTGGAAGTGGAGTCATTGGAATTCACACCCGCAGGGGGCCACCTGAAGCAACTGCTTTAGGCGCCTACGATAAAGCTCTGCTACGACCATTACCAGTAAAAGGCTTTTCGCCAACGAGAAAATTTATTTCACCCGATTATTCAACACCGGAAAAAAATATCGCGGTTACAGATAACCGGTCGACCATCTATTGGAATCCATCCATTCAAACAAAAGACTCGGCTGCTGTAGTTTCTTTTTTTGCTGCCGATAACACAACGCAATACAGGATCGTCGTTGAAGGCGTTACGACAAATGGCCGGGCCATTACGAGGAGAAAAAATTGTGACTGTCGGAAAACTCCCTTAGCGGCGTATAGCCTGGAAGTAAGGCTAATCTTTAAATTCCGAGGTAAAGTGAAAATTGATATCAGGAAAATTATCCTGGACCATTTGTAACCATGCTTTAGACTCCGCCATAAATACGAGCTTGTCATCTTTGTCACGGGCGATATGGCGAGATTTAGAGTCCACGAACTCACGAAGTTTATTAGGATCTTTACTGCTGATCCAACAGGCTTTAAAAATGTTCTGCGGCATAAATTGAACGGTGGCGCCATACTCATGTTTCAGTCGGAACTGAATCACCTCAAACTGCAGGGCTCCAACAACACCAACAACCTTCTTCTTCCCGAGCTCATAGGTAAAAAGCTGCGCGACGCCTTCTTCCATCAATTGAAGCAATCCTTTTTCCAATTGTTTGGTCTTCATGGCATCCATATTCACTACCTCTTTAAAGATCTCCGGTGAAAAGCTTGGGATACCTGTATACATCAACTTTTCTCCTTCTGTAAGAGTATCTCCGATCTTCAGATTGCCTGTATCAAAAATACCCACGATGTCGCCCGGCCAGGCTTCGTCCACTGTTTCGCGATCCTGTGCCATGAATGCAGTTGCGTTGGAAAACCGAACACTTTTGTTCTGACGAACATGGTAGTAGTTACTTCCGCGCTCAAACTGGCCCGAGCATATCCTTAGAAATGCTATACGGTTTCTATGTTTGGGATCCATGTTTGCGTGGATCTTGAAAACAAAACCCGAGAATTTATTTTCCTCTGGTACAACTACACGCACTGTAGTTTCACGCGGAACCGGAGTTGGTGCGATGCGAATGAACGTGTCCAGCAATTCTTTCACACCAAAATTATTCACTGCGCTTCCAAAAAAAACCGGAGCTACGTCTCCTGCTAAATAACTCTTCACATCAAATTCAGGATAAACACCCTCGACAAGCTCAGCGTCTGCGCGCAATTGACGGGCATACGATTCTCCTATGTATTCATCTATAGCAGTGTCATTAAGATCAGTTATCTGAATACCTTCTTCCACTTTGGTCTTGCTACTAACAAAAAGGTGAAGGCTCTTTTCGTACAAGCTATATACACCTTTGAATGTCTTGCCCATGCCAATAGGCCAGCTTAACGGACGGACTTTGATGCTGAGCTTTTCTTCAATCTCGTCCAGCAACTCGAATGGATCGCGGCCTTCCCGGTCGAGCTTATTGATAAAACAGATAACCGGTGTGTTCCGCATCCGACAGACTTCCATTAGCTTTTCCGTCTGCATCTCCACTCCCTTCACACAATCTATAACGAGTATCACACTGTCTACAGCCGTAAGGGTCCGGTATGTGTCCTCTGCAAAGTCCTGGTGGCCTGGAGTATCAAGGAGATTGATCTTTACGTCCTTATAATTAAAGCCCATCACGGAAGTCGCAACCGAGATACCCCGTTGCTTTTCGATCTCCATCCAGTCAGAACGGGCGTGGTCCTTGATCTTACTGGATTTTACCGCGCCTGCTTTTTGAATTGCCCCTCCAAACAACAGCAGCTTTTCCGTCAACGTTGTCTTTCCAGCATCCGGGTGACTGATGATCCCAAAAGTCCTTCTTTTTTCTATTTCCTGTTCTAAAGCCATGTTCAATGATTAACCAGTCTTCGTTATGACGGCCGCAAAGGTAAAAAAAATGTTGAGGGTGAGCTTACATGAGGCGGAAACGAATCTAGATATTCAGCTTAAACTCGTCTAGCTTAATATCATCCGCGCCTTTCTGATCAAAAGGATATTCTATATGCGCCTGGAAATTGTACAGTGTAACGAGGAGGAACGGACCCAAAACGCAGCCTAAGTAGACGGTCCACTCCGGTAGCTGCTCCCTCAACTGATATACCATCATCGGAGGATGAAGGGCCGAAAAAAGAATAATGAAAAATATTGCCAGACAATCGAAGCCCTAAAATCGTACGATGAGTAGTAAGGCTTACCAGGTATGTCGCTCCATCCAGCGCGTCTTTTAGATAGCGTATCACCCGGATAAGAATTCTGGCTGAGATCTCTTCGCGATTGCGTTCAATGAATTGCATTACCTTATCGGTTTCTGCCTTAACGTTTGACATGTTCCCATTTGATGTTTTTAGCAACTGCAATAGCTTGTCGCACACGCCATTCAAGATGGCTGTTGACTCCGCTTTTTTCTCCGCATCCAGTTTCTTAGACATTAGGAAGGAATAATGGATAGCCAGTAGTCCTGATTTAAAAAGGGCAAGATACTCCAAAGACTTTTTCGCGCCTCTTGAATGCCATTTGTATCGAAGTAGCGAGGGGGAATGCAATAGCTAGTCCCAATAGCACAATGCTAAAGTGAAATCTCAAATTGTATTTGTAGGATATATAGCAGGAAAGTAATGACAGAGCTACAACTACAAAAGTTCTTATATTTATATAGGTGAATAAAATCATTAAACGTGGTCAGAAGATTTCTTCAATTGGTTTCATTTGCGCTATTAGTGTCCATCGAAACTGTAAGGGGACAATCACCGGCACACGCTATTTCAATCCAAGATGCCCTCAACATCCGAGCTAATACTAAAATCAAATATATCAAAAAGAACCTTAATGACTCCAGCTATACCGCTCGCAAAATTTATCATGCGAAGAAATCACACCCTTGCCCATGCCTAACTCTCATAACTCATAACTCATAACTCATAACTCATAACTCATAACTCATAACTCATAACTCTAACTCAAATTAATTTATGCAGTATAGAAGATTTGGAAAAACGAATTGGAAGGTAAGTGACATCGGCTACGGAATGTGGGGACTCGCAGGATGGACTGGAAATGACCAACAGGAAATTGAGCGATCACTCGACCGTTCCGTTGAATTGGGTTGTAATTTTTTTGATACTGCCTGGGCCTATGCCGCAGGAAAAAGCGAGCAAATTTTGGGCGGCCTCGTAAAGCGGAATCCTGGTAAGAAATTATACTGTGCCACGAAAATTCCCGCGAAGAATTTTAAGTGGCCGGCAAAATCGGAATATCCATTGAAGGATACTTACCCTGCTTCGCATATCATCGAGTACACTGAAAAGAGTTTAACTAACCTCAACGTTGATTGTATCGATCTTCAACAGTTCCACGTGTGGGATGACAGTTGGGCCGATCAGGATGATTGGAAGAAGGGCATTGAAAAGCTGAAGAAGGATGGCAAGGTGAAACACTTTGGAATAAGCGTGAACCGCTGGGAGCCTGACAACGGACTTAAAGCTCTCGAAACCGGACTAATCGACGCGGTCCAGGTTATTTATAACATCTTTGATCAGAATCCCGAGGACAATCTGTTTCCGTTTTGTCGCAAGCTCGATATCGGCGGTGATCGCACGGGTTCCCTTCGATGAAGGAACGTTAACAGGCACACTAACCAAGGACACAGTGTTTCCAAAGGATGACTGGAGGTCCACTTATTTCGTTCCTGAAAACCTTATACCAAGCGTTGACCATGCCGATGCATTACGGCCATTAATTCCGAAAGGAATGACGATGGCAGAAATGGCACTGCGTTTTATTTTCGCCAATGACGACGTTCATACGATCATCCCCGGCATGAGCAAAATCAAAAATGTAGAAGCCAACATTGCATCCAGCGATGGAAAGATGCTGGAAAAATCCCTTCTCCTAAAGCTGAAGGAACACAGGTGGGACAGGAGTCCGACTGTCTGGTCACAATAGGATGTTAGGAGTTGAGAAGATGAGAATTTCACACACCCACACCCACATACCAACTCCCGCCTACGCGAAGCGCTTCGGACGGGCAAAGCATAACTCATAACTCATAACCCATAACTCTCTTTCGCCTGCCGTGGCAGAAAGCACACCCGGAATTGCCAGATCTCACTCTCAGACCCCAAATTCCCCCTCCTTTTCCTGTCAATGTGTCATTTTTGACCGCCAGAAACCCCTTGGCATAACCATTGAAGAGGGGATCATACTTTAGATCTCAAAACACTTGAACATATGGGAAAAATAATTGGAATAGACTTAGGAACTACTAACTCCTGCGTAGCAGTAATGGAGGGTAGCCGAGCCTGTGGTGATTGCAAATAGCGAAGGTCGTAGAACTACGCCCTCAATTGTTGCCTTTTTAGACAATGGTAAAGGCGAACGCAAAGTTGGTGATCCTGCAAAACGTCAGGCTATTACCAACCCTAAAAATACGGTGTCTTCGATCAAGCGTTTCATGGGCAAAAGCTTTAATGAAATAAGCGAAGAAAAGAAGATGGTGTCTTACCAAGTCGAAGCTGGTAATAACAATACCGTGCGCGTTCGAATAGGTGACCGTCTTTATACGCCTCAGGAAATTTCTGCGATGATCCTTCAGAAAATGAAGAGCACTGCTGAAGATTACCTTGGCACAACCGTAACAGAAGCTGTTATTACAGTTCCCGCGTATTTTAATGATGCTGAACGTCAGGCAACAAAAGAAGCCGGACAAATCGCAGGGCTTGATGTAAAACGTATTATCAACGAGCCTACTGCCGCCGCATTGGCTTATGGTCTTGATAAGAAGAACCACGATATGAAGATCGCGGTGTACGACTTAGGTGGTGGTACATTCGATATCTCAGTACTTGAATTAGGCGAAGGTGTATTTGAAGTAAAATCCACTAACGGTGATGTTCACCTCGGTGGTGATGACTTCGATATGCGCATAATGAACTGGTTGGCTGAAGAATTTCAGAAAGAAGAAAATGTCGACTTGCGGAAAGATCCGATGGCATTACAACGCTTAAGGAAGCTGCTGAAAAAGCGAAGATCGAGTTATCCAGCTCAATGGAAACAGAAGTAAACTTACCTTATGTTACTTCGGTTGATGGTGTACCAAAACACCTTGTAAAGAAATTAAGCCGTGCAAAGTTCGAGCAACTGGTGGATGATCTGATCCGCAGAACGCTGGAGCCTTGCCGCAAAGCAGTAGCTGATGCAGGCGTATACTGTATCTCAGATCGATGAAGTAATTCTTGTGGGAGGTTCAACACGTATCCCGAGAATCGTGGATGAAGTTGAAAAGTTCTTCGGCAAGAAACCATCGAAAGGTGTGAACCCGGATGAAGTTGTAGCGGTTGGAGCTGCAATCCAGGGTGGTGTATTGACCGGTGAAGTAAAAGATGTGTTGTTGCTTGATGTAACGCCGCTTTCACTGGGTATCGAAACGCTTGGTGGAGTATTCACCAAACTGATCGAATCGAACACAACGATCCCTTCGAAGAAATCGGAAACATTCTCGACAGCTTCCGATAATCAGCCTTCTGTAGAAATACACGTGTTGCAAGGTGAGCGTCCAATGGCAAAAGACAACAGGACGATCGGAAGATTCCACCTTGATGGAATTCCGCCGGCACCTCGCGGTATGCCTCAGGTTGAAGTAACATTCGACATCGACGCGAACGGTATCCTTCACGTATCTGCAAAAGATAAAGGAACTGGTAAAGAGCAGAAGATCAGAATTGAAGCTTCTTCAGGACTTACTGATGCTGAGATCCAGAAAATGAAGCAGGAAGCTCAGGCAAATGCTGACAGCGACCGCAAGGCGAAGGAGACTGTTGAAAAGATCAACCAGGCCGATACGATGATATTCCAAACTGAAAAGCAGTTGAAGGAATACGGCGACAAGCTTTCAGAAGCAAACAAGACCGCCATCAACGGCGCGCTTGAACAACTGAGAACGGCGCATAAGGCTCAGGATCTGGCTGGCATCGACAATGCAACTAACGCGCTCAACACTGCATGGCAGGCAGCTTCTGCTGAGATGTATGCAGCTTCGGGTGGTGGAGCTTCGGCTAACCCTGGTGCTAATGCAGGTGGTCCTTCACAAAATGCAGGCGGCTCATCTTCCGATGGTAACAATGTATCGGATGTTGAGTACGAGGAAGTGAATGATGGTAAGAAGTAAGTAGTGAGTAGTAAGTAGTAAGTAGTGAATAGTAAGTAGTTATAGATTGATAATTTTAAGGTTAGAGAGGCTGTCTCCTAAAGGGGCGGCCTCTTTTGTTTAGTAACGATCCAAACCAGGGAAGAAAAATGTCCGCACCCGACATGGAAGGAAGATCCACTCACTTCAAATACTTCCCAAACCAATCCGCATAACGCTGATACCGGTCCTTCCAATAACTGGGCACCGTCAGTCCATGATTTTGCTTTGGATAAATTACTAACTGTGTCGGCACTCCAAGCGACCGAAGCGCCTGGTACATCTGCTCGCTTCCGGCAGCCGGTACGTTGTAATCCATTTCTCCGACCATATATAATGTCGGCGTCTTTATCTTTTCAATGTTCAGGAAAGGATAAGATACTTTCATCCACTTGTCCATATTTTTCCAGGGAACACCCAACTCCATTTCGTATTGTTGCACGTATTGATCTGTGCCGTACATTGTGATCTGTAGTGCGCTCCCAGCGCCGCTTGCCGCTGCCTTGAATCGTGAGTCGGTAGCAGTTACGTAATCGGTAAGTATTCCGCCGTAACTCCATCCTCCTATACCAAGCCTGTTCGCATCCACCACTACCTTTCTTGATAAGGTAGTTTACGCCATCGATCAGATCGACTACTTCCTTATTACCCCAGTCGCCGAAGATGGCTCGTGCAAATGGATATCCTCTGCCATTGCTTCCACGGTAGTTGATGGCAGCCACCGCATAACCTCTGGCTGCAATCATTTGGATGGTCATATCGAATTCATATTCATCCTGAGCTACAGGTCCGCCGTGTATCCAAAGCACCAGCGGAAGCTTTTCCGTTTTTGCTTTGCCCGCGGGCCAGTACAATATCCCGCTGACCTGTATGCCATCCCTGTCCTTAAATGTGAATCCTTCGGCGGAAGCAAACGATCTTGTTTTCAGAAAGGCATCATTGTGATTTGTCAATGCTTTAAACGACTTGTTTTCAAGCACATAGATCTCCGGAAGTTTTTTTGTTTCACTCATCAGAACAACTGATTTATTCTGGTCTAACGGTCTGACTATTGTTACACTCCTGTCACCTTCCGAAATCTTCGTGTACTTCCCCGAAGCGACGTCGAACGACATAACGTAACGTTCTCTATCGTCTTCTATCAAGGCGAGAATTGATTTGCCATCCTTCGACCATTCAGGATTTGTTACCGGACGATCCAACGTCTTCGTCAAGATCTTTGGCTCGCCTCCATCAACGGATATAGTGGCGAGGTGCGGCTCATCATACGCATCCCACTCCGGCGAAATTGATCGCAGATAGGCAATGGACTTTCCATCAGGGCTCCATTCCGGATTGCGGTCAAAGTCAGCCCACGTCGTAAGTTGTCGGGGCTTGGCTTTCGGTTTTGCTTCGATTATAAAAATATCAGAATTGGTATTCCGGTCGGGGTCATCGGTACGGTTACTGGTGTACGCAATGTATTTTCCGTCTGGCGACCAGGCTGGGTCACTGTGATTGTAATTTCCCTTCGTCAACGTATCAAGCTTTTTGGTCTCGAGATCAAACAAATAAAGGTGTGAATACTTGTTCTCAAGGTAGCCCGTGATATCGGCTTTAAATTGATAACGGTCGATGACATAAGGTTTTGCAGGATGATCCTTCAGACTATCCGGCCTTACTTCCTGGTCCTTGATTGTGAAGATTACTTTCTTGGAATCGGGGCTCCACTCATAATCACTTATGCTGACCTTCAATTCAGTCACTTGTTTTGCTTCGCCTCCGCGACGATCCATCAGCCAGAACTGAGTTTTTTCCTTGGCTTTATGACTTCCCGAAAGAAATGAAATCCACTTATTATCCGGACTCCATTTCGGCTGTGTCTCATCCTCATCAGAATAAGTCAGTTGAACGGACCCGCTTCCATCGGTCGCCGTCATCCAGATATCTTCATCATATTTATCTTCAGCCGTATCTGCTTCAGAAAGTATATAAGCGACCCACTTTCCATCCGGCGACACTTCCGGATCATCAACATATTTCACTTTATAAACATCAGAAGGTTTGAGAGGAATTTGGCCAATAGCCGCCGAAAGTAAATGTCACCAACGAGATCGCGATAAAGGTTTTCTTCATAGTCGTAAACTTGACGCGGAAATATAGATCATTTTTTACCGATACGGAACGCCGTAATCCCAAGCGAATGGATTGTCTACTCCTTTGCGCTCTTCATGGTTTATCTTGGCGACCTTTGCGTGAAATTGTATTCGTCACGTCATTTCCGCAAAGCGCTTACCAAACGTTTACAAAAAACGAAATCCCTTCGAACGTCTTCCGAAGGGATCTCTATGCAGAAAATAGATATTAGTAGTGGTTCTCTTTATTCAGAGCGAAGTGAATTCGCAGGATTCACCATCGCCGCTCTAAGCGATCTGTACCCAACGGTAAGCATTGCAATGGCAAGCGTAGCTCCCAACCCGATAAGGAATATATCAGGGCCGATAGAGATCTTATACGCAAAATCATCGAGGAACTTGTTCATGATATACCAGGAAAGTGGAGCCGCCAATAAAAAGCCGAGGAAGATAAGTCGCAGGTATTCTTTTGAAAAAAGTAGCACGATACTTTCAACAGACGCGCCGAGTACTTTGCGGACTCCTATCTCTTTTGTCTTCTGGTTCGCCATGAACGTCGCTAGTCCGAATAAGCCGAGGCATCCGATAAAAATTGCTATGGAAGAAAACACCCCAAGCAATGTTGACATCCTCTGTTCACCTTCATAAAATTCAGCTATTTGCTGATCCAGAAACTCATACTCAAAAATGTGCTCCGGATATGCTGTCTCCCAGGATGCCTTTAGTTTATCTATGACAGGCTTGATTTGATTTTGATTGACCTGAAGAGACAACGTCTCGTATCCGCGCAATCGGTTCATCATTAAAGTAGCTTCGATCGGCTCGCGTAACGATCCTGTATGAAAATCTTTCACCACACCAATGACTGGCAGTTTTCTGCCCCACATTTCAATCGTCTTTCCAACTATCTCCTGCGGCTCAAAGTCCTACTGTATGCGCGAGCTTTTCGTTTACAAGAAATCCTTTCGCAGTATCACCGTCTTCGATATTCTCTCCGGCGACGATTTTTAACTCGAAGACATCAAGATAATTTCCATCGATCTGTTTTACCTGGGTTCTGAAGTCATCCTCCTTGCCTTCAATCTTAAAATGCGTGCCCGACACATTGCCAGAAGAAGGTGGAGCACTGTTCAAACTCGCGTTCGCGACTCCCGACATGCGCAACATCTCGTCGCGTAATGTTCTCATCTTGCTGGTCTTGTCTCCGCTAGCGGGTTCTTCCCGTTCGGGAATCGGCACAATGATAATAGCATCCTTTTTAAACCCGAGGTCTTTGTTATGGAAGTATTCCATCTGATTAATTACAACCAGCGTACCTATAATAAAGAATTGCGAAATAAAGAACTGAGTAACGACAAGCGCACGGCGAAGATTGTATCCTGATGACGTCTTGTTACCTACGAGATTTTTTAAGGCAAGAACAGGATTAAAACCGGAAACAATAAACGCCGGGTATAGACCAGAAAGCACTGCAATCACTACTGTCAATACCGTCAGAAAAATCCAGAGGGTCCAATCACTTGTAAGACCCAACGACAACTGCAGTTCCAGGAACGGATTAAGAATGGTCAGCGCAAGCTGAGCCAACGCAAGTGAAGCAAGCATGGACATCACAGTGACAAGTGCAGTTTCTCCCAGAAATTGCGCAATGAGTTGACGCCTCGTCCCTCCCAACGACTTTCGTATCCCGACTTCTTTGGATCTTTTGATAGCCTCCGCTGTTGCGAGATTGATAAAGTTAATACATGCAGTTATGATTAGTATCAAAGCGATTACACCGAACGTAATGAGCATACTTCGTTCAATAGTGTTGTACGTGAACGTGCCGAACCGGTCATCAAAATGAAGTCTCAGATAATGGCTGAATGGAGAATACAGCATTGTTTGGGTTGTCGTCGCCGATATATTTTTCAGTGAAGGCTCCCATCCGGCTTTCAACCTTCGAAATCGCTTCTCCTTCCTTTAATAAAAAATAACATTGTTCATCACTCCATATGCTGTTCCATCCATTCGCTTCTGTTCCTTTTTTAACAGTTGGATATGACAACATGAGATCGAACGGAAAGTCTGTGTTTTGAGGAAAATCAGCCATTACTGCTGTGATCTTGTATTCATTAGTATCAAACTTGACAACCTCTCCGACCACATCTTCTTTATCAAAATACTTCAGTGCCCATCGCTTTGAAATAATGGCTTCGTTCGGATCATCAAGACCACTCGTCTTGTCACCGATAAGGATACTACGGTCAAATACTTTGAAGAAGTTAGATTGGGTAAATACTACACCTGCTTCTTCCGCGTATCGTTTAGGCTCACCTGTCGGCTGGGGGATCGTTACCATACTTCCTGCACGGTACGACATGAAGACCACTTCTTCCGCTTCCGGAAAATCCAGTCTGAATGCATCGGGCAGAACAGAAGGCACTCCTGGAGTGTAGTTCTTGCCTTGATTCCCATCGGATTGATGCACTACACGATATATCCGATCTCGTTTCGAGTGAAAATTATCGTAGCTGGCGAGATGCCGGATCAACAGGAACAGGACCAAACTGCAGGTTATCCCCATTGTCAGGCCTGCGATATTTATCAGGTGCTCGCCTTTTCGCGAAGGATATTTCTAAAGGCCGTTTTTAAGTAGTTTTTAAGCATGGGTGTTTTAAAAGTTCGAATACAGTTTCAACATGAGTGCCATGATTGGCAATCCTGTATGATGACGACAAATGCCCTTTTTTTCCTGTGGATTGTTCAGGAATGAGCGCAACCGTCCGCAAATGGACGAATTGATCTAACGGAAATTATTCTCCCTGCGTCGACTGTTAGGTAGTTGGGAATCGCGTAATTTTGAGTCTTATGATACAGGAAGTTATTGTCGGGATAGTATTTGCCGGTGCCGTTTTTTATGTCGGCCAGCTGATCTACAGAAGCCTTCAAAGCAAATCTGCTTGTACTACTGGCTGCGGCAAGTGCGGCGCGCTCGACATTCAAAAGATAGAAGCTCAAATCAAGAAGAAGGGGCTTTAATTTCACGCCCAGACTTTCGTCCCTTCCGTACAATTCTTACAAATTTCGATTTCGTTTCTTGATCGTAGTATCGACGCCCGGAACTCATTGTATTCTATCACCATTCCAGATCTCTTCAAAAGAATTTTTCGAAAGATCACCGAGAACAAAATGCGCGTCTTTGTCAAAGCAACAGGGGACAACTTTTCCATCCCAGGTGATCACGCAGCTGTGCCACATCTTCCAACATTGATTCAGCAGCCTGTTCTTGATTTCAAAAGTTCCATCGTGCGTTTGTCGATAACGTGAATAGCGTTCATTGAGTGGTATCAGATCTGAACCAGATTTATAATCGTATATCTGCGCAGTTTTTAATACCACCTGATCAACTCCAAGTTCGTCCGCAAGCTGATACACCTTCGGGATCTCATGTTCATTCTGTCTTACGACAAGAAATTGAAAGATTACACGCGGTGTTTTTGACTTCAATTCCTTTCTCCATTTAATGATGTTCCTTGTTCCCTCAATTACTTTTTCCAGGGACCCGCCTATCCGATAGGATTGATAGGTATCCTGGGATGTGCCATCAATGGAAATTATAAGTCTATCTAACGAGGACTCGATCGTTGCCCTTGAAATTTCATCTTTGAAGTAATGTGCATTGGTTGACGTAGCAGTGTAGATGCCCTTTTGGGAAGCATAACTGACCATTGAAAGAAAATCAGGATGAAGAAATGGTTCACCCTGAAAATAGAAGGTCAAGTAACTCAAAGTGGATGAAAGTTGATCTATGACACTTTCAAACAAGGAAGATTCAAGCATACCGGTAGGTCTGGTGAACGAGCGCAGACCGCTTGGACATTCAGGGCATCGAAGGTTGCAGGAAGTGGTCGGCTCAAATGAAATACTTATAGGTAAGCCCTTAATAAAAGATTTGCCTGATAGTCTCGAAGCATGGTAGCTCGAAAAGATCTGCGCCGCATTAAAAGCCCGATTGAAACGAGCTTTTCGTTATTATATTGAAATAATCAGCCGCGTTAGTCTTCATTCAATTCAAGTTTCACTGCCTCTGCAAAGTAAGGATAAAATCAGCGGGAATTTCAGGTCCTGGCAGATGCTCTGTCTACCAACGGATTTTTAATTTCCAATACGTTCATATCTTGCAGAGCTTTTGATATCTATGAATAAAGTTATTTGTCTTGCCCTCCTTCTTTCGACGGCTACAGGGTCGTTGGCCCAAAAGCTTTCAGAAGATGCAGCTATCTCCGTTATCACGTGCGGCCCCCATCATGAAGTCTCTTTCCTCTGTTTTGGTCATAGCGCGTTCCGCGTTCGCGACCCCCGTGCCGGAATTGATTATGCTTTCAACTACGGAATATTCGATTTCGACAGACCTGGCTTCGTTTTGAACTTCGCCCTGGGAAACAATATTTACCTTCTCGGCGTGCAAGAATTTCAACATTTTCAGGATTCCTACATTGAGGATAACCGTTACGTCCACGAACAGATACTCAACCTGACGACTGAACAAAAGGAAAAATTATTCGACTACCTGAAATGGAATGCGGCGCCCGAGAACCGTGAATATCTTTATGACTATTTCTATGACAACTGCGCCACGAAGATCCGTGACGTCGTCGTCAAAACATTGGGAGACGACGTGAGCTTCGATGGTTCTTATGTTACCACCGACTACACTATACGCCAACTGACTGATATTTACCTTGAACCTTTCCCCTGGTTGGATCTGGGTATCGACATTTGCCTCGGCCTACCCATGGATAAAAAAGCTTCGCCATACGAGTACATGTTTCTTCCGGATTATATCGAGTCAGGGTTCGATCATGCATTTGTAAAAAATGACACGGCTACGGTGCCGATCGTGCTGGAGAAGAATATCATTTATGCAGAGCGACCACAAGAATCGGGAACCTCCTTCACTCATCCCCTCTTCGCGTTCTGTTTTTTACTGTTGATGGCTCTCGTGATAAGCGTAAAAGACTTCTATACAAAAAAACTTTCAAACTGGTTTGATATAATCTTATTCGGATCAACAGGAATCATTGGCGTGCTTCTTCTCCTGCTGTGGTTTCTGACAGACCATAAGGCCGCTGCCTATAATTTTAATTTGCTTTGGGCACTACCGACCCACGTGATAGCGCTCGTAGCCTTTGTGCGGGTAAAGCGATGGCTTGTCAATTACTTCCTGGCTGTATTTCTTTTGGAGGGCCTGGTATTACTTTTCTGGTGGGCGCTGCCACAACAACTGAATATCTTCCTTATTCCTCTTGTGATCACACTGCTGCTGCGAGCTCTTCTGCAATACGCATTGAGGAAACAGGCAGCTTTACAATAAATGAAGTTCCCTCTCCCTCGATGGACTCTACGCGGATGGAGCCATTCATTTTTTCTATCGTTTCTCTAACGATATAAAGCCCAAGGCCAGAACCTTTTGAAATTTCCGTGCCGCGATAAAACATGTCGAAGATCTTCGACTGCTTCTCTTTACCTATACCAAGGCCATTGTCTGAAATTATGATGTTCAGGTTGTTGTCAGTCGGGTAAATGTTCACCTTGATCCACTGATCATTACTGTCTTGTCTGTGGTACTTGATAGCATTGGAGATTAGGTTATTGAGCACCACTGTAAGACGGGTTTTGTCAATAATCGCACTATCAACGTGAATGTCGTTCTGGATCCTGATGTTTTCCGCTCCATCAAGGAATTGAAAGTTGTCTTTCACTTCATCGACGAGCCGCGTAACGTCTACCATATCCCGGGAAACTTCCGTCCTTGTGTTTTTCGAATAATCTATGATATCGCGAATGAACAGGTCCAGTCTGTCAGCGCGTTCTGTCATCATATCAAGGTATCGGATGACTTTTTTGTCGACAGTTTCGTTTCTTGTGATATTGACCAATCCTTTGATAGAGAGTAAAGGCGAACGGAGGTCGTGCGATGTGCTATAAAAGAATCGATCCAGTTCAGCGTTGGTTTTCTCTAGGTTTGTGTTTTTTATCCTTACCTCCTCTGCCAGTATTCGCAATCTCCTTTCCGATTCCTCGTTTACACCAAGCATAAAAGCGACGCTCATTACCAAGAGCACGCCACTTGAAATGAGGTTGATCATAAAGAACGCTTCAACGTTATGGCCCCAATCTCATAGGGTCCAATGAAATTGAAATCAGATGCGAAAAGTAAAACAGCCATCAGACCCGATAGAAGTACAAATGATATTCTCATCACGTTTTCTTTTGGGTCAAAGATGGCCATGGAGACAGCCATCAAAGGAAAGAAGAACAAGTAAACTCCCACATTTGATGGAATGAGACAGGCGTAAACGCCCAGACACAAATTCAGGAATGAAAGTCCCAGGATCCTTGATGTATTTCTATATCCCTTTCGGTGAAGTACATAGCATGAGAACAGAACGACAGTGATCATCATGTCGATCACCGGAGCTTCCTTGGTGCCTCCGATCAGATCCAACACGAAGTGTATAGTTCCCATTACGGTTGCAAAAAGTGAAATCCTCTCGAAGAGTTTGTTTCGTTTCCTTTTTGCAAAGTCTTCTAACCTTTCGTCGGTGACGGCTTTTTCCACATCGTTTATTTTGTCGAAAGATAGAAAGGGCCGGTTTTCCGGGGGAGGGCTAAGAATTGGGAAGAATACTCATGTAAGTTCTTTGTGGAATTTTTACATGTGAATGGGTCGATTCGCAGTCGCAGCCAGGCATGCCTCCTTAACGGCCTCCATGTATGTTGGGTGTGCGTGTGACATTCTTGCGACATCTTCAGCCGATGCTCTGAATTCCATCGCAGTAACGCCCGCAGCGATCATGTCTGCCGCGCGAGCTCCAATGATGTGCACACCAAGTATCTCATCAGTTTGTTTATCTGCCAATATTTTCACGAGTCCGTCGGTGTCCATACTTGCCCGTGCTCTTCCAAGTGCTTTGTATGGAAAATTTCCCACTTTATACGCCCTTCCCTGCTCCTTAAGCTGCTCTTCAGTGTATCCCACACTGGCAACCTCAGGCCATGTATACACCACGCCCGGGATAAGCAAATAGTTAACGTGAGGTTTTTGTCCAGCGAATTGTTCAGCGACAAATACACCTTCCTCTTCAGCTTTGTGTGCAAGCATTGCGCCCCGTACAACATCTCCGATCGCATAAATGTTGTCGACCTTTGTCTTCAGATGATCATCGACTGGAATTTGACCTTTCACTGTTTCAACACCGATCTTGTCTAACCCTAGCCCATCCGTGTAAGGTCTTCTGCCAATACTCACTAAACAGTAATCTCCTTTTAGTTCAATTGAGTTCTTTCCATCTTTTGTCTCCGCTTTGACAATTACTTCTTTGCCTTTGTTTTCAACAGAAGTCACTTTGTGACCGAGGAAACAATCAACGCCCAGCTTCTTGGTAACCTTGAGCAACTCTTTACCCATCGTTCCATCCATCGTCGGAATCAGGCTGTCAAGAAACTCAACAACTGTAACTTTCGAGCCAATCCTGGCGAACACTGAACCAAGTTCCATCCCGATCACGCCACCACCGATAACGATAAGATGTTTCGGAAGCTCCTTTAATTCGAGCGCCTCCGTGCTTGAAATGATCCTCTTCTTGTCGAAAGGAGCAAATGGAAGTGGTGTCGGCTTTGAACCTGTTGCAATGATCACCTTCTCCGTTGTAATGGTTTTCTCCTTCCCGTCTTCCGAAGTTATTTTGATAGTATTCTTATCAACGAATGATCCGACGCCTGTATGAACCTCGATCTTGTTCTTTTTCATAAGGAACGCAATACCGTCGACGTTAGCTTTTACAACCTCGCCTTTCCGCTTTATCATTTGCGTAAGGTTTAGTTTTGGATCGGGGATATCTATTCCATGTTCCTTAAAGTGTTCCTTCGCGTTTATGAAATGCTCAGATGAGTCAAGCAGCGCTTTAGATGGAATACATCCTACGTTGAGGCATGTTCCACCTAGCGTATTGTATTTCTCCACTATTGCCGTCTTGAACCCAAGCTGTGCGCACCGGATAGCTGCTACATATCCACCAGGACCGGAACCAATAACAGTGACGTTGTATTGCATGATAAAATTTTTTGTTCAGGGTAAAGTATAAAGAAATCCCCTCTCAGACTTGAAAGGGGATCAAAGATCAAACTCCAAGAATCAGTCGCCCTGGATCTTCCAGCATTTCCTTCACACGGACCAGGAAGCTTACCGACTCGCGTCCATCAACGACACGGTGATCATAGGACAGCGCAAGGTACATTACTGGCCTCACCACTACTTCACCACCTTTCACCACCGGCCGTTCGACGATATTGTGCATACCCAGGATGGCTGATTGAGGCGGGTTGAGGATCGGCGTCGAAAGCATCGATCCAAATACACCTCCATTAGTTATTGAAAACGTACCTCCCGTCATTTCCTCTATTGAAAGCTTACCGTCACGACCCTTGGTTGCCAATCGCACCACTTCACTTTCAATTTGATTGAACGTAAGCGACTCGGCATTGCGTATCACCGGAACCACCAGTCCCCGTGGCGTTGAGACGGCAATAGATATATCGCAATAGTCGTGGTAGACGATTTCATCTCCATTAACAGATGCATTAACTGCCGGAAACTCTTTCAATGCGGCGCAGACTGCCTTCGTAAAAAAAGACATGAATCCGAGACCAACACCGTACTTTTCCTTAAACTGATCCTTGTATTTGGACCGAAGGTCCATTACTGGTTTCATGTCGACCTCGTTAAACGTCGTAAGCATAGCCGTCTCGTTCTTCACAGCAACCAACCGTTTCGCAATTGTTCTACGAAGGGAGGTCATTTTTTCGCTTCTCACGTTACGGCTACCTCCGGACGCAATTACCGGTGGGGCTGCAGGTTGAGCCGGAGCTTTACCTTCCGCAGGTTTGGAAGGTTGGCTCTGCGCTTTTTGTGCATCGTCCTTAGTGATTCGTCCACCTACACCTGTTCCGGGCACTTCTGATGATGAAATTCCTTTTTCAGATGAGGATCTTCGCAGCGGCAGGGGACGGATGGCCGGCAGCATAAGATTTATCCGGGGTCACATTTGCTTCCGCCTTTTGTGTAGCCGGTGATGCAGCCGATTGAGCCGCGCCGTCTGTGATTTCAATTTTACATATCAGACCACCAATAGGAAGCGTTTGTTTTTCCTTGGCAACAATCCTAAGAATACCGGTAGCTTCAGCTGGCAATTCGAACGTAGCTTTATCTGACTCTACTTCAGCAATTATTTCATCGAGCGTAACAAAGTCGCCGTCTTTTTTCAGCCATGTTGAGATAGTGACTTCGGTTATGGATTCTCCAACGGTGGGAACTTTCATTTCCTTTACCCCTCCTGATGTTTTTGCAGGAGCTGGTGCTGCTGCGGGTTTGGAATTTGTTGGTGGAGGTGGCGCCGCTGCCGACTGTGTCGAAGGCTCTACTTCACAAATCAATTCCCCGATTGGAACAGTTGATCCCTGAGGTTTTATTATTTTTAATACGCCTGCGCTAGGCGCCGTAAGTTCAAATGTTGCTTTGTCGGATTCCAGTTCTGCAATTACTTCGTCCAGTTTAACAGTGTCTCCATCTTTTTTAAGCCAGTTAGCAATCGTTACTTCTGAAATTGATTCGCCGACTGCGGGAACCTTGATTTGAATAGCCATTCAGTTGTTGATTATATGTTTGTGGATTTCCGAAATGTGTTACAAAACAATTTCAGCCGTTAAATTTCGAAAGCTTTATTAACAATTTTCTCCTGCTCAACTTTGTGGACTTTTGAATATCCTGTCGCCGGAGATGCACTTGCCTTCCGTGATACTATCTCCAATTCGTATTTCGGCATCATCCTTAATATATATGAGAGACATCCCATGTTCGCCGGCTCTTCCTGCACCCAAACAAGCTTCGCATCCTTATATTTTTTCAAGACAGCCTTTAGTTGTTTCTCGGGGAATGGATGAAGTTGTTCTAAGCGGACAATTGCAGCATCCTTAATCTTTTTCTTTTGTTGCACTTCGGCAAGGTCATAATAGATCTTACCGGAGCAAAGCACAACACGCTTTACGTCCTTTGCTGATGCTGTCGGGTCATCCAATACTTCGTTAAACGAACCAGTGGTAAAATCTTTGATCGGAGAGATCACCGCGGGATGACGCAATAACGATTTTGGTGAAAATACGACGCATGGCTTGCGGAACGGCCAGGCTACTTGCCGTCTGAGCAGGTGGAAGAAGTTTGCAGGAGTTGTCGGATTCGCGACGATCATATTATACTCCGCTGATTGTTGCAAAAATCTTTCAGGTCTGCAACTGGAGTGCTCCGGTCCCTGACCTTCATAGCCATGAGGCAGAAGCATAACCAATCCGTTCATCCGCTGCCATTTCGATTCAGCGCTTGAGATGAACTGATCAATAATCACCTGTGCTCCGTTTACGAAGTCACCAAATTGCGCTTCCCATAATACCAGAGCGCTGGGCGAGGACATAGCGTATCCATATTCAAATCCAAGCACACCAAATTCTGACAATAATGAATTAAAGATGCTAAACCTTGGCTGATTCTTCTCAATGTTATTCAAACCACAATACGGCTCATTGGAATTGGCATCAAAGAAGTAGGCATGACGATGCGAGAACGTACCACGCTGCACGTCCTGTCCTGACATCCTCACCGGGGTCTTTTCTACAAGCAGAGATCCATAGGCCAGCAACTCTGCTTCCGCCCAGCCCAGAATTTTTGCTTCGAAGAACGCAGTCGTTCTGTCCTTCAATAGTTTTTCAATTTGCTTGAGAGGACGGAATCCTTCCGGGATCGTTGTTAAGGCCTTACCCACTTTTTCTATAATACTATCCTTAACACCAGTGTCAGGTGATTTATCAAAATCCTCCGGCTTTGCCCATCGCATTTGATCCCATTCCTCCTCCATTTTCTGAGGTTTATACGGAAGTGGTTTTTGTTTGACTTCATTAAGCCTGTCCTGCAGCTGATTTCTGAAATTCTTATCCATTTCATCAGCAAGCGCCGCATCAACATCACCGCGTTCAACAAGCTTCTTCACATAAATTTCTCGTGGGTTCTCATGCTTGGCAATAATGTTGTACAACTTTGGTTGTGTGAATTTAGGTTCATCGCTTTCATTGTGTCCATGTCTACGGTAGCACAATAAATCGATAAAGATATCCTGCTTGAACTTCTGCCGGTATTCAACAGCTAACTTCGACACAAAACTTACCGCTTCCGCATCGTCTCCATTTACGTGAAGTACCGGCGCATCAACAATCTTTGCGAGGTCGGTACAATAGATACTGGTTCTTGCATCATCATAGTCTGTTGTAAATCCGACCTGGTTGTTAATAACAAAATGAATTGTGCCACCAGTTCTGTATCCTGGCAGGCCCGACATCTGCAGGCACTCATAAACGATACCCTGACCGGCCACGGCAGCGTCACCATGAATAAGGATCGCCATAGCTTTGGTGTTGTCGCCTTTGTGTTCGTCGTCAATCTGACCCCTTGTGTAGCCAATTACCAACGGATCGACTGCTTCCAGGTGTGAAGGGTTTGGCGTTAGTTTCAGGTATATCTTCTTGCCGGATGGGGTATTTATATGGCTTGAATAACCAAGGTGATATTTAACATCACCATCTCCCATTGTCTGTTCCGGACTTACATTACCCTCAAACTCGGTAAAGATTTGCTCATAAGTTTTACCGAGGATATTTGATAGAACATTCAATCTTCCGCGGTGAGCCATCCCTATCACAACTTCTTTTACATCAAGCTCTGCTGCTTTATTAATAATTGTTTGAAGAGCCGGAATTGTATTCTCTCCGCCTTCAAGTGAAAATCTTTTTTGTCCCAGGAATTTTGTGTGAAGGAAATTTTCAAACACTACAGCCTCATTGAGCTTTGTCAGTATCCTCTTTTTCTCATCGATCGCCGGATTGTATTTGAAATACTCTTGTTCGCATTTTTCAAAGAACCATTGACGCACTGCGTCAACACGAATGAAATTATATTCAAACCCGACGGGTCCAAGGTAAACGGTATTGAGTTTTTCGATGATCTTGCGAAGGGTGGCCTTTCCCATGCCAATTTCCGCACCAACATCAAACTCAGTGTCGAGGTCAGCATCTGTAAGGCCTACATTTTTGTGATCGAAGTTTACGTGGTGATTTCTTCTTTCACGCACAGGGTTTGTTTTTGATTGCAAATGACCAAATGAGCGATAGACGAAGATCAGGTTTCGAACCTGAGTCTCCTTGATAGAGATGGTGTCTTCGGCAGCGCGATGACCATTGTCATCATAACGCTGTGAGGAGAAATCGTAACCTTCAAAGAACTTCTGCCAGGAAAGATCGACAGATGAAGGATCTTTCTTATAATTTTGATAGAGCTGGTCGAGATAACCAACGTCAGCATTCGAGATATATGAATATTTGTCCATGATTTTATGCGAAAGCCAACAAATGTAGAGAAGCTACTGTATATATAAAAATTGGCTACTCGCGTAAGCGAATATTTACATTCTCCCCAAAAGTCCCTTTTTGGTCAAATTTTGACGTTGGCCGTCAGGAAATTTCCCTTAAATTTGCGGACTTAAAAAACGGACGAGTTCCACATAGAATTTTAAACTAAAAATTGTAATGGTTAAAATCAGACTGGCCCGCAGAGGCCGCAAAAAACTGGCAATGTACGATGTAGTCGTAGCCGACGCCAGGGCACCACGCGATGGTCGCTTTATTGAAAAAATCGGTACCTATAACCCCCTTACGGTACCAGCTACAATTGAGCTCAACGATGAGCAGGCATTCAAATGGTTAATGAATGGCGCACAGCCTTCAGACACGGTAAAAGCAATGCTATCTTACCGTGGAATCATGCTTAAAAAGCATTTGCAAATCGGTGTTATCAAGGGAGCTTTGACCCAGGAGCAGGCAGATACTAAGCTGGCGGCATGGTTGAAGGACAAAGATGCAAAGATTGCTGCCAAGCACAGCAAAGTTACTCAGTCCAAGGAAGCTGATGCCAAAGCAAGAAAGGCAGCGGAAACCAAGATCAAAGAAGCTCGCGCTGAAGCAATACGTAAAAAAGCTGAAGTTGCCGCTGCTAAGCCAGAGGCGGAACAACCTGCAGGAGAATCAGAAGCTCCCGCTGCGGAAGCAACTGAGCAGGCATAACCTGTTGCGAACAAAATTTGAATGCCAATGCGTTAACTTATGCATTGGCATTTTTCATTTATTAATACTTATGGAAATCAGCGCCTGCTTTAACATCGGGTACGTTGTAAAGACCCATGGTCTAAAAGGAGAAGTCACAATTTCCCTGAATGGATACTCCGTTGATGACCTCGCATCAGTCCAGAAGGTATATCCGCTATTTATTGAGATCAATAATAGGCTTGTTCCTTATTTCATTCAATCCATTTCAGAAAGCGGAACAAAAGCATTTGTAAAATTCGAAGATGTAGACACGGTTGAAGACGCGTCTAAACTTGCGAAGCGATCCTTGTATTTGCAGAAGGCAGCGCGTGCCAAAAGCGCAGCGCGGCGAATTCTATGACGATGAGATCATTGATTTTAGCGTTACGGATGAGGCATTAGGGCCGTTGGGTAATATTGTCGAAGTCGATCCAGGCGGGACCCAATCGACTCCTTGTTCTTGATCACAATGGAAAAGAACTCTTGATTCCTGTAAACAGCCCTTTCATCAAACGTCTTAACAAAAGCAAAAAGAGCATAACAGTTAGTCTTCCCGAAGGGTTTTTAGATATTTAGACTATGCATCTGGACATCATAACATGCTTGCCACGACTGATAGAAAGCCCGTTCTCTGATTCTATTTTAAAACGGGCACAGGCGAAAGGCATTGTGACAGTAAACATCATTGACTTACGACAATACGCCACTAGCAAACATCGAACTACGGATGATTATGCATTCGGGGGAGGCGCAGGAATGGTAATGATGATCGAACCAATTGATAACTGTATCTCCTATCTGAAATCTCAGAGGGCATACGATGAAATAATTTACACGAGTCCGGATGGAGCAACACTTACCCAATCGGTGGCAAACGAGTTAAGCCTGAAAAAGAATATCATTTTGCTCTGCGGGCATTATAAAGGTGTGGACGAACGGGTACGCGAGCACCTGGTGACCCGGGAGATCAGCATTGGCGACTATGTACTTTCCGGCGGGGAACTCGCAGCGGCGGTCATAGCCGATGCGGTTATCCGACTTATTCCGGGAGTCTTATCCGACGAAACATCGGCCCTAAGCGACTCTTTTCAGGACGGCCTGGTAGCCCCTCCCGTTTACACCCGTCCAGCAGAGTACAAAAGCTGGAAGGTTCCAGAAGTGCTGCTTTCCGGGCATCAGGCCAACATTGAAGAATGGAGGCATGACCAGTCGATAGAAAGGACAAAAAAAAGACGCCCGGATCTGCTCAAAAACCCCTAATGAGCGCATTTTTGACAATATTATAAAACTACAGCTTCGCTATTTTCAATTCTTTCCCTACATTTGCAGTCCAATTTTCAAACCATCGAGTTATGGCCGATCTAATCAAACTAGTTGAGCAGGAATATGCTAAAGTGCGTGAGAAACACCCCGCGTTTAAACCTGGGGATACAGTAAATGTTCACGTTAAGATAAAAGAAGGGAACAAGGAAAGGATCCAGCAATTTCAGGGAACGGTTATCGAACGAAGAGGACCTGGTACCAACGGTGAAACTTTTACCGTACGTAAGATCTCGAATGGCGTTGGTGTTGAGCGTATCTTCCCTATCGTATCTCCTACGATCGACAAGATAGAACTTGTTAAAGGAGGTAAGGTTCGCAGAGCGAAACTATACTACCTGAAGGGCAAACAAGGTAAAGCTGCCCGTATCAAAGAAAGGATCTAACCGACAATACAAAGAAGACAATCCAAAGCCATCCAACAGGGTGGCTTTGTTTTTTTACTACTCTTTTTGGCGGCCCCATGAACACGATTGAAAGGACCCAAAAACCTCGAAATTTGAGCGAATTAGCATACTATTAAATAATTAATAACTTTGTCCCCTCGCTTAAAAAACCAATTATGGCAAAAAAAATCGCAGACCTCTTGGGCAAGGATTCAGACTACCTTCTCAAACACAAAAGCAAGACCATATCAATAGACCAGTTACACACACCAGGTCCCGATTTTGTAGATAAAATTTTTATTCAGACCAGCCGCAACACTCAGGTTTTGCGAAGTCTTCAAGCTCTCTTTGGGACCGGCCGACTTGCTAATACAGGGTTTGTGTCCATCCTTCCTATCGACCAGGGCATAGAACATAGCGCCGGCGCTTCGTTCGCCAAGAACCCGATTTATTTCGATCCTGAAAACATAATCAAGCTGGCAATTGAAGGTGGTTGCAACGGTGTTGCTACTACTTTTGGCGCGTTGGCCATGACTTCCCGTAAGTACGCTCATAAAATACCCTTTATTGTAAAGATCAATCACAACGAGCTGCTTACTTATCCAAATAAAGCTGACCAGATAATGTTTGGCTCTGTAAAGGATGCCTGGAACCTGGGTGCTGTCGCGGTGGGCGCAACAGTTTACTTTGGTTCGGACAATTCAACACGGCAGATCATGGAAGTAGCACAGGCATTTGAGCAAGCTCATGAGCTGGGGATGGCTACTATTCTTTGGTGCTATACCCGAAACAATGCGTTCAAGAAAGAGGGAGTGGACTATCATACATCCGCCGATCTTACGGGTCAAGCGAATCACCTGGGTGTAACGATCCAGGCTGACATTATCAAACAAAAGCTGGCTACCAATAACGGAGGTTATAAGGCTCTTAATACTGGTGGAAGCAGTTATGGAAAGCTTGACGAAAGGATCTATTCTGAGCTTTCTTCGGACCACCCTATAGATTTGTGTCGCTATCAGGTTGCCAATTGTTTTATGGGCCGTGCGGGATTGATTAGTTCCGGAGGTGAGTCAAAAGGTGAAAGCGATCTTGCGGACGCAGTGCGTACCGCCGTTATCAACAAACGGGCAGGGGGCATGGGCCTAATTTCCGGCCGTAAAGCATTTCAGCGTCCATTAAAGGAGGGGGTTGAGATTCTCAATGCAGTACAGGACGTTTATCTGGACAAAGCTATCGACCTGGCATAATTTTATTATTGGGGCCGATGGACTATATTGTTCGTCGGCTTTCTTTTTTCTAAAAGGTTTCAACTATGTCTTGGTTCAAACGAAGTGACAAAGGAATTTTAACACCTACAGAATCAAAACGTGAAGTACCAGATGGTCTCTGGTTTAAATCACCTGCAGGAAAAATAGTCCATACAAGAGAGCTGAAGAATAACGCATACGTCGTTCCCGACGAAGATTATCATGTACGCATCGGATCCGAGGAATACTTCGAAGTCCTCTTCGATGAAAATAAATTCACTGAATTGGATCCCGACATGGAATCAGCGGATCCACTAAAATTCAAAGACACTAAACCTTATCCCAAACGGATTAAGGAAACGCAGGAAAAGTCCGAGCTGAAGGATGCCGTTCGCACGGCGTTCGGTAAAATGAACGGGCTCGATATTACGATAGCTTGCATGGATTTCAGTTTTATAGGTGGCTCTATGGGATCCGTTGTGGGCGAAAAGATCGCGCGTGCTATGGATCACAGCCTGAAGCACAAAAAACCGTTTCTTATGATCTCCCGTTCAGGCGGTGCACGGATGATGGAAGCAGGTTTGTCTCTGATGCAAATGGCAAAAACTGCCGCCAAGATTGCACTCCTTGATCAAGCGAAAGTTCCCTATATATCTTTACTTACGGACCCTACGACCGGAGGAGTGACCGCGTCTTATGCGATGCTTGGTGACTTAAACATTGCAGAGCCTGGCGCCTTGATTGGCTTCGCGGGACCACGGGTTATTCGCGAAACGATCGGCAAGGACCTGCCCAAAGGATTCCAAAGTGCAGAATTCGTTTTGGAGCACGGTTTTCTCGACTTCATCGTGGACCGCAGGAATCTAAAGAGCAGGCTATCAACACTGCTACGAATGCTTCAACAATAGTCCGATTACGAACGATTTATTTCCTTTCCGGACGCCTTGATACGTGCTAAGGCGTATTTGCCTGTCCATTGGGGGTTCTTACATGGCATAAGGATTGACATCTGAATAGTCTCTTATCCTTCTGAGCTCATGTTTAAAAACTATTTCAAAATAGCTTTCCGGAACCTGGTAAAGCAAAAGGTTTATACATTCATAAACGTCCTGGGACTGTCGGTGGGAATCGCCAGTTGCCTTCTCATCACAATGTTTGTCGTTGATGAGTTTTCATACGACAAGTTCCACAAAGACGCAGACAATATTTATAAGATTGTCCTGGAAAGGAAGTACCCCAATCACATCACAAACTACGCGGTAATACCCCACTCCTATGCCGATGTTATTGTTCACGATTTTCCCGAGGTAGAACAGACGGTGAAGATGGCTGGGGCGATCAACAACGTACTTGTCAACTACACCAACGAGCAGCAGGAAGTAAAACAGTTTGAAGAAAACTTTATCATGGCTGCTGACTCTAACTTCTTTGACGTCTTCAGCATAAAACTTCTTCAGGGTGATCCTAAAAAAGTACTGATAAAACCGACGGATATGATCGTGACTGAGGAGACAGCGCGAAGGTATTTTGGAGAATCGCAGGCTATTGGAAAGACGCTTAGGATGTTTAATCAGGACTTTGTTGTCACCGGTGTTTGTGAAAATGTACCAGAGAACTCTCACTTTAAATTCGATTTTCTTGGAAAATGGACCGATGAGTTTTTTGCAGGCGGTTTGAGGACAAATTTTACCACCTTCAGCGCTCATGTCTATCTTGTATTGAAACCTGGAGCTGATCCGAAAGCTTTGGAGGCAAAATTTCCCGCAATGGTCGATAACTATGCTGCGGCACAAATCGAACGAGATCTTGGGAAATCGTGGGAAGACTATAAGAAAGAAGGGAACGGCTATCGTTATTTTCTGCAATCCCTCACTTCTATCCATCTCGATCCATTGAATATCGAAGCTAAAATGCGACCAGGAGGAAACATTAATTACGTGTACTTCCTTATATCCATTGCAATACTTATTCTGGTTATAGCATGTATCAACTTCATGAACCTTGCAACGGCAAGATCGGCTGAGCGCGCACGTGAGGTTGGTGTCCGGAAAACCATGGGTTCACTTAAGGGCCAGCTTATATCTCAGTTTTTAGTTGAGTCAATCTTAATAAGCCTTATCGCGACAGGGCTGGCTATTGGCTTTGCACAAATAGCCCTACCGTATTTTAACAGTCTGGCAGGAAAGCAGCTCACCTTTATATTTTCACCACTATTCGTCGGTGGTCTTCTGGGGATTGCCCTTTTTGTGGGATTTATGGCCGGCAGTTATCCTGCGTTTGCATTGTCATCTATCCAGCCTATTCTGGTGATGAAGGGAAATTTCTCGAGCAATTCAAAAGGATCGTGGCTGCGCAACGGACTTGTCGTGTTCCAGTTTTTTATATCTATAGTTCTGATCGTGGGAACGATGGTGGTATCGCGGCAAATGGAATTCATGCAAAATAAATCGCTTGGCTATGATAAAGAACAAATCGTTGTAATTGAAAGAGCATTTGCGTTAGGGGATCAGACACAGACCTTCGTTGACGAAATAAAGCGTATACCGGGCGTTGAACGCGCATCCACCTCATTTTCTCTGCTCGGAAGGCAAGGAGACTTTTTCGGTGCTCAATTTATCCCTGAAGGCTCGTCTGAGATCCTCACAACAAAAAGCATGGGGATCGATGATGGATTTGCTGAAACAATTGGATTCGAATTCATCGAGGGACACGGCTATTCCGAAGAAACAAATGATTCCCTTTCGATCATACTCAACGAGACTGCTGTTAAAACAATGGAGATCACTGATCCTATTGGAAAAAAACTTAAGCAGATCCAACGCACTCCCGAAGGCTCTGTTGAAGTATTCTATACGATCATCGGAGTGATCAAAGATTTCAATTTTCAGTCTCTACGCGACCCGATAACCCCACTTACTATTCAGAGTGTCGAAAGTTTTGGTGGTGGCGCGCAATATGTGATCGCAAGAGTAAAAGGTAATGAACTAAAACCAACCATTGACACCATAGAGGCAAAATGGAAGGCTTTGGTACCCGAACAATTATTCAAGTTTGTATTCCTCGACCAAAATCTAATGACCCAGTATGAATCCGAAAAACAAGCTGGACGAGTGTTTGCTATTTTTTCAAGCCTGGCTATAATTATTGCATGCGTGGGACTTTTTGGTTTGTCAGCTTACACAGCAAGCCTTCGCACAAAAGAGATAGGCGTTCGCAAAGTGATGGGTGCATCAGTTGGAAATATTGTACTTCTCTTATCGACAGAGTTTACAAAACTGATACTTATTGCTATTGTCCTGTCCATTCCGATCGCATGGTATATCATGAACCAATGGCTTTCAGGATTTGCTTACAGGATTCAACTTGGCATTGGCGTATTTTTGTTCGCGGGCCTTGTAGCGTTGCTGATCTCCTGGATCACCGTTAGTTACCAATCCATTAAGGCAGCAATCGTCAACCCAATAAGGTCTCTCAGAAGTGAATAATCGAGCGAACAGTAATAAGTTACTTCTTATTTAATGTGGCACTATATTCTTTCACGGTGTCGACAAAACATTTTACGGCGTCCACGCTAATGTCGGGATAAAGTCCGTGCCCAAGGTTAGCTATGTGATGATGAGGACCAAACGCGTCCAGCATCTTGATAGTCTCGCGCTTCACATCGCTTACGGATCCGTATAAAGCGCAAGGATCAAGATTTCCTTGTAAGACTTTGTTTGGAAGCATCTTTTTAGATTCTGCTATTTCCATATTCCAATCCAGCCCAACGACCTCACAATTCAATTTTTCCATCGCTGTTCTGGCAAAAAATGCCCCCTTCGCGAAAACTATTTTTGGGGCTTCGTTGATTGCATCGCAGATCATTGAGATGTATTTCAATGAAAACTCACTGTATTGATCCGGTGCGAGAATTCCTGCCCATGAATCAAAGATCTGTATGATGTCTGCACCCGCTTTTATTTGCCCTTTGAGATAATTTATAGTGCTCTCCGTAATCATCTTCAAGAGCTTATGAGATAATTCAGGCTCGGTGTAAAGCATTTTTTTTGCGCGGCTGAATGTCTTGCTTCCTTTGCCTTCAACCATATAGGAAAAGATCGTCCAGGGTGCGCCTGCGAAGCCAATCAATGGCACTCTACCATTGAGTTCTTTTTTGGTAAGTGATATAGCATCTAAAACGTATTGTAATTCGCCTTCCTCAGCAATGTGAAGTTGAGAGAGATCCTTCGGGGATGAAATAGTTTTCGCAAATGAAGGCCCTTTGTTCTCTTCCATTTCATAGTTAAGTCCCATCGCTTCGGGGATAACCAGGATGTCGGAGAATATTATCGCGGCGTCAACGCCAAGAATATCAACTGGCTGTATAGTAACTTCCGTTGCGAGTTCTGGAGTTTTGACAAGCGTTTTAAAGTCCTTTGCAAGTGCTCTGACTTTCCTGTATTCAGGCAAGCATTCGCCCGGCCTGCCGCATAAGCCAGACAGGAGTTCTATCTGTTGGTTCGGACCTGGCTGTTCGTAAGAGAAGATCGCTCTGTAATTGCATGGTGTAAATATGGGTACAGATCATTGATCTTTCAAAAAATTGCTGCCAGGTCTGACAAAAACATTTGGCTAAAAAAGTACAAAAAAAAAGAACCCCTTTAAGTGCAGAGACTTAAAGGGGTTCTCAGAAAATCTAAATGAAACTACGGCCTTTTGAAGCTATATATAAACTCGTAGGTTCCAGCACCAAGCTTATACGTTGCGTTAATGGTAAAATTATCCAAGCACTGATTGTATGTCCCTACGCCGGAAGCCTCACCACCTTCGCTGGTGGTTTGCTTAGGAACAGTAACGATTTGATCACTAGGAACCGTTGATGGAGAAAAAATAAAGTAAGCATCTACACCATCGCCCCACCAGTTGTTAAAAATGTACTTATTAGGGTCAACGGAATCCTGAGTAAGCTTACCAACGTCAACTGAGCCAGGCGTCTCCGTGCCTATCCAATTGCCACCCCAGGTAGAATTGTCATATGGGCAGTAATCGGTAACTGTGTACGTTAAAATCTGGGCAGGATAAAACTGATCGCTTTGAAACAACCCGGCGGCTACTATTTCCGCAGCAGGGATGATAGAGCCATCCGTCAAATTCAGATCGCTTTCGATGTTAATACCGAATTTGTAGGTCGTTAAGAGAGTATTGACAGTTGCCGGATCATCAAAATCCAGGCCTAAGGCATCAAGGATATCGGTCAGATTCATTGACACCGAAACCCAGGGCCTGAGATAGTCATCCGTTTGTTTGAATTCACTTCCTGGAACATTTTTAATAAGAACTCGTTCCGTACCGCTCCCAACTTTCTTGATAACGTAAATATCAAAACTCTCCAAGGTGCTGACGTCTTCAGACAGAAACTCGGCATCAAATTCAAATTTTTCCGTTCCATCCATGATGCGTGGGAAAAACTCTGCACCTGGGATACCATCAAAATAGATATTATTCAACTGCGTTCCACGCAAGGCCAAGATTGTTCCCTTCTTAATCTTGGCAAGTTGCATCGGATCCAATTCCTCATCTTCGCACGAGAAAACAACCGCGGCCGATGCCATAAAAAGTAAACTATATAATAATTTTTTCATAGTCATAATTAATTAAGTATGGCTGGATTGGTATCCCAAAAAACTTTATTGGTCGCATCAAAATCCTTTTGCGTCGCCGAACTGTTAAGGTTCACATATATAGCTGGATAAACCAATGACCGATAAAATGGTCCAGGATTTACTTGCAGCGTCGGTTGCATGTTAGTAGGTGCGCCCGTTCTTCTGTAGCAGTTATACGCTTCTATTCCGTTGCCCCAGCAAGCCACATAGAATTCTCTTCCGACCACTTCAATCTTATTGGTAGAATTTGCCCACAAGTAATCAATAGCAGCGAGGTACTTTGCCGTTGAGGGCAATAGTGATGCCGGTGCCACAGGTTGCTTAATGCTTTCAGCGAAGTTCTTCACCTGAGTGATTGATTTATTTATTGCGGAAACCAAAGCTGTTTTTGCACCCGCCTCATCACCTGTGCGCACAAGGTATTCAGCCTTCATGTAATCCGTAAAGAAAGACATAAAGATCGGCTCAATTCCAGCGCCATCGCCACCTTGACCCTGCTTAGTTTGTTTAGCAAACTGTTCAGCAGCTACTGCAGTAACATCCGTCAACCCTCCCGCAGGGTAAGATCCTGCACAGGTTAACACGGGGCCATCAGGAGGCGTACCAGAGGCATCACCATGGTCACGGCCATAAAAACCTGGATCAAAAGTGCAAAACTCGTAGTTTCCAGCTGCATAATGGTTGGGTATCGCACCTTCGGTACAACCTACAGCTTTCGGATCTATCGAATTCGCTTTAGCAATGCTACCAACCTGACGGAAGAAATAGAATCTCCAACGAGGGTCCTCTGTAAACTTCGTCGAATTGGTTGGATCATTGGCGTCAGGCTTACCTTTAAATAATTCGTTTAAGAATGAATTACAAATATATCCGGCAGCTGAACCCTCGCTAGGTCCGTAATACTGCCTGTATGTTGGGTGACGAGAAACGGGAACGGTAGCAGTACCATATTTGTATACAAAATTTTCTTCTTCTGTGTCAACCAGGTCAGCTGTTAAAAGCGACGCTATTGCAGCATTCGCTTCTGCCGCCCGCGAAGAAATCATGGATAAGTTCAGCCAAGCTTTAAGCTCGATTGTGTTCGCCAACGCGTTCCATTTTACTCTATCCCCGCCGTAATAAACATCACGAGCTAAAGCCGTTCCAACATCGGCACCCGTCTTAGCTAATTCAGCCTTCGCTTCTGCCAATGTCGCTATCGCAGCTGTGTAAATACTTTCTCCTCCATCAGCAACAGGGTTAAAATCTCCGGTGCCGCCACTTAACGCACTTGCAAAGGGTACATCACCAAACAAGTCAACCAACGTAATGTATGTATACGCCTTTAAAATCTTCGCCACAGCCACGTGCGTAGTAAGATTTTTCTCCGCAGCCAACGGCACCATCGTTTCGATGTTTATCAACACCTTAGAATAAGCCCATTCCCACACGTTATCAAAAAACTGCGACTGACCAGCTGTTTGATACCTATATCCCGTAGACATAGCACGCATGCGCATCAAACGGTCAGGTCCAAAAGCTGTTTCATCTGCATTTACGCTATTGCCTGAAGCAAAACTGTAAAAGTCCGCAAAATCAAGCTGGATGCCGTTCATTATCAAGTCAACATCGGCGCCAGCAATACTCACTTCATTCGGGTTTACCAGATCTCCGTCAAGATCACAGGAGAAGGACACCGTTAGCAGAAGCAGTATAATCCCTATCTTTTTATATATCTTTTCCATTGTCACTTCAGTTTTAGAATGTAAGTTTAAGATTCACACCGTATCTCTTGGCGGAAGGACCTCCCAAATAGTCAAATCCAGCTCCATTGTTCGTTCCATATGCCGTTCTGTCGAAATCTGCGTGAGAATATTGGGGAGCATTGACAGCCCTCCACCAGAGGTTGTTACCAACAACTGAAATATTTATTCCTTTCAGTTTCAATTTAGATGCAAAAGATGCTGGGACATTATAAGCCAGCGAAATCTCTCTAAACCGAACGCGGGTTGCATCGTAGATACCTCTGTCGTATGCGCCTTCTCCAATGATTGAATTACCAAAGAAAACACCAGCCGTTGTCAATGGAATGGTATTAGGAGTATAGCCAGTCACCGCTCCATTCTCATCAAACACTTCGCGGACACCAGGAAGAATTAGGGGCAGGGTAGGATCAAAGTCTTCCAAATCCTTGGCCACACCGCGTCCGACCATTGTAGCAGCGCTATAAGACAGCGTCTGGCCGCCATGAACATAGTCCCATTGCATTCCGAAAGTCAGACCCTTCCATGTAAGGCTAGTTATTGCAGAACCTAACCATTCCGGGTTCGGGTCAGCAATGATACCAATTTCATTGGCGATTTTGTATGAACCGGACTCTGCAATGATCAATTCACCATCATCATTCCTTTCAGTATAAGATGCTTTGATCACGTTCAACGGCTGACCTTCAATTGCAAAATTTCCTAAGTTGGTATATCCGTTTACGAGAATTTCCTTAGAACCTTCAGGCAACGATTCAACCATGCTCCTGTTTCTTGTGAAGTTAGCGGTGATATCCCATGTCCAATTGGTGGATTTGATAGGAGTGACAGTGAGGGATGCTTCCCAACCTTTATTGGTAATAGTACCTGCATTAATAAATGTCGATGTAAAACCAGTGGATGCATCCAGAGGGCGTTCAATAATTTGATCCTCTGCCTTTCTGTCGTAGTATGATACGTTGAGCTTAATTCTGTTTTCAAATAGAGCGCTCTCGACTCCGAATTCAATTCCGTCAACAATTCAGGCGTCAAGTTGGGATTCGCCAACAATTGGGACAAACGTGATGTAATTGAGTTACCTAATTTGTCAACCCTGTTTTGCGCGTTAAGCGTCAGAGTAGGGAACTGTATTATATGGAGTTCCAAAATTAGCCGACGATCCGTAGGCAGCACGCAGTTTCAAGAAATCCAGAACGTTTGACGCAAAGTTTGGAAATGCCGCAGTAGGAAGGAAGGCGACACTTGCACCAGGATAAAACTGTGAACGGTTTGCTTGCTGAAGAGTAGAGGCCCAGTCATTTCTACCCGACAAGTTCACGTAAAGCATGTTCTTGTAACCGAGGTTAGCGTCAAGGTATACCCCGGCAATTGAGCTATTCTCCTGGTAGTTTAGATTCCTGCCTCTAAAATCTTTTGCCTGGGTAGAGGTGAAATTTCTGTGTTCAATAAGTCCGTACACTACCTGCCCAAGGCTTTCGAGACCTTCCTGAGCGTACTCGTTACTTCTATAGTTGAAACCTCCGATAAGAGCAAGGTTTAGATCTTCGCTCAGGTCTTTGTTCATAGTAGCTAAAACCGTATGGTCCATAACCGTGTTAATACCAGTTGACGAACGATACGCACCTGGTGTTAAGTTAGCGTCGAATCCAGATCCTCCACCCTTGTTTATCCAATAAGTCTGCTTTTCAGAATAAGTGTCATAACCAAGGCGATAGCTTACATCTAACCAGTCGGTGATTTTGTAATTGAGGCTTGAGCTCGAATAAAAGCGGTTAGTCAAATTGGTTTGACGTGAATTGTTCAATACCCAACGTGGATTTGGAACGTCATTTCCGTTGCGGTAGTAAACGCTGGCATGGTTGACAGGATTCTCCCAAGGCCAGTTCATCAAATCAATGTTGCGGGGAACATAGAAAAGATTTGCAAAAACAGATGGACCTCCTGCTGAGTTAGAACCTTGACCGGCACCTGTTGGAGGTGTCTCGAAATCGGTTTTCACAAAATTGAAGGTAGCATTGAATGTCAGTTTCTCTGTGAGCTTGGCATTTCCACCAAAAGAAAAGTTATCTCTCGTTACATTATTATGCTCAATGAAACCACTTTCATCCAGGTGGCTATAGCTGAAACTCACTCCACCAAATTCTGTCCTTGTACCTAAACTCAACGAAGTAGTTGAGGACGCTCCCTTCTTAAAGAAGTCACTAATATTATTAGGCGCGGCTACTGGAATATAACCTCCGTCATCTCCAGCTGCTTGGTTAAATTCGGGATGATCAGGGAAAAGAGCCGCGTGCTCATAATAAGGATGTCTTACTCCCGTAGGTTTACCGTTAAACAAGCTTCCCCAGTTACTAAAGAATTCTCCGTAAGCTCCATCAAAACCATTAGCCCACTTATTTTGATATTCTGGAATAACCGCCTCAGTCACAAAATAAGATTGCGATACTGATCCTTCGAATTTATTTCCCTGCTTGTTCGAGCCTGTCTTCGTAGTTACCAGGATCACACCGTTTCTTCCTTGAGAACCATAGAGTGTAGTGGCACTTAAACCACGAAGTACAGCAAATGGATTCAATGTTGTTTGGATCGATATCCAAGAAACGTGTAGGAGCAACCTGTCCATCGCGGAAATCATTATTTATATCATTTGACGATGTATTGATAGGCACGCCGTTAACAACCCAGAGTGGCTGGGTGTCACCAGTAATAGAGCTATTACCACGGATGTTAATTCTCGATCCGGATCCTGCCAATCCTGAAGAGTTCAGGATCTGAAGACCAGGTGTTCTTCCTTGCAATGCACGTCCAACATCTGTTTCCGGCTTGTTAGAAAGTGCTGCAGATGAGATCGTTGTCTGCGCATAGCCGAGCGCTTTCTGCTCTCTTTCGATACCCTGAGCGGTAACAACAACTTCGGTAAGTTGAGTCACGTCAAGTGCATAGTTGTACATCAACTGTAGTTCTTTCACCGATTGCAACTTCTTGTGTTTGCAAGCCGATGAACGAGAAAACTAAAGTTTGATTTGCTCCTGATACAGCCAGGCTAAAGTTACCGTCAGAATCGGTAACCGTTCCATTTGTGGTTCCTTTCACGACCACGTTTACACCAGGTAAAGCAGATCCGTCTTCAACGGCGCTGACTTTCCCTGACACGGTTCGCTCTTGCGCCCAGGAACAGAGCACAAAAGCTAACGCGCTACACGTCAGTAGAAACTTCTTCATAGGTTTAGGTTTAGGTTAATAAATTTAATTAAGGACCCAATTTAGGGGAGTAAATGACAAAAGAAAATACCGAACTTGGTTTTTTTGGGGTGATCTGACCCAATATCCCCCAAATTGGAGGCAAACTTTATTGCGGATGAGCGTTGCAACAGGAAATAAAACCCAAACTTATTTCGGCAAAGGCCCGTTACGGTAAATTTTATGTGTGCTGCACACACTCTATATCTATGATTCCGAAATTAAATTTTGCGGCCCAACCGTTATGCTGGATTTCGAATGCCCCTTGAAAAAAAAGTATTTTTTACTTAAGAAAATTATAGTTAAAAGGGCGCAAAATGCAGCCATTTTGCGACTCGTCTTACGCCTCGACAAGCCTTTGATAAACAATAGTTGGTGATGGCAAAGAAGGAGCCCGGACGTTATTAGCTCATGCGTAAAACTACTTTCTCCACAAAAAAAAAGGACACCTGTCGGTGTCCTTTCCATTTAGATATTTCTTACTCAGACTACGGTGTCTTATGCTTCTGCTACTGGTTCAACGGAAACGAAAGACTTTCCTTCTCTCTTCTTCTTAAAAACCACAACACCATTTGTCAATGCAAATAAGGTATGGTCCCTGCCCATTCCAACATTCTTGCTGGGATGATGCTTTGTTCCACGCTGGCGAACAATAATATTTCCAGCAATAACTTTCTGCCCTCCGAAAATCTTAATACCAAGTCGTTTGCTTTCTGATTCGCGGCCGTTCTTTACTTTACCTTCACCTTTTTTATGTGCCATGGCTTAATTCTTTAACGTTATGCAAATGTTTGAATCACCGGATTACCCGATGCTTTCGATCTGGACTTTTGTGTACTGTTGACGGTGGCCATTTTTCACCGCGTAACCTTTCCTTCTTTTCTTCTTGAAGACAATAACCTTATTGCCTTTTACATGCTCGAGTATCTTCCCAGATACTTTTGCTCCTTGAACAGTAGGGGCGCCAATATTTACACTGCCTCCGTCGTCTATCAGGAGAACTTTGTCGAAGCTGATAACAGCTCCCTGTTCGCCTTCCAGTTTGGGTGCGTAGATATACTGATCTTTAGCCACTTTGAACTGCTTGCCGGCAATGTCTACTATTGCGTACATAGTTTTTGAAAAATTGGACTGCAAAGGTAGAAAAAGAATCCAAAAATCAGAGAGGCCAATTCCAAATATTTTGGAGAAGGGCGCTTTCAAGTGTGGAAAAAAAATTTTGAGAAAATACTGCCTTAATATTTAGCTAAAAGAAAGCCATAAGAATGCGCCATTAAGGCACTATTTGACAGCAACTTATCTTTCCACAAATCATCAACAAGTTTTCCACAATCCTTTGAATTGGCCCAAAAACGAGGTTTTGATTATTAGAATCATTCTATTTCATTTGTACACTTGACGCTGACAGGGACGGATAGCCATCTGTTTCAACTAAAGCAACCAAGATTTTTGATGGAAAATAAGGGGGTGTTAGGTAAACTGACACCCTCTGATATTTTGTTTTAACCTTAAACCCCAGTAAGATATGAGCCAAACAATGCATGAGGAGCCTATTCTCAAAGAAAACAAAGATCGTTTTGTGCTCTTCCCGATCCGCCAGCATGAAATCTGGAAATACTATAAACAGGCCGAAGCAAGTTTCTGGACAGCGGAAGAAATAGACTTAAGCCAGGATCTTAAAGACTGGGTCAACATGCAGGATGGTGAGAGGCATTTTATTACTCATGTCCTGGCCTTTTTTGCTGCCAGCGATGGCATTGTTAACGAGAATCTCGCAGAACATTTTATTTCTGAAGTTCAGTATACAGAAGCTAAGTTCTTCTATGGGTTCCAGATCGCCATTGAAAATATTCACTCAGAGACATACTCCCTTTTGATCGACACGTATGTTAAGGATCCAAAGGAAAAGGATATACTCTTCCACGCGATCGAGACCATGGAGTGTGTAAAAAAGAAAGCTGACTGGGCACTGCGCTGGATCAACAATGGAACGTTTCAGGAAAGGTTAATTGCCTTTGCTGCTGTCGAAGGAATTTTCTTCTCAGGATCATTCTGTTCGATTTTCTGGTTGAAGAAGCGGGGACTTATGCCAGGTCTGACATTCTCCAACGAATTGATCTCACGCGATGAAGGATTACACTGTGACTTTGCCTGCCACCTTTATACAAAACACGTAGTTAACAAGCTACCTGAACAAGTTGTCATCGATATTATCCGCGACGCGGTTGAAATTGAGAAAGAGTTTGTAACGGATGCGCTTCCTGTGAATCTCATCGGAATGAATGCAGCACAAATGAGACAGTATATTGAATTTGTTGCTGACAGATTGTTGAATGAACTTATAGGTAAAAAAATCTATAACGCCACCAATCCTTTCGATTTCATGGAGATGATTTCGCTAAGAGGTAAAACTAACTTCTTCGAGAAGCGAGTAGCTGAATATCAGAAAGCAGGTGTAATGAAAAGTACTGAAAAAGAAACTACACCGAAGTTTTCACTGAACGAAGATTTTTAATTACTTTCAAGTCACTTTTTAAACTTTCTCCCACATAACAACCCCTTTAATCTAAGATGCTTGTACAAAAACGTGACGGACACAGAGAATCTGTAAAGTTTGATAAGATCACGGCGCGAATTGAGAAACTCTGTTATGGTTTAGACTCCAAGTTCGTCAATCCTGTAGAAGTGGCCATGAAAGTGATCAATGGCCTGTACGATGGTGTTTCTACACAGGAATTGGATAACCTCGCTGCAGAAATAGCTGCTTCGATGACAACCAAACATCCTGACTTTGCGCGGTTAGCAGCACGTATTGCTGTATCTAACTTACACAAGGTGACCAGTAAGTCGTTCTCGAATACAATGAAACGACTTTATACTTACGTCGATCCAAAGACCGGTGAAAATGCACCACTTATCTCTAAAGAAACATGGCGTGTGATAAAAGAACATGCCGCCGAGCTGGATGAGGCGATCATTTACGATCGCGACTTTGGATATGATTATTTTGGATTTAAAACATTGGAACGTTCTTACCTGATGAAGGTAGACGGTAAAGTGATCGAGCGTCCTCAGCATTTGCTTATGCGTGTTGCCGTTGGAATTCATGGAGAAGATATCCCGGCAGCAATTGAAACTTATACCTTGCTTTCCGAAAAATGGTTTACCCACGCGACACCTACGTTGTTCAATGCCGGTACTCCAAAACCTCAATTGTCATCTTGTTTCTTGCTTACAATGAAAGATGACAGCATCGATGGAATTTACGATACACTGAAGCAATGCGCGAAGATCTCTCAATCAGCCGGAGGCATTGGTCTTAGCATTCACAACGTCCGTGCGAAAGGATCTTATATCAAAGGGACAGGAGGAACGTCCAACGGAATCGTTCCTATGCTGCGCAACTTCGACATGACAGCGAGATACGTTGACCAGGGCGGCGGCAAAAGAAAAGGAAGCTTTGCCATTTATCTTGAACCATGGCATGCCGATATCTTTGATTTCCTTGATCTGAAGAAAAACCACGGCAAGGAAGAAATGCGCGCCCGCGATCTTTTCTTCGCAGTATGGATTTCAGATCTTTTCATGAAGCGCGTGGAGAACAACGAAATGTGGTCTCTTTTCTGCCCCAATGAAGCACCAGGTCTTGCTGATGTATGGGGCGAGGATTTTGAACGCCTCTATGAGAAATACGAAAGAGAAGAAAAATTCCGCAAGCAGATAAAAGCACAAGACCTGTGGTTTGAAATTCTTGAATCACAGATCGAAACAGGTACGCCTTATATTTTATATAAAGATGCGGCCAATAGAAAATCAAATCAAAAGAACCTCGGAACGATCAAGTCCAGCAATCTGTGCACAGAGATCATTGAGTTCACTTCTCCTGATGAAGTTGCAGTATGTAATCTCGCATCGATAGCTCTCCCTAAGTTTATTACTGAGGAAGGCAAGTTCGATCATCAGAAGCTTTATGAAATCACCAAAGTAGCAACGCGTAATTTGAACAAGGTAATAGATATCAACTATTACCCGGTGATTGAAGCACGCAATTCAAATATGCGCCATCGGCCAATTGGTCTTGGTGTGCAAGGCCTCGCTGATGCTTTTATTTTGTTGAGAATGCCTTTTGATTCTCCTGAAGCGCGCAACCTCAATGAAGACATTTTCGAGACTATCTACTTTGGTGCAATGGAAGCATCAATGGAGCTGTCAAAACAACTTGGTGCGTACGAGACATTCAAAGGATCGCCAGTTTCAAAAGGTATTTTCCAGTTTGATATGTGGGGAGTTACTCCAAAGAGTGGCCGCTGGGATTGGGAGCGCCTGAAACGCGATGTTAAACAACACGGCGTGCGTAATTCATTATTGCTGGCACCAATGCCAACAGCATCAACGTCTCAGATACTTGGTAACAACGAATGTTTCGAACCCTATACCTCCAACATATATACCCGCAGAACGCTGTCAGGTGAGTTCATCATCGCGAACAAACATCTGATGAAGGATCTTATGAACCTGGGTCTATGGAGTGAGACCATGCGTCAGAAACTAATCGCCGCAAACGGCTCAATTCAATCTATTCCTGAAATTCCTCAGAACATCAAGGATATTTACAGGACTGTATGGGAGATATCTCAAAAATCAATCATCGACATGTCAGCCGACAGAGGAGCATATATTTGCCAGTCGCAAAGTCTGAATATTCACATTACGAATCCGAACTTTGGCAAGCTGACATCAATGCACTTTTATGCATGGAAGAAGGGATTGAAAACCGGCATGTACTATCTGCGTTCTACTGCTGCCGCTGATGCAATCAAGTTCACCCTTGATAAGGCTACAGTCCAGCAAACGACGGAAGTGGAAGTTGCTCTGGCAACAGAAGCTGTTAAAGCAGAAGTAATACTTACAACCGCAGCTGATGAAGCACAACAAACGATTCGTTATGAGCAGGTTTCTGATTACGAGCAGAAGCGGGCTGATATGGCTTGCTCATTGGATAATCCTGATGCCTGCGAGGCATGCGGAAGCTAGCTTAATAAGTTAAAAAAATTGGAGGAGGCTGCCGGACTAACGGTAGCCTCTTTTCATTTGCAGCGTATTAGAATTTATCAGCTGCCGCAGAGGCAAATGACATCTTGTAACGCTCCGGTATTGAATCACCTAACATTGACCCAGCCGGAATTGACGGATATATTTGCTCAAATGTCAGGACCTCATTCATAAATACCCGCCGGCTTATCTGATGTCGATTCAATTTATTGGGATTGTCTATTCCTGACGCTGCCATGAGCTCGACGAAACTTTCTACAGTATTTTTATGAAAGTTGGCAACGCGCACTTTTTTGTCGTCGATGACAAGTCCTTTGATAAGATTGGGGTCCTGGGTTGCTACCCCCGTCGGACAAGTATTCTTGTTGCACTCAAGAGCCTGAATGCAACCCAACGCCATCATCATAGCCCTGGCGCTGTTACACATGTCGGCTCCCAATGCAATAGATCGGAGTATTTGAAAACCCGTAAGAATTTTGCCTGATGCGCCGATCTTGATGTGGTGACGGATGTTGAAACCCTTCAGCATATTGTCCACGAATGCAAGACCATCTTGCAGAGGCATGCCTACAAAATTTGAGAACTCAGGAGGTGCTGCTCCGGTACCTCCTTCCCCACCATCCACCGTAATAAAATCAGGAAATGTATCCATCTCCACCATTGCTTTACAGAGGGAAATAAACTCGCTCTTGCGTCCTATACACAATTTGAATCCGACTGGCTTGCCCTCTGAGAGGTCCCTCATCTTTTTCAGGAAAGCGATCATTTCCTTAGGAGTTGAGAACGAGCTATGGAATGGCGGTGAAAAAACGGTTGTGCCTGCTTTGACAAGGCGTATTGCTGCGACTTCAGGCGTGTTTTTCTTTGCCGGCAGAATACCTCCGTGTCCAGGTTTCGCACCCTGAGACAACTTCAATTCAATCATCTTTACTTCCGGTCGCGTCGCGTTTTTTCGAAACGCTTCGGGAGAAAATCTGCCTTCTTCATCGCGTGCACCAAAGTAACCTGTACCGATCTGCCAGATTATGTCGCCGCCCTGCTTTAGGTGATAAGGACTCAAACCGCCTTCGCCAGTATTATGGGCAAACCCGCCGATCTTTGCGCCTGCATTTAATGCTTCCACCGCATGGCTGCTCAAAGAGCCAAAGCTCATAGCGGAAATATTCAATATGCTGGCTTTATAGGGTTGTTTGCAGTCCTTATTTCCAACCAATACACGTGGATGGTGATCAATTGCATGAAAGTCCAGCGGCACAATGGAATGACTCATCCACTCGTATCCTTCAGCATAAACGTTGAGCTGCGTTCCGAAAGGAGTTGTGTCAATTTGTTTTTTCGCTCGTTGATAAATGACGGAGCGATCATTCCTGTTGATGGGAGATCCATCGGTATCAGACTCAACAAAGTACTGTTGGATTTTTGGACGGAAGTCTTCAAATACATATCGCAGCCTTCCTAACAAAGGAAAATTGCGTCGTATTGATTGCTGTCTTTGAACGAGGTCAGCAACACCCATATAGATTAAGGGACCAACCAGAAAAAAGGCGAATAGGGCGCCGATCCAATAGTACGCCCACACTAAAATAAGAAGCACAGTTATGACGCTGATAATTATGAATTTTTGTCTCATGGAGTGATTGGATAGTACTCAAATATAATAAAATCAGATTCGCGCGAATAGCAGTATATCCAATGACCTCCCTATGAAAAAATGGATAATGTTTTTAGTTGTAAACTATGAAGGAAGGTGGTCTTACAAAACTTCCGCTATACTTAATTCGGAGGTTACTAGTGAGGCTCACTCTGAAGTGGCTCATGTCTTCAACAGTTCTTGGATAGTAGAAAAACTTCAACTCGATTGTTCCGAAGACAAGGTTTTCATTACGCGTTCGGATTCCTGTGCCTAGTCCAAGATAGGGAAAGTCGTAAAAGATCAGTTGCCCTTGCTCCGCGATGAATGCCAGGTCTGTTAAAATGATTGGAGCCATCTTAAAGCCCAATACTTTCCAATTGGTATAAAAGATCATTTCATACCTTCCATGTAAACGTTTTGTTCCCAGAAGACTATCGGCCCTAAACCCTTCAATACCAAACGAGTTGTTGATGTCTAACAGTGTATTGGTTTTCTGGTTAAAGACGTAGGTGAAGTCCAGGTCAACGGATCGACGGATCATTACTCTTTTATGATACTTGAGCTTGCTAAATAAGCGTCCTGCGAGGAGAATCGTCGCATCCTGCAGCTGATCGTTGTAGGGAAAGGTACCCGTGCGGATCGCGAATGTGTAAAAGTTGCCTTGCCGGTGAACAAAAGATTTTTCAAAGTCGACTCCGAAGTAAGGTCTCTGTATACCCATTAACCGTTGCCATCCCAACGATGATTGAGGTGTTATGTCCATAGGGAATGTCCTCCGTTCGGCCAAATCCGTAGACATATTGAGTTGTGTAAAAATTCTGTTTAAAGAATGTAAATGCACCTAGAAAATTAGTGCGGCTGTTGTATAGCGGATTCAGTTGGTCATAGATACGTTGAGGTCTTACCGTAAATTGCTGCTCAAAAAAGCGTGCGCTAATAAAATGACGGCTGCGATCTTCATCCGCTACTTTGATCCCTATGTTGTATCCCAACCATACATCCTTTATGGAGTACCTGTAATCTCTAAAGATTGAATCAGGCTCGCTGTAATAGTTCCGGGACCAGTTTTTGCTTATCTCGATTCCACCTGCCATTCGCTGGTAAGGCGAAACCAACGGTTTGTCTAGTCTGACATAGTACGCCTGCTCCTCCTGATCGCCGTAGCTGCTTCCTGTGTTTAATTGCGTATAACCCAATGTCAAATTGACTAAGCTGCCAAAGACGCTACTTTTTCTGTAATAAAACTCTTGAGTGTAATCAGGTGATGCGATCAGGATCGTAATAGCCGTTATACTGCATCCGTTGGCCCATACCAAGTACGTTGACATCATAGACCCTGAATCTAAAGCCATCTGATCCCCTCGGGCTTATAGTTCCTCCAATGCTAAATACATCACGAGTTAAAATCAAAACATCTACCGAATCTTCAGTGCTTGACAACGGCATAATAAATATCCTCGCATCGAGTATAAAATCAAGATCACGCAAGAACCTCTCATTGTCCGCAAGCTTGTAAGGATTCAATGGTTTCTTTTCCTGAAAGAAAATATGATCTCTTATAACCCACTCCTTTGAATTGACGTGCAAAGCATTGCCAATTCTCGCCATTCTGGATTTGATGTTAGCCGTTGTATCCGTTATGCTTTTTTCAAATCCGACGTGATTAACGATAATGTTTCGGATCACTTTTCCGTCATATGGCAAGAATGCCTCTTCACTCTTGATATTAAGTACTTCCTGAACAGGTGGTTTGCGGGTTATGGCTTTTTGCAACTCCTGTGATGCTTTACTGTCTATTACGGTATTGACAATATTCTTGCTGGTATCGGTCTTGGTGACATCTTGGCCAAAAGCAGGCTGTAGTGCGATTCCGCACAAAATGAAAAGTAACGGAAAAAAGGTTCTGAACATTTTGAACTGCCAACTAATATAGCTTCCCTGCCAAAAACCCCGCCAAAAACCCCGCCAAAAAAAAAAACCCGGAGGGCCCGGGTTATTTTAAAATCATCACAAAGGTTACAGCGCCTCTACTGCCTGTACTTCACCTGGCATCATACGGGTGAAAAGATTCTCGATGCCGGCTTTTAACGTTACCATCGAAGAAGGACAACCACTGCAGGAACCCTGTAACTTCACTTTGACCACGCCATTGTTGAAGGAGTGATAGGTAATTGCGCCGCCATCCTGCTCAACCGCTGGCCTTATATATTCCTCCAGGATTGTTTTGATCTTTTTTATCGTTTCAGTCTCTTCTTCAACAGGGGCTGTTGTGTTGTCACTCATTTCGATAATAAATCGACCGTCTTCGAGAAACTTCTTGATATGGCTTTTAATGGTATTCTGAACTTCAAGCCATTCAACATCATTTTTCTTTGTAACGGTTACAAAATTGCTCGCAAAAAAAACGCGATCAACGAATGGATACGTGAAGAGCTCCAGCGCAAGCGGTGAAAGCGAAGCGCTTTCCGCATCTGGAAAATCAAAGCTCATGCCCTCTGGTACCAACATCTCGTTTACAACAAATTTCAATGAATTAGGATTGGGATTTGACTCCAGATAAATATGGATATTCTTAGGAACTGCCTGTAACATAGTATTCTATTTAATTATGGCAACAAAATTACTGAATTTAAGTTCGCCCGCTTAATTCTGAAAACGAAAAAGCGACAATCTTCTACAATTCTCAATACCAACTTTTTCTATATTGCCGGCTTAAGCAGGACGGGTTCTGAATCTTTAAACCACAGAAAATTGAATCAAAAAAGAGTTATTCAGGTCATTTTAGTTTTACTGACGATCACAGCGATCCTCCACCTGATCAATTATTACTTAGGGCTATCGTTGCCAACTATCTTACTTGTGGCGAGTCGATGGATCACGTGGCTTTTCGTCATTCTGTTTGCTGTGAATAAGAGATCCCTCACTACCTGGATCCTGGTAAGCATGATCATAGGAACTGAAATCGGACTTAATTTTCCTGTCTTTGCTCAGAACCTTTCGGTATTAAGTAAGATCTTTCTTCGCCTCATCAAGACAATCATAGCTCCCATTCTTTTCGCCACCCTCGTAGTGGGAATCGCTGGTCATTCAAATCTCAAGCAAGTGGGCCGAATGGGATGGAAATCCATCCTTTACTTCGAGGTCGTTACCACATTGGCTTTAGTAATTGGTATCATCGCGATTAACCTGACAAAAGCCGGAGAAGGGATTGTATTACCGCAGGGATTTAAACAGGAATTACCTGAAGCAAAAGCCCAGACTTGGGAAGAGGTGGTATTGCATATATTCCCGGAGAATTTTGTCAAGTCGATCTATCACGGCGATGTTTTACCCATCGTTGTATTCAGCGTGATATTTGGCATTGCGCTGGCGCTTGCTATCGGAGCAAAAGAAAAAGCCTGTGCTGGAGTTTACCGAGAGTCTTGCTGAAACGATGTTTAAGTTCACCAATATCATCATGCATTTTGCCCCATTCGGTGTCGGTGCTGCTATTGCTGTTACTGTTGGCCATTTGGGTATAGATATTCTCATGTCGCTCCTAAAACTGCTCTTTACATTATACGGAGCACTCCTTGTCTTTCTATTTGGAGTCCTGTTGCCGATAGCGTTATTCGTTGGCGTGCCGATAAAAAAATTCATCAAGGCTATTTCAGAACCAGTTTCAATTGCGTTTGCCACAACCAGCTCCGAATCAGCTTTGCCCAAAGCATTGGAAAACATGGAGAAGGTGGGCGTTCCACGAAAGATCGTTTCATTCGTACTGCCTACCGGTTATACATTTAATTTGGATGGCAGCACTTTGTACCTGTCACTTGCATCCGTTTTTGTTGCGCAGGCCGCAGGAATAGACCTAAGCATAGGACAGCAGGCGTTAATGGTATTCACGTTGATGCTAACAAGTAAAGGCGTTGCTGGCGTCCCCAGGGCCACACTCGTGATTCTGTTAGCTACTGCCGCATCATTTGGGTTGCCGCTCTGGCCGATCATGGCCATTCTCGGCATCGATGAATTAATGGATATGGCCAGAACGTCTGTAAATGTTATCGGAAATTGTCTTGCCACGATTGTAATAGCAAAATGGGAAGGAGAATACGTTGAACCCGTCTGGGGACGTGGATTTTGACTAAATATTGTCTGTCACAATTCTTTCAAATGTTATAACAAATCCTGAATCAGGTAGCCATGACATCAAAGGCTGCTCGTCCTGCCTTATATTGTGCTGTTTATTAAAAATGAATAAGTTTCTTTTCTGTCTGATAGCAGCAGCCCCCTACTTCTCTTATGGACAGCTCCAGGATTCCATCAAAAGTCCGAAGCGTCTTCGTTTAACTCCCTTGCCCGTTATCTATTATTCGCCAGAAACACGTTGGGGTTTTGGTGCGCTCGTGGCAGCGAATTTTGAAACCACCAAAGTGCCAGATACGATAACGAAGAGCTCATATGCCCAGACTTATTTCCTTTACACGATCAACGATCAATATGAATTAGGACTATCAACCCGCATTTATGCTCCAGCTAACAAATTCATTTTTCATGGCAAATTCAATTACACTTATTTCCCGGAGTACTATTACGGCATAGAAACCGAGGACCCTGAGTCGAAAAAAGATACCATCGAATACAACAGGATTTCCGCTGACCTTAGATTTTACTGGCAAGTTAAACGCAATCTTTTTGCAGGTTTTGCTACCCGGTTCAGCGATGTCGGAGACATTAACGGTGGCCCTAGTGGGCATTTTTTGGAAGACAAACCACCGGGATATGAGGGTTACTGGCTGCAAGGGTTCGCCCCCGCGCTCACAATTGAAACACGTGACAACTATGTGTATCCGCGCAAAGGTTTTTACCTCGAAATTTTGTACTACCTCTATCCGTCGTGGAATGGACAATAGTTATGGATTCCGTTCTTTTAAGCTGGATGCGAGAAAATATTTCCCGATAAAACTTACCAGCGACATCGACGCCCTTGCATTTCAATTCGTGGCGAACGTGAATAATGGCAATGTCCCATTCAAGGATATGGCAGATATCGGGGGATCAAATACTATGCGAGGTTATTACACTGGGTTTTATCGTTATAATAATCTTTATGCCTTGCAGGCAGAATTGAGAACCCACATCTGGTGGAGACTAGGACTCACGGCTTGGGTAGGCGCCGCGTTGACTCCTGAAAAGTGGTATACATTTTTTGATCATTCTATTAAGCCTAATTTCGGCTTAGGCCTAAGAATAATGATGAATCGCAAGGATCGTCTCAACGTCCGTGTCGACCAAGGTTTCGGTAAGAAAGGTCAGAATGGCTTTTACCTCGATATTGCAGAAGCGTTTTGATTCTTACGGCGACTGTTATGACAACTTTGAAATCTTATAGCGCAAATAAAAATCTGCGAGGACCAGAGCGGCCATAGCTTCAACGATAGGAACAGCACGCGGAACTACACACGGATCATGCCTTCCTTTTCCACTTACATTTGTTTCATTGCCATGTTTATCAACAGTAGCTTGGTCCTGCATTATGGTTGCCACAGGTTTGAATGCGACGTTGAAATAGATATCCTCACCGTTTGAAATACCACCCTGTATACCTCCCGAATGATTGGTTTTCGTTCTGATCTTCCCACCATCGTTGAAGAATTCGTCGTTGTGTTGTGATCCGCGCATTTTGATACCTTCAAAACCACTGCCGTATTCAAAACCTTTAACAGCATTAATGCTAAGCATTGCTTTGCCTAGCTCTGCATGAAGTTTGTCAAACACAGGCTCTCCCAATCCCACGGGTGTATTCTTAACAACACAAGTGACAATTCCTCCTACTGTATCCCGATCCAAACGAACCTTATCGATAAGGGCAATCATTTTTTCAGCGGTCGCCGCGTCGGGACATCGTACAATATTATCCTCTGTCTTTCCAAGGTCCAGATTGGCGTAGTGTGGTGCTTCGATTTCTCCAACCTGGGAGACAAATGCATTTATCTGAACTCCTTCCGTCGCTAAAAGTAACTTCGCGATTGCGCCCGCAGCGACTCTGGCAGCAGTCTCTCTCGCAGAACTTCTTCCGCCACCGCGGTAGTCTCGCACGCCATATTTTGATTCATAGGTGAAATCGGCATGAGAGGGCCGAAAAGTTTCAGCTATGTGGCTGTAATCCTTGCTTCGTTGGTCCTGATTTTCTATCACAATAGCAATAGGCGTACCGGTCGACTTCCCCTCGAACGTTCCCGAAAGGATTCGAAACACATCGTCTTCTTTTCGCTGCGTAGTTATTTTGCTTTGGCCTGGCTTTCTTCTGTCCAGCTCCGATTGGATAAATGCATCGTCAATTAAAAGACCGGCAGGACAACCATCGATAATAACGCCAATAGCTGGACCGTGAGACTCACCGAAAGTAGTAATTCTAAAAAGTGTTCCGTAAGAATTGCTCATCCTTATTCTCTAGCATTTGCTCCCGCCCCGATACTTATCGGGGTTATCGGGACGCACAATGTTAAGGATTATTTTTTGAACACGAGATAAACAGAAGCTCCTAACACCACGAAAATAAATCCGTTGAAAGCCCATTTCTGCCATCGTCGATCTTCAATTGACCTGCAAGGTATTATCCGTTGCTCCAATTTTATCGTAAAAGTTGCCGAGGTCATTGGAGAGTATAGCTTCGTTCTTTTTGCTTTCACCTGTAACATAAAGAGTGAGCTGGGATCTCAGCGTATCATATTTGCTGGTCCTCGGATTGAAGAATACCCATTGAAAATAATCTGCGAGCTTATACTTGCCGGGTTCTTTTGGAATCATAAAATAGGCGAACGATTTTGTTCCCGTCACTCTGTTGTTTTGTCTTGTTATATCCTGGCGAACGTTTGGCTCATAAAATTCAAACATTTCATCACTCTTCACAGGTGGCCTTTCGATCGCGGAAACATTTCCCTCTCCAAAAACATTGAAGTTATATCCGGCACTTTGACCCGTTTGAAGGTCAGTGCTTCGAATGCGTTCGTCGAGCCTGTAATCACCGACTGCGACGGCGTCTTTCATTGGATGAGGTGGTAATTCCTTTACTCTGACTGTTTTGGGCTTGGTGAAAAACTTTTTAAAGTCTTCTTTTCGATTCTGTCCAAAGAATGAAGGATTCTTCGCGACTTTATACTTAATCATTTCAAGTCCTATACTTGGAAACTTGATAGGCTCAGTGTTCAGAGGGAAATAGGTTGCCTGGTAGACTTTGTATTGAGTATAGTCCTTGCCGTTGATTCGCACACTTTCTCCCTCAATGTTTTCAATGTTGAAGTTTTCTTCCCAACAAGTGACAGGTTTGACCTTCTTCAGGATATCAGCAAGCTGCTTGCCCAACTCATAAAACTGAAGTGGCGCGCGATTGTCTTGCGAGACGAAGAATGAAAGCGTAGTATTAAAGCCTTCCCCTACATAAACCTCGTCCTTGCTTGTTGTGAGCGCCAGAAATGCGTCTTCCGCCACATCCACAAATTCTGTCTCCCCACGATCAAAATAGTCATCCGTAGATCGATCAAAGAAATTCTTGAATGGATCTTTTTGCTGTTGTTGCACCGGCTGGCCGACTTTGACTTTCTTACCCTGAACGTTAATGGGTTTATCATTAACCTTCATGGTGAACGAGGGAATTGTGTAGGTCCCTTGCCGTTCCGGCGAGATAAGTCATGATGACGCTTTGCGATGACGACATCTGTCCGTTGACGATATTTGTCGTCGACTGGGTTGACTGACCGCGCTTGCGGAATCCAGGGATGTCTGGGAAGTTGTCATAACTCTTCAGGCGGTCGTTTTGAACCGTTACCGTTATGGTCCACGCCTGGTTTTCCCCCACTTCATCCGGTCCCAGAGTGATCTCTATGCTTTGAGCCGAAAGGGTTTGGGCCGTAAAAACGGTTGAGAAAAGGAAGAATAACAAGTTTTATAAAAAAAGTTAACTTCATATAAAATCTACCCGCAAGCTAAACGTTACATTTAAATGTTAAACGCCAAAACCGTCCGAAAAATGCAGTATTTGTTGAATACATGGCCAATTAATAGCGATTGGATTCAAAAAGTACCCTACCTTTCGGGAGAACAAACAAAATTTAAAATGTTCTTTTAGTTTTTTATCCAATTCTTTAACTTAACACTTGTTAGGAAACTAAATTTTTTGAACTCATTCAGATTTTTGCCATGCTGAACTATGTAAAAACAGTGCTCACGAAAGTGAGCTTTAGCGCGCTTTTGTTCGAAAAAGAGCTGCGCAAGGCCCTCAAATTATTAATAGGTGAAGAAGTAAACGAACTCAAACAGTGGTGCTACACCAGGTTTGGGAATGAACATGAAGAAATACTAAACCGTTGCTTCGTGGTTGCTTAGAGAGAAGATTCTAAAAAAACTAAAGAGCCCTCAATGTCGAGGGCTTTCTTTTTTTTTATGGTGTCGTTCGTCTATGTTTGTATGGCGTGGGATCGTCGTCAATTACAAATGAAACATTCCTCTTGAGTCCTGAAAACTTCGTTCGCTGCAAGGCGGATGTTTCTGAATACTTCTTTAAATACTTCTTCGGTGATCTCGATCCATTGTTGCTTCGTCATTCCTTGAAATTCCGGAGACGGTTGAAATCGCTCTTCGTTATGTGGCTTTGAAAAACTATTCCAGGGACAGACGTCCTGGCAGATATCGCAGCCAAAGATCCAGTTGCTAAATTTTCCTTTGACCTCTGCAGGAATTTCGTCTTTGAGTTCGATGGTGAAGTAAGAGATACACTTGCTACCATCGACCACATAAGGCTCGGCGATTGCATCGGTGGGGCATGCATCCATACACGCTGTACACGATCCGCAATAGTCTTTGATTGCGTTATCATACTCCAACTCAAGGTCAAGAATCAATTCCGCGAGGAAGAAGAAACTGCCCATTTCCCGATTCAGTAGCAGACTGTTTTTTCCAATCCATCCAATACCGCTCCTCTTTGCCCACGCCCTTTCCATAACGGGAGCAGAATCTACAAATGCTCTTCCTCCCACATCACCAATATCGTCGCGGATACTCTGGATCAAGGCGTTCAACTTTTCCTTGACAACGGTATGGTAATCCTCGCCGTAAGCGTACTTCGAAACTTTCAATTCATGAGTGCGTCCCAGATCGCTTTTAGGAAAATAGTTATAAATCAGGCTAATGATTGATTTTGCACCTGGAACAAGCAGTCGTGGATCGAGTCTCTTCTCGAAATGATTTTCGAGATAGCTCATCTTGCCTTGATAGTTTCTCCTGAGCCATTCTTCAAGCTGCGGAGCTTCATCCTTCAAAAATTCAGCTTTTGAAATCCCGCAAAATGAAAAACCCAAATCCAGCGCTTTCGATTTGATAAGTTCTGTGTGACGTTGTTTTAACATCGGAGATTGCGAATGTAACGGATCCGTTCCATTCGCCTTTAGATTCCCAGCTTTTCTCTCTTCGTCCAGATCTCATTCACCGGCTCACCTTTGCTGCTGAGACCGTTATGATGCCAGTCGCCGTCCTCGATCGAAAAATTGAACTCCAATTTCATTCCCGCTCTGCTGTTGTCGCGTGAGAAAACGTCAATAGTTTCAACATATTTTCCGTTCTCTGTTGTATAGTGTGCCCGCTCCCGTTCCAAAGAACTCCTTTGTTTCTGAATTGTAAGCGATCCATTGAAACCTTGTGCCTGAAAGAATCTTCATCGTCTTGCGTGCCCCCGGCGTCATCTTTCTTACCTGACCGTCATTAACGCGACCCGTGATAACCCATGCGCCCGCAAGTTTGCCCGGGCCTCCGTCATCAATTCTTGTCCATGCTTCATCACCTTCCTTCATCTTAAAGATGAGTTTGCCATCCCTGATTTCTATATTATTCCTTAGTTCCTTACCGATGAGCTCGGCTTTCATGGTGTTGAACTCATGAACTTCCACAAATGTGTTCCCCTCAACTTTCCAGGTACCTCCACATGTTCCCAGGAATTTGTTTTCCTTCACGTTATAGACCACAGCTGCAAAATGTTTCTCGGAGTTTATCCAAATGATGCGGTTCTCCTCGGGACCTCGCTGCCAGGCGCCTACAAGATTTATATTGGTGTTCTGAGCTTTAAGACCAACGGTACTGCAAGCCGTAAAGACAAAGGCAATAAATAAAAAATTGGAGCGCTTCATGATTATTTTTGTGAAGAAAGTTAGCGAAATGCAAAGGGCCATAAAACAAAAAACAAAATTTGTGCGATAAATTCGAACTTATCGGGGTGCAATTAGTTATGGTATCAACATAATTTGGTAGATCAGAATTGGTATGATGAGATATTATGAAATAGTAGAATGGGTCGCATCGCGTGTGCGGTCATTGGCTGCCATGTCGGTTATATTGTTCTCTTCTTCGTGTGATGATAACTCCCCAGCCGGCTCCAGCGCCTCCGGACGAATGAAAAATTGGTGGAGGCCACTCTCCTATACAGCGCTTCTGCATCACAACTAAAATTTTTCGCCCAATTTGCCGGGCTTGATATTGATCTCGATGAGATTAAATATGACGCCGAAGTGTATAAAGTGGTCTATAAGACAACATTTCAGGATAACGAGATATCTGCTTCCGGCCTGGTTGTACTTCCGAAAACAAATATTGAAGTCGGCATGATAAGCTTTCATCATGGAACGATAACCCATCACGATGATGCACCGTCCAATTTATCTGAAACGGATCCCGATGCATTATTATACGCAGCGCTTTCTTCCTCCGGTTTTATCACGGTTATTCCGGATTACATCGGATTTGGAAGCTCGTCATCTATCCTTCACCCCTATTATGTCGAAGAATATTCAGCATCAGCGGTGATCGATATGCTTATAGCAGCCAAAGAACTTTCAGCTGAAAAAGATATTCAGTTCAACAAAAAACTTTTCCTTGCCGGTTACTCGGAGGGAGGTTATGTCACGATGGCTACGCACAAAGCAATTGAAGAACAGGGCGGCATTGATGGCTTCGAATTGATAGCATCATTTCCTGCTGCGGGTGCGTATGACGTCGTGGGAATGGAGAACTACCTCGTCAGTATGGATACGTACGACGACCCCTGCTACATCGCTTATACTATAAGGGCGTACCAGCTGACATTCGATTTCCCCGAAGTACTCACTGATTTTTTCAAACAGCCTTACGCGGACAGGATTCCCAATTTATTCGATGGATCAAAAAGTATTTCGGAAATCAATTCGCAGCTCACAACAACTTTATCAGACCTCCTCCAGGATGAGCTTGTATGAAAATCTGAATTCCGACCCTGAATATTCATATCTCAAAAATGCTTTCGTGGAAAACACTCTTACGGATTGGACGCCAGTCGCGAAAATGTACATGTATCACGGCGAGTCGGATGTAACAGTTCCCTATCAGAATTCTGTAGATACGTATGACAAATTAGTTGCTAACGGTACATCTACCAGTAGTCTGACGTTCATCACACTGACAGGCGACCACGCTTCTGCTGTTGAGCCTTATATTCTGGACTTAGTTCCGAAACTTTGGGCTTTGCGATAACATCCAGATCGTCCTGAAGAACTTTTTCTCTGACTGCCAGAGTTTGGCCGGGTATTGGCCTGCGTCAACCAACTCTTTGATCCGGCGGGAAACTTCCTCTTTATCTTCTTTGTAAGTAACACCAAACCAGATATTGCTTCCAGTTAGAATTTTCACTTTGCCTTTACCTTCTCTGATCAACTCATTCACAATTATTGGAATGTAGAACTCAGACTTAAGATTACCCTGATTGTTCTTGAGGAAGTTTTCAAAAAGCTTCATAGAGAAATCGAATATGTTGGGTTGAAAACCCCAGAAGTTCATAGATGTCGGAGTATCTGGACTCATCGTTCTGTCGCCCTCCTTTTCTTTGGAGACTATCTTTCCATTTTCCTTCACGATCGTTACCCTTTCAACAACGGACGTTAGAAATCCATTCTGATCTTGTTCGCCACATCCTCTGGAAACGCTTCCATGTTCTGACAGGACATTTTTCAACGTGTACCCAACCATTGCGTGATGTCCTTCTGTATCCTTAGAGAAAAAATCAGCAATGGCTTTAAACGAAGCTTGTCCATAAAAGTCATCCGCGTTAATGGCTACGAATGGCTCATGTATTACTTCACGGGCGCACAACAAAGCGTGACCGGTTCCCCAGGGTTTTGTGCGTTCAGCATTTTGAAATTGAGGTTGAACAAGTTTGTCGAGGGATTGAACGACGAATTCCACTTCTACTTTGCCCTGGAGTCGTGGTAAGAACTTTTCCTTTACGGTTTCGAGGATTTCATCGCGAACGATAAAAACGACTTTAGTAAAGCCTGCACGGATCGCGTCAAAGAGAGAGTAGTCCATGATCGTTTCGCCGCTGGGACCGAAACCATCGATTTGTTTAATTCCGCCGTAACGGCTGCCCATTCCGGCAGCGAGTACAAGTAATGCGAGTTTTTTTTTCGGCTTATTTGGCGCGTCCATAGGGTTTTAGTTTATTTCAGTCTTTAAAGTACTTGGTGTTTGCGCAAACATTCTTATTTTTCTGCTGATTTTCAGCGGGCAGGCCAACGAAAAACCAAGGTTGTGCAGCAATATCAGACTCATCAAGTCAGGCGCAAAAATAGACTTTTGATTGAATTTGCGTGGAGGTAAGGCGGATGTTGCGTACGAAAAATAAATAACCAAACTTGAACCATCCTAATACCATTACATGACTACAGCTCAGACGTCAGCGACAGCACAGAGGTCGTATCTCGTTCCGATGATAATAATCGGGGCGTTGTTTTTTGTTTACGGATTCTTCACATGGGTCAACGGAACGTTGATCCCTTACCTTAAGATTGCCTGTGAGCTTGAGACGGATCTACAATCCTTCCTGGTCGTTACCGCATTCTTTATCGCTTACGGCGTCATGGCTATCCCATCTTCATTTGTACTTAAGGCAACTGGATACAAAAAAGGTATGGTGCTGGGGTTGTTTATAATGGCAGCAGGCTCACTTCTTTTTATACCAGCAGCGCAGTCGAGGAATTTTGACCTGTTCCTTATTGGACTTTTCATAATAGGTACAGGACTGGCGTTGTTGCAGACGGCGTCAAATCCATATATATCCCATATAGGACCCATTGAAAGTGCAGCGACGCGAATCAGTATCATGGGTATTTGTAACAAGTTTGCCGGCATTCTCGCGGGTTTGATTTTCGGAGCGATTGCCTTAAACGATGCTGATGCCCTTATTCAAAGTCTGAAATCAATGGACGAAGTAGCCAAGAACGCACAACTTGATGAGCTTGCATCACGAGTGATCATGCCCTATGCAATTATGGCCGCTATTCTTATTGTTCTTGCTATTGCTATTCTATTTTCAGGCCTGCCGGATCTCAAGGACGAGGGAGGTGAGGTTACAGGTGGTTCTTCCGTTAGCGCTGGTAAAACAAGTGCATTTCAGTTTCCCCATCTGATGTTAGGTGTAATCGCTATATTTCTGTACGTAGGTGTTGAGGTGATGGCAGGCGATACTATTATCAGTTACGGAAAATCGTTGGGAATAGAACTGTCGGTTGCGCGATACTTTACGCAAGGCACTCTTGCTTTCATGCTCGTGGGATATATTGTCGGAATTTTCACCATTCCAAAATACATTTCACAACAAAATGCCTTGAAATGGTGCGCCATTCTTGGAGTGATATTTACAATACTTGCCGTAGTAACATCGGGTTATGTCTCAGTTGGTTTCATCGCTTTGTTAGGGCTTGCAAACTCACTCATGTGGCCCGCGATCTTTCCGCTGGGAATTGACGGTCTTGGAAAATTTACGAAGACGGGTTCTGCATTATTGGTTACAGCCATCTCAGGCGGCGCGATTCTACCACTCATTTATGGTAAACTGGCTCTCCCCTGGGGACTGCAGAATGCGTACATAATGATGGTGCCATGTTATCTCTTCATCCTCTATTTCGCAGTTCGCGGTTACCGCGCTGGCAAGGCATAGATACAGCTCGATTTAAAACTTCCTTTAATCCCTCCCGAACGTTGCGGGAGGGATTTTTTTTCAAAATTCTTTCAAAAAAATTCCCAACAACTGTCCATCCCTCGGACATTGGTTCGTCGTAGTGTAAATTATGTTCAACCAAAATCCTTAACACAATGGAAAAGTACATGCTAATATTTTTCGGTGGCGATCCCAGCCATCTTTCACCCGAAGCTCAACAAGCCCATATGGGCAAATGGTTTGCCTGGGTTGAAAAATTGAGGAAAGAACAGCGTTACGTCGCTGGGGAAGCCCTGTTACCAGGCGGAAAAACCGTCAAGGGCCCGAAGAAGGCTGTAACGGATGGACCATTTGCCGAAAGCAAGGAAATAGTTGGTGGCTATTTTCGTCCTTAACGCAAAGAATCTTGATGAGGCTGTTCTAATAGCCAAGGATTGTCCTGACTACGATCTCGGTGGAGTTGTGGAAGTCCGCGAAGTAATGAAGTTTGATATGTAAAAACTTCAGCCAATGATGCTCAATCGAATATCCTCCTGCATCTATCGCTATCGTTTAACTTTCACAGCGATATGCAGGGGAGTTCGTTTGACTCGGCAACCAATTAAGCGTTCATAGTCATTGTGGTAGTGGATCTTTTTACCAAGAGAAAATCGCTAATTTTATGAATGCTCGAACAACAGGTAAACCAGCTGATCGGTCATCTATTTCGTCATGAGGCGGGAAAGATGGCATCCGTGTTGACCCGCTTGTTAGGATTTCAATCCCTTGATCTCGCAGAAGACATTGTGCAGGATACGTTGCTAAAAGCAATGACCACATGGAAATTCAAAGGCATTCCGGAAAACCCTGCGGCATGGCTTTACACGGTGGCGAAACGAAAGGCCATTGATGCCATTCGAACGCAACACATTCACGAGCAACATCATTCAGAAATTGGTTATGCCTTAAGGTCGGAATGGACACTATCGCCGACCGTTAGTAGTTTCTTTCTCGACAATGAGATCGAAGACAGCCAGCTTCGAATGATCTTCGCTTGTTGCCATCCGTCAATTCCATATGAATCACAGATCGCCTTGACGCTAAAGACGCTTTGCGGATTAAGTGTCGCGGAAATTGCCAATAGTTTTATTACAAATGAGGAAACTATAGTCAAGCGCTTATACCGGGCGCGCGAAAAGATCAGGGAAGAAAAGATCAGTCTGGAGGCACCTGTGCCGGCCGCAATGCCTGGAAGAATGGATGCGGTCCTTCATACGCTTTACTTACTGTTCAGCGAAGGGTACAACTCATCTCATCCTGATCGATTGATCCGTCACGAATTATGTGAAGAGGCCATGAGGTTGTGTCACCTCATTGTTAATAATCCGCTGACGACAACAGCAAGGGCCAGGGCATTACTGGCGTTAATGTGCTTTCAAGCCTCTCGTGAAGAAGCGAGACTGTCGGAAGATGGAACGGTTATTCTTCTGCAGGATCAGGATCGGACAAAATGGAGCCAGCCTCTGATTGAGAAAGGAAAATTATACCTGGAGCAATCTGCGGAAGGTCAGGAATTCAGCGAATATCACATTGAAGCAGCTATTGCTGGTTGTCATTCCGCATCACCTTCATTCCGAGAAACCAAATGGAATAATATTATCGAGCTATACACTTTCTTGCTTCGCGTAAAACCTGGTCCAATCGTTGAACTCAACCGAGCGATTGCCATCGGCTACGGGCATTCCCCTCTTGCGGGGCTTAACGCACTCCGTGAGATCACAGGGTTGGAAGGTCACTACCTTTACTATGCCGCAATTGGTGACTTTTATTCAGAACTTGGTGAGGAAGAAAACGCGCGTCTCAATTACGACAAGGCTGTTACGCTGACAATGTCCAACACCGAAAAAAAATTACTGCAGACTAAGCTTGACAGACTCGTCATACGATCATAACAACATCCGGGCAATCTCGCCGGAAATGATCTGTTCCCGTTGGGCATAGTCACCCTGAACGGGTACGAAAGCAATCCGACGTTGAATCAGCTCATCTCTGAATGTGTTCATCATAAATTCCCTGCGGTGGCCAAGATCACGTAAACCATCTTCGACCCACGGCACATCGATATCCAATAAAAAATACCTGCTATAATTTACTTTCTTTTCAAGTTCGTAAAGGATATCTGGCACTACATTCAGGTAATGCCGGCAATAGATTTGCGTAGTAATGACATCTGTATCACAAATTAATATTCTGTTTGCCGTTTTTGTTTTTTCTTCGATCCGGTTGAAGTGAGCTAACGCTATTGCAATAATGTCATCGACCTTAAAATCATTCGAATTAATAAACTCCCTTGCCACTTCAGGAACATATTCCGTCTGGTAACGGTCAGCAAGCTTTATAGCCAAAGTCGACTTTCCCGTACTTTCTGGTCCATAGATACATACCTTTTTCACAAAATACGGACGAACGACCGACGGAATGAAGTCCCAGTGAATGAACGGATTCTTCCTTATCATCGTCGCTGATACAGGATGTGCTTTTCTTTCCGGATCAAACGATGTGTGAATTATCCCAAGATTCATTGCGAACGGATCGCCGTATGGTTCTGAGCTAAATAGAACATCTATTGGTGGATATACGCGGCGGATCACTTCGCTCCATTTTTTCGTTCGTTCGGGTAAGAGGGAGTTTCTCGTTATCAAAGTCGTCCCTGATCATAGCAGGTTTGATAGCCGGACGATCCTTAAAAATCTCTTTAATCCATGAAAATCTAAGGTCAGCGGGAATCGGATCCTGATCGGTGTAGCTCATGGAAACAATAAGCTCATCACATTGACTCGCAGCAAAATTTATCAATGCAATATGGCCGTCATGAATAGGCAAAAACTTTCCGATGACGAGACCACGTTTCATGGAAATTGGTTAGTAGTTAAGTTGTGTTAGTGGTTAGTGGTTAATAGTTGCTCTAGAAATGTTTAGTTTGTCTCTTGGCTAAAAAGAAACCAAGGCCACAACCAATTGCATCTGCAACCATATCATCAACCCCGAAGGTGCGGTGCGGAATAAAATGTCCCTGTATTACCTCAATGATAATTCCGTAAACAACAAAAGATGCTGCTAGTCCAGACCAGTGCCTTTTGCAAACGAGACTGAATTTTGATCTTGTGTAGCATCGGCAGCGACCAAAGTAAAACGAGGACCGCAAACAATCCCACGTGTACCCATTTGTCAAGATAAATTTTCTCGAACCACGACTTCTCAGGAAATTCATCTCCAGGCAAACAAAACAATACAGTAGCTCCAATCAAAGAAATAGCGGCAGGCCAGAAGGTTTTAATTGCAATTCTCATACAGTTGCTGATGGTCTTTGTTGCTCGCGCTTGTATTCATTGATCCAGTTCCACAACGCAAACACGGCGATGAGAGTAAAGATAAAATATTCTGCAGCAAAGAATTTAGCTCCCTTGATATAGTAAAGGTAAGTAGCCACTATATCTATCACGATCCATATGATCCAACATTCAACTTTCTTTTGTATCATGAAGAACGTAGTAATAACGCTCATCACAAGTATGAATGAATCCGCATAGGGGTATGCGCTGGGGAGATTGAACAGAAGCGGAAGCCATTCATGCAACTTGCTGGCCATTGCGCCTATGATAACAGTTCCAACAACTCCTCCCAGCGTTAACAACACAAACTGTTTCCATTTCATGAAACTCACTTTCAATTCTTTGTGTCTATCCTCCTCGCCCGGTCTGGGGTGAGCCCAGCGCCACCATCCCATAATGTTTGTAACGAAAAAGAAAATCATCAGAAACATATCAGGGTAAAGCTGGATCTGATAATAGAAGAACGCCGAAAGAAAAACATTTATGATGCCGATTGGCCAGCTCCAGATATGTGCTTTCGCGGACAACGCCACCGCTACCAATCCGGCGATCACGGAAAAAAATTCCAGATAGCTCATCTGGTAGCCAAGGATCTCGAAAAAGATATGTTCGATGTCAAAGAATTGCATTAGCGAAAGATAAAGGGGCTGAATAGTAATTTTTGATGGGTTTACGCTCCCTTGGAACTCAAACGTCAGGAAGCTTTCGCTACAATTTAACACATACATTTTTCGCGTCCGTAAAAAATCTCAATGCTTCCCATCCACCTTCTCTTCCAACACCAGACTGTTTCATTCCACCAAACGGAGTCCTCAGATCACGGAACAGCCAGCAGTTCACCCAAATGATTCCGCTTTTTACTCCTGCGGCTACGCGATGCGCGCGTTTTAGATTTTCTGTCCATATAGTAGCAGACAATCCGTAGGTCGTGCTGTTTGCATATCCGAGGACTTCTTCCTCAGTGTCAAATGGAATCACAGTAACTACAGGACCGAAGATCTCTTCCTGATTCGTCCTGCATTTTTCATCCAACCCGGCAATGACTGTTGGCTCCACGAAGTAACCGCCTTCACATCTTCCTGAGCCTTTAACCTGTTTGCCTCCTGTAAGGATTTGACCACCTTCCTGTTTTGCAAGATCTATGTAGGAAAGAATTTTTTTCATGTGAGCCTCCGAAACCAGCGCACCGATTCGTGTTTGTTCATTCAACGGATCACCTACCACCAGTGCTTTTGTGCGTTTTACAAATTCGGCAACGAACTTATCGTAGATAGTTCTTTCAATGAACATCCTCGAACCACAAAGGCAAATTTCGCCCTGATTGGAAAATGACGATTGAATGGATGTATTTAATGCCAGCTCAAAATCGCAGTCGGCAAAAATGATATTTGGATTCTTTCCTCCCAGTTCAAGCGATAACTTCTTGAACATCGGCGCGGCCGTAGCTGCAATTTTTTTTCCGGTTACTGTTCCTCCGGTAAATGATATAGCGGTGATGTCCGGGTGCTCGATAATTGCCTGTCCTGCTTTTGGTCCAAGTCCGTGAACGATATTAAGAACTCCGTTTGGAAGTCCGGCTTCGATGCACAATTCAGATAGCATGAATGCAGTCATGGGCGTAAGCTCCGAAGGCTTCGCTACAACGGTACAGCCAGCTGCCAGTGCGGGAGCAATCTTCCAGGTGAATAAATAGAGCGGAAGATTCCACGGCGAAATACATCCGGCTACTCCCGACGGAGAGCGCAGCGTATAGTTTACGGCCTCAGCACCGGTAACATGCGCCTCACTTGCAAAATGAATTGACGCAGTTGCAAAAAAACGAAGGTTTGCCGAAGCTCTCGGAATGTCCAGTGACTTTGCAAGTTTGAAAGGCTTACCATTATCTACGCTTTCAGCGTGTGCAAGCTTATCAAGATCACGATCGATAAGATCAGCGATCTTCTGTAAAATAGATGATCTCTGTTCGGACGCCATCATCGACCATACAGGGAATGCCTGCTTCGCTGCTTTCGTCGCGTTTGCCACGTCGCGTTCATCCGAATCCGGAATCAGGCTATAAACCTTTCCTTCTGCAGGATTGTAATTGTCGAGGTATTGCTCCGAAACCGGCTGGGTCAACTCACCATTGATATAATTAAGTATTTTTTGCATCTGCCAATTCTAAGATGAAGAACGAGTAAATATCAGATCATAACGCACCTGTACGGCCACCATCAACCGGGATGTTTACTCCGTTGATATATCCCGCGGCAGGTGACGCCAGGAATCCTACCACTGCTGCAATTTCGTGGGGTTCGCCAATTCTTTTCGCAGGTATTTCTTCAATCATTTCCAGTTTCAATTCATCAAATAGACTTTCCTGACTGCTCTGCTTTGCCACTCAAGACAGTTTCAAGGCGGCCCGTCATTGTTGATCCAGGCAGAACGTTATTTACTGTTATTCCAAACTGACCTAATTCATTTGCCAGGGTTTTGGACCAGTTGGCAACAGCCCCTCGTACGGAATTTGAAACTCCAAGCCCCTTGATCGGAATTTTTACTGATGTTGAAATGATGTTTATGATCCTGCCATACTTTTTACTTTTCATTCCAGGAACGACAGCCTGGGTCAAAATATGATTACACAGCAGGTGTTCAGAAAAAGCCTTCACAAAGTCCTCGGGCTTTGCATTGATTGCCAGTCCTGCGGGTGGACCACCCGTGTTGTTCACAAGTATTTCGACTACATGCGATGACATGTACTCTTCAACTTTGTTTTTCAACTCCTGAGGGTATGAAAAATCTGCTGCAATGTAATTGTGCTTTTGACCGCGTGAAGAATCCAGCTCATCTAATACAGTTCTGAGTTTCTCTTCATTTCTGGCAATGAGAGTGATACTCGCCCCCATTGAAGCAAGTTCAATAGCGGATGCCTTTCCTATCCCCTGTGTGCTGCCGCATACAATTGCTCTCTTGTCGACTAAATCGAGATACATATTGCTATTCCTTATCCGTAAATTCTTAGTAATTTTAAACAATTAAATCATTTCAGCATTCTTTACTAACTTATAATTATGGCCATTCGAAGACCATTCAATTTAAAACAGTGGATCTCTGACAATCGGCATCTGCTAAAACCTCCGGTTGGGAATAAGAACCTTTATGCTGACGCCGGCGATTACATAGTCATGATCGTTGGCGGTCCAAATGCAAGAAAGGATTTTCACTACAATGAAACGGAAGAGTTGTTCTATCAGCTGGAGGGCAACATAAATGTGAGGATACAGGAAGACGGAAAAGCCGTGGACATTCCTATCAAAGAGGGAGAAATGTTTTTGCTACCGTCCAATACTCCGCATCGTCCGGAACGAGGGGAGGGAACAGTTGGGCTGGTAATCGAATGCAAACGGGAGGATCCGGAAATGCTTGACGGTCTGATCTGGTATTGTGACAAATGCAACACAAAACTCCACGAATACAGATTCCATCTCGACAATATCGAGAAAGATTTTCTTCCGCGCTTCAGGGAATTCTATGCTTCCAAGGAACTTAGAACATGTAAGAATTGTGGAACGGTGATGGAAGCCGATCCAAGGTTTGTATGAAAGTATTAGATACGAATCAATTGATGGTGTAGGCATGAGTGGACTGGCATATTATTCCTCTCCCCTTGGAGAGTTGTTGATTGAATCGGATGCTGATAAGATCGTTACTGTGAACTTTGTAAAAGAGGCGAAGCAGGAACAGTTTCCAACACCAGCGACAGACCACTGTATAAAGGAACTGGACGAGTATTTCTTTAAGGGCCGAAAATTCTTCACGGTCGAGCTCGACCTTCGCGGAACAGCATTTCAACGAACGGTCTGGAGCGAACTGTTAACCATACCGTACGGAACTACAGTATCCTATGAGGCTATTGCTGTTCGCATTGGCGATATCAAGTCGATCAGGGCGGTTGGTGTAGCCAACGGACAAAATCCGATAGCCATTATCGTACCGTGCCACCGTGTGATCGGCAAGAGTGGCGAACTTGTGGGTTATGGAGGAGGTATTGAAAATAAAGAGTGGTTGCTTTATCACGAGGGCGCTCGTCTCAAGCAACTTTCTCTGTTTTAATTTTTCCTGCAGCGGTATTTTTTGATCTTTGACTCCCATGAATTTCATCAACACTTTCCAGTACGCAAAAAAACTGGACAGCCAGGACACGCTTCGCCATCTTCGAAATCAATTCTTCATTCCCACAACCGATGGAAAGAATAACATATACTTTGCAGGTAACTCGCTGGGACTTCAGCCAAAAAGCACAAAAAAATTCTTAACAGAAGAACTGTACGATTGGGCACATCTGGGTGTCGAAGGGCACGTGAATTCGAGGCGGCCGTGGTTGTATTACCACAAATTCACCAAGAAAGCGTTGGGCAAACTAGTCGGGGCCAAACCACATGAGGTGGTAGCCATGAACCAGCTTACAGTGAATCTTCACTTAATGATGGTTTCATTTTACAATCCCACCCCTCAGCGTTATAAGATCATCACAGAGGCAGGCGCATTTCCTTCAGACCAATACGCATTTGAATCGCAAATAAAATATCACGGTTACAACGCCGAGAGATCACTCATTGAACTTAAGCCAAGGAACGGTGAGTATACACTACGAACGGAGGACATAATAGCCTCCATCAATGAACATGCAAACGAGCTGGCTCTTGTAATCTTCGGTGGAGTACAATACTACACCGGCCAATTGTTTGATTTGAAAAAAATCACCGAGGCAGGCCATGCCGCAGGTGCAAATGTCGGATTTGATCTTGCCCATGCAATTGGCAATGTTCCACTGTCTCTTCATGACGACGACGTTGACTTTGCCGTATGGTGCAGCTACAAATATCTGAACTCAGGTCCGGGATCAATCGCCGGAATATTTGTCCATGAGCGTCACGCAATGAATTTTGATCTGCCCCGGTTCGCCGGATGGTGGGGTCACAATGAAAAGGAACGTTTCCTGATGGAGAAGGGATTCAAGCCGATGCCAGGCGCCGATGGCTGGCAGCTTTCAAACGTTCCTGTCTTCCAGGCGCTGCTCACATCGCGGCTCTGGAGATCTTCCAACAGACCACCATGACTGCGTTAAGAAAGAAGAGTCTGTTGCTTACTGGATATCTCGAGTTCTTGTTGAATGATTTTGATGGTGACACAAAAGTATTACACACTAATAACTCCTAAAGATCCCGCTCAACGCGGCTGTCAGCTGTCGCTGTTATTACAGGACCATGGAAAGAAAATCTTTAAAAGTCTGCTTAAAGCGGGGGTGATATTGGATTGGCGCGAGCCCAATGTGATCAGGTTGGCCCCGGTTCCTTTGTATAATAGTTTTCAGGATGTTTTTCGATTTGTTGAAATTCTCAAAGCATCAATTAAGAGATCCTTCAAGACAGGGAATAAATGAAGAAGAACAAACATATAGCTATCGTCGGTGGAGGACTCGTGGGATCGATGTTGTCCATTTACCTTGCGAAACGCGGGTATAGGATCTCCGTGTTTGAAAGACGATCTGATATGCGAAAACATTCAACTGATGCGGGACGCTCGATCAACCTCGCGTTGAGCAACAGAGGGATCAAATCGCTTGAAGAAATCGGATTGGCAGATCAGTTAAAACAAGCGTCGGTGCCTATGCGCGGACGAATGATGCATGACCTGTACGGCAAGCTCACGTTTCAACCATACGGTAAGGAAGGACAGTTTATAAATTCAGTTTCACGAAGTGGATTGAACAAAGTATTGATGACGGAAGCGGAAGCAAATGGCGTAACGTTTTCCTTCGATAGTCGTTGTGCAGGAGTTGATCTGAAAGAGACAACACTTTCCATATTCTCAGATGGTGTGACAACTCATGAGAAGTTTGATATCATCATCGGAGCCGATGGAGCTTTCTCGTCGGTACGCGGTGCAATGCAATTCACGGATCGTTACGACTATTCTCAGGATTACATAGACCATGGGTATAAGGAATTCACTATTCCTGCAGGAAAGGGCGGTGAATTTCTCATGGAAAAAAATGCGTTGCACATCTGGCCGCGCGAGAGTTATATGCTGATTGCGTTGCCGAATCCCGATGGTTCATTCACATGTACGTTGTTTTTTCCTTTTGAGGGAAATCCCTCATTTAACAGTCTGGATAATCCAAATGACTTTTTCGCCTTTTTCAAGAAAACCTTTCCGGACGCAATTCCTCTGATGCCTTCCCTTCTTCAGGAGCTGAAAGAGAATCCGACATCGTCTCTCCTGACCATTAGATGTTATCCCTGGACTATACAAAACACCCTATTGATCGGCGATGCGGCTCATGGAATCGTACCGTTTTATGGTCAGGGTATGAACGCGGGATTCGAGGATTGCAGGATATTGAACAACTTGCTGAATGATTTTGGTGATGATTGGGAAACAGTCTTACCTGAATTCCAACAAAGCCGTAAGCCGGATACGGATGCAATTGCAACCCTTGCCCTGGCTAACTTTATTGAGATGAGAGACCTTGTGGCTGACGCGGATTTTTTGTTGAGAAAGAAAATCGAGGCAAAACTTCATGAACTATTTCCTGATCGATGGATCCCGTTGTATTCGATGGTGACGTTCCATGAAAACATAAGGTACTCGGATGCACTTAAGACAGGTTTGAAACAACAACAGATAATGGATAACGTGATGAAGATTCCTGGTATCGAAACTACTTGGCCGTCTTTAGACTTTCAACAGCTTGTTCGTCAAATTGAGGAAGCCTGATGTGAATCTTGTATTCTTCAAATCTCTCCAGCACTACTTGAACGTAGTCAACGGGTTCTTCACATTTGCAATAACCGGCTGTTACCAATGGATCGCGGTAATATTTCGGATCGGATTTTTTTAACAAAAAGTATTGTACATCCATCCACAGAGCCTCATTCCTTCCATACTTCTTACACAACTTGCGGGCATCCAGGATATGCGCAAGGCCAGCATTGTATGATGCCAAAACAAACTTCAACCGTTCCTGCTGATCGGGTATACGTCTGGTCCAATACTTTTCCAGATACATTAAGTAATTCACTCCTGCTTTCAGACTTTGTTTTGGATCTTTCAGATCTGTGGCGCCGAAACGTTTGGCTGTTTCAGGCATCAGCTGCATCAAGCCCCGTGCACCTGCCCAGGATTCGTCGGTTGGATTAAATTTTGATTCCTGATACACAACTGCGGCAAGCAATCTCCAATCCCAGCCCAGTTTATCGGCGCCTTGTTTTATGAGATCATCATACGGAGAAAGTTTGTTACCACCTAAGCGAGGAATAGTCGCTCTGCATATGAACAATTGACGTTCGCGGACTTTTAAAATACCTGTTGTAAATCACCATGAAAGTGGGCTCCTGTTTGATATTCAGGAGCCACTGATCGATTACTTCCATCAGCTTCGGGGAGTTTTTACGAACTGCCCAGGCGATCTGTTGTGGAGTGCTGAGCACGGTGCTTACATCCAGGTTCGGATAATAAGCAGAATTTACTCTAGCCATAGTGTGGTCAGCGACGGTGTAATCAATCTCTCCTAACGCCACTTTTCGGATCAACGATTCACTCTCAGCAGTTAGAGTGTCATTTTGAACGAGGATATCGCCCCCTAATTCTTCCGACAAATTCTTGAGATGAAGTTCATGACTTGTCCCTTCGATCACATAGATCTCCTTTCCTATCAGATCTGCAGGATCGCGTATCAGGCTATCATTGATCTCTTCAAGGGAAAGATTTCTCCAGTTATTAGGCTTCCGCTGCACTAACACCTGATAAGTATTGAAATGTGGTCGCGTGAAGTTTACGATCTCGCGTCTAGGCTTTGTGATCGTTAATGGAAATGCAATGATGTCTCCTTCTCCAGCGTTGAGTTGCTCAAAAGCGCGCTCCACTCCGGAAGTGACCTTTATCTTCAAGCTTACATCCAATTGTTTTGCAAGGAGCTGAAGCAACTCGTATTCATAACCCATTGGGTGCCCTTTATAAATAAAATAGCTAAACGAGTTATTGTCAACCAGAGCGTTTATGTAACCTCTCTTGATGATGTGGTCAAGATCAATTTCTACCTGCGGGACATTGAAGGAAATAGGTGGAATAGCTTTTTCGCAAGAAAAACACACGAGGACGAGGCCTGCGGTTGCGAAAAACTTCGAAAATGACAACATAGGTAGTTATGAAGATAATAATTCTGACACTCATAAAGAAATTTCTCATGACGCATCAACGATTGTTCAATTGAACAATAAAAAAGCCGGGTTTCACTTGCGTGCGGAAAAGCACGCATAAAAAAAGGGCCCTGTCGGGGCCCTTTCTTAAGAATTCGTAGAAGAATTAATTCCCAAAAATATAACGAAGACCGACTTGCATCTGCCAACGAGAGATGACGTTCAGGTCATCTCGATATGTTTCAAGAAGTGGTGTTTTTGTCGTCGCATTCAGATATGGATATTGGAATGTCGGACGCTTCTCGGCGTTGTAGCCCGTAAAGTTGATCAGTGTGTTTCTGTTTGCAATTTTATAAACACCCCATTCAGAATTTAGCAGGTTTCCAAAGTTGAAAATATCAAGACTGAGCTGAAGAGTATTCCTTTTCTTCTTGTCTCCTTTGATGTCAATGAAGAAATCCTGAAGAATGCGAAGGTCCAGCTGGCCAAAGTAAGGTCTTTCAGCGCCATTGCGTTCAGCATATTGTCCTCTGCGTCCGCTCAGATATTCGTCCTGATTGATGTACGCGTCGAGATCCGACCATTGCTGCGCGGCAGTGTAAAACGTTCCATCGGAATTAGTGATGTCTGTGAGAATGATTTCGCTTTGATCACGGGGAACGTAGAGGAGATCGTTACCACCTCCACCAGAGTTATCCCCATTCATATCACCGCTGTATACATAAGAAAATCTTCCATTAGGTGCCAACTCATAAAACACGCCGAAGCTGGTTCCCATGAAACCAAGGTATTCCTTACGATAGTTAAGGGCAGCGATTACCCTGTGTTGTGCCAGGTTAGTGAAGTAGGCTTGAACGTCTTCATTCGGGTCACCTGAAACTTGCCTGTCACGCCAGATCGACTGAGCGATAGATCCACCGTCATTTACAGAGCGTGAATCAGTAAAGGTGTAAGCGGCAAAGGCATCAAGACCAATAAGGAAACTCTTCTTAAGCTGAGCAGTAATAAAGTAGCTATAACCTTTATTCGTATTCGTCATCACGATAGCATCGCTGATATTGGTATTGATCTGAGCGCCTTTCGCACCAGACGATCCAGTGTTAGGGAAGGTCTTGTAAAAGATAGGCCTGTTATCTGCGCCCACTGCGGATTCAGTTGCGTTTGGCAGATTTACATTCTGATGATAAACCGCGTTGATGTCCTTGGTATATGCTACATCCAGACTTCCGATGAGCAGTTGACCGAAGTCATGATCCACTGCAAGGTTGGTTCTCCATACTTGCGGGAACTTGAAATTGTCGGACGTCACAGCGAGGTTATAAGAAGCGCTTGCTACAGCAGCATCGCCAACTGGACGGTATTGGTTTACATCTCCCGAGAATGTTATGGCTGCAAGATCAGTGCCGCTAAATACGCGTGATCCAAACAATACCCCGTTGTTGCTGGCCTGGTTTGAAATCCATACATATGGAACGCGTCCGGTAAACACTCCGGTTCCTCCGCGAATCTGCGTCATGTTGTCACCTTTGATGTCATAATTGAAGCCGACCCTTGGAGACCATAAGAATGAAGTCTCTTGCAATTGATCGGTTTGAATCGTTTGTCCGTCGCGGAAGGTTTTGGATGCTGCATCCTCATTTATTGCGATATCAGAGCTGATGATCGGAATGTCTACTCTTAATCCGACAGTAAAATTGAATTTTTTGCTGACCTCGTATTTATCCTGCGCATAGAACCCGAGTTGCGTTGCGCGGGTTTCTACCAGAGGGAAATGTTCCTTCTGCATTTGCCGCCCAGCGTAATTCATACCGGGCAACATTGCCAGGTGTTACCTGCTGCACTTTGGTAGAAATTATCCAGGGTAGCAAACTGATAAAGTCCGTAGTACGCAGGTGCAAAGCCGTTCTCGAATTTATAGATTTCATTATAAGTTCCAACGGAGACCGTGTGTTTACCAAGGTACATGTCAAAGTTGTCGGAGATTTGTATCACATCGGTGTTCAGAATATTGTTTGCCGAGAAGGGCTCTGTTCCAAACGCTGTGAGGAAGTTGTTTGATCCGTTTCCGATATCAACCATGGGAAATGCAAGGCTTGAAGTCGGTATTTCGCGGAAGTCCCGGAACGCGGTGAAACCAATCTGAACTTTGTTGGAGTATTTATTGCCAATAGTGCTGTTCAACTCGGCGGAGATACCATTTAGATTATTGTTAATCCGGTAATAAGCCGCGAGGTATGGCATCCCGTTTGTCCAGGGCTACGCGTATTTCCAATTGCACCACTTGTGCTCGGTACTACATCGCGGTACGAATCAAGGTAATTGTACTTGACAGTTAGCTTGTGATTGGTGCTGATGTTCCAATCTATCTTAACAGCTGCTTTATCACTGTTTGTTTGCAAGATCATATCCCTCGTATGGGCCTGTACCAAAACCATACGTCTCAGACAAGAATGAGCTTAACGCATCAAGATCAGAAGCCTGTACAGCAGAAACATTTGATCCCGATGCACCAGGGCGCGATGCGCTCCATAACGTACCCGGATCATCCCTTCTTTCCACTTCGTAGCTGGCAAAAATGAAGAGTTTGTTTTTGATGATCGGTGCGCCAATACGGAAACCATAGTTCTTTACGCTGAATGTTCCCAGTGGGCTGCTGAGATTTCCAACTTTATCGTTTGTAAGATTTTCACTTCTTGTAAAATAGTAAACTGATCCAGTGACATCATTGGTACCGCTTCTGGAAACAACGTTGATACCAGCACCGGTAAAACTTCCTTCGCGTACATCATAAGGCGCAATGCTTGTTGTGATCTGATCCACTGCATCCAGACTGATAGGCTGAGCGTTGGTCTGACCACCGACAGAACCGGAAAGGCCGAAAGCATTGTTAAACAATCCGCCATCCACTGTTATGTTATTATAGCCGTTGCTTCTTCCTGCAAAGCTCGGTCCACCAGTTGCTGAATTGGCCTGGGGAGTAAGACGAACATAGTCGTTGAAGCTTCTGCTAAGAGTTGGAAGTTGGCTAATCTGTTTATTTGAAATGGTTGTGATCGCACCAGTACGATCGGAGTTGATGATACTGTTACCAGATACAGTTACTTCCTGCAGCTGAGTCCCTGATTCCACCAATTCAAATTCAGCATTGGAGGTAACACCAAGCGTCAACATGACGTCGTCAAGTTCCTTGGTATCATAACCGACAAAAGAAACGGTGATCTTGTAAGGTCCGCCTACCCGTGCGTTTGGGATGATAAATTTTCCATCTGCGAGCGTAGATGTTCCGTATTGCGTTCCTGATGGTTGGTGCACTGCAATCACGTTTGCTCCTGGCAATGCTTCACCTTTTTGATCCGTAACAAATCCACTGATGCTGGATGTTGTCACACCCTGTGCGAGCACGCCGGAAAATGTGATCAGCACAACGGCAAAAGACAGTAAAATTTTATTCATAGGCTGGATTTAGGTTTGGGTTAATTAGGTTTGTTAAGTTTAGGTTTGTTGAGGCCATAAAAGTACCGGAAGGGAAAGACTTAAACTTTAAAGCACCTTTAAATCTTTCCACAAATTGTTTACAAAACTTTAACAGTGATTCATGTGCCACTCATAAAAAAGGGCGGTAAATATTTGATTAAGAATACTTTATTTGAACATCACACACCACGTAGCCTGACTTAAAATATGAAGAGAGTTGTTTTTTTTGCCCTATTAATTACATCGTTTGCGCTGACGGCCACGGCCCAGCCGGATCTTTCTTACTACCTCCCGGACGGAGTTTCATACAACCCCGCGATACCAACTCCAAAATCAATTATTGGTCATGAGGTGGGTGAATGGCACGTTACCCATGATCGACTAATCAGTTACATGTATGCATTGGATAAAGCATCCGATCGCATCAGCCTCGAAGTAACAGGTCATACTTATGAAGGAAGGCCTTTGTTACTTCTGACCATAACTTCGCCTAAAAATCATGAAAACCTGGAAAGCATTCGTACGCAACACGTACAACTTTCAGATCCTTCCAAATCCAGTTCATTGGATACTAAGAACATGCCCGCTGTTTTTTATATCGGATTTAGCATTCATGGAAATGAAGCCAGCGGCGTTAATGCAGGACTTCTGGCGGCTTATCATTTTGCGGCTGCCCAAGGCCCCGAAATGGAAGGATATTTAAACAATACCGTTATCCTTTTTGACCCTTGTTACAACCCAGACGGCATGCAAAGATTCAGCAGCTGGGTGAACTCGCGCAAAAGCCTGGTAACTTCAACTGACCCCAACGACACAGAGCATAATGAAGCCTGGCCTGGTGGAAGATTTAATCATTATTGGTTCGATCTTAATCGCGACTGGTTGGTGGCGCAGCATCCGGAATCAAAAGCTCGTGTGAAAAATTTTCAGAGGTGGAAACCCAATGTACTTACAGATCACCATGAAATGGGAACGAACTCGTCGTTCTTTTTTCAACCGGGCGTTCCATCGCGAATGCATCCGCTAACGCCCTCAAAAAACCTTGAACTGACCAAAAGAATTGGCGAATTCCATGCAAAAGCTCTTGATGAGATTGGTTCACTCTATTTTACACAGGAAGGATATGATGACTTTTACTACGGCAAAGGTTCAACCTTTCCCGACGTCCAGGGATCGATTGGAATACTTTTCGAACAAGCCAGTTCGCGAGGGCACGCTCAGGAGAGTATCAATGGAATACTTCGTTTTCCCTTTACTATCCGCAATCAATTCACGACTGCACTCAGTTCATTAAAAGCAATCAATGCCATGAGGGAGGATCTCCTCAATTACCAACGTCAGTTCTACAAGGATGCGATGAGCGAGTCGTCGAAAGATCCGATCAAAGCTTACGTATTCGGATCGGCGAAGGACCCCGCGCGATCTTTTCACCTTGCTGAAGTCATCGCACGCCAGAACATTGATATTTATAAGGTGGCCGGGGCACAAACCATCAACGGCAAGTCGTTCGATGCAACGTCGGGCTATATCGTTCCTTTGAATCAACCTCAATACAAGCTGATCAAAGGTATGTTTGAAAAACGTACGTCATTCACCGATAGTCTTTTTTACGACATCTCCAGCTGGACGCTTCCGTTGGCATTTGGCCTCGACTACGAAGAAATGAAAAGTGTTTCCGCGACAGGAGAGAAAGTTACAACGGCAACACTACCTGTTGGCAAGCGTTTAGGTAACAAGAGTGAGTATGCTTATGTTTTCGAATCCTTTGGTTATTATGCACCACGAGCCATCTACCGTCTGCTAAGCCAGGGATTAATGTTAAAAGTTGCAAGCGATCCTTTTTTCCATGCCGATGGAAGGACGATTTGAACGTGGAGCTATTATGCTTCCGATGACTGGCCAGGAGAAAACACAGGAGCAGATAGAATTCATTCTCAATGAAATTGCTTCAAAGGACGGTATCGATATAGTCGCATTTAATTCCGGCCTGGACTACAAAGGCGTAAGCCTGGGAAGCAATTCATTCCTTCCTTTAAAAAAACCCATTGTCGCCATGCTGGTTGGAGATGGAATTTCTGCTACCGATGCTGGCGAAGTCTGGCATATGCTGGACTTCCGATTTAACATTCCACTCACACTGATTCCAATAAATGTTTTCGAACGAACCCAACTTAGCAAGTACACCACGATAATAATGCCTCCGACCGTTACCGGTTTCTCGATTTCAGAAGGAACGAAAGAAAAGTTGCGGGCATGGGTTCAGGCCGGCGGTGTCGTGATCGGATTGGAAAATGCTTTGAACTGGCTAACCACGGCTGGGCTAGGTAAATTTGAAATGAAAAAAGATGAAGAAAAGAAAGAAGCTGACAAAACCCCGCCCATATGGTGACATCGATGAGTTTACGGGAGCGCAGGAAACCAGTGGTGCTATTTTTGAGGCCAATGTCGATCTTACCCATCCCCTTCTCTATGGGTATACTTACCAACAGAATCCCGATCTTCAAATCGAACAACCTCTTTATGGAAAAGTCGAAAGGGTCCTACAGCAATCCCATCGTCTTCACGGCGGCGCCACTTGTAAGTGGTTACATGTCTAAAGAAAATTATGCAAAAGCCAAATCAAGTTCAGTAGCAGGTGTATCTGTACTGGGGCAGGGTCGTGTGATAGGATTCACCGACAATTTGTGCTTCCGCGCATTTTGGCTGGGTTCAAACAAGATGCTCATGAACGCAATCTTTTATGGGCCGCTTATAAATGCAGCGTCTGCCAGATAAGGCAACTAGTGCAAACACGAAATTTTGCAACATACATCTGAAGTGACTACGCGAAATAAAATGCAGGATCACGACGGGCACTAAGTTTGCACAACGATCCTTTAGATTTGAATCACTATTATAATCTAAATAACCTTAGTTATAGTAGTGATTTTTCTTTTTTGGTTCTTTTTTCTTTTGTGAAATTGTGGATAACGTTAACACTGACTGAGGCGAATTTGACGACGAGTGAAAGGCTTTAAGGCCTATTTTGTGATTCAATCCTCAGTCAGTTTTTCTAAGCAAGCATCAGATAGAAATTTAGGCTCGCGACCTACTATCAAGGTATTGATTGTGCTTAGAATCGTTAACGGATTACTAGTTCGGTAACCTAAAGCCAAATTAATTGAAAACACATTATTTTCTAGGTGTTGACGTGGGCAAAAACAAATTCCACGCAGCTATTACCATTGATGGAGTTAACTTTCATGATCAGCAGGTGGAGAACACACCTAGCGCTCAATCAAGCGAGTATTTCCGGCACCTGAAGTCCAAATTTAATTTTAACGCAAGTCAGCTGATTGTTTGTATGGAACATACAGGTATCTATTGTTACCCATTACTGGATTATCTGACTAATCAGGGCATAGAAGTTTGTGTGGAACCGGCGCGTACGCATCAAGCAGTCTCAAGGCATGCAACGGGGAAAAAACGACAAGATGGATGCCATTCGCATTGCAAAATATTTATTCAAAAATCATAGGTGAGTTGAAACTCTGGAAGCCAAAGCGAGAGGTTGATACAAAGGTTGCGAGCTTTATTGGTAGTAAGAGAGCGGTTGCGTAAAGCTAAAATGCAGTTTGAAATCCCTAGTAAAGGAGAGCAGTGAGTTCATATCCAGAAATCAATAAGACAGCTTAGCTGTTGCCAATTGTAAGGCAACCATTCACGCTATAAAAAAAGATATAAAAAGAGTGAGACGTCTGAAATATCCAGCGCTGATTAAAAAAGACGCTCAATTGAATGCTCAGGTGAAGACTAGCAACTTCGGTAACAGGAGTCGGAATCGATCATCGCGACCAACATGATCATTAATACCAACGAATTCCAGGACATCGACGATCACAAAAAATATGCGTGCTATTCAGGGATAGCGCCTTTTCCGAATCAATCCGGGAAAAGTCTACGAGGAAAAGATAAAGTATCACATTGGCTAATAAAAGAATTAAAACACTGTTGCACATGGGAGCCTGATCGGCCATTCAATATAGCCCCAGATCATGAAGGCTTATTATCAATCGTAAAGCTCGCTGAAGGAAAACCATAAGTACAGCGTTCTAAACGCTGTGTGTAATAAGTTGATAAGTCGCGTTTTCGTGTGCATAAAAAATCAACGCATGTACCAAAAAGATTTATCGAAACCAGCACTTGCATGAACCATAGAAATCACAAAGAGAAATGCGTTGTGAACTTCGTGGTTCTTCGTGGTCTTTGTGACCCTGCATTAATCATGATGATGAAAGGTCACCTTTGTCCGGGCAATCCTGCATCGGTTCTTCTTTTTGGTTTTGTCGATGCAGAAAGAGGGATTTGAAGGGTTTTCGAATTTCGAAGCCCCTATGGATCAAATATACTCAGTTGTAGATTGAGCTCAATTTCTTTTGAATACTTCATTATTGCTTTTTCAGGGTTGATTAGAAATTTAATTAGGTTAATGTATGTGGTTAAATGAAGGCGTATCAGCGTAGCAATATTGGAGAATGCCCACTTGTGTTTTCTGAGTTTATCAACTTTCTTTTTTATGATAGCGACAAGCAAATCAGCGATTAAGGTGCACCACACCTGAATTTTAATAGCATTCTCATTATCGCCTAAGAAATTATGAAATTGGAAATTCTGTTTGACGCGTTTAAAGAGTGATTCAATGCCCCACCTTTTCTTATAAATATTAGCTATCGTAAGTGGGCTTAATTCCAGATTATTTGTGACAAATGTAAATGTCCTGTTTTTAGATTGATCATAATAATCAATCAGGCGGGCGACCTGTGGGGACGTTTTGCTCTCTTGATAGCCCAGTTCAATTATGACATCCTCCCTAATTCCATTTTCCTTATGGTACTCACTCAACAGTCTGTTCTCAACGGATTTATATTTAGCTCCTTTATTAACCCGTGACACCCACGTGATTTTATCGTCCGACCATTGCTTCATGACCTGATGATTCACATATCCCTTATCCATTACAATGATGGAATGAGCCGGTAACTTTATCATGGGCATAAAAATCCGATCATTCTTGGCAGATTCGGTAAGGTATATACAGGAAGGTACTTGATCCTTGAGGCGCATGAGCGTGTGGGCTTTTATGCCACCCTTTTTCTTTCCATTCCGGTAGTAACCGGCCGCCTTCATGACATCACAAAACAAGGATATGGTGGTAGAATCAATGATAAATAACTTGTCGTCAAACTTACTTCTCTTTAGGCTGTCCGGTAAAGCTCCATAATGTTTCTTTACTAAGCCATGAAAAATAGCTTCAAAAAATTCCGCGGGCCGCTTCTTGTTTGCATCGGCTAAGGTGCTACGCCGAGGCGTGTATTTTAGTCTCAGGTGTTGAAGGCGATAAGAATTGGCTTGAAGCCCCGTGACGAGTTCCCTTAGCGATGTACACCGGTTAAAACCACAGAAAAGCATGCTAACCAGATGATCATACCCCTTAAACTTCTTGTAATAACGATCACAACGGAAGCTCCTGGAAAGCTGCGAACCAGTTCAACTGGTATTAAATGTAATAGTTGAGTTAGTATTGGCTGTCCGGTAAAAAATGTACTTTTGCCCATAGTTTTTTTTAGTTGTGGTAAACCAAAAATAACTATAGAGGGAGGTTCTGCCTCCCTCTTTTTTCATGAATTGAAAGGTTACGATCCAAGATTGCTACAGAATTAATTTGTTGCGACACTACTAATTAATAAGTCATGACATACACAAAAACATTCCTCCTTATAATTTCTTTAATCATACTATCAGTGACGGTTGCGGGTGCACAACAAGTTAGGGTAATGACTTATAACATCAGGCTGGACACGCCAGTTGACAGCATCAACCAGTGGCCTAAGCGTACCCAGAAAGTATTTGACCTCATTCGCAAATATGATCCGGACATACTCGGAATCCAGGAGGCGATACATCATCAATTGATGGATCTCGTGAAAAATCTTCCACAATACGATTACGTTGGGGTCGGCAGAGATGATGGCAAAACCAAAGGAGAATACTCCGCGATCCTATTCAAGAAAGAAAGGTTTACCGTTCAGCAACAAGGCACCTTCTGGCTTTCGGAAACACCGGAAGTGCCCGGCAGTAAAAGCTGGGACGCTGCCATCACGCGCGTTGCATCGTGGGCAAAGTTGAGGGACAAAAAGACAAAAAAAGATTTTCTTTCCATCAATACCCATTTTGATCATATAGGAAAAGAGGCACGGCGTCATAGCGCTGGCCTCTTGAAAACGAAAGCAAACGAGTTGGGAAAAGATCTTCCTGTGATCATCACCGGAGACTTTAACTGCACACGGTCTGATCCACCGTATTCAACCATAATGAATCCGGATGGTATCAAGCTAATCGACCCATTACCTGGCGAACCCATTGGAACATTTTGCGGATTTAAAGTGAATGGAATTGAATGCCGTGCAATTGATTACCTTTTTTGCACCGAACACTGGACTGCATCGGACTACAAAGTCATCACGGATAATGATGGCAAATATTATCCTTCTGATCACTTGCCGGTCATGACGACATTTACTTTGAAAAAGTAGCCTATTAGCATGCTATACTATGGCCTGCTCGGCGGTTAGCAAGGTAGACTCCGCTGATAATTGCAATCATTCCTGCGAAGTGACCGATGTGTAATTGTTCGCCGTCAAGTACTCCCCACATCACTCCGACAATAGGTATGAGGTAGGTAACAGTGCTTGTGAACAGCGGGCCGCTTATTTTAACCAACTGATTGAACAATATAGTGGCCACTGCAGTGCTCATCAATCCCAGGAGCGCCACGAAACCAAATGCGTTCCACGCTCCTTCTTGAGTTGTCAGTTTTTCGGCAAACGGTGTGAACGCAAACAAATAAGTAATGGCAAGTGGCCCGATAAGTAGCAACGATCCGCTGGTAATCGTAAGCGCTGGCATATCAAGGATACTGAACTTGACAAAATTGAGATTGGAGGCGTAGAACAAGCAGGCGAGTACAATAAGCAACGCGAACGCATTGAAGCCAACGATCGCGTCACCTGAACGCGACAGGCTGATAAGGACCGTTCCTGCTATTCCGATAATAGCTCCAGCCAGGGCGAACCCTGTTACTTTTTGCCGGAAAAGAAACGCACCTATGATTATGGTGAACAGGGGTGTCAATGTGTTGAGCATTCCCGCCACAGAGCTTTCCATTCGCGTTTGTGCCGTGGCAAACAGGAACGCAGGAATAAATATCCCCATCATGCCTGATGCGAAGAGTTTCCAATAGCTACTGGGTGGGATACTGCTTATGCGGGTGATTGCGATGGGAGTAATAAAAACAGCCGCAGCAGCCACACGTAGTGCCCCTACTTCATCCGGTGCAAATACCTTAAGCCCCTGTTTGATGAGGATGAAAGATGTTCCCCAGATAAGGGTGAGCAATCCTAACAGAATATAAGAAGTCGAACGAGTGTTGCTATTCATTGAAGATCGGTCCACGGTACCGCCGTTGGTGATGGCGGTAAAAATTGATAATCATTCCCTGATTTCAAACCTGTTTCTTGCTATTCTCAGGCAGACATCAAGGAATTGGAATAGGTCATAGCGACGTCATCCAGGATATCAACAATTTCTTCTTCAGTTTCTACCTCCACCAATTTTGTGCGGAATGGTTTGAAGTCGGGTATCCCTTTGAAATAATTTGAATAATGCCTGCGCATTTCGAATATTCCCAAACGTGGGCCTTTCCACTTCACAGAAAATTCAAGATGTTTTTTGGCGACCCTTACTCTTTCCGTCATATCGGGAGGGATAGACGCCTCACCACATCTAATAAAGTGTTTGATCTCATTAAAGATCCACGGATAACCAATAGCGGCACGACCGATCATGACACCATCAACTCCGTAACGATTCTTGTATTCCAACGCTTTTTGCGGGGAATCAATGTCGCCGTTGCCGAACACAGGTATCTTCATGCGTGGATTTTCTTTGATCTTAGCGATCAACGCCCAATCAGCCGATCCCTTGTACATCTGCACGCGGGTACGTCCGTGTATAGTCAGAGCCTGAATACCAATGTCCTGAAGACGCTCAGCAACTTCTACAACATTTTTGGTTTTATCATCCCAGCCCAACCGGGTCTTAACTGTGACAGGTAGCGGCGTACACTTCACAATCTCGGATGTCATTTTCACCATTTTAGGAATATCCTGTAAAAGGGCGGCACCTGCACCCTTACAAGCAACAGCTTTAACAGGGCAACCATAGTTAATATCGATAAGATCAGGGTTAACCTCGGTGGCTATTTCAGCCGATTGCACCATGTTCCCAATATCTCCTCCGAACAATTGAATTCCTATAGGCCTTTCATATTCAAAAATGTCGAGCTTCTGCCTGCTTTTCGCCGCATCGCGGATGAGTCCCTCCGAAGAAATAAATTCGGTGTACATCAGGTCTGCTCCACCTTCCTTACAAACAGCACGGAACGGGGGATCACTAACGTCTTCCATCGGCGCCAGCAGCAGGGGAAAATCCCCTAGTTCGATTTGGCCTATTTTCACCATATTTGGGCGCAAAGATAATCAGTAATTCCGCAATGGTCATGCCGCTTAACTTAGTTTCCGATAAATCGCCATTTCGATCCTTGCTCATGATAACATTAGTTGTCATGATCGGCTTGGTTGTGGGGCCGTTATTGGGCGGCGCTATTGCCTCTAATTTTTACAATGGAGAATTTATCACAGATCTTCAAAATTTTACGTTGAGGCCCGACGCTTTTGATGCCATCCTCATTTTGCAAGGCACAGGTACCTTAGTAGGCTTAATACTGTTTCCAATTATCTACATCACACAGCTCGAACACAAAAGTCTTCGGCCATTTTTTCCTGTCCAGGACAACCTTCCGATGATATTGTTGGTCGTCGCATTGTTGGGAATCGTTTTTCCGATTGCATTGTCGCCTATTATGGTCTGGAATATGAATTTCAAATTCCCTGAATTCCTACATGGGTTTGAGCAATGGGCGATAGAAAAGGAAGAGTTGGGGACGAGGCTCACGGAACAGATGACCAACTTCACTTCATTGAACAAAATGTTAGCCGGCGTTTTCGTGATTGGGCTTGTTGCCGGCCATAGGAGAAGAGTTGGTATTCAGAGGACTTCTCCAGCGAGAGATTTGGCGGGCAAGTCTGAAAATCCACCTTGCAATTTGGTTGTCGGCGGCTATCTTCAGCACTATTCACTTTCAATTTTTTGGTTTTATTCCTCGCCTCCTTCTGGGGGCACTCTTCGGATATCTTTACTATTGGTCAGGCAACCTCTTGATCCCGATATTTTCTCATTTTGTTAACAACGCTTTTATAGTAGTCATGGTCTACTTGAATCAAACGAAGGTCACCACAATTGACATCGAAGGCGGCGAGGCCCCGCCGGTTCAATTCGTTATTGCCTGTGCAATCCTGTCAGTCGGGCTTATATATTATATATGGAAACATTACACAAAGGTTGATCCACCCGTAGAAAGACTTGACAATTCTTACCCCGACAATGGTCCGTTAGCCTGAGAGTTCTAATTTTGCAGCTTTAATTTTTTATCAACGAGAGTGACTTCAACAATAACAAAATACAATAACCTTACCCAGCGCTTCATTACTGGTATTTCGGGTTCGGCAGCAATCATCACCGGTGTTTGCATCAATGAGTGGACGTACTGCCTCGTATTTTTCATTATTTGTTTATTCGCTCTCCTCGAGTTCTATAAGCTGGCAGGCCTCGACGGAGTAATACCTCAAAAAACATTCGGCACCCTATGTGGCGTTTCCATTTACCTGCTGTCGTTCTTTATAGAAAAAGGAAGTATTTCTTATCGCTATTACTTTCTCATCTTCCCTATTGTCTCTTGTGTGTACATGATCAAACTTTACAAGAAGTTCGAGCGCAAACCATTTACCAACATAGCATTTACATTCCTGGGGATCTTTTATGTGGCCGTTCCGTTCGCACTACTGAACATAGCCGCGTTTGAAGGCAATGTGTACAACTATGAAATTATTTTTGGTTGCTTGTTCATCCTATGGGCAAGCGACACAGGGGCTTACTTCGCCGGAACATTTTTTGGAAAACGAAAATTGTTTGAACGCATCTCACCCAAGAAATCATGGGAAGGATTTTTCGGAGGCGCATTGCTTGCGTTGATCTTTGCATATGGACTTTCAGAATTCTTTCATTCCATAAGTTTGGTGCAGTGGATAATTGTCGGTGTGATCATTATCATCGGAGGTACATTTGGCGACCTCGTTGAATCGCTACTTAAAAGAAGCATTGAGATTAAAGATTCAGGAACCAGTATACCTGGTCACGGCGGATTCCTTGATCGTTTCGATGGCCTCCTCATTTCTGCACCTTTTATCGTAGCCTACCTCGAGATCTTCTAACGAATCGGATCGACTGATCATCAGTAAGTCCTGTCTTTCAGGGAATAGTAAAAGGTTTTGCCGGGATTTTATTGTATTATTTCTCCTAAAATCCAGATATACATATGAGTCCAGCATTATGGATTAACAAAACTCCCTTTCAGAAGAGCCGGTTTTTTCTTTTCATTTCTTTTTCCATTGCCCTTACAATTGCGGCCGTTTACCAGCTAAGTGCAATGGCTGACGGTTGGTTCGTACTGCACGAAAAAGCTCCTTTAGTAATCATTCTGGAATTATTACCCATCCTGCTTTTACTCTTTGTTCTGTTTGTAACAAAGAAACAATTTCATGAAAAAACATTGGCAGATCACAGCGCGGAAAAAGTCCAGCTCATCGATGACATCTCTGTCATCATCGGAAAAATAAAGTCCGGACAATACGACAAAGAAAAGGATATCACAGGAGAAGAAGTGATTGATACAGCTCTTCGCGAAATCTATGAGAAGTTCAAGAGCGATGCCGACATCGAGAGACATAGAAGCTGGGTAAACGAAGGACTTGCCATGCTTCGTGAGGTGATGGGCTCACACACTGAGATAAAGAGTATGAGTGAAGAAGTCGTTTCGCGACTGATCAAACATGTGAAAGCAAACCAGGGTGGGGCTTTCATTTTGAATGATGAACATGAGCTCGAGCTGCTGGCGTGTTATGCATTTGAACGAAAAAAATACTTGAACAAAATAGTTAAGCCTGGTGAAGGACTTGTGGGTCAATGTTATCTCGAGCGCCATCCGCTTTATCTCACCAAGGTTCCTCAGGACTACATAAGCATTACTTCAGGCTTAGGGACATGCAAATCCGGGTTGTCTTCTAATCGTTCCTCTAAACCTCAAAGAATCAACCATTGGAGTATTGGAGATTGCAAGCTTCAAGCCCATTCAAGAAATACGAGCTTGAGTTCATCGAAAAGGTAGCAGAGGCGTTTGCCCAAAGTATATCAACTATCCGTGTTAGTGAGGAAACCAAGAAACTTCTTGAAAAATCCTTAAGCCGCGAGCAGGAGATGAAGGACCAGGAAGAACGCATGAAGCAAAACGTAGAGGAGCTTTATGTTACACAGGAAGACATGAGGAAGGTAAACCTGGAAATGGAAGAGCTATTCAAGGCCATAAACGCGCTTACCGCTACCGTTGAACTTAACCGGGAAGGGAATATCACAAAGTTAAACGACCGTTTCCTGCATACATTGAATTTTACAGCCCAGGATTTATATGGCAATTCATTCGGATCATTAATGGAAAAGGGATCAGGACGGAACAGAACTTTTCAATCTTGTGTGGGAGAAAGTAATGGATGGACAGGCTGAAGAGCAGGTGTTTACGTTTGTTGATGCAGACAAAAATCTTTGCTGGTTGAGAACAGGCTTCTACCCATTGCAAGGAATCAATGGTATCGACCGGATACTCGTCTTCCTCACAAATATCACGGCCATCAAAACAAAAGAAATCCAGGCCGACAAGGCTAACAAAGAAATGGAAGCAACCAGAAAAATGCTTATCCGGATACTTAACGAGATTCCGTCTAAAAGTTTTTCTGAAACAATACAACGGAAAATTCTTTGTGGTCAATGACACGGTTTCCAGATTCCACGGCTTTGATACGCCGGAAGGATTGATCGGAAAATCAGACTTCGATTTTTATGATCATAAAGATGCATCCGACTGGCTGGAGGCCGAACATAAGATCATCGCCGCGGGAAGAACTGAATATATCCATCAAGACGGCGGACAGACATTAAAAACGATCAAGATGCCATTTTACATTGACCCTTTAAATGAAACAGGAATCCTTGGGTTGCAAGCTGATATTACGGAACTGGAAAATCTTCGCAGGCAGCAAAAAAAATAGAATACGAAAGCTCGACTTCTTTTCAAAATTTCCTTCGACCAAAAAGAAAAGAAACAAAAGATTATTAAGAGCGTGGATTAACTGTCAAATCTTTATAGGGCGACGATGTCGCCTTATGGCTTTTTCTATCAAAAGCCGTTTCATCCGGGAAATTAATCTAACTTTGCAACCGTTTTCGACCAGTAATTTTCGATAACCTCAATTTTTTAATGGTTAATAAAAAGGTTCATCAGGAATTACTTTCTAACTTCTGGATAACTAAAAATTCTAACATCACTTATGGCATATCTTGAACCTGCTCCACTAAAAGACAAGGAGAATCCTTTTGAAGCAATGATGACAAGGTTTCACAAGGCATCTCAGATACTCGGACTGGAGGAAGAAATTTATAATGTATTGAAGAATCCGGCGCGGCAGGTAATTGTTTCCCTTCCCGTCACAATGGACGATGGAGTTATAAGAGTATTTGAAGGCTATCGTGTCATTCATTCAACGATATTAGGTCCCTCCAAAGGAGGAATCAGGTTCGATCCGCACGTTAATCTTGATGAAGTAAAAGCGCTTGCAGCGTGGATGACGTGGAAATGCGCTGTGGTTGATATTCCCTATGGTGGCGCGAAAGGCGGCGTTTGCTGCAATCCCCGGGAAATGTCGACAGGTGAGATTGAACGTTTGATGAGGGCATATACCCAGGCAATGGCCGATGTATTTGGACCTGATCAGGATATTCCCGCCCCCGATATGGGCACCGGCCCACGCGAAATGGCCTGGTTAATGGACCAGTATTCAAGGAACAAAGGAATGACAACGCATGCAGTAGTTACCGGCAAGCCATTGGTCATGGGCGGATCGCTGGGACGCACTGAAGCTACAGGACGCGGAGTGATGGTGTCGGCGATGGCCGCGATGGAAAAATTAAAGATCAATCCATATAAAGCAACGTGTGCCGTACAGGGTTTTGGAAATGTTGGTTCGTGGGCTGCGCGTTTACTTAATGAGAGGGGATTGATTGTCCAGTGTGTGAGTGATCTTTCTGGCGCTTACTTTAACGAAAAGGGTATCGACATTGACAAAGCCAACGAATACCGCGACCACAAAAAGGGTTCGCTCGAAGGATTCGATGGAGCAGAAAAGATCAATCTGGAAGAGCTTCTCATTTTGCCCGTGGATCTGCTGGTTCCCGCTGCAACTGAAGATGTTATTACAAGCTCGAACGCCTCAAATATCAAAGCGAAATTGATTGTTGAAGGTGCGAACGGTCCTACTTCATCAAAGGCAGATAACATAATCAATGAAAAAGGCATTGTGGTGGTGCCTGACATCCTGGCAAATGCTGGCGGCGTGACCGTTTCCTATTTTGAATGGGTTCAAAACCGTCTTGGTTATAAATGGACTGCTGATCGCGTAAACCGTCGTTCTGATCGCATCATGAAAGATGCCTTCACAAACGTTTATAAGACGGCACAGGAGTATAATGTTCCGATGCGTATTGCTGCCTACATGGTGGCGATTGATAAAGTTGCAAAGACTTATAAGTTCCGCGGCGGATATTAATTTCAATTGACAATTTACTCTAACTTTGTGAGCAGATCATTTGTCTGCTCACTATTTTTTCTAACTAACTATACTGTGATGACAATACATCGCGAAGGCCGAACCTTATTATTTGTATTACTCCTTATTTTCTTTGCGCTTAACTGGGGAGTCGCTTATTTTTTTCCCGACAATGCAATTCTTCAGAATGTTGTGATTGTATTAAGTATAATTTTCTATCTTATAATTCTGCAATTCTTCAGATCACCGACATTGCTGTTGAAAAAAATGACAAGCATGTACTTGCACCCGCTGATGGCAAGGTCGTGACGATCGAAGAAACCGAAGAGACTGAATACCTCAAAGGAAGACGGAAACAGATATCAATATTCATGTCTCCCGTCAACGTTCATGTAAACGGATGCCAGTAGGTGGCGTAATAAGTTTTTTTAAATACCATTCCGGAAAATATCTGGTGGCGTGGCATCCAAAGTCAAGCACTGAAAATGAACGAACAACCGTTGTGGTGAAAATGAAGGATGGTGTAGAGATCTTATTCCGTCAGATCGCCGGCGCAGCTGGCAAGAAGAATAAAGTGTTACGTGAAACAAAATCAATCTCTTGCCCAGGGTGATGAATTCGGTTTTATCAAATTCGGATCACGCGTTGATGTGTTCCTTCCGCTAAATGCAAAAATTGTAGTTAAGGTCGGCGATATCACCCGCGGAGGAAAAACAATTTTGGCGGAGTTTTAATAATAATTGCAGCCAAACGCCGCGAATTACGCCATGTAAGATTCATGCCACTATTGCAGTCACATAGTGTGTCTCCTAACAATCGTTCTTGTGATATTCTTACTTAGCTTTGCATCCTTCCGAAGGGTAACGCAATAATCACGATTTCATGGCGCTGCATCAGACGTTAAGATTTTCCAACTCGAACCCGGATTTCTTCACAACAGTGACAAAGCGGGTAAATGAATATTTTAAATCCAATGGAATAAGCCGCCATGCGAACACTGAGATGGTCGTGAAAACCATTTTTATGTTCTCCCTGTATTTTATTCCGTATGCCTGTATCGTTTCAGGTGCCTTCCTTAATCCATTGATACTATTGCTGTTTTGCATTCTCATGGGACTTGGTACTGCGGGCATCGGGCTCTCCATTATGCACGACGCCAATCACAACTCGTATTCATCGAAAGCCTGGGTAAATGAAACAATAGGCTATGCGTTAAACCTTATTGGCGGCAACGCTTTCACATGGAAAGTCCAACATAATGTTTTGCATCATACATTCACCAACATTCACGACGCCGATGAAGACATTAGTCCCCGTGGCGTACTTCGCATGTGCCCGAAATCAACCTGGAAACCTGTTCATCGATATCAACATATTTATGCCTGGCCGCTGTATGGTCTCCTCACCTTTGTATGGACATGCATTCAAAGACTATGGCCGAATCATTCGTTACCAGAAAGACGGTCTTGTCGCGAAAATGAAAACCAGCTACGGAAAGGAATGGATGATCTTAATTTTTTCAAAGGTGATTTACTTCACCTATACATTGATCATCCCCGCGCTTATATTACCATTTGCCTGGTACTGGATCTTTGCCGGATTCTTTATCATGCATTTTATCTCCGGCTTCATTCTGGCGATTATTTTCCAACCTGCCCATGTCATTGATGGAACTGAATATCCGGATCCTGATCCTAATGGACGACTTGAAAACAACTGGGCTATACATCAACTCCGGACCACTACCAACTTTGCGCAGCGTAGCCGGATTTTTAGTTGGTACGTTGGAGGCCTTAATCTTCAGGTTGAACACCACTTGTTTCCGAACATCTGCCACGTTCATTACAAAAAGATTTCGGGTATTGTCAGATCAACTGCCGAAGAATTCAACCTTCCTTATAAGTCATACAATACTTTTGCGCAGGCTCTTGCCGGACACACAAGGCTATTAAGAAGCTTAGGAAAACGTCCGGAAGTCAGCGCAGCCTGACACTTTATAGAAAGCGCAAACCTACCTTGCCCCCCCACCATATTTTTAGATTAATGTCATTGGAATAGGTGTGATCGTACCGGATATCCGGATTATAGTCGGTGAACAATTCCGGATATTGACCATATAAAGCATCCGTGACCTGGCCGTTCAACGTGACGCCTATTGCCAAACCTATCTTTCTCAGCGGTTCAAATTCAACCCCCACAAATACTTTATTCAACAGGTTTATTGCTTCGATGTTGTTACCCTTAACGATTTGACTTGTGGTGAGATCGACATTGAGGTTAAGCCACCTCGCTAATCGCGGCGCGGTCCCGATACCATAACCAAACGTCCAGAAGGTTTCATCTTCCCCGAAACTAGCGGGCTTGACGCCAGCGGTAAAGATGTTATAGAAATGTGACACACCTGTCCGAAAGGCAAGGTTTGTGTAAAAAATTTCGTCCGCAGAAATCTCGATCTTGTGATATCCCTTTGTTACAAAGCTCATGAAACCCACCGGCACACCGTGAACGCTATCAGCAACATTTAAAAACACCAACCTGGACACCATGAACATTCTTGGCATAATTGATAAAACTACCGATCTGTGCTCCATGGATGTCGCGTCCAACAAAATTGAACATCCCTCCCGCCTGTATTCCCTCGAAATTCATTCCCGCAAAATTCATCAACCCGGCTACCTGGACGGGGCCTGCATTTCCCGATGCATAATTAAAAAGCCCGCCAACATGCGGTCCCTGCTGATCGCCCATTGTGAAATTACCATGACCAGCCACCTGACCACCTGTAGAGCTACCGTTAGTAATATTGACAAGACCTGCCGCAGAGAACTTTTGACTGGAATTCCAGTTCATATTGATTAGCCCAGCAAACTGCATTGCGGATACTTTGCCTCCAACGGCGTTAAAAATTCCTGCGAATTGAAATCCATCTACCTCTTCGCGGTCAATGTTGAAGAATCCGCCGATTTCCAGCTTACGAACTCCTCTCGAATATCCGCCGAAAATATTGAATGAGTAATCATTGATCACATTTCCACTCAACTGGCGATTTGTCCCCAGGTACGGAAAGATTGAAACCTGTGTGGTTCTGTAGATCGTATCGGTAATGTTTTCGATATTGGCTGGATTAAGGGACAGTACTTTAGTTTCCCAAAACCGTTTGAACTTTTCTGCTACACTGTCGGCTATCGTTTCTATTTTATTCTCGTCAATGCTAATTGGAATTTTCAGAAGCTTAGTTCTGCCCGGTTGGACGGCGACAACAGTGTCACTATAGTTTTTCTTCTTCACAGCCAGCATGAGTTCTGCTGGAGGCTTATCGACCTTGATCTGGAAATATCCGTATGCATCCGTTACGGCCGATGAAAGTGAGACTGGATCATAAACGCTCACATTCTTTAGCCGCGCACCCGTTGATTCATCGACAACATATCCGCTGTATGTCTCGGTATTTGTGGAAGTTTTTGCTTGTCCCTTTGTTAGTATAATGTAAGTTCCCCTGGCTTTGTATTGAACAGAGCCTTTGAACAATTCATCAAGAACTTCCCGCACAGTCATTCCGCTGAAAGAACCGTTGACTATGCGGCTGGCATCAATGACGGTTGGATTATAAGAAAATGTGAAGTTGCCTTGCTGTGAAATCTTACGCAGCGCGACATCCATTCTTTCTGACTCCAGTGTGATACTGATAACTCGTTCAAGCAGAGGCACCTCGGCATACCCGTAAGTCGCAAACAGTATGGCCAATATGAAAAACTACCGTACGGAGTGCCATAAACTTCTTGAAGAGCTTATTGCTCACAGCCAGGACCCTCCAACATTATTTTATCTTCGGATTCTCTAACAGTGAGTCCCAATGTCTCGGCAATGATCGCTACTATCTCTTCCTGACTTTCGTTGTTGAATGAGACAGTTATGTGGCAGCTTCCGATCTTATCGCTAATCATGATCTGTTTATCATAAACACCGTTCAGTGCTTCGATCACGGTCACAAGGTCTGAGTTGCTGAAAGTGAAAACCCTGGTCTTGTAAGCCAACACATTCTCTCCCGGCTGATCGATTGTAAATGTCTTTGTTGTTTTGTTGTAGATACCCTTGCCGTTGGCCCGCAGATAAACTCCTGAATCTTTATCGGTATAAAACATAACTTCCCCGGATTCGACCACAACTTCAACCGTGTTTGATTCCGGATACGCCTTTACATTGAACGACGTCCCGATATCCTTGATCATGACGCCGTCGATATCCACTATAAATGTCTTGGTAGAATCGTGCTGAATATTGAAATATGCTTCTCCCTTGAGTGTTACCGTATGTACTTTTTTCTTCTGATCAAATTCATAAGCAAGCTGCGTTTGTTTGTTTAGCACCACACCACTTCCGTCGGGCAGCGTATCGGCAACCGTTTCCGTGTTCGATAGGACGACAACCGGGCTGGGCTCTGCAGCGCGAAACGTTCTAACCAAAAAAAGGCCCACGCCCATTACCAAAATCACAGCAGCTGCTATCCGCCAGCTGAGTTGAAAGGAATTTGACGGCGCCGGTGGCGGCAGCACGGCCGACTTTCCTTGTGAGCCACGTAGCGATCTCTTCATCTTTGACCAGGCAGCATCCGTATCATAGATCTGGTAGTCCGAGACTTCAGCAGCCTTTTGAAAAATGGTCTTGAACTGATCAAAATATTTCCGATTGCTTTCATTCTCACTTGCCCATGATTCAATGAATGCAATTTCCTCCGCGACAGCTTCTCCCGCGAGATACTTTCCTATCAATTCGTCAATATGGTCGTTGATCTGTTCCAATTCTGATCACTAATTCAAAAATCCGTTCATTAATATTATTAAAAGAGGGAGATAGTCTTTAAGCTGCTCTCGCATGATCCGCAGCGCTTTTCCCATTTGATTCTCCACCGTCTTTATCGAAATATGTAACTGCTGCGCTATCTCCGCGTACTTTAGTTCTTCAAACCGGCTCAGCTTGAATATTAACCTGCATTGTTCTGGTAACTGGTCCATCGCCCGATAGATCTTTGTTTCGAGTTCGGAAGCCATGACCGTTCTCGCGACCGATTCAACGCTACGTTCGGCCACCGCCATTTCCATGGTTGCATGCTGCTGCTTGATCTTTTCGTGCTTGAGCACATTAAGGCAGGCATTACGGACCATGGCATACAAATAAGGCTTAATGCCTGTGTGTATCGACAGGCTTTCTCTCTTTTCCCAAATGTTCAGAAAAGTGGATTGTACGATTTCCTCTGCCTCATCCCTGTCCTGGACGAATGTGAAGGCATAGTTACAGAGTGGTTGATAATACGTCCTGAATAGCATCTCAAAAGCAGTTAAGTCCCCCGCCTTCAGCGTTATTATGAGCTGTTCTACCGGTAATTCCACTGCGATTTGTTAGCGTATCAGCGAAATGTACGGCTTTGCGGCTTTGGGGTTAAGACAATTGAGAAAAGATTTACCCCCATTTGTAGGGAGATTATTTGACTACGGACATTACCGAGGGCCTAGGATTGTGAAAAAAACAGCTCGCCAACCCAAAACAGCGCGTCTGACTGCAGCCTGATCATTCCATCTGCCAGGCTTTCATAATGATCACCACGCTTCTTTTAATCCATAAAAGGCAATCGATTGATGCTCCCCGCTTTTTCTCAAGATAAATGGGTGTCTTTGCTGTCATCCACTTCTCAAAATGACCAGAGGTGACCCCTGACCATTTTAAAGTTCCGTCCATAATACTTATTTGAAGTTGGTCAGCAAATTTTTCGGCTAACAGGATCGTTTCATCAGGATTCGAGCTGAAGATATTCACGCCATTCTGCTTCTTACGAATAAGAAAATATAACGCGTTAATCAGTGGTGATTCATCGGAAGCATGGGAAAGTATCGTAAGTGGTGCCTGATCAACCAGCCTGCTGCTCAACGCTTGAACATCTTTATCATCGGCCAGTACGACATCCATTTTTATGTTCCACAAAATAACTTCCTCAACTGCCGGTTGTGCGACGACGACCATCGGTGCCCACTCCAACAATGGGCCCGCAATATCAAAAGTAAGAGCATCCAAAATAAGTAATGCTGGTTCCTGACCCTCCTTGACGAAATGATGAGACGACATAACAAATAAATGACTACTGCTTAAAAAGTACTGGTTTCCGAAATTAACTAAATTGCATTCAAATCGGTCACTAATGTTAAAAGCAACGGAGTGTTATAAGATCTTTCAGCGAAGTATCGATGATTATCATCTGATCGATGACGTTAATGCAAAATTCAAAAACCCTTTTCCGGCACAAAGTTTTGAATCTTTGCTTTACGAAAAAAACTGGATAGACACTGTGCAGTGGCATCTTGAGGATATTATTCGCGCTCCGGAGATCAATCCAATAGAAGGTATTCAGATCAAAAGGCGTATTGATAAATCGAATCAAGACCGAACTGACGTTGTCGAAAAGGTAGATGATTACTTCTTAGAGTCCTTCAAAGGAACATCACCTAAGCCTGGAGCAAGAATCAATTCAGAAACCCCGGCATGGCTGCTTGATCGAATGAGCATACTTATGTTGAAGATATATCACATGAAAGAGCAGACCGAACGTAAGGATGCGAGCGAGGAGCACATTAAAAAATGTCTGGCAAAGTTGAAGGTATTAATGGAACAGAAGAACGACATGCAGCTTGCTTTCGATGAGATGATGGAGGATATCAGTTCAGGGGCACGAAGATTCAAAGTGTATCGGCAAATGAAAATGTATAACGACGCTTCCTTAAACCCCGCACTGTACGGAGGTAAAGGCCAACCTTAAAAATTGTGCTCATTTTGAAATAGATTCATGTGCTGACATTATAGTTTTTGTAGATTTCCTTTAAAACAAATCAAACTTCTTTGGCATTAAAAAAAATCCTGGTCCTTCGTTTTTCAGCAATGGGCGATGTGGTCTTACTGGTGCCCGTTGTTAAATCGTTAGTTGCCACCTATCCCGACGTTGAAGTTACGGTTGTTACGCGGCCGAAATTTGCTTCCCTTTTCACAGACATCGAAAGAGTAGTGCCGTTCCCCGCTGACGTCGACTATACTTATTCCGGAATTTTTGGAATGAGGGAACTGTTTGGGAAGTTGTTGCGAAAAGGCGGCTACGACATCGTTATGGATATGCACGACCACATTAGGACGATCATATTGCGAAATCTCTTCAAGATCTTCGGCACACCGGTAGTTATCTTTGAGAAGGGCAGAAAGCAGAAGCGTGCGTTTACCAGGAAAGACAATAAAATTACAACACCGCTTCCTCATACGGTCGAGCGCTATTCAAAAGCGTTCGAAAAGGCCGGATATCCTGTTACCCTAGGATCACCTCCGTATTTTACAATTAAATCCAGCACAGAAGATCAGGTAACAGAATGGCTTCAAAAAAATGATCTTTCAAAAAAGGAAAGATGGATCGGTATTGCGCCGTTCGCTATGCATGCGTCCAAGATCTGGCCTGTTCAAAATTATGCTAAAGTGATCGAACAGTCGATAAAGAAATTTCCTGCGAAGTTTTTCTTGTTTGGAGGAGGTAAAGATCTCGTCTTCTTTGAATCGCTGAAGGAAACTTTCCCCGGGCATTGCGTCATTGTTGCGGGTCAACTTAAAATAAAGCAGGAGGTAGCGTTGATGCGGCAGCTTGACCTAATGCTGTGCGTGGATTCCTCTAATATGCACCTTGCTTCATTGGCCGGCACACCCCTTCTTTCCGTTTGGGGTGGAACACATCCAGACGTTGGCTTCGGCCCATATGTGAAAAACGATGAAAGCATACTTCAAATAGGCCGCGACGTTCTGCCGTGCAGACCCTGTTCAGTTTATGGTAAAGAGGTCTGTTACAGAGGCGATTTCGCCTGTCTCAACTATATAACTCCTGAAGATGTTGTGGGAAGAATGGAAAAATTGCTGTGAGTATTATTCTTGAAACCAGTCGCCTTCTGATGAGAGAATTCCGGGAAGAAGATGCTATTGGAATGTACGAACTAAACAAGGACCCTGACGTGATCCGCTACACGGGCGATGATCCTTTTGCTTCGGTTGAAACGGCACGTGACTTCATCCTGCATTATGATGCGTACGCTATGCACGGGTGTGGACGTCTTACGGTACTTTTGAAAGATACTATGGAATATGCCGGATGGTGCGGACTCAAATACGATCCGCACGTCGTCAGAAACGGATCTTGGGTTCAGGTTGCTCAAAAAATTTTGGAACAAAGGATTCGCAACAGAAGCTTCCCTGAGATCTGTCGAGTTTGGATTTAATGAATTGAAACTTTACCGGATCATTGGTCGGGCTATGCAGGAAAATCAAGCCTCAATAAATGTCCTGAAAAAGGCCGGGATGATTTTTGAGAAAGAATTTGAGGCACACGGAGGAATATGTGTTCAATATTGCATTAATAAGAAATGAAGAATTCAATTGATACGATAATTTTTGATCTTGGCGGTGTTCTGATCGACTGGAATCCACGGTACCTCTACCGTAAAATTTTCAAGACCGAGGAGGAAGTGACATGGTTTCTCGAAAACATCTGCACAGCTGAATGGAATGATAAGCAGGACGCGAGGCAGATCATTCGAAGAAGCCACTTTGGAGTTGATCGCGAAGCATCCGGATTGGGAAGTTCCTATTCGCGCCTGGTATGACCGTTGGGAAGAAACAATACCTGGTCCCGTTCACGAGACCGTTGAAATCCTTCGACGGTTCAAAGAGTCGCCCGATCACAGATTGTATGCGTTAACCAATTGGTCGGCAGAAACCTTTCCGTGGGCGTTAAACACATTTGACTTCCTTCACTGGTTCGAAGGCATCGTAGTATCGGGCATTGAGAAAACCCGCAAGCCTTTCCCTGAGTTTTATCACATCCTGTTCGACAGATACAACATCGATCCCAAGCGTGCACTCTTTATCGACGATAACATCAAGAACATTGAGGGCGGCAAGGCACTGGGGCTGAAAACAATTCATTTTCAAACTCCCCAGCAACTCAGGACTGAACTGCAACAAGCTGGACTAATAGACTGATTAGTTAGGGTCTGTTGAAAAAATAATGCTGTATAAAAACTTAAAGTAAGCTCCAAAAAACTTTGCGCCAGAAATGCATCTCCCGCAGATAGTCGCGGATTTAAAATACCGCAGAAAATCGCGGAAAAAGCTTTCAGCCCCGAGCTACTCGGGGTGCGTTCGATCAGCGAATTCTGCGGGAAAAGAAATCTAACTTTTTCAGTAGACCCTAGTTACGTTAATTGTTGATCCGTCCCCAAATATCCGCGCGAGATAAGGTCATCATGACTCCGGACTGGATAGGTGCTTCCATTCGAGAGGATGTACAGCCGGTCGGCACTGGACATCACACTCCGATAAAGGTGGTCCGTTAAGATAATACCTTTCTCTGCCTTCGCTTCCATAAGTATCCTCCTGATTGTCTCAACGTGCACCGGCATAACCCCCGAGAAAGGCTCGTCGAGCAGGCAGAAGCGCGATCGCGATTTCAGTATCAGCATAAGTTCAATCACGCGGCGAAAACCTCCCGAAAGCTCATCTGGTCTGAGGTTGAGCTGCTCATTCAGGTCTGGGAAGGATCTGAGTAGTTCTTCATGTTTGATTCCGTAAAGATCGAGCGCTTTGGCAATCGTGATGTGAGGAGGTAACAGATAAGTCTGCGGTAGATACGCAATGATGCGCCGTCTGATAAAATCGTCCGGCAAAGGGCTACTATTCATCCGAATTGAACGGTGTTCCGCTGACTGGCTTCCAAAGACAACCTTGAACAAGCTTGACTTGCCTGATCCGTTTCGTCCCAGGATTCCCACTACTTCTCCGACGGCGCATTTCATATAAATTCCAGAGAGAATTCTTTGCGTTCCATAGCTTAGCTCAATACCATCAAATTCAAGGAGATCTTTCATAGAAATTGCGCTGTGATGATGATCATAACCACCCAGAGTAAAAGATCCAACATCACGGTCAATATGTATAGCCGCGTTGTGGAGAACCCCAGGTTGTGATAGAAATGCAACTGCTCAGCGCGGCCGAGGTGAAAAACAATACCCAACAACGCACTGCTGAATGCTTTGATCCAGAATAGGGTCAAGACAAAATACGTACTCCCCCAACTCAAAAGGAGGAAACAGGTAAACAGCGAAAAGAATGTAGCGACAGATACGAACGGCTTATAGAACGTAACGATGGGATGCATGCGGCCCAACGAGGGCAAAGGTTATGCCAACCCAACTAGAGATGAAATGAGAGTTTGGAAATTCTATTGAGTCTTTTTACCAAAAGACAAAAACACCCGCTCAATAATATCGCAGCAGTCGTGAAGTTGCTCTTCGGTGAGAACCAACGGAGGAGCAAGGCGAATGATGTTACCGTGGGTCGGCTTCGCTAAAAGTCCCTCGTCCATAAGCGACATGCAAAGGTCCATCGCGGTGCTGCTTTCGGGAGAATCGTTCACAACAACAGCATTTAATAATCCCTTTCCTCTCACTTCCGTGATTAACGTGGTCTTTTTGATCATATCGTTCATACGTTCACGGAATATAGTCCCAAGTCTCGCGGCGTTTTCGGACAACCGTTCATCTATCACGACTTGCAACGCCTCCATGCAAACAGCAGCGGCCAGGGGATTTCCTCCAAATGTGGAACCATGCTCACCGGGTCTGATAACCAGCATAACATCATTATCAGCGAGTACTACTGATATTGGAAGGACGCCGCCTGATAGTGCCTTACCGAGGATCAACAGATCTGGACGCACGTCTTCATAATCCGACGCAAGCATCTTGCCTGTACGCGCTATACCCGTTTGGATCTCATCCATCATCAGGAGTACATTGTTTTTACGGCACAGATCTTCCGCTTCTTTCAAATATCCATCATGCGGAATATATACACCCGCTTCTCCTTGAATGGGTTCAATCCATAAACCACAGACATTAGGATTCTGCAAGGCCTTTTGCAATGCACTAGTATCGTCGTAGGGAACGATTTCAAAGCCCGGCATGAAGGGCCCAAAGCCATCTCTCGCCGATGGTTCCGACGAAGCGGAAATAATTGTTGTTGTTCTTCCGTGAAAATTCTGCGTTGCACATACGATAACCGCTTGATTCTCGGGAATACCTTTCTTTGTGTATCCCCACTTCCGGGCGAGTTTGATCGCTGTTTCATTTGCCTCGGCCCCACTGTTCATGAAGAGCGCTTTGTCATAGCCAAACAGTTCACACACAAATTTTTCCGCGATACCGAGCTTATCATTGTGGAAGGCCCTGGAGGTAAGAGTAAGCTCCTTTGCTTGGGTGATCAGTGCATTTATTATCCTTGGATGGCAGTGACCTTGGTTGATGGCACTGTATGCAGAAAGAAAATCATAATATTTCTTTCCTTCCACATCCCATAAGAACACGCCCTCACCTTTGGCAAGGACCACAGGCAATGGATGATAATTATGCGCGCCATAATTTTCTTCCAACAAAATCGCCTCCCGGCTCGAGTTTATCGTCTCCACTACCATAAAAATTTGATTGCCAAAATGTTCTCAAAGTTATCAAATAAGGCCTTGAAAGCCTAAGAGTCAATCTCTTAAAAAGTCTACTTCAACCAATCCTTCCCTGTTTCTATTAATTGTAAAACACCAGGATCGAAACTGGATAAAATAGCCTGCATTTCCTGCACCCTGTTATCTTTACGGCTGATGGAGATACTTCTTTTAGTTTCCGGATTGGCATTGGGTACGCTAGTGACCTGGTTGGTTTTGAAGAGCAAATTTTCAACTGATGCGCAAACTTCTCAGACAAACGTGCTTGTCGAGAAAGAGAAGAATAGCGCCCTTCAGGAGCAGCTGAAGGAACTTAAGCGGGACATTGAAATCGAACGTAACAGGGTGCTCGAAGTAAATAATGAGCTGGCAGGAGCGGAAGCCGATTATCGCAATCTTCAGGAAAAACTTGGGGATCAAAAGAAGGAGATGGAATCCCTGAATGAAAAGTTCGCCCTGCAATTTAAGAATCTCGCCAACGAAATTTTTGAAGAGAAGAGCAAGAAGTTCACCGATCAAAACAAGGCAAACATTTTCGATTTGCTAAAACCGTTGGGTGAAAAAATTGTAGACTTTGAAAAGAAGGTTGAGGAGACGCACAAAGACAATATTTCGCGAAGCTCCGCTCTTCGTGAGCAGTTGGAAAACCTTCAAAAGCTGAATGTCCAAATGACACGTGAAGCCGAAAACCTGACCCGGGCCCTGCGTGGAGACAGTCAGACACAAGGCGCGTGGGGCGAGTTCATCCTTGAAAGCATACTGGAAAAGTCCGGACTCGAAAAGGACCGGGAATACTCGATTCAGGAATCGTTCACCACATCGGAGGGACGTCTCCGGCCGGACGTGATAATACGGTTACCAGAGAACAAGCACGTTGTCATTGACTCAAAGGTGAGTCTCAGGGCATACAATAACTTTGTAAATGCACAGACCGACGAGGAGAAAGTCCAGTTTCTAAAAAGTCACCTTACGTCTATACGCCAGCACATGAAATCACTGGGCGATAAAAACTATCAAAATATATCAGACAATAGCCCTGATTTTGTAATAATGTTCATTCCGATAGAGCCAGCATATATCCTCGCCATCCAAAGCGAAAAGGAATTGTACGAAGAAGCATTGGAGAAAAGGATTGTGTTTGTGAGTCCGACGCTGCTCATTCCGTCCTTACAATTGATAAAAAACATTTGGAAGCAAGAGTATCAAAATCGTCACGTATTGGACATAGCCAACAAAGCAGGAGATCTATATGACAAATTCGTGGGCTTTACGGAGGATATGATAACGTTAGGGCGAAATCTGGAATCCGCAAAGAAATTCTATGAAGAGTCCATGAAAAAATTATCTGTTCGGAAGTGGAAATCTTGTACGTCGTGTCGAAGACCTCAAAAAGCTCGGAGCCCGTGCCAACAAAAGCATAGACAACAACCTCCTGAAACGTTCAGAAGATCAAGGCAGTTTGTTCGAATAGATTGGCTTAATAGATACGTCCGATGTTTTCTGCAATTACTTTCTTCAATGCCAGCGGATCGATCAGACCAGGTTTACCATAAATGATTTTCCCCCCGGGTGCTATGAATAGGGTATACGGCAGCGATCCTTCCCAATTCTTGTCGAGTGCTTCGATAAACGCATACTTGTCACCCTTAAATATGTAGTTTTTCATGGAAGCCTGTTTTTTGGTCAGGAAGTTCAACGCATTCGGCTTACGCTCCATATCATCCATGCTAATTGTAACAAGTTCAAATTCCCTGTTGCGATACATTCTATTCATGTTAACAAATTCCGGAAACTCAGTAACGCATGGACCACACCAGGTAGCCCAAACATTGATCAACTTATAGTTCTGCCCTTCATTTTTAATCAAGGACTTCAGTTGATTGACATCAAGATCTTCGATAGCTACTTTTTCTTTTGCCCATTGCTCGGGTGCTTTGTCTGCCCAATCGCGTTTGCTCGGCCATTTAATAGAGCAACCAAAAGTTTTTGTTTTTTCCACAGGTACCGGCTTGCCTGCCACCATTGCATCTAGCGCATTACGTGTATCATGTGTCTTCGCAGTACCTGGTTTTTCGCCATCGTCGATGCGACCTGTATAACGCAGCAGCCTTTTTTCATCGAAGATAAATACGTGAGGAGTTGCTTGTGGGCCATATTTCATAGATGTGGCCGAAGTTTCACCATCATAGAGATAAGGAAAATTGTATTCCTTATCCTTCGCACGGATCTTCATCTCCTCAAAGCTGTCGCTGAGATCGGTGTATCCCAGTTCGTCTAGCCGTACAGATAGAGGGTCGTTGGGTGATATAACCACGACTCCAACACCTTTACTTTTATAATCAATTACCAATTGCTTCATACGATCTTCATACGCCTGCGCTGTTGGGCAATGGTTGCATGAAAATATGATTGTGAGGATCTTGTAGAACGCAAAATCTTTCAGTGAATAGTTCTTGCCGTCGACAGCAGGTAATGTGAAATCAGGAGCGGCAGAACCAATAGGCAACGTCGCAGGATCGTCTATTGCCCAGGCCGACTGCCAAAGTATCAGAGTGAAAATGACCAGTGATCTCATAATCTCTTTTGGATGGTGTTTTGGTGAAGATAAAAAAAAATCCTTTCTGGCCGTTCCCGTCCATATAAATGATGAATTGGCCCCTGAATGAATCTGTCAAAACCTATATCATAGATTTTATTCAAAGATTTGAATTGTGTATCTAAATTTGAGCCATGAAAATCACAGCGGACAATAGACTAAAAAAACTGATCGTGGTTGGTGACCGGGTGTTAATCAAGCCGAGTAAGCAGACCGATAAAACAGCATCCGGACTTTACCTTCCGCCGGGCGTTCAGGAAAAAGAAAAGATTCAAAGTGGATACGTGATCAAAGTGGGACCTGGGTATCCTCTCCCTCTACCGGCAGATGAAGATGATCTGTGGAAAGGACGAGAAGAACAAATCAAGTACCTACCTCTGCAGGCACACGAAGGAGACCTGGCAATTTTCCTTCAAAAAGGCGCCATTGAGGTCATGTACGAGGAAGAGAAATACTTTATTGTTCCGCAGGCATCTATCCTGATGCTTGAACGGGAGGAGGACCTTTAGCATGGCGGGACTATCTTTCGACGTACTTCGTACTGGAAAAAAATATCGTCTTATAAACTTTGGTGAAGAACACGAATTTATCATCGAAAACATTCTGGGAAACGGCGACTTCAAAGTCAAGGATCTCCTTACTCTTGAACGGTATCATCTGAAGGAACTCATCAAGTACGGAAAAGGGAAAGACTTCCTGCTCGAAGCTCTCGAATGATCTACCGTTATCCAATCTTTGCTTCGCCGATAGAAATGATCGCCCGATTTGCCTGACCCTTCAGCTTCACGCCAAATAGAAATCTCATCACATTGAATGGCCTGATTAATAAGAGGTAAAGGACCGTACAGCTTATTAAAGTCAGGATACTAACTGTCCAGAATTTCGCTGCTATGCTCCAATCCAACTGGCATATATAATATCCGATTGCAATGATCGCAGTTTGATGAAGAATGTAAAAAGGGTATAGTCCTTCATTTATCTTCGCAAGCCAGGGCTGATAACGGTTGAGATAATGTTGCCCGAATGCTATCACTGTGATTACCCAAAACCAGCTTAAGAAAACAGCGGTCACGTCAAAAGAGATTTCAATCTGCTCATCTGTCCATGGTAGATTAATCAGATCAAGGAGATGAAAGTAAAATGCATAAAAAGGAATAAGGACGAAAATGGCCGCTGTTAGTAAGTGCTTCCTGTTGTTTCCTACTGACTCCCAAATCTCGCGACTGGAGTAACAGATTGATCCAAGCAGAAAAAAGCAAAAATAGAATGTAAAGAATGCCCAATCGTCGATAAGCGCGTGCGTTTCATCCGGGAAAAAAGGACGAAGGAGAACTTGCGTAATTAATATCACAATGGTTGGGATAAATAGAATTCCGACTGGGCGTGAAAGAATATTGAACAAAAGCTGTTTGAAGCGCATGGAACGGGGAGAGCGCAGGAAAATGAGCAACGGTATTGCTATTAGCGAAAACAAAAGGAGGTAAGCAACAAACCACAAGTGGTGCCAACTGAAGCTTCCTTTCGGATATGGAACGAAATCAAAGACCGTCTTGTAGAAATCCAGGTAGGTATTGTAGTTTGAAATGTGTTCATAATAGATTTGTGGGGGAACGATCACAAACATTCCAAACACTAATGGGACAAAGAGTCTCTTGAAACGTTCTCCCGCATATTCACCTGGCGTGCGCTTTCCCAACGCCATGTACGTACCTGCGCCTGATATAAACAGAAGCAACGGCATGCGCCAGTAATGAAGGAATACCATCCAGTAACGAAAGCCTTCGCTGGTCTCGTTGTTCTTGACATGCCATCCCCATGGATTGAAGAGCATGCCAGTATGATAAAAAAGCAGAATGATTATAGCTATAAGCCGAAGCCAGTCAAGATCATGACGTCTTGTAAAATCTGTATTCATTTTCATGGCGAGTTTTTTTTCAAATAAACGCCAGGCAGGCGGCTAAAGACGACTGCGTTTAAGGGTACTTGATCGAATTTATAAAGTCGAACTACAGGTACATAAAAAAAACACGGAGGTCGTCCGTGTTGTCCAAGATCATATTAAAGTATTATCCTTAGAACCTCTCCAGGCTCGAGAAGAAGAAATTCCCTTCGATGGCAGCATTTTCGTCGCTGTCAGAACCATGGATTGCGTTGGCTTCGATCGATTTAGCAAAGAGATTTCGGATGGTGCCAGCGGCCGCCTTCGCAGGATCCGTTGCCCCAATGAGCTTGCGGAAATCTTCTACGGCGTTTTCTTTCTCAAGAATCATCGGAATAATCGCCCCTGAAGACATATAGCTGCAGAGATCCTTATAAAAAGGGCGTTCCTTGTGGATCGCATAGAATTCCCCTGCTTTTGCGTTGGTTAGTTGAGTTTTTTTCATGGCAACGATCCGAAACCCTGCCTCCTCAATAAGTTTTGTGATAGCGCCTGAATTTGATGCATTTACTGCATCTGGTTTTATCATCGTAAATGTCCGATTCCCTGCCATATTAGAAGTTTGTTCGTTTGGTTGCCTGATAAATGTACCTGTCTCATTCCAAGACGGGCGCAAAAATAATACTTAAGTCCAGAGTCTGCTGAATTTGCCTCTGTTTTTGTGGTTTTAAGGAATTTATTGGGGAACCAAGGATCGGATCGACCGGGCATTGATAATGGATTAAAAATGTCCATTTTTGCCCTTTATTTTTGACCGCCCAAATGCAGGAAATCCAGGGATTTAAGGATCATATGAGCCAGAAGCGAAAAAACGTTATTCTGACCCATTTTAATCCAGACGCTGATGCCCTGGGTTCTTCCCTGGGTCTTTCCAGGTACCTAAAGAAAAAGGGCCACGAGGTGGTGGTTATAGCGCCTAGCGAGTATCCTGACTTTATTGGCTGGATGCCTCAAAATCACGAAGTCCTGGTTTTCAGGAAGGAAAGGCCTGAAAAGTTCATTAAGGCGATAAGTGATGCGGACACCATTTTTTGCCTTGATTTTTCAAGCTTGAATCGAATAAATGAGCTGGGGGAGATGGTAAGAAAATCCTCCGCCAAGAAGGTGCTGATAGACCATCACCTGGAACCCGAAAAATTTGCCAATTGGGAGCAATGGGACGGAACTGCGGCCTCAACCGCAGAATTGGTGTACGAACTAATTGTTCAGCTTGGCGATAGGGAAATGATCGACAGCAGTATGGCGGATTGCCTGTATGCAGGCCTGATGACCGATACTGGCAGCTTTCGCCATTCCAATACGAATTTCAGGGTCTTCAAGGTCGCTGCTGAGCTTGTGGAGAGGGGAGCCGACCCTTATAAGGTCTCGAAATTGATATATGATAACAACACGTTGGAACGTATGCGTCTGATGGGATACGTTCTCAGCGAAAAGCTACAGGTTATGCCGGAGTACCGGACTGCTTACATCGTGTTGACTGCCGATGAACTGCGGCGTTTTGCCTCGCAAACCGGCGACACGGAGGGTTTGGTAAACTATGGCCTGTCTATTAAGGGTATTAAACTGTCGGTTATGATTTCCGACCGTAAAGAGAATATAAAGTTATCCATGCGCTCGCTGGGAAACTTTTCGGTAAACGAAATGGCGAGAGCGCATTTTGGAGGCGGTGGCCATCGAAATGCAGCTGGCGGCCAAACAAATTTGACACTTGACGAAACCGTAAAAAAATTCCTTGATCTGCTTCCGTCCTATCAAAAACAGCTGCTGGAGGATTAAAGTATTAAATAATTGCTTACAACTTTTCATAACTATAAACTGTCTAACAACAACTGACCATGATTAGAATACTTAGTGCGCTGATTGGATTGACGCTGCTATGCGCCGCCTGTGCCCCGTCTGAAAAAGAAACTCCCAATGGTTTTAAATACGTAGTGATTTCAAGCGGCGATGGCGTGCTTCCAAAGAAAGAGCAAGTCATTGTTTTTGATTATCTGCTTAAGGACTCCAAGGATTCGGTGTGGAGTGATACATACAGCCAGGGTATTCCTGTTGCAATTCCAATTGCAGACAGTGCTGCTATTCCCAAGGAGAAAGGAATGTTTCAGATGTTCAGAATGCTGTCGAAAGGTGATAGCGTTCGAGTAACGTTGCCACTTCCCAAATTTTACCTTGAGGTTGCCGGCAGACCCGCTCCGCTGGATGCAGATTCGTCTCTCTCACTTTCGTATTACCTGAAGGTTAGAGATATAATGGAAATGGACGCATATCGCGAGTTTCAAATGGCCCTTCTTGAGAAGCGAAGAGACGATCAGACTTCCAAAGAAGCCGCAGCTATCGAGAAGTACTTGAGCGAGAAGTCCATTACTGCGCAGAAAGATAGCAGTGGAATAATGTATGTGATGCATACAAGCAAAGGTGGTGCAAAACCTGAGGTAGAAAACTGCGTCGAAGTAAGTTACAAGGGTTCGTTCCTTAACGACGGAAGGGTCTTTGATCAACAACCCAAGATGGCATTCCCACTCAGCCGGGTTATAGCAGGTTGGCAGCTCGCGATCCCAATGCTTGGTGTTGGAGACTCAGCGACATTCTATATACCGTCAAGTTTGGCCTATGGTCCTGAAGGTTCACAAGGAGTAATTCCTCCTGATGCGATATTGATCTTTGACGTTAGGCTGTTGGGATTTGGTAATAATTTTGATCCGAACACAGGAAGTTGTAATTAAATTTTTTAAACATATGAAGACAAAGTTTGGAGTAGTGGCGATCTGTTTAGTCGTGTTGATATTGCCATTTGGATTGACCTCGTGTCTTAATGGCGATGAGACAGAAAGTCCGCAGGAAAAATTGGATAAGGATATCGAGGCGATCGACAATTATTTGACAACCAATAATATTAATGCTATAAAGGATCCAAGCGGCGTCCGAATGGCTATCACTAAACTTGGCACAGGTTTTCCCGCGCAATCGACCAGCAAGGTTAATGTGGATTATATCGGGAAAATGTTTTCTGACGGATCCATATTTGATGAAGGCAACATCGAAGGGGATTTGAAGAATTACATTGTAGGGTGGCAAATTGCGTTAACCACATTGCCGGCTGGGTCAAAGGCGACATTATTTATACCTTCTTACTGGGGTTATAGAGATGTCCAACAGGGAAGTATTCCGCCAAATTCAATCCTGATTTTTAATATAGCATTTAATGATGTTGTTGAGACGACCACACAACAGCAAAAGCTGGGAACAGATACGGTGGCTATTGACAATTATCTTACGACAAAAGGTATCGTTGCTGAGAAGGATACCACTGGCCTGCGTTATGTTGTAACGCAATTGGGCACTGGAACACAGCCAGGCTGGTACGATAAAGTGAAATTCAAAGCCGACTACAAGCTTTTAACCGATGACACAAAGGTCGTGCACACTCTTCAATTTGAACCTTCAGATGGTTTCGATAGCCGCGTCATAGACCAAATCCCGAATGGACTAAAACAGGGTCTTCAGAAATTGCCTGCGGGATCTAAAGCAACCTTCTACTTAGCCTCGGGACTCGCATATGGAGCTCTTGGTGCTTCTATGGACGGTCAGGTGATCATCCCTGCGAACGCCAACATAATTGTTGAAGTGGAGTTTACCGAAATCGTTACCCCATAATGAAACTTTGCTTTGCCACTAACAACAGCCATAAGTTGGAAGAGGTAAGGCACGCCATAAGGCATTTTCAAATTGTTAGCCTTGAGGAAATAAATTGTTTTGAGGAGTTGCCTGAGACCCGTGACACGCTCGAAGGCAACTCCCTTCAAAAAGCCGAGTACGTTTTTGATAAGTATAAAGTCCCTTGCTTTGCCGATGATACCGGACTTGAAGTTGAGGCATTGAATAATGCGCCCGGTGTGTACTCAGCCCGTTATGGCGGTCCCCAAAGAAACGCGGACGACAATATCGACCTGCTACTAAAGAACCTTCACGGAAAGTCAAACCGCCATGCAAGATTTAGAACTGTAATTAGCCTTGTGGGCTTACAGTCTGTTCCGGTTTTATTCGAAGGAATTATTTCCGGCGTCATCACTTTAGATAGGAGTGGAACATCCGGTTTTGGATATGATCCGGTTTTTCTTCCTGACGGCTATTCCAAAACGTTTGCTGAAATGACGATGGATGAAAAGAATCATGCTAAGCCATCGCGCTTTGGCAGTAAAAAAACTGGAAGCTTATTTAGCAAACGCTGCTTCTATAACAATGTAACTAGTCGTAATTTGGCCGCATAATCTATGCCTCAGCCTTACACAATTGGAATCACCGGTGGGAGCGGTTCTGGAAAGACATTTTTCATAAAGGAACTTTCCTCCCACTTCCGGCCCGAAGAAATATGCTTGATTTCCCAGGATCATTATTACAAACCTCTTGAGGCGCAGTTTACTGATGAAAAGGGTGTACAGAATTTCGATCTTCCAACCTCTATCGACAAGGATGCACTCGCGGGAGACATTTTAATGCTCAAATCCGGACGTTCAATTGTTAAGAAAGAATACACTTTTAACAATCCGAAAGCCACTCCTCTCGAGCTCGAGTTTAAGCCAGCGCCTATCCTTATCGTTGAAGGGTTATTCGTTCAGTATTTTCCGGAGATCGTAAAAGAGCTTGACCTAAGAATCTTCATCGAGGCAAGGGACTACGTTAAGCTGACGAGGCGAATCAGGAGAGACAATGAGGAACGTGGATATGATTTGAACGATGTTCTATACAGGTATGAGAATCACGTCATGCCGATCTACGACTCTCTCATCGAACCATTAAAACATCAGGCAGATCTTATAATCCCAAACAACAATCATTTTGAACATGCGCTTCATGTTCTTGTTAGGGCGCTAAAATCGCATCTTTAGATCAGGCATCCAAAAAAAAGGTGCCTGGATAACCAGGCACCTTCTGAATTCTATAAAACTCCAAAGACTTTCTTAAGCAGGAACTTTCTTCGGTTCTTTCACTTCCAACGTAAGTTTCTTTGACTTATCGAAGTCCAGTACTATAGGCGCTGCCATAAAGATCGATGAATATGTACCGATTCCCACGCCAACTAACAAGGCAAATGAAAATCCACGCAACACTTCTCCACCAAAGAAGAGCAACGCAATAACAACAAGGAGTACCGTTCCAGAGGTAATGATCGTTCTGTTCAATGTACTGTTGATTGCATCATTAAATATCTTGGCACGATCATGACTTGTGCCCATGCCCAAATATTCGCGGATACGGTCGAAAATGATCACAGTATCGTTGATTGAATATCCGATAACCGTAAGGATAGCCGCCACAAATACCTGATCGATCTCAAAAGCAATTCCGAATACTCTTACAATCGCGAATGTTGCAATGACAAACAAAGCGTCGTGTGCAAGTGCCACTACCGCACCAGCGCTAAACTGCCACTTTCTGAAACGGAGAAGAATATAAATGAAGATCGCGACCAACGAAAGAATTGTCGCCTGAACCGAAGCGCTCTTAATATCGTCCGCGACTGTAGCTTCGACTTTTATTGAACTTGAAATAGTGAAATGTTGCTCATCGACTTTAGAATCGTCTTCGACATATTTCAATCCCGTTGATTTTTCAAGTCCGCTGATAAGGGTGCTTTTTACTTTTTCATCTGCCGATTCATCGTCGTCATTGATGATATACGATGTCGTAACCTTTACGATGTTGTTTCCACCGAAATTTTTCACTTCAGTACCGGCGCCTTCAAAGCTTTGCGTCAGGTCTTCTTTTAGTTCAGTCGCATCAACTGCCTTGTCAAATGTAACTGTATAGGCCCGGCCTCCTTTAAAATCCACACCGAGGTTTAGTCCTTGAATGGCAATTAACAAGATACCGATGCCGATGACCGTTCCAGAGAATAGATAGGCCAGCCTTCTTTTACCGACAAAATCGAAATTGATATCCGAAGCCTTGAAGTTGGAAATGAAAGTTTTGAAATGTACGTTACTATCATCACCTCTCTTCGCCAACATCCAATCAATTACCACGTGGGAAATGTATACAGCCGTGAAGAATGTCGTCACTATACCAACCATTAACGTGATAGCGAATCCTTTGACTGCTCCCTGTCCAAAGAGATAGAGCATAAGTGCGGTTAGGAACGTCGTGATATTCGAGTCAAAGATTGTCCAGAATGATTTCTTGAAACCAAGGCTGACCGCTTCACGCAAGCGTTTTCCAAATCGCATTTCTTCGCGTATACGTTCGTAAATAATTACGTTCGCATCCACGGCCATACCCATGGTAAGAACAATACCTGCAATACCTGGCAATGTTAGAGATGCATCGAGCTGGGCCAAAACGCCGAGAACAAAGAATAAGTTAAACACCAACGACAGGTTAGCCACCGCACCACCTTTGCCATAGTATGCAACCATGAAAACGACCACGAGAATTAGTCCACAAGCGATCGAGAAGAAACCCTGGCTTTGTGCTACTTTTCCAAGAGTAGGTCCAATGATCGCTTCTTCAACAATGATCGTCGGAGCAGGAAGTGAACCAGCCTTTAAGACATTCGCCAAATCCTTTGCTTCTTCAGGTGTGAAGTTTCCAGATATCTGTGAATTACCATTTGGAATCTCACCATTTACATAGGGTGAAGAATAAACTGTATTATCAAGTACGATAGCGATCCGTCCTTTTGGACTTTTGCTTGATGCTTCGGCAGTCCACTTCGCCCAGATGCGGGTTCCTGTAGCACTCATGTTCATGCTGACAGCAGGTTGAGCATATTCGTCAAGGTCGCTGCGTGCTTCGGTGATTACTGTTCCATCGAGTTTTGCTTTTCCATTTCTTCCTATGTCCAAAAAGTAAAGCTCCAGCGCTTCTTTGCCAAATTGATCCTGGCTTGGCTTGTTTGCCCAATAAACACCTACAGTGCGTGGCAGTATATTCTTAATATCAGCACGTTTAAAAATGGCATTGATCTTAGACGTATCTCTCACATCGTAACGGAATGTTCCCGGAGGTGTGCTCAAAGAGAAGAGTGGCGACACGTTAAGGTTTTGAAGTGAATCCAACCCTTGTGCCGCTTGTGTGGTATCAGAGGTTGCGGTCTTTGTGCTGTCACCCAATAGTGAAGATAGGTCTTCAGCTTTATCAGCAGGCTTGGCAGTAGCGTCTGCAGTTTCAGAAGTTGATACCGCTTTCTGTTCCTTAACTAAAACATCGTTGATGGCGATCAGTGATGTATTTAATGTGTTTGGTTCTACTACATCCCAAAACTCAAGCTTTGCTACACCCTGCAAAAGTTTGCGGACGCGTTTAGGATTATCCGCTCCGGGAATTTCAATTTGAATTCGAGCGGTCCCTGGTAAGCGTTGAATAACGGGCTGCGATGTACCGAACTGATCAAGACGATTGGTCAGGATCGTGAACGATCTGTCAATTGCGCTTTCAATTTCCTCATTGACGACACTAATCACTTTTGCATCGTCATCGTTGGAAGCAATTCTTCCTTTTGTTACGGCGTTCGCAAAAATCGAAGTGAGATTCTTATTCGGGTTTGCGTCCTTATATGCTTTGAAGAAAAGATCGCTGAAATTTTCCTGGCTATTTTTTTGCGCACTGCGCGCTACCACCAGCGCTTTCAGGAATGAAGAATCCTGGCTATTTGCGCTGAGGCTTTTGATGATGTCTACTGGTGAAACTTCCAGTGTCACATGCATACCGCCCTGCAAGTCCAAACCGAGACTTAATTCGTTATCCTTAACTTCTTTGTAAGTGTATTCGCTACCCAGCAGGTTATACACGGGGACGTTCCACATTGAGTCGAGGTATGTTTGCTTTTTGTTGAGGTTTACAACGCCGCTTTTGTCCGTTGCATACTCAATTGCATCCTGGTGCACTCCATTGGAGACATATGTAAATGATAGGTAGTACAGGCACAATGCTGTGATGACTACGGTGAGTACAATTACTAAACCTTTGTGTTGCATAAAAATTCAGAGTAAATAATTCAATAAAATGAAAAGACAGAAGGATTGACCTTCCACATAGACTTCGAAAAATGTATAAAGTCTAGGGCGCGTTGGGTGAAATCACCCCATCGAATAGCGTCTTGAAAAAACGATTTGCTGGTAATGAAACATTGAGGTCTCTTTTTTCAGTTCGCTTGTTTTCAAAGACGATCTCAAAGAGGAAGATCAATGTTTGATTTAATTCCACATGAGTGGACGATGGCAGACTACTCGACGGTTGGGAGATGTAAAATTTCGCATCTGACTGTTCGTCTTGTTGCTCGGTCTTAATTTCCTTTTTCGCGTAATCAGCAGCATGATGATAGAAGAACTGGCAAAAGACAACGAATAACCATCACAGCCAGCGCAACTGGTGTAGTGAAGGTTTTCTTTTGCGATTTCAGTCCTCTCATACTCATCGTTAAGGGGTTACAAAAGTAGAGAATACAAACTTAAATACAAGGGAAAGTGTGTGACAGTGTGGCGGGGAGAGGATACAAGGCTAGGTGACTGTAATTCTTGAGTGTTGACATATTGAGTGTTGGGTGTTGAGTGTTTTTGGAAACCGACAGTGCGTCCGATCACGAACACTCAACATAATCAACACTCAACACTCAAGTGTATGTTGCTCCCTTATTACCTCTATTTCCTTATTCCCTAGTTCGTGCAAAGAGTTTGGCGGCGGGCATAAAACAAAAAAGCCTCACATTAGCTGTGAGGCTTTAATAATAAAAGATAGGCAACGACTTACTCTCCCGGGTTTTATCCTAGTACCATCAGCGCTGGTGGGCTTAACTTCTCTGTTCGGAATGGGAAGAGGTGATCCCCACCGCTATAGTCACCTTAAGACTTGCCCTGACGTGTCGGGGTCTTAATGCTTGGTTGACATTAGCGATGGTGAAAGAAAAGGTATCAGGCAGAGATTGTGTCTAAGAAGAGTATCGACGAGCACATAGTTGTGTCATGTTCGATTGAAATTGTTTTTACCACTGTCTTTTCATTATTGAAAGACCTTGTCAGTGGTGACCCCGACGTATCGGGGCCACCACTTTCGTTTTAATTTTTCTATCGCTAGAAGCGTTCGGGTTATTAGTACTGCTCAGCTTTGACATTTCTGCCTTTACACCTGCAGCCTATCAACGTCATCGTCTCTGACGTCCCTTAATGGAAGTCTCATCTTGAGGTGAGTTTCGCGCTTAGATGCTTTCAGCGCTTATCTCCTCCCAACGTAGCTACCCGGCAATGCAGCTGACGCCACAACCGGTATACCAGCGGTTGGTCCAACCCGGTCCTCTCGTACTAAGGTCAGGACCTCTCAAACTTCCTACGCCCATCACAGATAGGGACCGAACTGTCTCACGACGTTCTGAACCCAGCTCGCGTGCCACTTTAATAGGCGAACAGCCTAACCCTTGGGACCTTCTCCAGCCCCAGGATGTGACGAGCCGACATCGAGGTGCCAAACCTCCCCGTCGATATGAGCTCTTGGGGGAGATCAGCCTGTTATCCCCGGCGTACCTTTTATCCTTTGAGCGACGGCCCTTCCATGCAGAACCGCCGGATCACTATATCCGTCTTTCGACCCTGATCGACTTGTCAGTCTCACAGTCAAGCATGCTTTTGCTATTGCACTCCACGTACGGTTACCAAGCGTACTGAGCATACCTTTGAAAGCCTCCGATACACTTTCGGAGGCGACCACCCCAGTCAAACTACCCACCACGCACTGTCTCCGCAGGTCTTGCGGATTAGACATCAGATAAATAAAGGGTGGTATTTCACCGTTGACTCCCCCAGACCTAGCGGCCCAGGATCAATGCCTCCCACCTATCCTACACATCATCTACCCAATGTCAATGCGAAGCTATAGTAAAGGTGCACGGGGTCTTTCCGTCCCGTGACGGGTACACGGCATCTTCACCGTGACTACAATTTCACCGAGCTCATGGCTGAGACAGTGCCCAGATCGTTACACCATTCGTGCAGGTCGGAACTTACCCGACAAGGAATTTCGCTACCTTAGGACCGTTATAGTTACGGCCGCCGTTTACTGGGGCTTCAGTTCAACGCGTTGGGTTGCCCCTAACGTCCCCCCTTAACCTTCCAGCACCGGGCAGGTGTCAGGCCTTATACTTCATCTTTCGATTTCGCAAAGCCATGTGTTTTTGTTAAACAGTCGCCTGGGCCATTTCTCTGCGACCTCCTTGTATTGCTACAAGGGAGGCACCCCTTTTCCCGAAGTTACAGGGTTAATTTGCCTAGTTCCTTAGCCATGATTCACTCGAGCACCTCAGGATTCTCTCCTTGACTACCTGTGTCGGTTTACGGTACGGGTACCGTATCAATTAACGCTTAGAAGATTTTCTCGGAAGTCTGTTTACGCTTTCTATCCATTCGGCCGAAGCCTCCTGGTACTGTTGAGTTTCAGCAAGACCTGCGGATTTGCCTACAGGTCCTATACCTACACCTTTTAACGACCAATTCCGTCTGATCGCGAAGCTGTCACTTCTCCTTCCCTCCATCGCTTGATACGCTAGTATGGGAATATTAACCCATTGTCCATCACATACCCCTTTCGGGTTTTGCTTAGGCCCCGACTTACCCGCGGTTGATTAGCATTGCCGCGGAACCCTTAGTCTATCGGTGGGCAGGTTTCTCGCCTGCCTTATCGTTACTTATGCCTACATTTGCTTTTCTAACCACTCCACCAACCATTACCAGTCAGCTTCGCCGTTGTTAGAATGCTCCCCTACCACTGTATATCGCTATACAATCCTGAGCTTCGGTACTACACTTGATGCCCGATTATTATCGATGCTCTGTCGCTCGACCAGTGAGCTGTTACGCACTCTTTAAATGAATTGCTGCTTCCAAGCAAACATCCTGGCTGTCTATGCAACTGAACCGCCTTAGTTCAACTTAGTGTAGATTTTGGGACCTTAGCTGCAGGTCTGGGTTCTTTCCCTCTCGGACACGGACCTTAGCACCCATGCCCTCATTGCAGAGTATATTTAGTACCATTCGGAGTTCATCTGGATTTGGTAGGATGTGACTCCCCCTAGTCCAATTGGTAGCTCTACCTGTACAAAACTTAACCTCCACACTGTTCC
>CAVZFT010000014.1:532500-789871 GCA_963774615.1 uncultured Cytophagales bacterium
CTGCTGTTGATATATCTTAAACCCGAGATATCAACAATACACGTCATCACTTTTTTCTGAATTGCTTCAGCAACTACTTCTATTACTGAGGCCCCGTTATCTTCACCGATCAGATCTCCCGCAAGTCTCAACACGAGTTTATTGTCCTTTATTTCATGCTTGAAGTTCATATTATAAAATTAGTTCGAGGCTTTTCTGTTTTCGCAATTCTGACGTGTACAGGAAGCGTACAATATTAATGAATGATGCATAACATTGAAATGCAGGATCTCCTCCACGGTGTTCTGTATATTCTGTATCCGGGGGTCACAGAATTCCACTACTGTGTGACACTCGGTGCATATCAAGTGATCGTGTTGCTTGTAACCGTATGATTTTTCGTATTGCGCAAGGTTCTTACCGAACTGATGCTTGCTCACCAAATCACATTCCACAAGAAGATCAAGCGTGTTGTAAACCGTCGCCCGGCTCACTCTATAATTCTTGTTCTTCATACTGATATAGAGTGACTCTACGTCAAAATGCCCGTCCCTTGAATATATTTCTTCCAGGATCGCATAACGCTCCGGTGTCTTCCTCAGCTCCTTGTTTTCAAGGTATGCCGTAAAGATCTTCTTTACTTCTTCGTAAATTTTTGCGTTGAGTACCATTTCAGTTAACGCGCAAAGATAACAGGATAAAAGAATTTATGTACTCCCTACTCTTTTGAATCAAAACGACTGACTTTTTCCACACCTTCAACACCCCTCAGCTTCTCAATCAGCTGCTCCAGGTGCCGGGTATCGTTCACATAAAGCATGATCTCACCTTCGAAAATTCCAGAATCGGTGTGAATAGACATGGAACTCATATTCACTTTGAGTTCTTCCGAAATAATTTTAGTGACATCGTTGATCAATCCGACCCGGTCCGTGCCCAGAATCTTTAACCCTGTAAGAAACGCTACTTCGTGCTGAGAGGTCCACTTTGCCTTCACCACTCTATTACCGTGGTGCGAGAGAAGTTCAGGAGCATTTTTGCAGTTGGTGCGGTGAATCTTGATGCCTTCATTGACAGTCACAAATCCAAACACATCGTCGCCGGGAATAGGAGTGCAGCATTTTGCCAGCTTATAATCAACCACATCCATGTCCTCGCCGATAAGCAGGATGTCGTTGTAACGACCTTTAATATGCGTGAATTCCTGTTCGGTAGTTTTTCCATCCGGCAATCCGATTTTCGGCCTTAGTTGAAGTGCAGGTTTGTTTTCAACGAATCTCTTTATGTCAGCAGAGGTAATAAATCCACGACCCACGCGGTAGTACACTTCAAAATTTGCAGGTACTTTGAAATATTCGCGCAACTGCTCCAATAGTACGTGCGTTGGCTCTTCCTTCAGCTGCTTGAGCTTCCTTAACAATATCTCTTTTCCTTCGTCTGCGGCGTTTCGCTTATCCTCCTTCAGTTCATCTTTGATCCTGGCCTTGGCTTTGGAGCTGACGACAAACCGAAGCCAATCTTCATGCGGCTTTTGTTTCTGTGACGTGAGTATCTCTATCTGGTCGCCATTCTTCAGTACATAATTTATGGGAACCAATTTGTTGTTGACCTTTGCACCAATACATTTCGATCCAACCTGAGTATGGATCTCAAATGCAAAGTCAAGAGCAGTTGCACCGTAGGGCAACGTTTTTAGTTCGCCTTTTGGCGTAAAGACGAATACCTCTTCGCTGAAAAGATTGCCCCTGAAATCGTCGACGAAATCAAGCGCTGAGTGATTGTTCTGCTCTAAAAGATCTCTTACCCTCGCCAGCCACTTCTCAAGATTGGATTCCGCAGTGCTGTTACTGTCCTTATATTTCCAGTGTGCCGCATATCCCTTCTCCGCTATTTCGTCCATGCGCTTACTACGTATCTGCACCTCCACCCATTGTCCGTTCTTTGCCATTACGGTTGTGTGGAGCGATTCGTACCCGTTGGACTTCGGCGTACTGATCCAGTCGCGCAGCCTGTCAGGATTAGGAGTATAATAATCTGTAACAATTGAATATACCTGCCAGCAAAGTGCTTTCTCGTGATCAATTGAAGTGTCAAGAATGATTCGAATGGCAAAGAGGTCGAACACTTCGTCAAACGGAATGTTCTGTTTCTTCATCTTATTGCGTATCGAATAAATAGACTTAGGCCGGCCTTTTATTTCATAACCAATTTTCAACTTATCCAACTCATCTTTGATCGGAACCATGAACTGCTTGATGAATTTTGTCCTGGTTGCGCGAGTTGCATCGATATCGCGCGCGATGGCGTCATAAACGCTGTGGTCGGTAAAGCGGAGGTAAAGATCTTCAAGCTCTGTCTTTATTGCATTCAATCCGAGACGGTGTGCAAGAGGAGCATACAGGTAGATTGTTTCGTTAGCCACCTTTAGCTGCTTGTTTCGTGGCATGCTGTCCAGCGTCCGCATGTTGTGAAGGCGGTCAGCAAGCTTTATCAAAATAACTCTCACATCTTCGGAGAGTGTAAAGAGCATCTTTCTAAAGTTCTCCGCTTGTTGCGAGGTACCATACTCGAAAACTCCTCTGATCTTCGTAAGGCCGTCAATGATCTTCGTGATCTTCTTGCCGAACATCCTATCGATATCGGCTAATTCGATATCCGTGTCTTCGACGACATCGTGCATGAGTGCTGCTATGATGGAAGTAGTGCCCAGGCCGATTTCCTCCACGCATATTTCCGCGACAGCGAGAGGATGAAAAATAAAAGGCTCACCTGATTTGCGGCGCATGTCCTTGTGCGCCTCCAATGAAATTGTAAAAGCTTTTTTTATCAGTTTGGCATCTCCATCTTTTAAGATGGGTTTTGCCTTGCGCAATAACCTCCTGTAACGACCAATAATTTCTTTCTTCTCCAGTTCCGCATCTATAACCATCATTTATTGCTGATTATGGTTTTTTAAAGTTTTTTATTCGGTTTTTAATGAACGTTCGCCTTTTTCCGTATAACAATAATAAAGTATTTCTTATTTGTGAATAATCCATAAATTTGCCCCTCCTTTTACGAAATGGGCGTAATTTGAGGGTCGGCGGCAAGCGGCCGTTGTGCAAATTACCCTGTAACGATTGATTGCGGATGTGGCGTAATTGGTACCCCGACTTGTCGGGGCAGACTTAGGATCTGGTGCCATTACTATACTCTGGTGAAAATGTAAGTTAGAATCAAAGTCACATGCGGATGTGGCGTAATTGGTAGCCGTGCCAGACTTAGGATCTGGTGCCGAAAGGCGTGGGGGTTCGAGTCCCTTCATCCGCACGAACCCTCGATGTTCGTAGAATTACCGGACGTTGAGGGTTCTTGATTTATCTGGTAAAACAACAAATGTCTAAGCTTTGGAAATAACACTGAACAAAACAAACACCACCGAAGGTTTAATTAAAATTAAATTAACCGAAGGGGATTATCAACCTAAGGTTGAAGAAAAAGTAAAAGAATACGCCCGTAAAGCCAGCATCAAAGGATTTCGGCAGGGCAAGGTACCGGCAGGTGTGATTAAAAGGATGTTTGGTAAATCTATCCTCGTAGAAGAAATCAATCACCTGCTTTCACATCAGCTGTCAGACTACATAAAGGAGAACAACCTGAAGATCCTTGGTGAACCCATTCCCAACCAGGAAAAGGCACAAACCATCGACTGGGAGGCACAGAAGAATTTTGAGTTCGAATATCAGATTGGTATGGTCGACGATTTCAAATATGACCTTTCTTCAAAAGTGAAGGTAAAATCCTATCCTATCGACGTGGATGAGAAGACCATACAAGAAACAGTTGCGGATTTAAAGAAACGTTTTGGTGTGGTCAGCGAACCTGACGAGAGCGTAGCAGACGATAACCTATTTGGAGAACTTCGCGCAGCTGAAGGAGACTTTAAAAGAGAGCATGCATTTATCGCAATCGAGAAAGTAGAAAAGAAAGAACAAAAGAAATTTATCGGAGTGAAAAAAGATGAGGAGGTCGAATTCGACATTGCCAAGATCTACTCCGACGACGATCTTAAAGCGCAGCTCCTGGGGCAGTCGCCAGAGGAAGCAAAAGGTGCAAAAGGAAAATACATCTTCAAGGCTAAGAATATAAGCCGTACAGCGCCAGCTGAAGTGAATCAGGAACTTTTTGACAAAGTATTCGGCAAGGATTCAGTTAAGAATGAGGAGGAGTTCATTGCGAAGATCAAGGAGACTATTTCAGAAAATTATAAGCGCGAAAGTGAACATTTTCTCGAACATCATATCGAGGACTATTTCGTCGCTAATACATCGATTGACCTTCCGGAACAATTCCTTAAAACATGGTTAAAATCTTCGAGCCAGGGTCAGGTAACAGATTCGGTGCTGGAAAAGGAATTTGAAGATTATAAAAGAGGCTTGAAGTGGGACCTTGTAAAGAACAAGATCGCGGAGGACAATAAGATCACCGTGGAAGCAGACGAAGTCCGCGCAAAAGCGAAGGACTTGATCATCTCTCAATTTGGCGGACAGGCGATCGCCTCACAGTTAAGCGACAGACTCGATGGTATAGCCGACAATTATCTGCAAAATGAAAATGGGCAGAATTTCATGAAGCTGTACAACCAGCTTCGCGCTGAGAAGATTCTGAGACTGATCCGCGAAAAGATCACTGTTCAGGAGAAGAAGGTAAGCGTTGATGAGTTCAAGAAAATTGTACAGGAACACAAGCACTAAGGTGCAAGCACTGTTTATTTACAATAAAATTTCTGGAGATACGACAATGGTTTTAGGGCAACTTAAAACCATTTTTGTTTTATCAGGGTTGTAAGGTTGTATTTTAGCATAAGGATGGCTATGATTGTTCTATTGAAAGGATCACTCTGACTCAATTCTTTACCCTCAAAAATCGCATCGTAAATTTTGAAATATGGACTATAACAATGAATTCAGAAAGTATGCCGTGCATCACCTCGGAATGAGCGGCAACACCGTTGACAGCTACGCTAACAAGATCAACAATATGACCCAGTACGTTATTGAAGAACGCCCGGGGAATTTTCGCGCTATAGATGTGTTCACCCGGTTGATATCAGACCGGATTATTATTCCTGGGAATGGGGATCGACGATCAGATCGCCAACCTGATTACTGCGCAATTACTTTTCCTTGAGTCATCCGACCCGAAAAAAGATATCATCATGTACATAAATAGTCCCGGAGGTTCGGTGTATGCCGGTCTCGGAATTTATGACACCATGCAATACGTTAATCCCGATGTAGCTACAATTTGCACCGGGTTGGCGGCATCTATGGGCGCCGTACTATTGACTGCCGGAGCATCTAAAAAAAGATCAGGGCTGCCACATTCCCGTATTATGATTCACCAGCCTATGAGCGGCATGCAGGGTCAGGCATCGGATATGGAAATATCCCTGAAACAAACGTTGGAAGTCAAGAAGGACCTTTACAACATATTGGCTAAGCACAGCGGAATGAAATTTGAAAAGATCGAAAAGGATTCAGATCGGGATTACTGGATGAGAGCTTCCGAAGCCAAGGAGTATGGCCTGATAGACGAAGTCCTGGAACGCAAGAAAGCTTAGCACAAACCCCTAATTTCCGGGTCATCCCCATGTGCTGAATATTGCCTATCTTTGGGAATTGTTCGCACAACGACAACCATTTTAACCTTAGAATCATGGCTGAAGTTACCTGTTCCTTTTGTGGCAGAAATAAGAAGGACGTAGACCTGATGATTTCGGGCATACACGCCCATATTTGCGATAAGTGCGTAACGCAGGCAAATCAGATCCTTGGCGAAGAGAAGAAAAGCAAGACTGAAGCAGGGTTTTCGCCAAATTTTAAGCTCATCAAGCCCCTGGAGATCAAGAAGTTCCTCGATGAATACGTGATCGGACAGGATGAGGCCAAAAAGATCATGTCGGTGGCTGTTTACAACCACTACAAGCGGTTAATGCAGCGTAAGCTCGACAACGATGTGATGATTGAAAAATCGAACATCATTATGGCCGGTGAAACCGGAACCGGAAAAACCTATCTCGCACGTACCCTCGCCAAGCTGTTGCAGGTGCCGTTTTGTATTGCGGATGCAACCGTGTTAACTGAAGCTGGATATGTCGGTGAGGATGTTGAGAGCATTTTGACAAGATTACTTCAAGCTGCGGATTATAACGTGGAGGCTGCTGAACGAGGCATCGTTTATATCGATGAGATCGACAAGATTGCCCGGAAGTCTGACAATCCTTCAATAACACGGGATGTCAGCGGGGAGGGTGTCCAGCAAGCGCTTCTAAAGTTACTGGAAGGAACGGCTGTTAATGTACCGCCTCAGGGTGGAAGAAAACATCCGGATCAGAAGATGATCACGGTGAATACAGAAAACATCCTGTTCATTTGTGGTGGAGCCTTCGAAGGGATTTCCCGTTTCATCGCCAATCGATTGAACACAAGGCCACTCGGATTTGTCGCTCCGCACGAAAACGCTCATGTTGGCAACCTTGATAAGGACAATCTCCTGCAGTTCATTACCGCTCAGGATCTCAAAAGCTTTGGTTTAATACCCGAACTGATCGGACGTCTTCCGGTGGTATCCTACCTGAACCCGTTGGATAGAGATGCATTGCGCAAGATCCTTACTGAACCCAAGAACGCTTTGATGAAGCAGTACAAAAAGCTCTTCGACATGGAAGATATCGAGCTGGAAATCAAAGACGGCGCAATCGACTTTATAGTTGATAAAGCCCTTGAGTTCAAACTTGGTGCGCGAGGACTTCGAAGCATTTGCGAGGCCATCATAAATGATGCAATGTTCGAGTTGCCATCTAACAAGGATATCAACCACCTTGTCATAAACAGATCATACGCTGAAGAGAAGTTCAGCAAGTCGCAATACAGCAAGCTGAAAGTAGCGTAGCCGATCGGATTGTACCTTTTCAAAATTTTAACGGCCGTTGAGGTAGCCTGACCATCAGCTTGGCGGCATTCTCAGATGCGGAACCGGTATCCAGTATCTTGATCACCTGGTTGTATCCTTCGAGCATATTGTCACGGTAGGATTTATCAGCCAAAATCATCCTTAATTCTTTTGTGACCGTTTCGGAATTTGCTTCCGACTGAATCAGTTCTTTCACCACCTGTTTGCCTGCGATCAGATTTACCAACGAGATGAACGGTACCCTGATCATGAACTTCGCCATCCAATAAGATAACCGTGTTCGCTTTATATACAACGACCTGGGGAACCCTGAAGAGTGCTGTTTCCAACGTTGCCGTTCCAGACGTAACAATAGCAGCGGAGGAATGAAGAAGCAGGTTGTATGTGTCCTCAAAGATCAACTTTACATTGCTGAGCTCGCTAACCTCATTGTAAAGGGAACGGTCGAGGTTGTTCACCGCGGCAACGCCGAAAAAATGATTCGGATCATTTCTTGCAACAGTCCGCCATTAATGGAATGATTCGTTTTAGCTCCTGCTTGCGACTACCCGGAAGAAGAGCAATAAAGCCCTCCTTAGAAGGCATATGATTTTTCGACATGAAATTATTATCTGCCGAGTGTGCCTTCACCGCGTCGAGCACAGGATTTCCAACATAATCAGCGTGCCAGTCAAATTTTTTGAAAAATTCTTTTTCAAATGGAAGGATCACGAAGAGACGATCGACATATGGCTTTAGCCACAGTGCACGATTCTGGTACCAGGCCCAATATTTTGGCGGAATGTAATAGAAGATCTTGAAACCATGCTTTTTTGCGAATCTGGCAATTACCAGATTGAATCCTCCGTAGTCGATGCATATGATAACGTCTGGCTTGAAGGCCAGTATATCGTCCTTACATATCCTTGTGTATTTGGCGACCTTGTTTATGTTTGAAAACACTTCAGCGAGCCCCATAAACGCCATATCGTGATAGTGAACCTTGAGCACAACACCTGCCTGCTCCATAAATTCACCGCCAAATCCCCTGAAGCTCTGCGCGCAGGGTCATTAGTCTTGATAGCTTTGGCAAGGTTGCCTGCGTGTAGGTCACCCGATCGTTCGCCAGCGATAATGTAGTACTTCATTGAAAGAGAGAGTCTAATTGTAAATTACCTACTCGCCAAAATATTCCACATAGTTCCTGGGAGTCTCATAAAGACGAATCCCATGCAATTTGCCAAATCTGGTTATGGACGGCAGCTTTGCATCAATGATCTTCCAGATTTCTACTATTAATACTTCACAACTAGCGAGCTTACCCTTCATAAAGTCCACATCTATATTGAGATTTTTGTGATCGAGCTTTTCAGTCACTTCGTCCTTGAGAAGCGTACTCAGCTTCTTGAGGTCAACTACAAAGCCTGTCTCGGGATCGGGTTTGCCTTTAATGGTGACGATAAGTTCGAAATTATGTCCGTGCCAGTTTTCATTAGCACAGGGACCAAAAACCTCGACGTTTTTTTCCCTTGACCAATCCGGATTGTAGAGCTTGTGCGCAGCGTTAAAATGCTCTTTGCGACTAACGTAGACCATTCTATTACAGTTTCACAAATATATAAAGCCTTCCTTACAAAGGGCCGGTCTAAGATAGAAGGTGAAATATGTTCTTAGCGTGAATCATCGGCGGAGCTTGCATCCACAATCGTTGTAGATACGTCGGGTCGGGTATTGATTTTGTCATCAAAAATTTGAGTTGGGCTCTATTTTATGATTCGTACCTCTATCCGCCGGTTTTGACTCCTTCCTTCATCCGTATCGTTGCTGGCAATGGGGCGGTCGGGGCCATATCCCTTTGTTACTAAGCCGCTTTTTTTCAATCCCATGCTCGCTTAGGAATGTAAATACGGAATTCGCGCGCCGTTCCGAAAGCTGGCGATTATAATCGGCGGCTCCGGAGTTATCGGTGTGACCTCCGATTTCCACGCGCACTGCCGGATTGACTGACAGAAAACGAATAATCTTGTCCAGTTCGGTCTTCGATTTATCTTTTAAATCGTATTTGTCGACGTCAAAGAAGATATTGTTGAGGATAGCAACCGACCCTTCTCTGGCTTTTTCGAGATCGATGTTTATGATAATGGGTTTGAAGTCGGCAACCTCCGAATAGTTGAAGTTATAGCTCTTGAACAGATACGCCTCTTTATTTACATATAGAGCGTACTCAGCGCCTTGTGTTAAGACCATTAGATATTCACCCGTAACAGAATCTGATTCAACAAGCGACTCCACAATATTCTTACGGATATTGATCAGCTCAATTTTCGCGGACAATGGTGTCTGGTTAACCTTATCCCTGATGATTCCTTTGACGTAATTGCTTCGGTACTCAAGTTGGCTTTCCTCGGGAATGACCATTTCATAAATCTTGCTTTTTGAAAATCCCGATTCAAGCGTTTCTTCATGCGAGTAATAGCCCTTTCTTCCGTCGGCTGTAATGAATAAAGAGAATTGATCTTCATTGTCGTTCATTGGAGCTCCCAGATTTTTTGGTGTTGTCCAACTGATAGAATCCTTGTCTGTAAAGAACAGGTCATAGCCTCCAAACCCAGGTAATCCATTCGATGCAAAGAACATGGTCCGGTTGTTCGCATGAATGAAGGGAGAGATTTCGTCGAATTGAGAGTTGATCTGTTTCCCTGCGTTCACGGCTTTGGTCCACTGTCCGTTTTCATCTGTAGTCGAGATCCATATATCCCTTCTTCCAAGGCCGGATTTCCGGTCAGAAACAAAGTATAACGTCCTTCCATCTGCGGATAAAGATGGCTGCGACTCCCACTCCAGACTATTGACGTTCCTCCCCAGGTTCTTGGGCGTCGTCCAGTCATTGCCGATCTTCTTGGTCTCATAAAGGTCACAACTGCCGATGCCATCACGCCCGGTACAGGAAGTAAATATGAGCTTCCTTCCATCTGCGGAAATCGTGCAGGTGCCTTCATTAAGTCTTGTATTGATGTTTTTTGAAATTGACTCGGGGGCCCTCCACCGCCCATTTTCGTCTTTCTTACTGACAACGAGGTCTTCGTCGTCGTTTGGACCATTCCCCACACGTCGGGTGAAGATCAATTGTTGCTGATCTGCTGTGAGGGCAGGAAAATACTGGAGTTCAAAACGATTAACGGTGTCGCTAAGCGGATGAAGCTTAAAGTTTGACGTGTTTGTCTTATTCTTTAAAGCGAACTCAGCGCTTCTGAAAAACATCGTGGCCCTGTCGACCTTTGCCTTGTTCATGGTTTCGTTGTTAACAAAGGCGCTAAGCACCTTCATCGATTTTTCATACTCGCCGGTCAGCAAGTAAACTTCACCCAAATCATACCAGAACACCTTTTGTTTTCGAATATCAGACGTCAGACTCAATCCCTTTTCGTAGTATCCAATAGCCATACTATACTTCTTCATGGAGAAATAAGTAGTACCAAGACGATAATACGCTTCTACGAATTTGTCATCCTTCTCAAGCGCCTGATTCAACAACGTGATAGCCTCAGCGTATTGGCCTCGCACACGGAAATTGTCAGCCAGGGTATAAAGCTCGATTGCTTTTTTCGATTTTGTGCTTAACTCACCCTGCGCGAAAGCAGAAGATGCCAACAGCACCACTACAAATACAACAGCTGCTCTATTCATGCCTAAAAATAAAGAATTAAAAAACTATGTTGGACAAGTCTTGTTCAGGTGACTCAAATTCTAACATCGCGTTAATTAGCTTAAACGTCTCAAAATTATAAATATCCTTCAGGCGTATCTCCTCCTCCTGAATAAGGTTCCTTTCCAATAGCTTTGACCTCATGGTACCTTTTAATAGAGGTGCCCAGGGTGTGTACCATTTTTTACTTCTCTTGAACACAATGTTTGCGAAGGAAGAATCCGTGACCATTCCACGTTTTACGATGAGAATATCATCAGAATTTTTTCTCAGTTCAAAAAGCCTGTCGATCCCCCTTCTGTCGCTGTACTTAAATTCATATGATATCCTGTCGTGTTCTACGATCCTAAGGCTGCGAATGGTCCTCGCCTGATACGGTACGAATCCTATTTCTTTTGATTTGTCGTCGTAAAGTATCCTGCACTTGTAGAGGCCCTTCGCCGGAGCCTCTGTTTCTTTTAAGAATCCCTCAAGGTCAACATTCTCCTGTACCCCACACAACATTTTCAGCGAGCGGTTCATTCGCTGCTCATGATAAAACAAATTGCAGTATTCACCATCCAGCAATTTTATCGATTCAATTAATAGGGACATAAACTTTATCGATTGCCTCCTGGTATTCAGATTCACTGCTACTCTGCGTGGTAATTCCTCCTCCGCTGCGGTAAAAGTACTTCGAACCTTGCTTCTCAATGAATCGGATCATCACGCCGCTATCCAAAGACTCACCATCGAAAATACCAAAGACTCCCGTGTAATAGCCACGTTTGTCTCCTTCGGTTTGCCTGATAATTTCCAGTGTCCTGGACTTTGGAGCTCCGCTCACCGAACCTGCGGGCAAAAGCCTCGCCAAAATATTACCTAATTGACCCAGATAACCATCCTCCAGCCGTCCAACTATTTCCGAGCTGACCTGCAACAGCGTTTTAGAGCTGGTCTGTATTTTATCGACGTAACGAAAGCGCGTAACCCTAACATCGGTGGCAACCTGACTTAAGTCGTTCCGGATAAGGTCAACTATGGTAACGTGCTCAGAAGTCTCTTTTATATCGCTTAAGATTTTTTCTTCAGCCTGAGGTATTGCCGCATCGATTGTCCCCTTCATGGGAAAGGAAAAGATCCTGCCCTCCCTTATCTGTATGAAGGTTTCCGGTGAGAATACAAGAAATTCATCTCCGAACAACAGCTTGTACTTGGCGCGTGGACTGAAAGAATATATCCTTTAGCGGTCGATTGAGTGTAACCTCAGTTTTGATGGTCAGGTTCGTGAGGAAAGAATCTCCGTATTCAAGGCGCCTGAATACATTGTCGAATTTGTTTTTGTATGAGATCCAGGGTTCAGGGTGCTTTTCAACAATCGCTGGTTCGCTTGAATCAGGTTGTCCGGGATGATTCTTGATTCCATTTACATCGAACAAGATCTCGTTTGGTCTTACTTCTGCCAGCCGGTAAAGCAATGGTCTTTCCATCTCAAAATCCACCAAAAACAAAAAAGGGACTTTTTCTCGTCCCAGCCTGTTCATCTCCGTTACAAAATCTGAAATACTCATTCTTAAGTATAACGAGTGGCCTAAGGAATATTCATATACTTATGGACCTGCAGAGACACCTGCCACTTCGGATTTGATTTCACGTATTCGATAATCATCGGAAGAACTTCCTTTTCCTTCGACCATTCGGGCTGCAGAAAAAGATGACATTGATTTTTTACTCCTGATGCAAATTCCTCGCCCCAGGCGAAATCGCTCTTATTATATACGATCACCTTCAACTCATCTGCCTTTTTTAAAACAGAGTTATCAGGGGTTTTGAATTTTTTTGGCGAAAAGCAAATCCAGTCCCAGGTCCCGGTAATCGGATATGCACCGGAAGTCTCAAGATGGGTGCGGAGTCCGGCTGCCCTCAATGCGTCGGTCAATGCCGTAAGATCATACATTACCGGCTCTCCTCCGGTGACCACGACGATCTTCGCTCCACTGTCTTTCGCTTTACTGGCCATTTCATTCACGCTAACCAACGGGTGGGCTGAAGCGTCCCATGATTCCTTGACATCACACCACACGCAGCCTACATCACATCCGCCAAGACGAATGAAGTAAGCAGCTGATCCCTGATAAAAGCCTTCACCTTGAATGGTGTAAAAGTCCTCCATCAATGGGAGCGTAACGACTGAGACGTTTTCTTTTGTTTCCACAATCGGAGTGAATAAAATGTAGTATTCAACTACGGATGACGAAGCTCGGTGGCGCGCAGGGTGTTCAGCAAAAGAGACGCAATTGTCATCGGGCCCACACCGCCTGGTACGGGTGTTATGTATGATGATTTCGGTGCAACGCCGTTGAAGTCGACATCTCCTTTGATAGCCCAACCCTTTGGATATTCAGGACCCTCAACACGAGTAGTGCCAATATCAATGACCACAGCTCCTTCCTTCACCATGTCAGCAGTAACAAGGCCAGGTTTACCAACAGCTACCAGGAGAATATCCGCAGCGCGGGTATATGAAGCGAGGTCCTTTGTGTATTTGTGGCATATCGTCACCGTAGCATGGGCTTGTTCCGTCAACATCATGCTTAGCGGCGCACCGGCTATCCGGCTTGCACCCACTACAACAGCATGTTTACCTTCGGTCTCAATATTATACCTTCGCAAAAGTTCCATCACTCCAAAAGGTGTCGCCGGCATTAACAAAGGATTCTTTGAGATGATACTTCCAAAATTATGATTCGTAAAACCATCTACGTCCTTATCTGAACGGATCTTTTCCGTGATATGCTCTACTGAAATGTGATCAGGTAACGGAAGCTGAACGATAAAACCATCCACATCGTCATCGTTATTTACATGATCGATGTGTTTCATAAGACGTTCTTCAGAGATTGTGTCCGCAAAACGCATCATGGTATAGTGAAACCCGACGGCCTTGCATGCCTTCACTTTATTATCCACGTATGTCTGACTAGCACCGTCATCGCCGATGAGGATAATTGCCAGGTGCGGGATCTTCTTGCCCTGCTGTCTGCGTTGAGATACCCGGGCAGCAATTTCATTCTTGATATCCGACGAGACCTTTTTTCCGTCGATCAGTGTGTACGCTGTTTGTATTTCCATCATTCCTGAATCAGGTTTTGGCATGTTTATAATCGCACCCAGTGCAAGCCAACCAGGCACAGTATCAGGTTGCCTTTAATCAATTTTTAATACCGCCATAAATGCTTCCTGCGGTATCTCTACGTTTCCGACCTGTCGCATACGCTTCTTCCCTTTCTTCTGCTTCTCCAACAACTTGCGCTTACGTGAAATATCACCACCATAACATTTTGCGATAACGTTTTTACGAATCGCGCTTATGTTTTCGCGGGCAACGATCTTTTGACCAATCGCCGCCTGAATAGCGATCTCGAACATCTGGCGCGGTATCAACTCCTTAAGTTTTTCGCACAGTTTTCGTCCCCAATCCTGGGCCTTGCCGCGATGAACAATAGCGCTCAATGCATCGACTTTTTCACTATTGAGCATGACGTCGAGCTTAACCATATCCGATTCACGGAATCCGATCAGATGGTAATCCAAAGACGCATAACCACGCGACAAAGACTTCAGTTTATCAAAGAAATCAAACACGATCTCCGACAAAGGCATCTCGAATGACAACTCAACACGATCTGTAGTAAGATAATGTTGATTCTTTATCGTACCCCGCTTATCCATACACAAACTGATGATGGGGCCTATGTATTCCGATTTACTAATGATCTGCGCTTTTATATACGGCTCTTCAATACGTTCCATCCTTGTGGGGTCCGGCATCTCAGAAGGTGCGTTGATAAACAGATGTGAGCCATCTGTTAGGTACGCCTGGAATTGAACCGAGGGAACAGTGGTGATAACAGTCATATCAAACTCACGCTCCAATCGTTCCTGGATAATTTCCATGTGAAGCATACCAAGAAAGCCGCACCGAAAACCAAATCCAAGGGCAGCGGAAGTCTCCAACTCCCAAACCAAAGACGCGTCGTTAAGCTGAAGTTTTTCCATCGATGCCCGCAGCTCTTCAAACTCCGTGGTATCGACTGGATAGATGCCGGCAAAGACCATCGGCTTCACCTGTTCGTAGCCCCTCAGCGGCTCGCCAGGATTAATGGCATTAGTGATCGTATCTCCAACATGCACTTCCCGCGCCACTTTAATACCAGAGATAAGATACCCAACGTTACCAACGCTGATCTCATTACGTGGCTGTTTGTCCAGTTTTAATATGCCAATTTCATCGACGCCATATTCGTTGCCGGTTCCGATAAACTTGATCTTCTCTCCTTTCTTAATAGTACCGTTGAAAACCCGGAAATAGATTTCGATGCCCCTGAAGGAGTTGAAAACCGAATCAAAGATCATCGCCTGAAGAGGAGCTTTCGGATCTCCTTTCGGAGCTTTTATCCTGCTTACAACGGCGCGAAGGATTTCTTCTATACCAATACCCTCTTTTGCGCTTGCCCGGATCACGTCTTCACGTTTACATCCGACCAACTCTACTATTTCGTCAGTCACTTCTTCCGGCATTGCATGCGGCAGATCAATCTTGTTCAAGACCGGAATGATCTCCAGGTCGTGGTCGAGTGCCAGGTAAAGGTTAGAAATCGTCTGCGCTTCTATTCCCTGACTGGCATCCACGATGAGCAGGGCACCTTCGCAGGCGGCTATCGAACGGGACACTTCGTAGGAAAAGTCAACGTGCCCCGGAGTGTCGATGAGATTAAGGATATAATTTTTACCATCCAGGTTATAATTCATCTGGATAGCATGTGATTTTATCGTGATACCTTTTTCTTTCTCCAGGTCCATGTTGTCCAGTACCTGAGCCTCCATCTGGCGTTCGTTCAGCGTACCGGTAAATTCCAGCAGTCGGTCTGCCAGGGTACTTTTGCCGTGGTCAATATGGGCTATAATGCAAAAATTGCGAATGTTTTCCATGCACGCTCCTCTAAATCAATAAGATAGTAAAAAATTTCCCGGCGGTCGTCAACTGCACTTTCCTGCCGGCACGGTCAATTTTAAGACTGCAAAAGTATACATTCTGCGAGGAATATTCAGGGTATTTGGGCCGTCACGCTGCAATAAATCCAACGAGCGTGATGTCACGACGGGTGGAGAATTCAAGTGGGTCTAAAAAACGAAAACGCCGCTGGAACAGAGTCCCGGCGGCGTGCAGTTTCTTCAGAACAGATCACTGCTTATAAATCACACCCTCCTTCATCACGAAGCTTACCTTTTCCATAGTCTTTATGTTCTTCAAAGGATCTTCATCCGTAGCAACGATGTCGGCCAGCAGTCCTGGTGCAATTGCTCCGATCTTGTCGGACATTCCCAAAATCCCCGCGTTGGTTACGGTCGCTGCTTTGATGGCTTCCATTGCGGGCATGCCGGCTTCAACCATGTACGTGAATTCTTTTCCATTATCACCGTGATAGAACACACCGGCATCTGTTCCGAAAGCGATCTTAACGCCTCGCTTATACGCCTTGCGAAATGTTTCTTGTATCTGAGGTCCGATCTCCAGCGCTTTTGGAGTTACCAACGGATGATAATAACCAGGTACCTTCGCCTGTTCGGCAACAAATTTTCCTGCGGATATTGTCGGAACATAGAATGTTCCTTTCTGAATCATAAGGTCCATTACTTCTTCCGTCATTTTTGTTCCGTGCTCTATTGTGGTGATACCCGCAAGCACGGCACGTTTCATTCCTTCAACGCCGTGTGCGTGAGCAGCAGTATGCATACCGTAGTCCTTCGCAGTCTCAATGATTGCCTTCAACTCTTCGTCTGTAAATTGTGGACCTGATCCATCCTTCGCAAGACTAAGTACACCTCCTGTCGCCGTGATCTTGATCAAATCAGAGCCCTCCTTGTAGCGCTGCCTCACCGCTTGTCGAGCTTCCTCCGCAGAATTTACCACACCTTCTTTTGGACCCGGATCACCCATAAGATCTTTACGGTAACTGTTGGTTGGATCTGCGTGTCCACCTGTTGTTGCAATACTCTTGCCTGCGGTGAATATCCTTGGACCGACAACAAGTCCCTGGTTGATGGCATTTCGCAATGAAATATTTACGCCTGAGCCGCCAAGATCACGCACTGTCGTAAATCCAGCCAATAAAGTCTTTTTTGCAAATACGGTTGATTTGAAAGCGACGTCTGCGTCATTCAATGTAAATCGCTGCAGCGCCTGATCTTTATTTGTTTCTCCTTCCAGGTGCACGTGCATGTCGATGAAGCCGGGCATCACCGTTTTTTTCGTAAGGTCAATCAGCTTGTCGTCCTTGCCTGGTTTAGTATAACCTTTTTCAACAGCGGAGATCTTATTTCCTTCAATTACAATTGTCATTTGCTGCTGGGCTTCATTGCTCTTTCCATCTATGAGCGTCCCACAATGCACAATCGTTTTTTGTGCCTGAACGCCATAAAAGCAAAAGGCGACCAGACAGGTCAAGTAAAATTTATTCATACAGTTTAGGTTAAGTGTTCGCGGAAAATTAGAGAACAATTTGGTTAACGCTTGAGATATTTTTGCACCAGTTTTTTCAATTCCGCCACTTCTTCTTCGGTCATTGCCACTGCCTTGACGTGAAGCAACAATTCGAACATTACCTGCTGGTCGTATCCCAGCGTAGCAGCGATTTTCGAACAAAACATGATTTCCTCCCGGTACATCCGTTCATCGATCTTCATAAGTTGCACGAGGCTAAACAGGTAATCAAACTTTTGATCGTCACTCAGATCTTCCGGAATGATGAGATTATGTCGTTGATCAAAGAGCGGGACTACCTGGTCGGGATAGAAATTATTTGCCCGGCCTATGTTGATAATGTAATTCCGTTCTCTGGGGGCAACGGTACCATCAATCTGAGCGAGGCTTATGAGCAATTTCATTTGATTGAGAGCAGGCATACTTCTCGAATTGTTGTTTAGGTAAGTGCAGGGTTGGCGCGATTCACTGAGTTATCGGATTCCAACCTAACAACTTAATGACAAATAACCAATAACTTTATATCTGATGAATTTTCTTGCTCATATTTATTTATCCGGCACAAACCCTAAAACAATGGTCGGAAATTTTATTGGCGATTTTGTTAAGGGACGTAATGTCCTCGAACAGTTTGAGCCTGATATCGCAAAGGGAATTGAGCTGCATCGATCAATCGACGAATTCACAGACCATCATCCGGTAGTTCAAATCAGCAAGATGAGACTACGTCCTAAGTACCGGCATTATGCTGCAGTAATCGTGGACATATTTTATGACCATCTGTTATCCAGGTTCTGGAGCAATTACCACACAGAACCACTGGAAAACTTTTCGCACGGTGTACTACAAGATCCTTCAACAACACCGGAATGTTTTACCCATACCGGTTAAAAATTTATTACCGTACATGATCAGGGACAACTGGTTATTGAACTACGGAACATTTGACGGCATCGGAAAAGCCCTTACAGGAATTTCGCGGCGTGCTCGTCATGATTCACGCATGGACGAATCGATACACGACCTCCGGGAATACTACGAAGCGTTCAAGTCCGAGTTTGAATTATTTTTCCCCGACTTGAAAAAACATTCAGAACAGTTTCTGTCTGATAACAATGCAAATGTGTCCTAAAATGAGATGACAAACGGTGTTGTTTCTGCGGCCTTTGCGTGAAATTGGCTTTTGGTTTCTTTAGTTGATGCTAAACGTCGAATGCAGGTTTCACGCAAAGAGCGCAAAGATTTAGCCGCAAAGAACGCGAAGGTCTGGCCGCAAAGGCGGAGCTAATGATGTTTAATATTATTACATTCACGCCTGATTTTTATTATGCAAAACGACCCAGAGCTCAGCGGCAAATACCTTGGTACAATTTCGGAGGATTTTGTAAAAGTCTCGGACACTTTAAAAGAAGCATCCTATCAGATCCGCAAGGCGGGGTTTGAGTTTCCGGTGTTCCCCATTTGTAAAGACGAACAACCCATTGGCCAGGTGTTATTGCAGCGTACGGTAAATGGAACCATGTGGAACTACTATGCATCTTATCTTGACGAGTTCCTTCAGCGCCGGCTTATTGTGCCAGATAAGATTGATGACTTCAAGGATGCGTATAAGGACCCCGATGAATTTTGTTGTCTTTTTGTGATTGATCTGCAATTCACAAATTTTGTTTTCATCCCCTACCCTGAAGACTAGCGTACCAGCATTTTACGCTGACGGCTTGAAATGATCCCACCCCTGTGCTTTAAGAGGAAATAAGTTGCCTTCTTTTGTCACGAGAACATTTTGATCTTTCCGGTCGTGAACATATCCGATAAAATGTATGTCCGGGTGATTTTTGATCTTCTCCTTGTCCTCCTTGCTAACTGTAAAAAGCAGTTCGTAATCCTCGCCACCATTCAAAGCACAGGTAAGCGGATCGAGATTGAATTCCATAGCTGTCTCAAAAGCTACATTATCAATAGGAACTTTGTCGTCATAAATTCTTATACCGACTCCTGAATTTTTTGCTATGTGCAACAACTCCGATGCAAGGCCGTCCGAGATATCGATCATGGACGACGGCTGCACTCCTGCATCGCGCAGATCAGAGACTATATCAGTGCGTGCTTCCGGTCTCAACTGCCGGCCTACCAGATATTCATACTTTTCGATATCAGGTTGCATGTCAGGGTTGCTGAGGTATACCTGTTTCTCTCGTTCAAGTACCTGTAACCCCATAAAAGCTGCGCCCAGATCACCGGTAACGCAAATGATATCATTTACTTTTGCACCGCTTCTGTACGCGACACTTTCTTTTTTCACCCGACCTAAGACGGAGATCGAGATGATCAGTCCGGATACAGACGATGTCGTGTCGCCCCCCACAAGGTCGACCTTGTAATTATCGCAAGCTGATCCTTATCCCTGCGTACAAAGCGTCGACGGCTTCGATAGAAAAGCGGTTGCTCAATGCAATGCTCACCGTTATTTGTTCAGCAACTCCATTCATTGCTGCGATGTCAGAAACGTTAACAGCAACAGCTTTGTATCCCAGGTGTTGGATCGGTGTGTAAGCCAGGTCGAAATGGACACCTTCCACAAGCATGTCGGTTGAAATCAGAAGACAATCATCGCCGGCAGTGATCACGGCTGCATCATCACCGATACCCTTTATTGAATTCGGATTTTTCGGATTGAACTTTTGGCTTATGTGGTCTATAAGACCAAATTCACCTAGCTGACTGATTTCTGATCGATTTTCGCTCATAGGTATAATTGATGGCGACCTTTACTTCCTTTCCGGCGGTTGAAGATGCCATTCATCCTGCAAAAGTAAGATTATAGGTGAATTTGCCAGAATAGTATCCTATATTAGAAGTAACTATGCGGTTCGCTAAGCTATTGATATGAAAAAAATAGTAGGACTTTTTGTTCTGGTTGTCTTTGTTCTAAGCTCGTGCGGTCCCAAGCCATATTACAAGACGGCGAAGGGCAAGAAGAAGCAAAAGTATTATAATGACATTCAGTTCGGCGGGAAAGAGCGCTAGTCAGATGAAAGGGCCGTATTAGGCTCTTCACACAACTCGATTAATACCCCCACTGTTGATTTGGGGTGCAGAAAGCAAATCATTTTGTTGTCTGCACCCTTTTTTGGTTCCTCGTTGAGCACCTGGAATCCCTGCTGCTTGTACTGATCGATGCTTCGGCGGATATCATCAACCTCAAAGGCAAGATGGTGAATACCTTCGCCCCGTTTCTCGATAAACTTTGCTATGGGTGAATCATCCCGGGTTGCCTCAAGCAGCTCAATTTTTACGCCTCCAAGTTCAAAAAAAGACGTTCGCACCCCCTCAGATTCCACTTCCTCTATTTTGTAGTGCGTCCGGCCCAGGAGCTGCGCAAACGTTGAATTCGCTTTATCGATATCTTTGACGGCAATTCCGATATGTTCAAGTCTTTCCATATTTGTTAACTTTACATCCAAAGAAGAAACTTTTTGACGAAATCGAAAGTTTAGCCAATGAAACTTTAATGCCATGATTGAAACCCTTAGCGAAATGCATGTAGAGGCAGCCCGGATACAGCAGGAAATCAAAGATTATTTGGGGCTGCGGACATCGGACCTTGTTTTCGAGTATTCAACCGTTGACGGAAAGATACGGCTGGATCTGATCACAATAAATCCGCGCCACAATCAAGCCTTTTTGTTTCACAGCGAAAGCGGCGCAGACAAGGTGGATGCATTGCGTAAGATGCTCGCATATGTTCAGAACTATAAGGAAAAGGAGAACTCGTACACGATCCAATGGGTGGCAAAGGGTGACACTGAACTTCATACATCGTATTTTAAGGCCAGTAACATTTTGAATGCCCTTCAGAAATTGTACTATGGAAGGGATATGAACACGATTACGGTGTTTAGTGTGGTGCTGAATCCGATATCGTAGTTAGTGTGGGGGTGAGTGTGAGTGGAACGCCGAATGTCCAATGTCGAACTCCGAATGTCGAATGGAAGCACGATTAACGGATAACGATTAACGTATAACGGACAACGGTAAGAAGTAATTGATTATGATAAGCGTAACAGATAAAGCAAAAGAACGGATCATTGCTCTCAGGAGAGAGGAAGGCAAGGTCGAGAACAATAACGTGAGGGTTATGGTAAAAGGCGGAGGGTGTTCTGGCCTCATGTATGATCTTAATTTTGACGATGAGATAAAACCAGCGGACCAGGTATTTGAAGATAAGGGTATCAAGATCCTTGTCGACAAGAAGAGTCTTCTGTACCTGTTAGGTACCACTCTTGATTTTTCGGATGGATTGAACGGAAAAGGTTTCCAATTCATCAACCCGAACGCCACGCGCACTTGTGGATGCGGCGAAAGTTTTGCCGTTTAGTTAATACCGTGTTAAAAATCAACTCGTCAATTGAGGACGAGGATCAATACTGGCAGTCAAAGGACCGCGATGCATTTCAATTCTATAGCTATCGGTGTAGGTAACGCATTAACTTCAACTGTTGTGCGGCAGGGCTGAGTGTCTTTAAAGTACTCCGCGTAAATCCTGTTAACGGTCTTAAAGTCCGATTTCATGTTAGTCAGAAAAACAGTGACATCGACCAGGTTCTCCCACTTGCTGCCGGCCGCTTCAAGAATGTATCTCACATTTTGAAAAACCGCATGACACTGCTGCTCTATGTCATAGCTTATAATGTTGCCGGCCGCATCCAAAGTAACTCCCGGAATGTCTTTCGAGTCCTTCTTGCGCGGTCCCACGCCGGACAGAAACAACAAGTTTCCAACCTTCATCGCGTGTGGATAAGCGCCGACAGGTTTAGGTGCATCGTTAGAATTAATTCTCTCCATATTATTCAACTCCGAACGTTAGCGATGTCCAGTAACTTTGCCACTCAGCTCCCGCTTCTTTCGACGGAACCATCTTAACAACACTTACCATCCAGGCACCGGGATTGCTGATACGCGTCTCGATCACACCGTTTTTCTCCGGATAAATGTTCTGTATTGTTGTTCTGTTCTGATACCGGTTCCATACTCTGACCTTAACGCCAAATGCCGGCTTACCCTCGGATAAAATTTTAAACCTAACAGGGTCGCCTTTTTTTAAAAGGTAAGGATTCTCTTCGGGTATGATCTCGATGGGAAACCCAAGCTCTTTCTTAAATGTATCATCGCGTTTGTTGCCGACCTGAACCAAAAGCTTTGCATATCGACGATAGAATTCCCTGGCAGGCTTATTCAATGTGCCGGTTTTTTTCCTGTGCGACAACACATCGTCAAGCCCATCCTCGTTTAAATATTCATTGAATTTTTCTGCATCCAGTTCGCTGACCGCGTTGTCGCTTTCAAGTGCAAGTAAATGGGTTCCTTCCGTTTCAACAGTGATGCTCAGGTTGCTCTTGGGAGCGTCCTTTATACTATCCAATAAACTTTTAACATCCGCACCATGATGAAGGTCAAACTTTTCGACTTTATGATCTTTCAAACTCCATGGCTCACCGATAAAATTCTCACCAACGACAAAACGCACATCTGTTCGTTCCCCGGGATGTAAAAAAAATTTCAGAGGCTGCATCCAGAACTCATGCGCCTGCACAAGCGTAATCAGAACTGTCAGCAACACCACTATGGAAACCTTTTTCACCATTCGAATCAAACAAATAAAATTAATTATTAAGAGTTCATTATTTCCTCGATCTCCCCGACTTCCTCAGGAATATTTCGCATGAGATCGAAGACTCCGTTCTTTTCGATTACCACGTTATTTTCGATCCTGACTCCAAGGCCCTCTTCCCGGATATAGATTCCGGGTTCCACCGTCCATACCTGCCCAATCTGCATCTTATGGTACATATTTCCGACGTCGTGAACATCAAGGCCGAGCTGATGGCCGGTACCATGCATGAAATATTTTTGAAACAAGGGTTTGCTCTTATCCTGGTTCTTCACATCTTTTTTATCGAAAAGTTTGAGACCTATTAATTCACTTTCAACAATTTTTTGGACCTCCTTGTGATAGTCGTAATACCTCTCGCCAGCCTTAAGAAGTTTCGTAGCCTCTTGTTTTACTCTCAGCACGGCATTGTAAACGTCTTTTTGCCTTTTGGAATATCTCCCACTTACAGGAATTGTACGTGTAAGGTCAGCGTTGTAATTCGCGTACTCGGCGCCGACATCCAACAGGAGAATATCGCCATCCTTGCATTGTTTTTCATTTGCAATGTAGTGTAACACGCACGAATCAGCACCTGATGCTATTATCGGTTCATAAGCGAACCCTCTCGAACAGCTTCTAAGGAATTCATGGGCAAACTCTGCTTCAATCTCGTATTCCATTACACCCGGTTTCACGAATTTTAAGACCCGTCGAAATGCCAATTCAGTGATATCACATGCACGTTGCAACAGGTCAACTTCGATCTTTGATTTAACAGAACGGAGACCATGCATAATCGGAGCAAGACGCTCGTACTTATGCAAAGGGAAGTTCGCCATACAAGATTTTACAAAACGCATCTCGCGGGTATCAACCATTACTTCAGCACGGTAATGGTCGTTGGTATTTAGATAAACATGCTCGACATCACCCATAACCATTACAGTCTTGAACAACGTATTAAATTCCGACGTCCAGAGGATCGTTTCGATACCCGTTACTTCTTTAGCTTCCTCCTTTGTGAGCTTATGCCCTTCCCACGTCGCAATACGGTCATTCGTTTCCCGAAGGAATAATACTTCTCTAAACTTCTTATCCGGAAAATCGGGACACAACAACAAAATCGTCTCCTCCTGATCTACGCCGGTGAGATAGAACAGGTCGCTGTTCTGGCGGAAGCGCATCGTTCCATCTGAGTTGGTTGGCATGACGTCATTGGAGTTAACTACAACGACAGGATTTGACTTCAGATTCTTCAATAGCCTTTTGCGATTTGAGATGAAGAGTTCTTTGTTGATGTTTTTGTATCTCATGTTGAATCCCTATTTTTCAGAGGTGCTAATTTAAGTCAAAACTCTATGAAGCCAATCGCTTGTTTATCAAACTCAATCCTGTTTGTTATGATCTCTGCTGGTTTGGCGTACGGTCAGTGGAAATACGAACCAACGCCCGAAAATCTAAAAACGCGTGAATGGTTCCAGGATGCGAAATTCGGTCTCTTTATACACTGGGGAGTTTACAGTGTGCTGGGCGACGGCGAGTGGGTGATGAATCAGCAGCAAATCCCGGTGAAGACGTACGAAAAGATACCATCATTTTTTAATCCCGTTGATTTCGATCCTAAGGCCTGGGTACAAATGGCGAAGGATGCAGGGATGAAATACATTACTATCACAAGCAAACATCACGATGGGTTTGCGATGTGGGATAGCAAAGTATCAGACTACAACATTGTGAAACGGACGCCCTATGGCAAGGATGTTTTGAAGATGCTCGCCGATGAATGCCACAGGCAAGGGATCAAGTTGTTCTTTTATCACTCGCAACTAGACTGGCATCACCCCGACTATTTTCCAAGCGGCAATACAGGTGGTAGTTACACCGGCAGACCGGAGAGCGGAGATTTCAATAAGTATCTTGATTATATGGATGCACAACTTTCCGAATTACTCACAAACTATGGAGACATTGCGGGCATTTGGTTTGATGGAATGTGGGACAAGAAGGACGCCGACTGGCGGCTGGAGAAAACGTACAAGCTTATTCATCAGTTGAAGCCTGCTGCGTTGGTTGGAAGCAATCATCACAGAGCACCTTACGAAGGTGAAGATTTTCAAATGTTTGAAAAAGACCTGCCCGGCCACAATACAACGGGATTCTCTACTGAACAGGTAGTCGGAGCGTTGCCGAAGGAAACCTGCGAAACGATAAACAACTCGTGGGGATTCCATTTAAAGGACGACCATCACAAGGATAAGAAGGTATTGGTTCAATATCTGGTAAAGGCCGCCGGGTATGGTGCAAACTTCCTTCTGAATGTCGGCCCCATGCCCAACGGAAAGATCCAGGAGGAACATATAGCGTCCCTTAAAAGTGTTGGAGAATGGCTGGCTGCTAATGGAGAAACAATTTATGGAACCAGGGGTGGGCCACTTTCAGCCAGGGATTGGGGTGTAACGACACAAAAAGACAACAAAGTGTATGTTCATATTTTGAATTGGTTCGATGAATCATTAACAATCCCTTCGTGGGGAAAGAAAATAAAATCCGCGAAACTTTTCAGTGACAAATCCACGCTGAAGTTTATCGAGAATGAATACGGCATCACGATCAAAGTCCCTAAAACAAAGATGGATCCGCTTGATACTATCGTTGAGCTTGAGATCAAATAATTGAATCGTTGAATCATTCCGTGGGGAATTCTTTCGTCACCATCACCTCTTCAAGTTGCGCAACGTGGCGATTAGAATGAGCAGGTATCATTACGAGCCATTGGTACGCGGTGAGTTCTCCAAATAATGGATGGGACACTATATGATTTTTCAGCGGGTCTTTCGTATTCTTGACATACATAGTGGTTTTTTCGCGGGCAATCTTGAACGCAGCTATTAGATCCTTTTTTGTCGCATAACGATTAGTTGGGATAAGCGCATCGGGAGCACGCGATTTCTGGGTTCGATCCTTTAATCGCTCAATCATCGAGTTTTCTTTGTCTACAAGAGCGTTGGCTTTTGAATTGTCGGCAGCTGATTTAAGTGAATTTTGAGCAATGGAAAGCAATAGTCCGTCGGATAAGAGTGATATGTTCTGATATCTCGGCGATGGACCACTGACCAGCGGCCGGTTTGTATTTCCATTGAGTTTCACTGATCTTCTCAATGTCCGCAAGGAATTTGTCGCTGTTTTCCTCCAACATCCCAATCACGAATTCTCTCTCCTCCTGGGTAAGTTGTTGACAGGGCGCTGATACGGCGCACAGAAAACACGCCAGAACTATCAGGCTATTTCTCATATTAAGTTTCCCTAAGATACCGACGATTATACTTCGCGGTCCATGGGCCGGTTTACTTCATCAGTAGTCACCCAATTAAGCAGTACGAAGGTTACAAGCAGGCCCGAGAAGAATCCCTCGAGCACAACGATAAAGGCTGACATATAAGGATTAAGGTATCGTCCCATCGGTTCATTATCGATGAATAGATTGCATCATGTCAGCATCGAGCTGCATGTAAATGAAGAGAAATATTCCAAAGATCAGTGAGGCAATTCCTCCGGTCGCTACCCCCATGATCAGACCTCTGAAATAATTGAGATGATCGGTATGAGTAAGCTTGAATTTTTTCAACGCCATATAAATACCCGCACTGAGAATAACAAGATTCAAAAGGCGGAGCTCCACATGGTGTCCTAAGTCTATCACTTTCATGATAACGAAATAGACGATCAATCCGGCGGCAATCCGCAAGCCATAACTTTCCGGTATGCGGTTAGGGTCAGAAAAAAAGCTCATGTCTTGAATATTTGGTTCATCCTAATTTACATTTTTCGGCATACTTCCAACGATTTCGGTGCCATTAATTTGCTAAATTAGTAGCCAAATCACAGTAGCATGAAAACGCTAAAAATCATTGGTATGGTTGTTTTGGCGATGGTCATTATCATGGCGATTGTGATTGTCATGCAGCCGGAGGAGGCGCATATCGAAAAGTCCATCGTGATCAATGCGCCGGCCGCTTCCATCTTTCCCGAAGTAAGCAATTACAAAAATTTCAATGTTTGGTCACCTTGGACTAAGATGGATCCGGTGGTCAATCAGCCTTTTGAGGGAGCAAAGGCGAACGTCAGTTCGAAAATGGTCTGGGAGGCATCAAAGACCGGCATCCGATCGCAGAGGATCGAAGAGATCGAGGAAAACAAACGAGTAAAATGCGCCATGACATTTAATGGTTACGATGGTAAGTTTTACAGCGAATTTAGACTGACGCCTGAAGGAGATGGAACGCGTGTGACCTGGACGTATGATGGCCAGAATGTCGGATTAAAAGGCAAAGCAATATGGGTATTCGCTGGCAGCGTGCTCAGTGGCCAATATCAACAGGGACTCATCGACCTGAAAAATTTGGTTGAGGATAAAATAGACCATTGATCCTCGGTTTGCGTTTCTTTCGTTAAGCACAAAGTGTTTAGTCTTCAAACGTGAAACCGAAAAAATGACCATAACCGAATTCAAAGACTCCCTGAAACAATCTTCGCCACCCTCACAACTGAGTAATCTCCTTCACGCATTATGGTTTGACGCGAAGGGTGATTGGGATGCCGCACACAATGTAGCGCAGGATATCCACACCAAGGAAGGTTCATGGATCCATGCTTATCTACACAGGAAGGAAGGAGATTTGGGAAATGCATCCTATTGGTACCACCGGGCAAATCAACCTGTAAGCAACAAGAGCCTCACCGACGAATGGGAAGAAATCACAAAGGCATTGCTTGTTTAATTGCCGGTTTCATGTTCCCTTGTTCTTATCTGACTATCGCGCTTTAATTGAAGCTCCAGCCTTCGTTCGGTTAGTTCGACCTCCGATGGTGTATAGTCAATCAGTAATCGCAGGTCAGGCTGGCCGGCATCAACCCATGCGCTATACCAAAAGTCTCCAGTCATTTTGATTGACGCGCGCATTCTTCTTTCCACCATGCCATCCAACAACTTAAAATACGCTGCCGAATATGGACGCGAATAGACTCTGACCGTTTGTCTGCCCTTCGTCTCGAAGGAATATTTTCTGCTTCCCATTCTTTCCGATAATTTCTTTTCTTCAGTCAGTACCGAATCCACGGCATCGTGCGAATTTTTTACCGCTGCCCATGCCGCAGACTGCGGATTCGTGATATAGCTCGCTCGCCCCACGAAAAAATCAAACTCGTCAGAAAACATTTCCGGCAACCGCGATTCCCAAAAAGCATGAATACCCTCCTGTCCACTCAATTGGCCATTGTAATTTTCGGTGGTATGCAAAGGGACATGTGCGTCGCCGATATAGTGTCCTATCTCCGCGGATATCCGAAGAATTCGTTCAGGATCACGTAAGTAGAAAGCATCCCTCAAAGAATAATACATTCTGTTGATGTGCCAGGGCACAATTCCATAGGCTTTCAATGTATCTTCAGAATATTTGTTGACGGCGTCACTCCAAAATCGAGGCATGACGAAAATTGCGCTGTCACCGTAATGATCGAGGTCGATATAATGCCGCGGCGCTTCATCTGCCGACGAAAATCGTCTTCGGTCGGGGTTGACGGCAGCATCTGTGATATAATTGATGTTTGCTTTATAAAATCCGATCATTTCAGGCGGCAGGGTAAATACGGCGAGGCGGTTGATTCGCTGATGCCCGAAAAAACCCCAGTTTTGAAAAAGGGCAAGGGCCAGGATTGCTAAAAGAACGATAGCCAGCTTTCTCATGACACAACGAATTTTGAATACCCAACGGATTGACGTCCTGAATTTACCAAGTGGTCAATCAACTGGGGGTCAGTATGAGAATTTGATCAGGAAAATGTTTTGGTTCGAGCAAAAAAACAGGGAAAATGCCCCAAAAACCTCCGGATTCTGCATTTTTCAGTGAGGCACTTTAGAAAATCCTGAGGCCATACTTTTGCAAATCAGCCAAATCCGCTTACCTTTGCACTCCTATTTTACAAAAGATATGGCAAACCATAAGTCAGCAGAAAAGAGAATTCGGGCAAATGACGCCAAGCGCGTAAGAAACCGGTATCAACACAAGACGACTCGCACGGCTATAAAGAACCTAAGAAGTGCTACAGTAAAAACTGAAGCGGTTGCCCTTCTTAAGGAGGTATCGTCAATGATCGACAAGCTTGCTAAGAAAAACGTCATTCATTGGAAGAAAGCGGCTAATCAGAAGTCGAAGCTGACGAAGCACGTAAACAAGCTCGCATAGTAAGTTATTATACTACAACTGGATTTGATACTACCCTGCCCTTAAAAGGCGGGGTTTATTTTTTTATACCGAAAGGGAAGTTTCCCTATTATCTCCGATGAAACGTTTATTTTAGAAAACTAAACCGTTAGCTATTATGATCACAAAAAGCGAAAGCCTCAACATTAAGAGTTGGGCGCCGGAAGATCGTCCGCGCGAAAAACTTATCATGAAGGGAAAATCTGCCCTATCCGAGGCCGAGTTGCTGGCAATACTACTGGGATCCGGCACAAAGAAAATGAGTGCCGTAGAAATTGGAAAACGGCTTTTTTTGCACGCAGACAACAATCTTCACCAGCTTGCTTCTTTAAGCACAAAACAATTAATGAACGTTAAAGGAATCGGAGAAGCGAAGGCGATCACCATTGTAGCCGCGCTTGAGCTTGGACGAAGAAGAAAAGAAACAGAACCCGAAGAAAGGCCAAAGATCGGAGGGTCTTCCGATGCCTTTCAATTGTTAAGAGCAGATTTTCAGGACATTCCATATGAAGCATTCTGGATAATACTGCTAAACAGGGCAAATCGTGTTATTAAGAAATACCACGTTAGTCAGGGAGGAGTGACAGGCACCGTTGCCGATCCAAAAATCATATTTAAAGCCGCGCTGGAAGAGCTTGCGAGCGGTGTAATACTGGCCCACAATCATCCATCTGGCAATCTTACAGCAAGTCAGGCTGACATTGATCTTACCAAAAAGCTCGTAGCTGGTGGCCGGCTCCTCGAAATACAAGTTCTGGATCATCTTATTATCGCAGGGCAGAAATATTTTAGCTTTGCAGATGAAGGGCTGATTTAAAATGAAACACTCAATCGGTCGTTGTTCAACAGATGAAGATAAAGCATCCATTCATATTGGGACTTTTGGTGGTAATTGTGCCTTTGCTGGTGGCACAGGTGATGACGAGGGAGCAATCTCCCGAAGTACCCGTTAAAAAAGTAGCAGCTCCCCCAAAGCGCCCCCTGAATCCTTATTTCACGGAACTTTTAAAAGAATATGAGCAGGAGATCTTAAAATTATCGGAGGAGTCGCATACACCTGGTGCTGCTATTGCAGTAGTATACGATTCAACCATTGTTTTTATCGAGGGATTCGGATTGAGGAGCGCGTTCAAGCCTGATTCTGTAGATATTAACACGGTCTTTAGAATTGCTTCTGTATCGAAATGTTTTGCCTCATTCCTTGCAGGCTCTTTGGTAGAAGACAGCTTACTTGCGTGGAATGATACCGTTGTGCATTACCTTCCTACGTTTCAGCTGAAGCCAAAAGAAGAAACTGCGAACCTCACCGATTCGACATGTCCTGTCGCATACGACCGGCCTACCCTATCACGCTTACACTAACATGGTTGAAGAAGGTATATCCCTTGACTCCATGCTCTCATGGCTGAAGGATATCAACCTCGCCGCACCATGTCGGCCAGGCGTACAGTTACCAGAATGTCGCTTATAGCATAGTCGGAAAAGTGATCGAAGCGAGAACAGGAAAGTCGTATAACGAGCAATTAAGAGAGCGGGTTTTCCTCCCGCTTAAGATGACAAACGCATCCGTCGACTATATAAGCATGATGAAAAACATCAATATTGCGATGCCGCACAATGCTTGGGCGCGGCAGGTGGAGTCCCGCGAAGATCACCGACACATACTACAACGTTGCGCCTGCCGGCGGCGTTAACGCAAGTATTTCTGATATGGCAAACTGGATGATAGCCCTGTTGGGAAATCGCCCTGACGTTATCAAACCTGAAACATTAAAAGAACTTTACACGCCTGCAGTCAAAGCACCTAGTAAGAATCGAAACTATGGAAGAATGCATCGACTTAGCAATTCCTATTATGGGTTAGGCTGGCGCGTGTTACATTACCCGAATGATACACTGATCTATCACGGGGGTTATGTAAATGGTTACAGAAGTGAGGTCGCTATAAATCCGAAAGAGCGAATTGCTGTTTGCATACTTGCGAATGCCCCCGGTGACCTCGCGGACAACGGCATACCATTGTTCTTCAATTTGTATGAGAAAAAACGAGATGACATTGTTGCGTGGGAAAATAAAAACAATCCGCATCCGGAAAAGTTAGCCCTCCCATGAAGACAAAGAATATCCTTTTGCTCATCGTTATTGTCGTCGTGATAATTACTTTCTATTACTCGTATACAGGGAGTCAGGATCAGAGCGCATATGTAAACGAGATAAAGACAGAACGCGACAGACAAGGATCGTTATATGCAGACTTCACCCGAGTCGCCGTTTAAGGACAATCCTGACGAGTTCACTCCATTAAAGTATTTTCCACCCGATATCCGATATAAACTGACAGCCGAACTTATACCGGTAAAAAACAAAAAGCCTGTGGTGCTTTCGACCAACGATGGAAAGCAACAGCAGTATGTGGAATACGCGTATGCCGACTTCGATCTCGACGGGTATCACAACAGATTATTGATACTGGAGGTATTGGACACGGGTCCAATTCGTGGCAAACTCTTCCTCGCGTTTGGTGACGAGACCAGCGCCGGCGAAACATACGGGGCAGGACGGTACATCGACGTTGTCAAAGTTCCTGGCGCAAATACCATCACACTGGATTTCAATAAGGCTTACAATCCCTACTGTGCATACGTTGAAAAATATTCATGTCCATTCCCTCCGCCTGAAAACCTGTTGAAAGTTGCTATCAGGGCCGGGGAGAAGGTTTATCATGACTAGCGGCAAGAAATTCGATGTCCTTTTTTTGCCGGGTTTGCCTCCGAAACAGTTAGAAAAGTTGTAATAAAGACCTTATTTTTGCCCCCCATGTAAACCCGCTGAGTAAGCGGCATTCTTGTTTGGAGCGATGACGATTTCATATAATTGGCTTAAAGAATATATCGACATTCCAGAATCAGCTGAGGAGATCGGAAAGTTATTGACTTCTACCGGCCTTGAAGTTGAAAGCGTAGAGCTGCATGAATCGGTGAAAGGTGGCCTCAATGGTTTGGTCATAGGACAGGTGTTGACTTGTGTGAAGCACCCTAACGCCGACAAGCTTTCTTTAACGACTGTGGATGTTGGACAAGGCCGGGTACTCCCAATTGTTTGTGGCGCACCCAACGTGGCCGCTGGTCAAAAAGTCGTAGTTGCGCTGCCAGGCACCACTCTATATCCAAAGAAAGGAGATCCTTTCACAATAAAGTTGGCAAAGATCCGTGGCGAACAGTCTGAAGGGATGATCTGCGCCGAAGATGAAATCGGCTTGAGTGACAACCACGCTGGTATAATTGTCCTGGATACAAACGTGCCCGCCGGAACGGCCGCATCAACATATCTATGATGTTCACTCGGATCATATCCTTGAAATCGGCCTGACGCCCAACCGTGCAGACGCCGCCTCACACATCGGTGTAGCGCGTGATATAAAAGCATCAAAAGATCGTGAGATCAAATGGCCCTCCGTAACACAATTCAAAAAAGACAATAGCGATCTTCATATACCTGTAGTTGTAGAGGATAGTGAAGGTTGTCCGCGTTATTCAGCTGTAACGATATCCGGGGTGACCATCACCGAATCACCAGCGTGGTTAAAGAACAGGCTCTCGTCGATCGGCCTTACACCGATAAACAATGTTGTCGACATAACGAATTTTGTTTGCCATGAAATCGGGCAACCTCTCCATGCGTTTGATGCGGACCACATCGGAGGACATAAAGTGATTGTGAAGACCCTGCCGGCAGGAAGCAAATTTGTTACGCTCGATAATAAAGAAAGAACTCTTCAGGAGAAAGATCTGATGATTTGCGACGCGAACGAAGGAATGTGCATCGCGGGTGTTTTCGGTGGATCTAAATCAGGGATTTCGGCGACGACAAAGAACATTTTTTTGGAGAGTGCGTGTTTTTCACCAAACTATATCCGCAAAACGTCTCTTAACCATCAATTAAAGACTGACGCTTCATTCCGATTTGAACGCGGGCACAGATCCAAACATCACAGTATATGCTCTGAAGCGAGCGGCGCTGCTGATAAAGGAAATTGCCGGAGGAAAGATCTCCTCAGACGTGGTGGATGTTTATCCCGCGAAAATTGAAAACCGAATTATTCATGTTAAAGACAAAAATGTCAATCGGTTGATCGGTAAAGTAATTCCGCGCGAAGAAGTTTTTAATATTTTAAAGAGACTCGATATTGAGGTAATGGAAAAAACGGATACCACTTTTGCCGTTTCAGTGCCTCCCTATCGCGTCGATGTTGTACAGGAAGCCGATATTGTGGAGGAAATCCTAAGGATCTACGGATTCAACAATATAGAGCTTTCGGAAACCGCAAGCACCGAGTACTTGTCCGAATTTCCTTCCAAGGATCTGGATAAATACAAACGCACCATCGGAGAGCTTCTTATTTCAAATGGGTTCTGTGAAATCTGGACGAACTCGTTAACCAATCTGGCATATCAGGAAAAGCACAACCTTAAGTTCAAAGGTAAGCCCGTTGAAATTTTAAACAAACTTAGTGAAGAGCAGGGCGTGCTTCGTCAAACTTTATTGTTCACAGGTCTCGAAGCGTGTTCATACAACATCAACAGAAAACAAAAAGACTTGAAGTTGTACGAATTCGGAAAAACATACTTTCACTCTGGCGGATACAAGGAAGAAGAGTTTCTGGCACTCTACCTGACAGGCAATCGGGAAACTGAAAACTGGCAGCACAAAACACAGGCCACGTCGTATTACGACCTGGCGCAACACGTTCATCATATACTTGTTAAAACAGGAATTGCTAATGTTAAGCAAGAGAGTGTTAACGATCAACTATTGGAATACGGCGCTAAACTCTCTGTTGGCGATAGTTGAAATCGGAAGGCTAGGAAAAGTAAAACCCGCGTTGTTGAAAGATTTTGGCATTAAGCAAGAATTATTTTATGCAGAGTTGAGCACATCCTTGCTTTTCCAATCAGCAAACCCTAAGTTAGTAATTCAGGAGGTTGCAAAATTCCCTGAGGTAAGGCGGGACTTGTCACTCGTTTTGGACAAGCAAGTTAGTTTTGAGGAAATCAGGAGCCTGGTGACATAACACCGAAAAGGAGTTGATAAAAAATATTATCGCTTTCGATGTGTATGAAGGAGATAATATTCCCGGTGGAAAAAAAGCTTATGCATTAGGCTTCACCTTACTGAACAAGAACAAAACATTAACGGACGAGGAGATTGATAAGACAATGGAGAAGCTGATAAGCGCATTTGAGCAACAGCTTGGGGCAGTAATCAGAAAATAAAGTGGACCAAACCCGGGTGCGGGTTTAGGATTTTGGCAAATTGGTAGCGATCACAAAAAGCCGGTGTGGAGAGAAGAGTGCCGAGGACTTTTTGAAACGGATGATCTACCCGAAAAATAAAACGATGTAACAGTCGTAGCGCTGAGCTACGGCAAAAAACTTTCACATGGATCAGGAACTCCTAAAAACCAACCTAACTGGGTTGGAGCGTAAAATTTTGGTGCTAATTAACGAGCACAAGAACTTAAAAGAAGAGGTAAAGGGCCTGAAGAAGGAAAACCAGGAATTAAGAGCTGCAGTTAGGGTTCGTGATGAACAGATTGCGGGTTTTCATAATCAACTGAAAATCACTAAAATTGTGGATAGTTTAAACCCGGAAGACGGAAGTGTTTCGGAGTTGAAGAAAAAGGTGGACGATTACATTCGTGAGATAGACAAGTGCATCGCCCATTTAAGCAGATAAGCAACCTGTAAGAATATTTCATGGAGGACCTCTCTATAAAGATTAAGATAGCCGATCGCGAATACCCGATGAAGGTGAAGCTGCGTTGACGAAGAGCGGGTTAGAATCGCCGGTAAACTAATTAATGAAAAAATAAAGTCTTACAGAGAGCAGTTTGGGATTGACGACAAACAAGATTTATTGGCTATGGTAGCATTCGACTGCCTCATTGACAAAATGACTGCAGAAGACACATATCAGGCAATCGACCAGACCGTGTTCGAAAAGATAAATCAAATCAATCACCTGGTTTCCCAATCCATTCTCTGACCTTCACTCCTCACCTTCTTAAGCCAAGGCGGCAACCCCGGGTAGTTTATAAAATACATTTTTATGTCAACCACCGTCATTGTTATCGTGGTCAGTGCGATAGCTACTATCGGGCTGAGCCTGTTGTTCGGATCTCTTCTTTCCAAGAAAAAACTTCAAAAGAGCGAAGAGAATGCCGATGCGAAAGCCAAGCTGATTGTAAAGGAAGCTGAGATTGCCGCAGAAAATCTGAAGCGTGACAGGATCCTCGAAGCCAAGGAAAAGATCCTCAAAATGAAGAGTGAATTCGAGGACGAAGCCAACAAGAAGAAAAGCCTTATCATCAGCAACGAACAGAAGATTAAGCAGCGCGAACAAACGCTGAGTAAAGAAATCGAAAACCTGAAGCGAAAAGAAGGCGAACTGGATGATATCCGTCTTGATCTCGCCGCACAACTTGAGCACACGAAAAAGCGCAAAGAAGAGCTCGATAAATTCAACCAGCAGAAAATTCAGGTACTTGAAAACATTTCAAAGCTCACGGCAGATGAGGCACGGGAGCAGCTTGTAGCATCGCTGAAAGACGAAGCACAAACCCGTGCGTCCAGCTACATCAAAGACATAATGGAGCAGGCGAAGCTCACAGCTACGAAGGAGGCAAAGAAAATTGTCGTTGAAACCATTCAGCGCACGGCCACTGAGCATGCAATTGAAAACTGTGTTTCCATTTTTAATATTGAGAGCGACGATATCAAAGGAAAGGTCATTGGTCGCGAGGGCCGAAATATCCGGGCTCTTGAAGCAGCAACTGGTGTCGAGATAATCGTCGACGATACTCCTGAAGCAATAATCATTTCGGGGTTCGACCCTGTCCGGAGAGAGATAGCCCGCTTGTCGTTACACCGCCTTGTTCAGGATGGTCGTATCCACCCTGCTCGCATCGAAGAGATCGTAGCGAAGACATCAAAGAATATTGATGATGAAATCATTGAGATCGGAGAGCGGACTGTAATCGATCTTGGTATTCATGGACTGCATCCTGAACTGGTGAGGATGGTAGGACGTATGCGTTTCCGCTCATCTTATGGACAAAACCTTCTTCAACATTCACGTGAGGTAGCGAACCTTTGCGCAATCATGGCGACTGAACTGGGGCTGAATGTAAAACAGGCAAAGCGCGCTGGTCTGCTTCATGATATCGGCAAAGTCTGGCCCGAGGAATTAGAGAAACCCCATGCGATCGTAGGAATGGAGCTTGCGCAAAAGTATAAGGAGCATCCTGTTATCTGCAATGCCATCGGCGCTCACCATGATGAAATAGAAATGACAAACATCCTTTCTCCGATCGTGCAATCCTGTGATGCGATTAGCGGCGCACGACCTGGTGCGCGTCGCGAAGTGATGGAACAATACATCAAACGACTGAAGGAACTCGAACAACTCGGCCTAAGCTTCGACGGTGTGGACAAATGCTATGCTATCCAGGCAGGACGCGAATTGCGGGTAATCGTGGATGCAGAAAAAGCAACCGACGAACGCGCGAGTCAGTTGAGCTTCGACATTTCTCAAAAAATTGAACGCGACATGCAGTACCCTGGTCAGGTGAAGGTTACAGTGATCCGGGAAATGAGGAGCGTTGCTTATGCGAAATAAGACTCGTTTAGAACTTCAAGAGAAAGGCCCGAATAGGGCCTTTTTGTTTCTAACGTGCCTAATCCCATTCACTTCGGATCCAAATTCACAGTGGTGGCCGACTAGCGAAGCAAATATTCCTCTAACGGTATAGGCGCTAATTCATTTAAAAACTATTTTTAATGATTATCAACTCCCAATCGCTTTCGTAAATGACCATCTCTTGTCCCTGTCTTATCGGCCTGCTGTCTTTGGCTATTCAATGTGTTGGACAACAGTTGCCTGCGGACACACTTTTTCTGACAGCTGCAAAGAATAACCAGGTCAAATTATACACGGATTATATCGATGGCCAGACCAGGATGAACAATGGAAGCGAACATCGCGACTACCTGTCGCGAAATGACGAACACCCTTATTTTGGTGTCGACGACTGGGCATACGGCACCATAATTTATGATGAAGAATTTTACGAGAACGTGCCGTTGTTCTACGATCTCAACAGAGATAAGGTAATCACCGAACATTCTATTAACGGAGCCAAGCTGGAACTTATCAGTGAAAAGATTGCACGGTTTAGTTTAGCGGGGCACACTTTTCAAAGGCTAAAGCGTGATGAATTAAAAATAATCAGCGAAGGATTCTATGATGTTCTTTATGACGGTAAAACGAAGGTATATGTAAGGCGGGAGAAATCCCTGCAACAAAGAGTTGAATCCAACGACATCATTTTCAACTTTGAAGAGAAAAACCGGGTCTATGTGTTCAAAGACGGCGTTTACCATCCGGTTAGGAAAAAGAGCACCTTGTTAGAGGTTTTCAAGGACAAAAAGCCGGAGGTGAGAGCATTTTTGAATAAAAGCGGAGTCAAATACAAAGCTAATCGCGAAAATGCAATTACACGCGTTGCCGAATTTTATGACGCCCAAAACCAATCGCTATGACGCATTTCTACCGTTTCGCTTTCACCATATCGATCGTCTTCATAACAACGCTGGTTTACGGGCAACAGCGAAATCTTATCACAGGAGAGTTTAATAACGTTTCACTGGAGGATTTTATAAAAACCGTTGAGTCGAGCACCACGCTACATTTTTATTACCAACCACGTACTGTAGATAGCCTTAGAGTAAACTTATCAGCGCAAAACAAAACCATTCAATCGATCCTCGATCAAGTTTTTACAGGTACTGACCTCCATTATGCGCTGGATCAGCAAGGAAACGTGTTCATAACAGAAAGCCGCGCGATTATGACAGATCTGCCTGTCGACTTCTTTGATGTCGGCGCAGGTGTAACAAAAACCGACGCCGAGACTTTTGATTATAGTGCCTATGAGAAACGTGAAAAACAAAAGAAGCTTGCCGAAAGCAAACTATACTCCATAGGTGTCAAAACAGGCAATATGCAAGGTAATGCGACAATTGCAGGACATGTGCGTGATGCCATGAGTGGAGAGCCTGTGATTGGTGCTGCTGTTTTCATTGAAAAACCGCTTATAGGTGTCGCAACGGATCAATTCGGATACTATTCTATCACTATTCCAAAAGGCAGGCACGAGCTGATTATTAAAAGTGTTGGAATGAAAACCACACTAAGGCAGATCATGGTTTACGGCGAAGGGAACCTGGCGATTGAGCTCGAGGAAGATGTAACTCCATTAAAAGAGGTTGTTGTGCAATCAGAACGTGATGTCAGAGTATCGGGATTGCAAATGGGTATGGAGAAGCTGGATATTAAGACAATGAAAAACATGCCGCTTGCCCTGGGAGAAACCGACATCATGAAAGTTGTGTTAACGCTTCCCGGCGTACAGACTGTCGGTGAAGGAACGGTTGGGCTAAACGTTCGAGGTGGTGCCACAAATCAGAACCTGATTCTGTTTAACGACGCGGTCGTATACAATCCTTCACACCTGTTCGGATTCTTCTCCACGTTCAATCCTGATGTATTAAAAAACGTCGAACTCTATAAAAGCGGAATAACCGCTGATTACGGCGGCCGGCTTTCCTCGGTGCTCGATGTGAGCTCCCGGGAAGGTAATCTTAAGAAATTCTCAGGTTCAGGTGGTATCAGCCCTGTAACTGGAAGGTTAACCGTCGAAGGGCCTTTAATAAAGGAAAAAACATCCTTCCTGGTAGGCGCCCGTTCGACATATTCGAACTGGATTATGCGCCAGCTTGATGACGACGCACTCCAAAACAGCACCGCCTCGTTTTATGATGTCAATGCAAACATCAACCACAAGTTTAATGATAAGAACAATCTCTACGTCTCCGGCTATTTTAGTAAAGATAAGTTCAGACTGGATGGCGACACCACGTACAGTTACAGCGATCGAAATGCATCAATAAAATGGAAACACATCTTCAATAATAAATTCTACGGCATCCTCACTGGTGGGTTTAGCAAATACAGTTACGCTATTGAAAGTGATGCCAACCCAGTAAACGCTTTCACGATGAAATTTTCTGTTCAACAGCTGAACGCGAAGGCCGACTTTAACTATTTCCTGAATTCAAAACATACCATTACCGGAGGGCTCAGTTCAGTATACTATACGTTGTCGCCAGGCAATCTTCAGCCACGTGGAATAGAATCACTCGTAACTTCGGATGTTCTTCAGGATGAGCAAGGGCTTGAAAGCGCCGTTTATGTTGGTGATAATTTCGAAGTAAGTCCGAAACTTTCCCTTTATGCCGGGGTAAGATATTCTTTCTATCAATACCTTGGTCCTAAAGACGTTTACGTCTACACTCCTGGCGTTCCCAAAGAAGAGTCGACTATACAGGATACTACGCAGTATGGTTCAGGCAATTCCATTGCTTCATATAACGGCGCAGAACCACGGTTTTCAGTTCGATACAGCATTTCCAATAACGCATCCTTTAAATTCAGTTATAACAGGATGAGGCAGTATATTCAAATGCTTTCCAATACAACAGCTATTACACCCACTGATATCTGGAAGTTGAGCGACAACTACATAAAACCACAAGTGGGCGATCAGATCTCATTAGGGTTTTACAAAGCCTTTCGAAAAAATTCCGTCGACATTTCCGTGGAAGGCTACTACAAAACCATGGAAAATTCTGTCGACTTTAAGAATGGCGCGGTGTTACTTCTCAATCCACATATTGAAACCGATGTCGTTAATGCCCGAGGCAAAGCATATGGCGCTGAGTTCATGATTAAAAAGGCAAGCGGTAAGGTGAATGGATGGATCAGTTATACCTATTCGCGTACTTTCCTGCAGGCGAAGAGCGACAATCCTTCTGAGACCGTCAATTCGGGAAAATGGTACCCCAGCAGCTACGACAAACCACATGCGGTCAATTTCATTGGTAATTATAAATTCAGCAGACGATTCAATTTCTCACTCAACATGACCTATAGCACAGGCAGACCAATAACCTTGCCGCTTGCAAAGTATGAGTTGGGAGGCAGCGCTCGTCTCTACTATTCGGAACGTAATCAGTATCGCATCCCGGATTATTTCAGACTGGACGTTTCAATCAATGTGGAGGGTAATCACAAGATCAAGAAACTTGCTCATAGCTCATGGACATTCGCGATTTACAATTTGACGGGGCGGGAAAATGCATATTCCGTCTTCTTCAAGTCCGAGAATGGCCAGATCAACGGATATAAATTATCCATCTTCGCACAGCCCATTCCTACGGTTACCTACAATTTTAAATTCTAAACGGAATGAAGCTTTTACAACTTGTATGCGGAGTCACGATTGCTTTGGTGAGTTGTGTTGAACCCTACGAGCCAGATTTTAAGGACGAAACGTTCGACATATTAGTCGTTGACGGATTCATCAACACGACGGAAAATTCCGCGACGGTACGCCTTTCCCGTGCAGTTCCACTAAATTCAGAATTAACTACATCCGAGGAGGTGAACGCTACAGTAAACATAGAAGATGAAGGCGGAACAACCTTTTCCCTCAGCAATATAGGTTCGGGAGTATATTTTGCGGACAACCTTGGCATTGATCATTCCAACAAATACCGCGTACATATTTACTCACAGGCTGATCAGGAATTCCTCTCCGATTACGTCGATATGACTATTTCCCCTCCTATCGACAGTGTGATTTGGAAACCAGATAGCGATGGTATATCGGTCTATGTAAATACTCATGATCCCTCCGATAAATCAAATTACTATAGCTGGAGGTTTGACGAGACGTGGGAGTACAACTCATCCTACTTTAGCAGCTACAAAATGGTTGATGGCGAGGCAATAATGCGGTACCCGGAAGATTACATCTACACATGCTGGTTAGATGAGGCGTCCACAAAGATATTAGTTGGATCAACGGACCGACTCTCGGAGAATGTAATACGCGATTTTCCGCTAACCTTTCTTTCAGGGGGCTCGCCGAAGCTGGCCAAAAGGTACAGCATTGACGTACACCAGCGCACCCTCACGAAGGAAGAGTATGATTTTTGGCTTCAGCTTGAAAAAACAACGGAGAGCCTGGGTGGATTATTTGATCCGATGCCGTCACAGGTTATCGGCAACATAAGGAGCACAAATCCAGGTGCGGCCTCACCTGTCCTTGGATATTTCGGCGGCGGTTCCGTTACTAAGCAAAGGATATTTATCGATTTCATAGATCTTCCTGATTACGTGCAATCAATCTTTCGGCCACGGCATTGTACAGAAGAAGATGTGAGCCAAATCCCGGTACAGGACATCCCCAATACATCAAACTCTGTCCTTCTTATCGACCCGATTTATGTGCAAGGTGTTGGAATTGTTGGTTATACGACGGCGGCTTTTGACTGCATTGATTGCAGGTGGCTCGGAGGAATAAACAAGAAACCTGATTTTTGGTAAAAGAATATCACAACCGTGAACTAGTAAATTATGATTCCTGGCTCAAGTACAACGATTAAGAACATTTTGCGACTGAAAGCATTGATAATCTTATGCGTTGTTCACTTCAATGTGTCAGCTCAGCAGGCAACATTGGATACGTTGACAAAAAAATTCAACCATTACCGGTCTAATCACGCCACAGAAAAAATCTATGCCCACGTTGACCAGCAACTTTATTTAACGGGGGAAACACTTTGGTTTAAGGTTTATCTCGTAGATGGTTCTCTGCACAAGCCCACGGAAATCAGCAAGGTAGCCTACATTGAAATCCTGGATAAGAACAACAGACCCGTACTTCAGTCCAAGGTAGCACTCAAGGATGGGCATGGAAACGGATCCTTGTTCCTTCCTGCTGTTATCGAAGGTGGTAACTATACTTTCAGGGCCTACACAAGCTGGATGAGAAATTCCGGTCCGGAATTCTACTACCATACGAGCGTATCAATTGTAAATACATTCAAGAAGCTGGACCTCGATAAGTCGAATGCGCAAAAGATCGTTGCGCAGTTCTTTCCAGAAGGTGGAAATCTTGTATACGGTCTTAAATCAAAGGTTGCATTTCGTGTGACAAACGCGCAGGGTGTTGGCACTTCTTTCAGTGGCGCTGTAGTCGATCAGCAAGGTGATACTATCACCACCTTTCAACCTGCAAAATTTGGAATAGGAAGTTTTTACTTAACTCCTGAAAAAGGCAAAGAGTATAGCGTAATTATCGACGATGACCAAAAACACAGAAATACGTTTAAACTTCCTGCCGTTAATGAATCTGGTTACGTAATGCTTGTTAACGACAGTACCGAAAACGAACTGGCATTAAAAATCGATTCGCGCACTAAAGAAGGTTCGAAGGCTCCGGCGGTTTATGTATTTGTTCATACCCGTAACATGATCGCCTCCGCTTCAGTGAATTTTCTTAAAGATGGACGCGCAACCGTGTTGATCCCAAAAAGAAATTTGCAAGAGGGAATTTCCCACGTAACCGTTTTCGATTCAGACATGCGTCCGGTTTGTGAGCGGCTTTATTTTAAGCAGATCACGAAACGGCTATCCGTAGAGGTAACGCCGAATCAACGCGAGTTTGGAATACGAAGGAAGGTTTCTCTTGACCTCAACGTGAAAGATGCTGAGGGCCGCCCGCAAAGCTCGAACCTTTCCCTCGCAGTTTATAAAGTCGACTCCCTAACGAGAAAGTCTGAAGAAAACATATTTAATTATTTGTGGCTCACCTCTGACCTCAACGGAAAGGTGGAGTCGCCGGAATATTATTTCAACCAGAATGACCCTGAAGTGAGACTAAATGTTGACAACCTGATGTTGACCCATGGGTGGCGGCGGTTTTCCTGGAGTGATGTGCTTTCCAAACCATCAATAGACATCGCTTTTGTGCCCGAATACAGAGGTCATATCATTAAAGGAAAGGTAACGAGACCAGGCGAGCAGTCCGCTAACGGCGTACTTACTTATCTGTCGGCCCCTGCAAGAAACATCCAGCTATACGGTTCGGCCAGTACGGGACAAGGTGATGTAAAGTATGAAATGAAAGATTTCAGCGGTCCAAGGAAAATAATAGTACAAACGAACACCAACAAGGATAGTATTTCCACAATTGCAATCGCAAATCCATTTTCTGATCAATTTGCCCCCAACCTTGTCCCCGGTTTTAATCTTCCACAGAGGCTTGAGCCGTTGATTGTTTCCCGCAGCATAGGCATGCAAGTGCAGGATGTATTTTATCAGGATCGAAACAAGACAATCACTTCCGGGGTCGATACGACAGCCTTTTACGGTAAGGCGGACGCCACCTATTACCTGGATGACTATACGCGTTTTCCCGTGATGGAGGAAATTTTGCGCGAGTATGTTCCCGGAGTAATGGTTCGCAAGCGCAAGGATGGATTTCATTTCGTGGTCCTCGATGAAGTTAATAAGAGGGTGTTTGATGAAGACCCATTGGTCTTATTGGATGGAATTCCCGTTTTTGAAATTGATAGAATAATGGAGTTCGATCCATTGAAAGTGCGGAAGCTTGAAGTAATGACCCGAAGATATTATATGGGCGTCCTATCGCTTCCAGGAGCCGTAAGTTACACAACGTATGCGGGCGACCTTGCCGGCTTTCAATTGAATCCTCGAAGCGTACAACTCGATTACGAGGGACTTCAACTACAGCGGGAGTTTTACTCGCCGTCGTACGAGAATTCCAAGTTACGTGACTCGCGATTACCCGATCAACGCCAACTATTGTTTTGGGCTCCCGAAGTGATAACCGACAGCGATGGCAAGAATCACATCGAGTTCTATAGCTCCGATATTACCGGAGATTATGAAGTTGTTGTCGAAGGAATGACAAATCAAGGTATTTCTGGAAGAGGTGCATCTTCATTTGCCGTGAGGCCGTACGAAAACTGATTATCACGGAAATAGCCCGCAATTCCGTAACTTTCTTCACGCCGTTATCGAAGATCTCCGGCATTAAAAGATAGAACAGTGCTTCTTCACCGTATTGCTGTCAAAACAGCATTTTTTATCAATGGTTTTATTTTTGCCAACTGGGTTTCACGCCTTCCAAGGATCCAGGAAATGTTTAATGCTGATGATGGTACGATAGGCCTGGTGTTACTCGCATCATCGATCGGCGCTGTTGGTGCCATGCCATTTACGGGTTGGGTCATAATCAAGAACGGAAGCAGACGGATCACATTGATTTCAGCCATCTTGTATTGTGCTTTTGTTCCGTTAATTCCGTTGTCTCAAAATCTTTTCGTGCTTATCGTTCTTTATTTTTTTATGGGTATAGTCACGGGGATGCTGGACGTAGCGATGAATGCACAAGCTATACTGGTTGAGCGTGAATACAAGAGGCCGATTATGACGTCATTTCATGCTCTGTTCAGTATTGGTATGATGCTTGGCGCTGCTTCTGCGTCATTGTTCACAGATATTAAATTAGACCTCGTTCAACATTTTTTTATAGTGTCTGGTGCGGCGTTGCTTGGAGCCGCGTGGATGAGTCGCCATTTAATTTATGATCGTCCTGAAGCAGCTCACCATGACGGTCCCTTGTTCAGGCTTCCAAGCAGATCGATGATCGCGCTGGGAATAATCACATTTTGTTGCATGATTGGCGAAGGCTCTATGTCCGACTGGAGTGTTAACTACATGGAAAATGTTGCAGACGCCAGCATAACTCTTGCACCGATCGGCCTTTCGGCGTTCGCTACGGCCATGACTTTGGGGCGCCTCTTCGGCGATTCTATGAGAAAACGATCCGGAGACCGCGCCATGATCATAGGTGGCGGCCTTACAGCCTTAATAGGTTTGTGCGCCGCCTTGATATTTCCAACACCTTACGTCAGTATTGCCGGATTCTTCCTGGTAGGCCTTGGCCTTTCATCGATTGTGCCGATCGCGTATAGTATTGGCGGAAACGAAAAGAATCTTCCCCCAGGCGTAGGGTTAGCAATGGTAACAACGGTTGGATATTCAGGCTTCCTCCTTGGTCCTCCGGTGATTGGCTTTATCGCCGATTGGCTGAACCTGAGGGTGTCATTAGGGGTGATAGCGCTTCTCCTTGCGCTGATGACAATATTAGGCTACCGGTACACAACTACTTCTTCAACTCAATAGCCTTCGCGCGGTACGCATCTCCATCCGCACCTGGAATGAGCTGTCCTAATCTTTCATAAATGTCACCTATCGTGTCGTCGTAGGTAAGGGTTTCTTTGTACAACTCTATGGCCTTTTCATAGTTTTCGTTCGTCTCGTAGATATAACCTATCAGGTAGCAAAGATTTGCGTCTCGTATATCTACATTCTGATAGGCGCTTTCATACCACGCGAGAGCGTCAACGAAATTCTTCTGAACATAGTAACAATCTCCCATGAGTAGCACTGGCGTTGTAATACTCCGGCTCTATCGATCAACAGCGGCGTAAGTAGACCAATTGCCTCATTGTATTTCTTTTGATCATACAAGGCCGCCGCCTTTTTATAGGTCGCTTCACCGTAATCCGGATTGAGCTCAAGGGCACGGTCGAACATGAGTATGGCAGAATCCCTTTCGTTCCGTATTACTAGCACGTCGCCATAACCCACCATCGCTTCGACATAGTCAGGGTCAATAGCCAGCGCACGTTTGTATTCTATGTAGGCTGAGTCGTATTGCTGTGCATCAAAATGTTGCTGGGCAGCCATGTAAAAAGAAATGGAATCGGACGAATCACCCGAGCCAAACAAGGCAACCACAAACGGAATAGTGAAGAGTACAAAAAAACTGATCCCAATGGCTAGCGCTATCTTACGCCCTTTGACCAGAGCATCCGTGGGTCGCGTCGCGCTTGACGAGGCCTTGTGCTGGAAGAACTGTTTTATTTTATCTTCAACAGATTCGGTTGACCCTGGATAATCGCGCTGTCCCTGGGTTCTGTACGACTTGGAATAACTTTTTTCAATGGATTTTGGCCTGGAGTTGAAACCCAGGAATAAAAAGAAACACGCGATGCCTAATAAGATATAAACAATAGCTGAATCAACAGACCAAAACAATGCCATTGCAACCAGAAACGCGTACCCTATCAAATAATAGATGCGCGATTTTTTACCGGCAGAATCGCGTTTTGACGAATCTACTTCCTCCACACTCATGTATTAATGAAAGGTTAACTGCGTATAGCCTTACAGTAAGGAGTCGGGCGCTACTGACAAAAAAGCCAAAAGCCCTCTTAGCGGGCTTTCGGCCGGGCTCCGGTAAAATCTACTCCTCTAAAATCTCGACTTCAACACGCACATTCTTCTTTGCGTTTGCGCTATTCTTGTCATAGATGGGACGCTTCCCACCCCATGCTTTAATTTCCATTCTCGATGCGCTGACACCGTTACTAACAAGATAATCCCGGATCACTTCAGCGCGCCCGCGGGAAAGATCTTTAGCTGAGCCCAACCCTTGCTGCGCGCCGTCCAATGAAAAGTAATTCTTGTCCGATCCTACTGTAAGAATCTTGCCTGTGTAATTTCCATTAGTGTGCCCATGAAGACGAATTTTATATTTCGGATTCTCGCTCATAAGCTGCAACAAACTACCAAGCTCAAATTTGGATTCGGGCAACATCAGAGCGGCGTCGTTAAAGAAGTAAACGTTGTAGAGAGTTGCAATGTCACCTTTGTGATAACGCACCAGATCAAAGTTTATTACCAGCGTCGTGCCCATGAGGTCTATGTATGGCTTAACCGTATCTGCGAGAGGCAATGGATAATTGATCTCTTGTTGAATCTTGCGATAACCAAATGCCTCACAAATCAAAGTAAGTTGTCCTGACTTGCTCTTGGGATCCGGCAACAAAAGGTATTCATTACCCTTCACGTTTGTTATCAGTCTCGACCTGTCAGTATCGACAACCTGTACCGTACCATCCACGATACGATTATTGCGCGCGTTATAAAGACTAAGGAACACCTCAGTATTGCCGAGCGTCATTACCGGATATTGTTTTATCGGAGGATTTTCGGTCACTTCAGGTTCTTTTACTGACGGAGCCGACGATGATGCAGGTTGACTTTCGACAGCGTCGGGCTTTGTGTCAGTTCGGAATTTCAGTGGCGACTGCGCAGCAGTGGCGCTGTGGCTGGCGTTGACGAAACATTTCCTTTTGATCCGATGTCACCCGTTACAACCCGTACCCATGCATCTGTAAATTCACCCTGACCACGGGTATGTTTCATATCCTGAAGTGATTCCTTCAGGTTGTCAAAATAGTTAAGGTAAACGAAGTATAGGTTACGGCGGGAATTAAATCCGTAAGACGGTGAAAGACCTTTCAGTCTGAGTACTTCTACATAATTCTGCGCGACGTTTTCTCGCGACTTAGCGTAAGCTGCCACTACAACATAATAGCCTGGCGCAAGCTCTTTGGAGTTCTGGGATAATAAGAGGTCCGAATAACACAACAATCCAATTAAAATGACATACTTAATGGCATTACTCATGAATGGACACTGCAGGTATTTAGGTTTGGTTAATTAAAAGTATCGATTTTTTTACTTTTAATCCATTGTTCCTCAACATAATAATAGCTCAGCTTTTCGATTTAAGTGTTTCATTCAAAAAACCCAATCCGTACCCCCATAGTTGAAGCAGTGCTGATGGCACTGAAAGAATCGCAACCGAAACGTTCTTATTTTCTTTTAATGAATGCACGAATATGACAAGCAGATAAAGCAAAAAAACTGCTGCACCGAATTTGAATAGACCAACATTCAACAAAGGAAGTAATAAGAGACCAACGGTGCCCAATGAGAACAATGCAGGAAACCAATGGGTAAGTTTGATTTCTTCAGGATGCACTCTACCTATCAAAACCCTGCCCTTTCCAAAGTTGAATACCTGCCGAAAGAACTGTTTGAAGTTCGTGCGTCGCTTGTGATAGACAAACGCCTCTGCGATAAGTCCGACTTTGAACCCGGCTTTTTTCATACGTATGCTCAACTCAATATCTTCGGCGAAGTGCGAGAACTTGAATCCGCCTGTCTGATCGTACACCGCTCTCGAAAGACCCATGTTATAACTTCGCGGTTGAAACCAACCCAGTCTTTTTTTTCCGCCACGTATTCCACCCGTAGTAAGCACCGACGCCATGGTATAACCCATTGCCCGCTGAATGACAGTAAAATCTTCATGCGCTTTATCCGGGCCTCCCCATGCGTCCCAACCGTGTTCGTGAATCGACTTTTCAACTACTTCCAGATATAGTGGAGGAATAATGCAGTCAGAATCAAAGACTACAAAATAATGACCTCTGGCATGATCAAATCCGAAATTGCGGCTGGGACCGGGGCCCGAGTTCGGCTTAAAAAAATATTGAATGCGCAACAGGTCCCTGAACTGATCGACAACCAGATCGCAACGTACGGTTGATCCGTCTTCAACGACAATAACTTCAAAGTCCTTGTTGGTTTGTAGAGTAAGGCTGGAGAGAAGCTCACTGAGTTCTTGTGGCCGGTTGTAGACGGGAATGACGATTGAATAGCGAGGATCATTCATAGCAGCAAAATACTACTTGTTAGCCGTTATCAGTTATCCGTTAATCGTTAATCGTGTAATCGTGGGCAAGGGTGTGTATTTTATTGAATATTGCGTGTTTGATCAGACAGTAATCGATCTTCGAAAAAACAATCAACATTCAACAATCAACAATCAACATTCAAGGAATTGCTGCACGAGAATTTGAGACATAAGCACACCCAACCCCGCACTCACACCACGATTAACGATTAACGATTAACGATAACGGTCACCCAATAGCTAGACGGGAAGCTTCGTCTGCGGAACAGACTCATCCAGTCCGATCTTTTCAATGACAAGGTACTCACGTTTTGAAAAGGACTGCATCGCGATCATTTCTGCTAAGAATCCAGTCACAAAAAGTTGTACACCGATCACAACAGCAACCAAGGCAATATAGAAGATAGGTTGCTCGGTTATATCTCTTTTAACAGGTAAGTGTGAAAAGTACAATGCTTCGATCTTATCCCAGAAAATTTTTATCGTTAGTATGAATCCAACCAAAAATGAAAGTGTACCCCATGAGCCGAAGAAGTGCATGGGTTTCTGACGAAACCGGCTTACAAATGTTACGGACAAGAGGTCGAGGAAACCATTGATGAAGCGTTCCAGTCCGAATTTTGTGTAGCCATACTTGCGTTCCCTGTGTTCTACAACTTTTTCAGTGATCTTCGAGAATCCTGCCCACTTGGCTATAACGGGGATATAACGATGCATTTCGCCATATACAGCTATGTTCTTCACCACCACGGATTGATACGCTTTCAGACCACAATTAAAGTCATGAAGCTTGATGCCCGATAGCATGCGCGTTATCATGTTGAAGAATCTGGAAGGAATAGTTTTTGAAATCGGATCGTGCCTTTTCTTCTTCCAACCAGAAACGAGATGGTACCCTTCCTTTGATATCATGCGATAAAGTTCGGGGATCTCATCAGGGCTATCCTGAAGGTCTGCGTCCATGGTGATAACGACCTTTCCCGAAGCTGCTTTAAAACCAGTTTGTAAAGCGGCCGATTTTCCGAAATTCCTGTTGAACCGAATTCCTTTTATTCTTGGATTATCTTCATTGATACCTGCGATTTTTCCCCAGGTTCCATCCGTACTTCCGTCATCGACGAAGATTATTTCATACGATATGCCATGCGTTTGCATTACGCGAGCTATCCACTGGCACAGTTCAGGGATTGACTCCTCTTCATCTTTTGCAGGAATGACTACGGATACTTCAATACTCATTTACTTTTTTAGAATGTTTCAGGTCGCTGTTTCTGTGTAATAAGCGAAACAATCAACGCTATGATCACCAACAGCAAAATTCCAAAAAAAAGTCCAATTAATAATAGCGCTTCAGCTCCAGTCATAAAATTTACAAACTTCATGGCCATCTCGATCTGCTCGTCCGATTGTCCTTTATCCTCCATATCCCTAAGCGCATCCTCACGAATCTTGGCTATAAAGCCATCATCAATGAACTTCACATAAATGTAGGTGAAGAGGTTTCCTATCACGGCAGAGACCAATCCAACCCAAAATCCGATTCCAACACCCTGGCCATAGCTCATGAACCCATCGCCATTGTCCTTAAAATATTTGTGTGCGAAGTAAATGATAATAATTGCGATTAGTGACGTGCCCCAACGACCAAGTCCTTTGGACATGTCCATGTCAGTAATTACAAAAATGAGAAAATAGGCAATTGAAATTGTGCCCATAATAATGCCGTAGCGAATTCCCGTTGAACGTGTTGAGATTGCTGGTGATTCCGAGTTTCCTTCCATAGTATTATGTTTTAGGTTGTCTTCTTAAAATTACTGAAAGTATAATGTTGACAAAAAAACCGATGACCAACCCATGAACAAAATAGGTGACCGTCAGTTTCGAAATGTTAGTCGAGGGAAGTTCGGCCAAATTACGCTCGTAGATTTCTTTTCCTACCCGTTCAATATCCTCCTTAGTAAAAGCTTTAATATAAGCCGTTACCTGGTCTATATATGTTGCAACAAAATCTTTTTCAACCGTACCAAAGATCTGCAACATGATGGACGTTAATGTTGTCATGATCATAATTACTGCAAGACCTCCGATCATTGCCTGCGGAAAATAAAGTACCCCGTCCTGTTCATAGTCACGAAATTCCTTAAGCGTAAAGAATATGAATATGCCAAAAAGAAGGATCCTGAAATCAAGGAATGGCGAAGTAATAAGCGGATGCCTTCCGAGATAAAACATTATGATCAGAAGTATAAAAGCAAGAATTCCCCCAACTGTGCCGTAGCGTACGGAAATACGAAGCAGTTTTTTAATCATACGTTGCTTGAGATCACATGTGCTGGCACAAGATTATTCGTCGATTCGTGTGCGGCCATTGTTAAATACAGCCACTGCTTTTCCTTTGATCTCCTTATTTAACCATGGCGAGTTCCTGGACTTTGACAGGTTCACTTTTTCATCAAATGTCCATGTCTTGTTAGGGTCGAAGAGTGTCAGGTTTGCTTTCTCCTCCACGTCAATCTTCGGAACATCCAGTCCGAGCAGCTTTCTCGGATTTGACGTGATCTTTTCAATCAATACCTCAAGCTCTACAGCCTGTGAAAGTGTAACCAGATTGGAAGCAAATGTCTGGAGGTTGATCATACCGAAATCGGAGAGATCGAACTCAAGGTTCTTGCTTTCCTCTTCGTGCGGTGTATGACCCGACGTAAGTACATCTATAGTGCCATCCTTAAGCCCTTTGATGAGAGCATCGTTGTCCTGTTTTTCCCGAAGAGGTGGATTTACCTTGAAATTGGTGTCAAAGTCAAACAGCACGCTGTCGTCGAGTAGTGCCTGATATACGGTGACATCACAACTGACATTGAGCTTTTTCTTTGCAGCCCTGATTAAATCCACGGACCTGCCAGACGACAACCGCGAAAAATGCAGTCGCCCTCCCGCGTAACCAAGAAGTTCTAGATTCCTGTGTAACGGCGATATCCTCGGCAATTCGAGGCATCCCTTTTAATCCAAGACGAGTACTGTTTACACCTTCGTGCATTTGGCCGAATAAATTCAGCCAGATATCTTCCGGATGGTCAATAAGCAGACCGTTGAATTTTTGAAGGTATTGCAAGGACTTGAGAAGAATGTCTGTGTGCCATATCGGCTTTAGACCATCCGTGAATGCCACCGCGCCGGCTTCGTGCAGGTCGATCATCTCCGTTAGTTCTTCGCCTTTATTATTTCTCGTTACGGCTGCCAGAGGATGGATCTGGACCAGCTGTGAATCGTTACCCTTAATCAGATAGCTGATCTCATTCTTCGTCTGCACGCAGGGTGACGTATTGGGGAGTACGGCGAGACCCGTGAAACCGCCGGCCGCAGCTGCTTTTGATGCCGAATCAATGTCCTCTTTATGTTCTAGTCCGGGATCGCCAATAAACGTACCGAGGTCGAACCAGCCAATGGAAAGTTTCATCCCATTTGCCCGAATAACTTTATCTGCACTAAAGTTCTTATCCCCTATTTCGACGATACGACCATTATTAATGACGACGTTTTTTTCTTTTTTGTGGTAAGGTGAGCTGGCGTCTAGGATCTCGGGGCCTTGAATTAATATTTTCATTAATCAATTATTCGTTTTATGGTAGCAAACATATCGGGCAGCCCGAACAACGGCAAATTTCCCTTTTTCACTTTAAGAACCTAATCAATAAAATCTCAACCAACAAAAAGAAAATGGCCATGGCCAGGGCGTACTTCCACAGGGGCTTGCCCAAATATCGCTCCTTTATTTCTTTGCTGAAAGAATCAGCAGCCCCGACCTGGAAAATGGTAATGTTATCGGCCGAGCCCAATATTTTTTGAAGGTCCTCGCCGCGATATTGATCCATCAGCGACTCCGCCTTATCGAGGTTGAAAGCCAGCAAATTCACTGTATCACGCTGCATCACTACTTTGTAGAACCCTTTAGTCATTGAGAACTTGGGGATATCGAAAATTACGTCGTCGTTGATCTTCCTTTGCGCCGGAACCACCTCTTCGTCTCCGACCCAGCGCAACGGTTCTTCCCCACGCAGGCTATCAACATGAAGCTTGATAAAGCTTTCACGCAATGTGTAGTAAGGTTTCATGTCATCTCTTTTTCCGCTCGCCGCGATCCTGTACATAACGGGTACAAATAGCGCGTGATTGAAAAAGTCAGTTTGGCTTGCGTCGAGAGCGCAGCTCAACAAATAAAGCTGTCCACCTTGATTGAACCGTGATAAGAACGGCTGATCATTTCTAAAGTGAAGTATAGCCGTGCGGTCGTTGCCCCAGTCAAGTATTTTCGTAGCCTTAGGCATCGCTAATGACACCGACTTTTCTTCAAACACGTTTTCAAAAAAAGGATTCGAAAAATCAGGGCGGCCCAGCTCGAGCTGTTCTTTTACGTCAGCCGCCTTTAGCGACGGCAGCTGGAGGAAGACCTTGAGGTTTTCCACCAGTGGTTTTGTTCCTGGTATCATCAGAACCGTCCCGTAGTTGTTGATGTAGCTCCGCAGTACGCTGGTTAGTGACGATTCCATAGAATTCAAACCATTAACTACGACCAGGTCTGCCTGACTCAAGAGGCTATAGTTAAAATTGCTCACCGGGAAGGATCTGAAGGCTAAATATCGTCTCATTGCCAAATACCTTCTCCACAACGGTACGGTCATTGGTGTTTTTGATCTCGATGACCCTGATTTTGCTTGTAAAATTCACCGCAACATAAAACTCATTGTCGAAGCTTACAGGAAAGTCATTAAAACTAATCTTCGCGGTATTTAGTCCGGAAAGGCTGCTGGCAAGGTCAAACTCTGCTTCACTAACACCACCTTGTGGGATATCGATAGCTGAAGTGCCCGCCTGAATGTCATTGAGCGAAAGCTTTAGATTGAGCTGATTCACTTCGCGTTTTCCGTCATTCCTGATCTTTACGTGAAGGACATTTTTGCCACCACCTGTGGAAAAAGGGTTATCGAGATATGCCGAATCCACGAATACATTGGATTGCTGGCCATACTGTATCGGTACCAGATGCAGTTTCGCGCTGCTATCAACTCTTGAACTAATGTTGCCAAGAGTAGATTTCTGAAGATCTGATATCCAGAAAATTTCCTGGTGCCTTAGACCTTTGTCTTGCTGAATCTTGTCCATCACCTCATCAAGAGTGCGGCTCACCGGTGAGAGCCGAATTTGTGTGAGCAGGTCAAGCACCTCCGGTTTGGTTTTAAAGGTATTCGAAAAGGGAGAAAAGTCATTTGTTATAAGCTTGTACCGTGTAGCTGGAGGAAATACGTCTGCAATACTTTGGGCAAAGGTGATGGCAGCATCGAGGCCGCGGGTTTTGTCATCCATCTGAGCCGACATGCTTTGAGAGTTGTCGAGGTAAAGCACGACATCAGGATTGCTGGACAATTGTTCTTCAGCCGGAATGACGGGCTGACAAAAAGCTATTATAAGAAAGAACAGGAACAACAGCCTTGAGGCAAGGATCAGATAGTGCTTGAGGCGCCTTTTCGCGGTAGTGGCGTCCTTAATTTGTTTCAGGAAGCGCGTGTTTGAAAAATATATTCGGGTGGTCTTCCGGAAATTAAACAGGTGAATAATTACAGGAATTGATAACGCAGTCAGTGCCCATAAAAAAGTTGGATATAAAAAAGTCATGTGAACAAAACTAAGTAAAAAAGACGGTTCTGATTACCCGGTCATATAAACGCAAAGGGCTGCCGGGGAAATGAAAAAAGCCACGCCCAAAGCGTGGCTTGTAGATAACGAATCGAGGGGCTTCTTATTTTCCTCCCAGCATGAGCATTTCATTTACGCTGATCTCTGATACATAGCGCTTTTCCTTGGAAGAAGTTTCGTAAGCCCTATGGACGAGCTTGCCCTCAACGGCGATTTCGTTACCCTTTTTAAGGTATTTTCCGGCTACGTCTGCAAGCTTACCCCAGATCACAATGGTATGCCATTGAGTATCCTGAACCTTTTCGCCTTTCTGGTTTTTGTACGAATCTGTAGTAGCGATCGAAAAAGTCGCCATTTTTTTTCCGCTGTCGAAAGTTCGTACTTCCGGGTCTTTGCCCAAGCGTCCAATGAGCTTGACGCTGTTCCTTAAGTTTGTCATAACGGTTTTGAATTTTTAGTGTAACATTTTTTCAGTTCATGCTTCGGAAAACTCCGCGACGACTGTCAGGTAAATATGTGTTCTGAAATTGGACTTAGTCGGTTCTTAAGTACTTACTTTCGTTTATATTCGTTTGTTGTCGTTTGAAATCAATTCGTTGTATGCCACTAACATCAAAAAAGAAATGCCGGGAGTGCGGCTCCCTCATCATCGGTCGAATCGACAAAAGGTTTTGCTCAGATCAATGCCGTAACACGTTCAATAACCGCCTAAATGGCGATGTAACAAGGTATATCCGGAACATCAACAATGCACTTAGAAGGAACAGACGTATCCTCATGGCACTTAATCCGGAGGGAAGAGCCAGGATCCGCCGCGATATGCTTATCGCCGAAGGTTTTGATTTTTCTCACGTCACAAGTGTTTACACCAATAAAGACGGAGTAAAATATTTTTATTGTTATGAGCAAGGCTATTTACCCATTGAAAAAGATTGCTTTCTTTTAGTAGTGAAGAAGCAATCTTAAAACACCATGATACGGATCAATCTTGTTTCGGGACCACGTAATATCTCAACGGCGCTGATGTATTCTTTTGCGCAGCGTGCCGATACCGTTGTACTTGATGAGCCTTTTTATGCGTTTTATCTTAACAAAAGTGGTATAGAGCATCCTGGTAAGGATGAGGTGTTGAAAAGTCAGCCCATTAACGAAGACGAAGTTTGTAGAAAGATCTTCGGTCCGGCACAAAATGAAATTCTTTTCATCAAGAATATGGCTCATCATTTAGAGCTGATGGACCAGAGTTTTGTGGAACGTGTAACCAACGTTTTTCTCATACGCAATCCCCGGCAGATTCTGGCAAGCTATTCACAGGTTATTGAGGCGCCTACCCTTAGGGATATCGGCGTTGAATATCAGTTTATTCTGTTTGAAAGGCTGAAGAAAATGGGACAGTCACCCATCGTCATGGACTCCGGAGTGATTTTGAAAGATCCTGAATCAATATTGAAGAAGTTGTGCTCACTTATAGGAATACCATTCCTGACGGAGATGCTTCACTGGAATCCGGGACCGAAGGAGTATGACGGTGTATGGGCAAAATACTGGTATGCGAATGTTCATAAGTCGAGGGGATTTGAAATACAACCCACCAGCAACCGGCCGCTTGGTGCCCATTTAAATGCGTTAAACGACAGAGCGCAGGATTACTATGAACAGCTGCTGTCATTTTCGTTACAACCTTGATCTATACGTAAAAATAATTTTTATATTTATATATCAGCCGTTACCCACCCGTTGTAGCACTGGTCCTTTTGCCGACATGGCGGGTTCCAGGGATCTGACAATATTCTGATATTAAGAAATTAAACTACATTCTAACTCAGGCAGTAGTGTCAGGGTTGGATAAAGACGCCGATGTTACAGAAGTTCAATCCGAAGAATGCCAGCATATTCGTGCATGTTGGTGGCAAATTGTTGCCACGAGATCAGGCCAGAGTTTCAGTGTTTGATAGCTCTGTGCAGGGCGGTGATGCTGTGTGGGAAGGTCTTCGGGTATACAAGGATGGAATTTTCTGTCTTGAATTCCATTTAAACCGACTGGAAGCATCTGCCCATGCGTTGGCATTTTCAGTTATTCCTTCAAAGGCGGAAATCAAGAAAGCAATCTTCGAAACCCTGGAAGCTAATGGAATGCGCGATGAAGCGCACATCAGGCTAACCCTGACTCGTGGCGAGAAGGTTACGTCGGGTATGGACCCCCGTCTCAACACAAACGGACCCTGTCTCATTGTACTTGCTGAATGGAAACCACTGGTTTATGACAACACCCGGGGTATCCGCGTAATAACTTCTTCGCAACGCAGAAACAACCCACAATTTTTGGATTCTAAGATCCATCATAATAACTTGTTAAATAATATTCTCGCTAAAATTCAAGCCAATGTAGCGGGTGCGGATGCGGCCGTTATGCTCGATCATCAGGGCTTTGTCTCAGAACTTAACGATACCAATCTTTTTATGACAAAAGATGGAACAGTTTTGACACCTCATGCGGACTCCTGCCTACACGGTATAACGCGCGGGCTTGTGATCGACATCTGCCGATCGAACAACATACCCGTTGAGGAACGCAATTTGTCGCTTACAGAATTCTACAATGCTGATGAAGTTTTTGCAACCGGAACGATGGGTGAACTTACGCCGGTCAATGAAATAGATGGCCGGACGATTTTAAATCGGAAGAGCTCAACCTTACTTTCATCCATACAACACCATTTTCATGCCCTAATACCAAAATTATCTGAACCATTATTATTTTAAACCTATGGCAAAATCAATTAAAGAACCCAAACTCAAATTCCTCACTGGCGAGACCTGGAAGGAATTGAAATTGAAGAAAGGTACCACTACGAAACGTTATGCCGTTTCGGACAAAGGACGTATTGTAAGCTTCAAGGCAAAACTAGATGAAGGTTACGTCCTGAAACCGCGTCTAACGCAAGGGTATCCCAGCATTACCATAGGCCGGGAAGAAACACGTCAAAACTATTACATTCATCGGCTTGTGGCTGAATACTTTTGTAAACAGGCAGGCAGCAGTTCCAACTTCGTGATCCACGACGATCACAAAAAGGAAAACAACAAAGCTTCTAACCTCAAATGGGTAAAACACGATGACCAGATCAAACACGCACTAAAAGATCCTAATGTTCTTGTGCGCATGAATCCGGATGAGGGACCAAAGCTGACCGCTGATAAAGTAAAGGCAATCAAGACTGCGTTATTCAAATCCAAGAAGCAACCAACCTTGAAAGCCTTAGCTAGAAAATTCAGGGTGTCAGATATGCAGATTCACCGGATAAAAACTGGTGAGAACTGGGGGCATGTAAGGGTTTAAATTAAAATGAACAAGAGCTGTCTTAATTGTATTTCAAACTTTTGAGACAGCTCTTCTTTTTGAATTCAAAATGTTTCGCCTGCTTATCAGTGGATCATCGTTACCACTTTTTAGTCTTCACCGGTTTTTACGCTTCTATGATAATCGTTAGCTAGCTGGTTAAACGGCAGTGTCACCACCAACTCTTCCTCTTCTACCTGCGCAACGATTCTGTTGACATCAATAAAATATGGTTGCTGGCGATTATAGACAGAATAAGAGGTTCCAATCTCCTTGCCGCCGGACTCGATATTCATCGTATAAAATATCAACACACGGTCCTCATTCACCTCCACTTCGATCTTTTCAGGATCGATGCCTGGAATCTTCACCCTGATTTCGCGAGAATCTGTGTGTTGCTTCAGCTTGACCAATGGTTCCGTGCGTCCACCATTCAAAGTGTTCATCACATCCACTGAAGTGATCAAATTCATATCCTGATTCTTATCCATAATTTGGTTTCTCCTTCGAACGAACGTGATCAACCTGTATACTAGAAGTTTTCACCCGACAAAACGGCACGATTAGAGTCATTTTGGCCATAGTGCACATTAACGTGTAGTATAAATATTCTGTTTACTTGCCTGCTTTTGGTGAATTATACCCTAAGCCACGTGGCGATGTTTTTGGAAAATTTAGAGGAAATTGCGAGCAATTAGGATCGAAGTAGTCAAATCCAGAAACGGTGCCGTTTCGGGAAGTGTTTTGTTTGTCATTGAGGCGATCTCGTTCAGTACCTTTGGTATGCTTATCGGCATACCATAAGAGCAGGCTGAAGAACAGAAGGAAAGAAGTAAAGACAATAAGCATAAGCAAATGGGTGGTTGTGCTGGCAAAGATCGCATGAAGAAAAGAGGCACGATCGGCAGACTCGGCGGATGGCGCACGGAAGTAAGATCGGCAAGGCTTTTGTCTGTTTTTCCCAGACAATGCCGGAGTAAAAAATATGGCATTTAAACCTAACTGGGCTATATTGTGCCCTAATATTTGAAAACCAAGGAATTATGAAAAGAAGCGCAGGGACGATGATTTTGTTGATCCTCAGCTTGATGGCGGTTCAAGCTTTCTCAAATGACAACAATCTCGCAAATCAGGATACAGTTAATGTTCCAAAGGACTGGTTCTTACGAGATCCGGAGACCGACCATTTTCAGGGGGTTAGTGCTGAAAAGACTTACACTACCTTGTTAAAAGGCAAGCCATCAAAAACCGTTCTGGTAGCCGTTATAGATTCTGGTATCGACATTGAACACGAAGATCTGAAAGACGTGATCTGGACAAATGAGGATGAGATCCCCGCAAACGGTATTGATGACGACAAGAACGGATATGTGGACGATATTCATGGCTGGAATTTCATCGGCGGAAAAAATGGTAACGTCAATGAAGACACGTATGAAGTGACGCGCGAATATGCCCGACTAAAGCCCATCTACGAAAATGTGGATGAGAGGAAAGTTAGCAGGAAGAACAAAGCGGAGTATGCCCTGTGGAAACAGGTTCAAGCTAAATATGAGCGCGACTTCAAATCAAACAAGGATAAATACGACCAATACAATCAACAATACGAGCTCTATTCGAATGCGTTTGGAACCCTTACATTTTGCGACAGTGTGCTCAGTAAGAGCATTGGCGGCAAGCCGGTTTTCAAATCAACGCTGTCAGAAATTGAAGCCACCAATGATACTATCCGCTTTGCAAAGGAAACCTTAGCAAAGGTTATGGAAAATGTAGACGGTGATATTGCAATCAAAGAATTTCTCAATGAGTTGGAAGAATATCTGGTACAATTGAAGAGTGGAGTGGATCATTACGCCACAGCTGTGGACTTTGGTTACAACCTTGATTTCAATTCGAGGAGTATTGTCGGAGACGATCCCAAGAACCTTTATGAAAAAGGTTATGGTAACAACGATGTTGAAGGGCCTGATGCCCGCCACGGAACCCATGTTGCCGGAATAATTGGAGCAAACAGAAAGAACGAAATTGGCATCAAAGGTATCGCAGATAATGTCCGGATTATGTCTGTTCGGGCTGTGCCTAATGGCGATGAAAGAGATAAGGACATTGCTAACGCAATCCTTTATGCGGTGGATAACGGCGCGCAAATCATCAACATGAGTTTCGGAAAATCATTTTCGCCGCAAAAGGAAGCAGTAGATAAGGCCGTGAAATATGCGGAATCAAAAGGTGTTCTACTTATTCACGCAGCCGGCAATGACGGAGATGATCTTGACAAGGAATCCAATTATCCAACCAAAGTATTGAAGGGTGGAGTTGAATCAAAGACGTGGTTAGAGATCGGGGCTTCATCATGGGGTGCTGACGGAAATTTTGTGGGCTCGTTTTCTAATTATGGAAAGAAGTCAGTCGATTTATTTGCACCGGGTGTGCAGATATATTCTACTATTCCAAACAATAATTATGAAGATCTTCAGGGAACCAGTATGGCATGCCCTGCGACTGTGGGCGTTGCCGCCCTTATTATGTCTTATTTCCCCGACCTGACCGCTGATCAGGTTAAAAACATTCTTAAAGAATCTACCAGGAAATTCGACGGCCTTAAGGTAACAAAACCCGGGTCTGCGGACGAGGTTCCGTTCGCTCAATTAAGCGCAACTGGAGGGCTGGTGAACGCATATGAAGCGGTTTCGCTTGCGGAGAAAACCAAGGGGCAGACGATAAAGAAATAGCGAACACAAAACGTTCGTTTCCGAAACAAAGTAGTGCAGACTTGAAAAAGTTTGCACTATTTTTTTTGTCATTCGGTACGAAAATCACGCGATTGAGGGGAACATCTTCCACAATAATTACCGACATGACTACCGATTTACCTTGTAACCCGGACCATCTGATACATGGAATGAGCTTTTGCCACCTTGAAAAAATCAGCCTTCTCGCGTGTTTCAGGGAAATAAGCAGTGAGTTAGCTTTTCTTGTTAATGCTACTCACCATGAAGGCCAAATTCATTCAACTCGTTCTTACCGCCATTCTGTTTGTACTCTGTCCGGACGAATCGCTTGCAGCAATTCCTCGCGCCGGTTTTTCAATGCCAGATTCTCTTCACGTTGTTACTTTTAAGTATAGAGGATTGAAGAATCTGATCATACTTCCTGTTACTATTAACGATAGCGTGAAAGTAAACCTGATCCTGGATACCGGATGCAGGAATCTCGTTTTGTTTGGGAAACACTTTAATAAATTTTTTGATCTGCACCCGGACAAAAAAATACAGTTCTCGGGTCTCGGGTCTGGCAAGCCAGTGACCGGAAGACTTGCCTTAAACAATAAAGTCTCAATTGACGCAGTGCTGGGACAAAAGATACCGGTGGTGATCATACCAGATCAAAAATTATTCGCATCGTTTCATAATATTGATGGAATCATAGGGTACGATATATTTATCAAATTTGAGGTTGAGCTAAACTGTGCGCAACAACAAATCACATTCCGCCCGGCTTTCGAAGCGGAGATCTCTCCTGACTACGAAAGGATTGCTATCAGGGTCGAAGACGGAAGGCCAATCATAAGCTCAACTGTGTTCATTAATGATAAGAGTATAGCTTTTGATCTGATGATCGACACGGGTTCAGCCCTTGGTTTGCTGTTAAAGACTACCGACTTGAGCAGGTTTCACGGAGCCACCGTATCACGAAGCGTTCTTGGCCGGGGACTTAACGGCAACATCGAAGGAACGAGTATCCTTGCCGATCGACTTTTGCTGGACCATTTAAAGATCGAAAACGTGTCCACGGGAATTATTTATTCCCCCTGGCACAACTATGCATCCGTTGGGATGGATCTGATCGCAAATTATAGCCTGGTGTTGAATTACTGTAAGTCATACGCAGGCTTCAAAAAGGCTTAAAACGCGCCAAATTGAGCCAAAAACATAAATTTTCCGCGTGGAATTTTACAATAATCACAGTATTTTTGTACCGGGAATAAGAATACTGAATATGGCGTTAGATGTTGCGACACCGGTGCCGGTAGTAGATGGCACCAAGATTACCAGGGAAGAATTTTATAATGAATTATTATAAACCTCAAAAGCCGGTTGTGCTTAGGGGACTGTGGAAACAATATCCCGCTTACGACAAGTGGACCATGGATTATTTCAAAGAAACCATGGGAAGTATCGAAGTGGGATTGTTCGGAAACAGGAAGGAGGATATATCGAAGACATTGCAGGTTCCGAATGCCGTGATGCGCTTCGACGATTACCTGAACCTGATTCAGAAAGAGCCTACAGACCTCCGGTTGTTCCTATTTCCGGTATTCAAGCATAAGCCTGAGTTGCTTAAGGATTTTGGGTATCCTGATATCGTAAAAGGATATATTAAGATCCCGTTCATGTTCTTTGGTCCTCCAAAGTCAATTGTGCGGATGCATCAGGACATCGACATGAGCAATGTATTCCTCACTCAGTTTCATGGTCGAAAGAGGGTTTATCTTTTTGCTCCCGATCAATCGACATTGCTTTACAGATTACCATTCAATGTGCACTCCACAGTAGATGTTGACAATCCCGACTATGAGACATATCCGGGCTTAAATATGTTAAAGGCATGAGCGTAACATTGGGTCATGGAGATACTCTGTTTATGCCGAGCGGATACTGGCATCACATTGAATATCTCGATGGTGGATTTGCTCTTTCTGTGAGAACAATCGCCCATAGTTTGCCAATGAAGCTAGGTGGTTTGTGGAATTTTACGGTTCAACGCACAACGGACAACGTGATGCGCAAACTGAACGATGCCAAGTGGTTCGATTATAAGAAGAAGCTAGCGCATACCCGCGCCGAAAGAGCGATCAGCAAATTGGTGGGGCCTAAACAGCAACCGGAACAACAACCAGCTTAATTCCTTCCGCTTTTTTCTTGACGTTAAGATGAAACTCGGTTATCGCCCTGGTATGAAGCCGTGGATATAACTTGGTATCGCGGAAATTAGAATTGCTCTTATAGAAGGTTTTATGCAATACTTCAGTAAAACCTTCTTTCGTTTCCTGCATAGTTATGATCTGTGATCCTTCAGACGCTCCGCCGCGCATGTAACACAACTTTATCATCCTTTTCTGTTCATTTACTTCTGAGACCTCATGCGCAACGGCGATATTGAACCCTCCCCAGAGCAGACGAAGGTTTAATATTATGATCTGTCCCTTTTCCATGCCCGCATAATCATCATTGATGTAATTGATAATATTCTTCATTCGCGAGTATTGGAGTCCAAAGCTTACCATGGCACCATTCCATGCCTCCTTGGGATGAATGGTTTTATATGCGTTCCATACACAATCGATATTGCTCCGGATGAGGAAAGTTTTCCTGTGTACGTGGTAAGTACTCTCCAGTGCGGGATTATAACATTCAGGTCTCATGTCGGTGAGACCAGTTGGATTGGTCAAACAAAAGTCTGCTATGAATTTCTTTACTGTCTTCTGTCGAACTTTTTCGAAATCAACTTCCAAAAGTGGTGTGATCATTGCCTGTTTAGTCACCGGACGATAGGGTTAATCTTGCAAATTACAGGTTTTTGTAAATGGAATCCCAGCTTTGTCTGAGGCATTTTAAAAACATGCCTTACGCATGATTCAGAGGGCATTTTTGATCCTCTAATCATTTGATTCACTGGCTGAAATTCCTTGCACCCTAAAGTCATGGTTGTTAACTTCCGACCTCGGTAAGTGGTGTATTGGTTATGCTAGTATTCATTCAGGACTTTTGGCGAAAGCTTCGTTACTTCTATCGTCTGGCACTCAGAAAAATCCGGCCCGTTGTGCGTGTAATCCGATCCCCATTTGACCGCGTCATCCATTATTATAAGAACCACCCAAAAGCACGCAGATGGACTTTGATCCTGGGACCGCCGGCCTTTTTGGTATTGCTACTACTCATGGTGGTGTGGATAGAAACGCCAGGCAACCGGGAACTACGTAACATCAAAAATCAGGTGGCGTCGGAGGTGTTTAGCGCAGATAGCGTGCTGTTAGGCAGATACTATACGCAAGACAGAACAGAAGTGAGGTATGAGAGTATTGCGCCCGTTGTTTTTGACGCATTGTTGGCAACAGAGGACATACGCTTCTATCAACACGAAGGCGTCGATTACATAAGCCTTGGACGTGTGCTGGTAAAATCGATTATTCAACAGGATGAGTCTTCCGGCGGTGGTAGCACAATTTCGCAGCAGCTAGCTAAGAATTTGTACCCACGAGAACGATACTGGGTATTGTCCATGCTGATAAATAAACTGCGCGAAGTGATCACGGCACGACGACTGGAATTCATTTACACTAAAAAAGAGATCATCACAAAATACCTCAACACGATACCATTTGCCGATAACACTTTCGGCATTGAGGCTGCTTCACAACGCTTCTTCTCGACCAGCGCTGATTCTCTTTCCATCGACCAGGCTGCCGTGCTTGTAGGAATGCTCAAAGCAACGACTTATTATAATCCGCGGGTGTATCCCGACCGTGCATTCTACCGACGAAACGTTGTATTGAGCCAGATGGTGAAATACAGCTTTATCACAAAGAAGCAGCCGATTCACTGTTGGTAAAGCCGATCGAACTTAAAATAAGCAAGACATCGCATCACCTCGGATTAGCTCCCTATTTCAGGGAGTATCTTAAGTCTGAACTTCTTACCTGGTGCAAGAACAACAAGAAACGCGACGGAACTCCGTATAATCTTTACACGGATGGACTGAGGATATACACGACGTTGGATTCAAAACTCCAGGAGTATGCCGAAAAAGCAGTCACTCAGCAGATGACCGATGTGCAAAAAATGTTCTTTGATCACTGGGGAAAGGAAAAACCCTGGAAGGGAAAAGAAAACGTCGTAGACGAAGCAATCAGGCGTTCATCGCGATACAAGAAGCTCAGTCTTCAGGGTCTTTCAGAAAAAGAGATCATAGAAGAGCTAAGCAAACCACTACCCATGAGGTTATTTACCTGGCAGGGTGAAGAAGACGCAAAAATCAGTCCCATAGATTCGATAAAACATCACCTTCAATATCTCAACGCAGGATTTCTTGCTATTGAGCCAAGCACGGGAAAAGTTCGGTCATGGGTTGGAGGTATTGAACATGATTTTTTCCAATATGATCACGTCAAAGCTACAACCAAGCGGCAGGTTGGTTCGACCTTTAAACCCATCGTTTATGCTATGGCCATTGAAAGGGGAATACTTCCCTGCAATCTGATTTCAGCGCAACGTGAAACGTACATCGATAAAGAGGGTGTTAAATGGACGCCTCGAAATACTCAAAATGATTATCAGGTCGAATACACAATGCGTGGAGCTTTGGCCTACTCTGTAAATACGGTTTCGGTGAAACTAATACAGGAAGCCGGAGTACTTAATACCATCGCTCTTGCCCGCAAGATGGGAATCACAAGTGATATGCCCGAGGTACCTTCTATTGCATTGGGATCTTCATCGATTTCACTTATGGAAATGACAGGGGCTTATGCGTGTATTGCTAATCAGGGGATAGCTGTTTTTCCTTATTACATCGAATCGATCCATGATCTCGATGGCACTGTATACGACAACTTTAAATCGAAGGAATCAGGAAAGAGAGCATTCTCAAAAGAAACCGCTCAGCTCGTGACCCGAATGATGCAAACGGTCGTTCATGAAGGCACGGCATCACGGTTGCGCTGGAGATATGGAGTACTCAACGATGTGGCTGGAAAAACCGGTACCACACAAGCCAATGCGGACGGGTGGTTCATTGCCATGACACCAAATCTGGTAATTGGATCCTGGGTTGGAGCCGACGATCCACGTATCCGTTTCAGGTATACTGAGCTTGGTCAGGGTTCCAGTACAGCGCTGCCAATGGTCGCTCACTTCTTAAAAAGAGTTAACCAGGACACAACATTTAAAAAAATTTCACAGGCGAAATTCCAAACGGCTGCCTCGCGACCTTCAGGGGGAGCTTGATTGTGATCTGTACGAATTAAGTAACGAATTGTGGGAGCAGATCAAGCATACTGTTTACAAACGTGATTCACTCATTCAAGCTGACACATCGGTTACGCCGCCGAATGAAACATTCCTGGAAATCCTATACAAAAGGAAATTGAAGATCATGAAGGCGAACGCACCGGATTCATCAAAGGTAACGGAGCTACGGATTCTTGGCGGTTGATGCATTGTTTTCCTTCGCTTCATTCGCTACCTTCTCTTCATTCTTTTTCTGTTTCCGGAAGTATCCGCGCAGTAAAAAATTGTGTTGCATTGCCTCCATGTTTTCGTCGAGCTTCACGGATGCTGATTCCGCATTTTCCAGCGTTTCTCTAAGCTTGTTTGCGAAGGTTGTATCCGTAAGCAATACGCCGATTGCATTATTCTTTATTATTGAGATTTGAAATCACTTCTTTGAGCTCTTCTGTCATATCCCTGGAGTTTTTTCCAGCCTCGGCCACATTAGCCAGCGCCTGCTCGAACGTTTCTGAATACGTAGAATCGGAGATCAGCTTCGCCATCAGACCATCTCCGGTATTAATTTCGTTAACCAGTCGTTTGAGATCCGCCGTTGCCTGGTTAGTATTCTCGCCCGCCGAGCGAAGCGATGCTATTGCTAAACGCAAATCTTGTGAAAGCGGTCCATCGTGCAAAAGTTCACCCACGATCCCGTCGCCTTTATTTATCCTTGCCGTTATTAACTTAAGATCATCAGTTAGGCTTCTGGTGTTCGATCCGACATCTTTTGCGATGTTGATCAGCTCTTGTGTGTCGGTCGGAGAAAACGTATTGATGGTGTCGTAATCCTGAATCACCTCCCTGGCGTTCCCCGGGCGAATAACAACGATCTTGTTACCCACAAGACCATCCGATCCTACGGAAGCAGTTGCATCTTTCTTAATAAACTCATTTTGTTTGTCACGCAACGACAGAGCAACCGCAACCTTACCTTCGGCAACAATCTGCACATGCTTGACTGTTCCTATTTGAACTCCGGAAAGCCAGACCTTGTCACCTTCTTTCAAACCTTCGATATTCCGGAAGACCGCTGAGATGGTAAAGGTCCTATTGAAGAAAGTGTTTTCCTTGCCAATGTAGAATAGAGCTACTGCAAAAAGGACAGAGCCCAATCATAACAAAAGCTCCGAGTTTTATATTCTGTTTCAATTCCTGCGTTTCCATATTATTCAATTAATAGTTAAAGAAAGACTGCAGCTCCTGGGCGTTCTGCTGTTTGAGCTCTTCGAATGTTCCCTCCAACTTATTGACACCATCAAAAAGAGCAACAATACGATCAGATACCTGCCTGGCGCAGCTGAGATCGTGAGTGATGATAATAGAGGCCGTGTGATACTTTTCACGAACTGATAAGATGAGTTCATTAATTTCTGTTGCTGTTTCGGGATCCAGTCCCGCTGTGGGTTCGTCGTACAACATGATCTTCGGGTTGAGAATCAATGTTCGTGCAATGCCGACCCGTTTTTTCATTCCACCCGAAAGCTCTGCTGGGTTCATATTTATTGCTGACTCAAGACCAACATCCTCAAGGCTAGTCATTACAAGTTTATTCAACTTCGATCGTTCGTATATCCCAAGGTTGCGCTTCAAAGGAAACTCAAGATTTTCCCTTACCGACATCGAGTCATACAATGCACTACCCTGAAACGAAAAGCCTAACTGGAGCCTGAGCTTGTTTAATTCTTTAAGCGAAAGAGACGGAACATCGTACCCAAGCACATTAATCTCGCCCGAGTCGGGTTTTAGCAATCCGGCAACACATTTGATCAATACAGATTTTCCCGTTCCTGACTTTCCAAGAATTACAAGATTTTCTCTTTCCTTCAGATCAAGGTTCACTCCCGAAAGGACATTGCGGTCACCGAAACTTTTGTAGAGGTTCCTAACTCTAACCACGGAGGTTAGTTCTTCCGTAGCATTTTCGACCATGGCAGGTTGCTCTTTCATCGCCTAAAGAGATTTAGTATTTGCAATCCCATCAAGTCCACGACAAAAATGAAGATCATTGAGACCACGACAGCGGTATTGGCTGATTTCCCGACCCCCGTAGTTCCCTTATCCGAATAGTATCCTGCATAGCAGCTCACTATTCCGATGACGAATCCAAAAAAGGCCGACTTAATGAGCGACGAAGTAATATCGAGCAGCGAAACAACCGCGGAAACTTCATTGAAATACAAAACAAACCCGGTATTGTTAATTGCATTAACCATTACAAAGGAGCCTAACAACGCAACGACGTCTGCAAAGATCACCAGGATTGGAAGCATTAATGTAGTTGCCACCACTCTTGACACAACCAGGTAAGAAAAAGGCCGCGTACCCGAAACCTCCATTGCATCAATCTGTTCTGTTACCTTCATGCTGGCGAGTTCGGCGCCGATATTTGAACCAAGCTTGCCTGCGCAAATGAGGCCGGTGATCAGTGGACCCAGCGATCTCACAACCGCTTGGGAGACCATAGAAGGAAGCCACGATTCAGCCCCGAATGATGCAAGGGACGGGCGCGATTGTTTTGTAAAAACTATCCCGGCAAGAAACGATGTGAATGCAATCAAAAACAACGATTTGTTTCCCACAAGAAAACATTGCCTTAGAATCTCTTTTATTTCAAAAGGAGGCGCAAATGCGTTTTTAAAAAACCGCATGTTGAACCTATAGATATGTGCGATTCTGGTCAGAAAGTTCTTGAAAGCCATCCGGAACGTATTTTAGCTCTATACTTTACAATAGTGTGCCAGATGTAATTACCCTATTGCGGTCAAAATGAATGTGTTTGACTAATTGAATGTGTGGAAGTTTTTACACAGTTGAGCGAGGTGTTATTTTGCAGTTCCCGATCGTTTCTGATCGTGCACCTTTGCGGCCTCGTCAATAGAGTGAGTGGTGTGAAGTTGGCTTTCTTCTTTGGAGAGTTTCGCCAGCCGGATATAAAATTTCTTCAACACCTCCAGTTCGTCCTCGGTCAGGTCTTCAATATCGATCAGGCGGTTGCTGGCTTTTTTTTGACAGGCAATTAGTTCGTTAAGCTTGAGCTGAAGCGCCATGGTATCCTTATTCTGTGATTGCTGGATCACAAACACCATCAGAAAGGTCACGATCGTTGTCCCTGTATTGATCACGAGCTGCCACGTATCTGAATAGTTAAAAATTGGACCTAAAACTGCCCAGACAATTACGACCGTGGCAGCAACAATAAATGTTGCGGGCCTGCCTGTCGCTCTGGTAATTACTTTTGAAACCTTGTCAAACCACTTTATAAGGCTGGACTGCTTGGCGCCACTTTTTGCCGGAGACTTCAGACGTCTCTTTTGAGAGTTTTTTGCTGATGTTTTCATAATGTTTTGAGGATTCTCATCAATACTTTTTCATCGGGAGAAAGGCCGACTGTATCTTTATTCGTTTCGCCGTCATCCAACTCATCCAGGTATCGAGATAGTTTGTTCTCTTCATACAACGTGATGATCTGTGGGTGAACGTAGTATTTCCGGCAAATTGCTCTGGTGTTTCCCAATCTGCGCGCTTACTTCATCGAGCGTGTCGATGATGTTTTTCTTTATATCGTTTTGCGTTGATGTTTTATCGAGGCCCACCTTCGGAAGCCTTCGGCGGACAAGGCCTTTCAAACAATTCAAAAAGGCCAGCGTTCCTGCCCATGTCCTGAAGTCCTTCGCTGAAAAATTCTTGTCTGTCGTTTCCTGGATGTATTCGTTGACCATACCCGAATCAATAGACCTGCGAACGCCATCGCCGTTCATGTATTGAAACAATTCTTTACCAGGTATGTCCCGACAAGCTTTCACGATACGCGCAAGTCGTTTGTTTTTTATCGTAACAGAGTGATAAATTCCCTTTTTGCCTTTGAAAGAAAATCTGAGACTGGTTCCGTTGATATTCACATGACCGTCCTTCATCGTAGTCAGACCATACGATCCATAAAGTTTTTCGTATTCGTTGCTGCCAACGCGTATCAAGGTACTTTCCATCAACTTGACTACAGTTGCAAGCACTTTCTCCTTTGTCAATTCTGAAGATGCAAGGTCCTTTTCGATCCTCTTACGCAATTGAGGCAGCGCCTTACCGAATTCGTATAAGTGCTGAAACTTTGTTTGATTCCGGACAATATTCCAGTCCTGATGATATTTGTATTGTTTTCTTCCGAGAACATCAAAACCCGTCGCCTGCAAATGCCCGTTGTCTTTGGAACATATCCACACATCGGTCCACGCGGGAGGAATCGCAAGCTTTTTAATTCGTTGTAGGGTTGATGAGTCGGCTAATTTTTACGTCACCCAACGTGAAAGTAAATCCGTTTCCTTTACGTTTGCGGCGGATCCCCTTCATCGAATCATTAACGTATTGCAGGCTTGCCACTTTGGCTGCCCGTTTATAATTACGATGTATTCTTACGGACTCTACACGCCTTATTGAGCCCATTTCCATATAACTATGTTATAATCTTCCTTGGGAAACACTGGACAGAATTAACGAAGATAGCGTCACGAGCAGGGTAATGCTGGAAGAAACAACTGTCGACCAGTCATTATGGAGATAACCATAACAAATCCGGCTAAACGTTATCGTTGGCAACTCAACGGGTGTCAGGGTCCTGCGTTTCGAAACCTTTTTCTCTGTCTTATTTAAATTGGCAATAAACATGACTGTCAACTACATTATAAGTATTAAATCTTCTTTTGAATATCTTCTATAGCGGTCACAAACTTGGATACTCGTGCATCTGCGTAAGCGCCATAAGCATCGACCAACAATCCTTTTTTTCCATCCGTTGTTTCTATCAAATAAAGAATTGAACTATCGTTCGGATCGGAATCACCTTCAAAACGGTGAAAGTCGTCGATCTTCACATCCGTCGGCGCATAAAACTTATTTTCTGTCTCAGTCGTGAGGCCACTGGATGCCACCTTAAAGTTCTCAGAGTACCCGCGCTTCACAGCAAGATCTATAGCTTGATTCAGCGTTACCATTTTTTCGGTTGCTGACATTCTTGTTTTCATATCAATAACTTTTGTTGTCCACACAACACTATGTTAAAAGCCTGCCAGAGAAAAAACGCGCTAATTGGAATAGAAAAAGGACAAACCTGTGGAAAAACATCCCAATTCAAGGTAAGAAGCTGAAACATTCCACAATTTTTACCGGCGTATCAGAGCTAATACATTGCAATAAAAAAGGGCCTCACGGCCCCTTTTATTACTACAACTGACTCAAAACAAATTTATTCGACTTCCTCCCCGACCTCACCGGCCATTTGATTGATCCGCTCGGCCAAATCATTAAGTTGCTGATCTGCCTCCGCTTCTTCGTCCTTGGTTTCTTCCAGGAGCTCGGCGCATTGAGCTTTGCCCAAAACCTTGGCCATGGTCCTCAAGGTCCCGTAAGCCGAGATCTCATAATGCTCAATCTTTTGTGCGGCTGCAATAAGCCCTGCATCTCGCGCATGGCCCTCGCCTAAACTCTTCAATGACTTCCTCTCCTTCCTTCACCAGTCCTTCCATACCTGGGCACTTCTTCGCTGACGCTTTCTTGTCGAGCAACTCAAAGCACTGTTCAATTCTCTTCACCTGGTGTTCGGTTACTTCAAGATGGTTGTCGAATGCGGCCTTCAAATCTTCGTTGAAGCTCGCCTTTGCCATCTTCGGCAACGCCTTAGTCAGGTGTTTTTCAGCCCAGTAAATATCTTTCAGTAAGTCCTCAAAAATTTCTTCGAGGTTTTCCTTGGACGATTTTGTGACCACCTTTCGCTGAGGCGAAGGTCTTCTTGATTTGACTGTTTTTGTTTTCATGACGAATAATGTTAAAGTACGGATCAGTGCGATCAAATTTAATACCATGGGCCATCAGACTCCGTAGGATAGGATTGGAACTTTCAATTGAGCACCATGTTCCACATTCCGGAGGTTTTAACTCTACAAAAACAAGAAACTAATTAAACTGTTGAGCTCAGGTTCCGATCAATTATGAACGCCGTTCTGCGAAACCTTCTTTTCATTTTTGTTCGATGACAAAATCTTATCATAGGTCAATACCTTATGATCGTCATTTGTCCAGCACTCAACCTCTATCGGATGAACTACCATCAAGGAAATTGATGGATCGTCAAGGCCATCCGGAAACCATGCTTTTATATAAGGATTGAATAACTCCCTCATCTTTTCGCGGTTTGCGTTAATATAGGCCTTACCTGTGATGCTCAGGAATGTGCTGTTTGATTCCTGGGCATAAGTAATGAATATATTGTTCTTATTTTTAGCACTGATCGTTTTACCGGTCTCTTTCGAGGCAAAGAACCATAGATTGCCGTCGTCGTCGATGTCCACATGTGACATGGGACTAAAGTGGATACCATCTTCACCGTGCATTCCTAACATACCGACTCTGCATCTTGCCACGATCTGTTTCAACTTTTCTATGTGATCGTCCATACACTCTTTGGCATTTATCGTTCAAATTTGAAATACTCCAAAAACTTATTCGATCTTCCCGACAATGCATCGGAAATGATCTTCATTCCCATTATGCTAAATGTTATACCGTTTCCCCCAAAACCAAGAACAAAATAACTTCTGGGAAAGTCCGGATGTGAGCCTATATAAGGAAGTGCATCCTTTGTAACGCCGTAGGTTCCTGCCCAGCAAAAGTCTGGTATGATGTTAACAGTCGGCATCAACTCATTAAACATCTCCATGAGAGCAAATCCTTTCTTTTCAATGATGCTGTCTCTTTTTTTGGCGTTTTCGAAGGGTTCATCAGCGCCGCCGACTATGATTCTGTTGTCAGACGTACTCCTCACATAGAGGTAAGGATCCTGAGTATCCCAAAAAATTGTGTTGCTTAAATGTCTAGGCAGCTCTGCTAAGGGTTCAGAGACACATGCATACGTACTGTTTAGCTCTACGATTTTATCGTTGAGCAGTTCTTTTGTTTCATATCCTGTTGCATATACGACGGAGTCGGCTGTGATCAGGAATGAGTCGTCTGTATATACGTAATTTTTCCTGGCGTCGTATTCGACGTTTATCGCTTCCGTGTGGTCATAAATTTCCAATCCATAAGTGGCGCTTTGCGTAGGCCATTAAATTGTGAGCAAGACGATAGCTGTCAACGCTGGCTCCCGAACGCGAAAGGATGGCGCCCATGCCGTTTACTGCATACGAATCCCATAGCTGCAATTCTGTCAGCCACTTTACCTGTATGCCCATTGAAAGGCGGCTTTCAAATTCCTTCGCCAGCCACTCCATGCTTTTACTATTATGAGCAACATAACAGCTGGCTTTATTTTCAAATCCACAATCCATCCCCATCTTATTCACAAGCTTCTCAAGTTTTTTGATTGAAGCAATTCCTTCCTTATAACTATCAGCAGCAGCTTCCTTGCCTACTATGTCAATCAACCGATAAAGCGGCTCGTCAATTTCATATTGAAGTAATGCCGTGGTTGCGCAGGTGCTCCCAAGAGAAACATCACGTTTGTCAATAAGAACAACCTTGTAACCTTCGCTAGACAGTTGAAAAGCGATCAAGGACCCGGTAATACCGCCACCCACGACAAGCACGTCGCAGGATATATTTTCACGAAGAGAAGGGTATGAATTAATGATTCCATTCTTCAGCAACCAGTATGCTTCACCTGAACGTAATTTCATAACGGCGCTGAACAATTTTAGACTCCCACCAACAGAAAAGCTATCCGGTTGAGAAGGATAGCTTTCTAATCAAATAATCACTAATTATTCTCCCAACTCCCCTTTCTTTGCCATTTTCTTCATTTCTTCATTTGCATATATCGCAACCTCCACTCTGCGGTTGGAACTTCTCCCTGCCTCAGTTTCATTTGAGGTCAACGGCTGTTCTTCCCCATAGCCTTTCGTCTTTATACGCGAGCCTTTCACCTGCTGACTCTGAAGGTAATCCTCAACCTCGCTTGCGCGTCTCTCAGACAATGTTTGATTGTAGTTGTCTTCACCACTACTATCGGTATGTCCTTCGATCAGGATGTCTGTATCCTCATATTTATTTAAAGTCTTCGCAAGCTGATCAAGATTGCTCTTTGTCGCCTGCTGAAGTTGATATGAATCAAGATCAAACAGTAGTCCGGAATCAAAAGTTATAAGAATGCCTTCGCCTACCCGCTCAACTGTAGCACCTTTAAGGTCATTCTTCAATTCTTCGGCCTGCTTATCCATGTGCCGCCCGATCAGCGCTCCGGCTGTTCCACCTACTGCTGCACCGATAATTGCACCAACTACTGTGTTGTCGGATTGATGACCGATCACTCCACCGATCACTCCTCCGACACCAGCTCCGATAGCTCCACCCTTCGTCGTATTTGACGCTTTGCAACTGACTAACAGTTGCGCGACAAGAAGGATTAATGCCATCGTTACCGCTATGCTCAATGTAATTACTCTATGTCTCATGATGCTAACATTTAGTCTGAATTCAGGGCTTCGTCAACCTTTTGTCTCAGCTCTTCAAACTCAGTCTTCACTTCATCTGCCTTAGCTTTAGTACTTTCCTTAATTTCGACCCATGTTGAATCCGCAGATTGTTCTACCTGATCCAATGTTCGTTCAACTTCCTCGCGCTGAGTGTCCAGATCACGTTTTACATTTTCAAGTTCCGTTTTGGACTTATCACCGGCCTGATCAATCTTCTTTGAGACTTTATCCAGGCGATCGTTAATATCATTGCGCAAGGCACGCAAATCTCTTTCTACATCTTCCTTTTCCTTTTTTATGTCTTGTTCAATTGCTTCTTGCGCCTCATCCACTTTCTTTTCAGAATTAGGACTACAGCTAAACATTGAAGCAGCACCTGCAACAACGAGCATTGATAAAAATAACTTTTTCATCGTCTTACTTTTTTAACATAGATTTTCTTTGAAAGGCGCCATCGTCCCCGATGACGCCTTATCCAATCAGATTAATAGCCAAATCCAACTAGATTTTTTCGATCTCTTGACGAATTTCTTCTTTCGACTTGCCCAATCGTTTCTGCAAACGTCCAAAGAGCTCTTCCTCTTTACCTTCTGCAAACATCAGATCATCGTCGGTGAGATCAGCATATTTTTGCTTAAGCTTTCCCTTCACTTCGTTCCAGTTTCCTCTCATTTTAAGCTTGTTCATGGTTGTTCAGTTTTAATTATGAGACTCCTTCATCTTTACTTTTTCACTGGCCTGATTAACGACATCTTTGCCGCCTTTAGCTAGCTGGTCGATCTTCGCACTAAGCTGTTTCCTCAATGATTCGATCGATGCATCGACTGAAGACATGACATCATCCTTCAGCTTCATCGAGCCATCAATTATCTTTTTCCTGGTATTTTTACCCGATGATGGAGCTAGCAATAGCCCTATCGCCACTCCGATGGCTGTTGCTGCAACCAGACCACCAATTACTTTCTGAGACCCTTTCATACCTGTTGAATTTTTTTGTTAAGTCGACTATGTTTTTTGTGTTGATATCACTATAGAAAACATTATGCCAGTGAATGGAGATGTTTAAAATCCACGTTTATTACGCGTTTGCACTTCAAAAACGAGCAACAAACTCCACATCCTGATTGCGGACCGCAACAATTCACCGGGATCAAGATCAAAAAGTCCACGACCTTATAATCGCCACTATAATAGTGAGAGAGGCAGCTGCAGCAGTTCAGCAAGTTTGCATCTAGGCCACTCTGCGTGCACTCCTCAGTGCTCTCTGCGGTACACCTTTGCTCATCTACCGATAACATACGCCTCAGAGAATAACGCACTAGCGTCGCTGCTGTAGTACGGAGTGTCTGAATATGATATGGCGTGCCTCGACTTTTTAAGCGCCAACCTTCGCGAGAACGCCACGGCTGGCAAGCAGAGAACCTACACGGAAATACTCCAGAAGTGGCGCAGAGAAAAAACAGCTTCAATAATGAACGTGTGGAGTTTGTGGTGGAAAATGTGCATTGTATTCCACACCAGTCTATCGTCGATAACAGTTTTTCCAGTCCAATAAGGTCGTTTTACAATTTGGTATGAAGATTTAATATGAGAAGTCAGATTTAAAACCAAACCACACACTAATAATACTAACATGACAACACCGATTTCTTCTTTTCAGGAAGAACAATCACTAAAGTTCTTCAATGAGATTAACAGACACCTTGGTATGAGGTCCCGTCACAAACTCGTGAAACTTGTGCGGGTGGTATTGTCCAATGTAAGAAGAAGTTTGTCGGAGGATCAGGCTGCACAGGTAGGTAAAAGACTGCCACGGCTATTTCGACGGTTGTTTGCCGGAAATAAGAAATCAGGTGAAACACAACTATCCATCCAACATCTGGACGAACTGGTTGACAGTATATATATGGAAGACAGGTCTCACCACCATGTGCTGTTTACTTCGGAAATCGACACGCTTAATGCAGTGATCCTGGTTTTAAATAAGCTTGATAGATTTTTCGGCATACTTCAATTGAATGTATTCCGATATCCATTAACGCAGGAGTTGAGACAGGCAGCGATTGAGGAAGCTGTTTAAAAATTCCTCACAAACAAATTTTTAAACATTAAAACCTAATTTTATGTTACGCTGGACAATAACATTTCTCGTAATTGCATTAGTTGCCGCATTGTTTGGATTCGGTGGAATCGCAGCAGGAGCAGCAGGAATTGCAAAAGTATTGTTCTTTATTTTCCTCGTATTGTTTGTGCTATCACTGGTATTCGGTGCGAGTATCTTCAAACGATGATGGGAACAGTAAAAGAATCCTGACCCGTAAGTCAGGATTTTTTTTATTTGACACGTGATGAAGAGTCCTTCAAGACTGCAACAACACCCTCACCAGGAAGATAAGACCGGGCGGCCTTCGTACGCATCCCGAACCAAAATTAATTATAGTACGAACGATCCGAGGACCAACGACAATACCACTCCCAAGGAACGAAAAAAGAAATTTATTCGACTCCGTTCAAAGAAACATAAGTAACTCCGTTCCGATAGGTATCGGGACAGGTCCGGCATACTAGTCAGCAAATAGGCTGGAACATGTTTTAATGGGCGGATCAGCTTAACAATACTTGAATGTTTCGCACGTGGGCGCCAAAAAGATATTTAATAAAGGCAGTAAAGATTATTGGGTGGGTTTGCTTATCACTTATCGCACTTCTTTTACTGGTCATAGCTGCTATTCAGATTCCCGCCGTCCAAAACAGAATCGTGCAAAAAACGATTACCGAGCTCGAGAAAAAGTTCGGGACCACCGTCAGTCTCAAACACATCGCAATCTCCTTTCCCAAAAAAATTGTTCTTGAAGAGCTTTATATCGAAGATCAATCGCGCGATACTCTTCTCTATGCAGGTGAGCTGTCGGTCGATACAGACCTTTTTGCGCTTCTCAAACGAAGAATTCAATTAAACGATGTATCTCTTAATAATTGGAAAATCTTCATTTCGAGACCTTCTGACAGCGAAACGTTCAATTACGATTTCATTCCTGCCGCCTTTAAAACGGAGGTCCACGGATGTTCCGGATACCACTGCTGTCCCGTGGAGATTTGACATTAAGAATGTAAAGTTAACAGACGTATACCTGACCTATCGCGACAGTCGGCTAGGAAATGAAATCGAAGCGGCGATCGGTAACCTCGCGGTAGATGTGGAAGAGCTCGACCTGGATTCGCCGCATCTCTGGTTGAACTCCGTGGAGTTTGAGGATTCAAGGATCACCGCTGTATTTTCGGGCTCATCTGAGAATGTGCCGGATTCAACACAAACAGATCCCACTACAACACCATTCACATTTGATTTTGAAAGTGCATCATTCCGAAACATAACGTCAACGGTTAAGAATGTTTCGATGGAGGAGATCCTCAGGGTTGATCTGGGAGAACTAAAGGTCGACGTAAAAAAGTTTGATCTTGTAAAACAGGAGATCGACGTCAACAACGTGTCAATGTCGAACTCGTTCATTTCCTTTCAACATACTGGCGTCCCTATTGATTCGGCGATAATTGCCAATGAAAGGGAAAATGAGCAAGGGGAAATACCCTGGTTGCTCAGTCTAAGTTCACTTGAGCTTAAGAATAATAGCATTCAATACTATGATTTCAATTCACCAAACATAAAGGAGGGATTGAACTTTGATAACTTATGGATCAGGGATATAAACCTCCAGGCAAAGGACCTTTCCTATGCCGGTAATAAGGCCCGCGGTGAGATCGACCTTTTGTCGCTCAAGGACAGAAGCGGTTTTAGCATATCAACATTCAAGACAACTTTTGCGCTGACGGAAAAAGAACTGGACGTCAGCAATTTCGAGGTCAAAACCCCTCACAGTAAAATCCGGCTTGAGGCGAAATCGCAATTCGCTTCTTTTGATGATATCGCCGACAACTATCCTGAAGCTACCCTGACGCTAAAGAGCCAATCGACAGTTGGCATTAGGGATATACTGTACTTTAATCCAGGTTTATTCGATAGCATTCCATTAAAGGTCAGGGACAACGAAACGGTTACCCTAAACACACATTTAAATGGAAAGGTAAAGGACCTTGTTATCAGACAATTTGCTATCACGACATTGTCGGATACAAAATTGTCAATGACCGGAACCATACGAGGCCTTCCAGGGAAAAAAGCCATGATCCATGCTTCGATTGACGAGTTCTTCACAAGTGGCAAGGATCTAAAAGCGATTCTTGATGATAGCATTGTTTCAAAGTTTGGACTTCCCAAACGTTTGTCCCTGAAGGGAAAATACGACGGCACTATTTCGACGCCGTCCGTCAAAGCTGACCTAACAAGTGACCTTGGTGACGCCAGAATCGATGCTAAACTCGATCTAACTCAAGCAGGTAACGAGTCGTATGGTGGACGCATTGATCTTCATGAATTTCAACTTGGACGAATCCTGCAGCGGAATGATCTCGGAAGCCTGGATATGAACGCAGCCGTCAAAGGGCTCCGGCACTTCGATGAAAGACCTGAATGCACGCGTCAAAGTTTCAGTGAACAAACTGCAGTATCGTGAATACGACTACAAAGATTTTGAATTGGAGGGGTCCCTAAAAAATTACTTCTTCTCGGGGAAAGCCTCGCTGGAAGATAAAAACCTCAGCTTTATTTTTTCAGGGGACTTGGATTACAGCGAGGACGTCGCGTTGTACAAATTCATTTTCAATTTGAAGCACGTCGACCTAAACGCGCTCCACCTAACCCAGCGGCCTTTGAAGGCGCGCGGCACCATTGACGTCGATCTCGCGACATCCGATTTCAGGTCCATTAATGGCAGTTTGGACATCCGTGATGTGGCAATTTTCAACGGTAGCGATTTGTACGCCGTCGACTCACTCCTCTTCGCATCCATCGATCAGCGTGGAAACAGTAAGATCTCCATTCGTTCTGATATCATGACGGGAGATTTCGAAGGTACCATCAACCTGTTCGACATGGGCAACGCGATGAAAGAGGCACTTCAATAATTACTATTCATTGAGAGATACCACATTCAACAGACCAGCAGAAGTGCAGAGATTTTCTTTCGAGCTGGTGCTGAAGAATACCGATCTGCTCACGGAGATTTTATTACCGGAACTAGAGCCCTTTGTTCCAGGCGTGATCGCTGGCAAATTTGATAGCGAAAACGATGATCTTGACCTCCATCTCGAACTCACGAAGATCAAATATGGAGGTGTCGGTTTGGATACGCTCCTTTTACAGGTTGAGTCAGACCCGAACACTTTGAATTATACGCTTCGATTGAGGAAAGTCGCAATGGATACTATCGGGATCGAGGCCTTGACATTGTCGGGGGTCGTTGCAAACGATTCTATACGATCAAAGTTTATAATACTGGATTCGTTGCAAAAGGAAAAGTATGTTTTAGGCGGCGCGTTTTACAGTCTCGAGCACACGACTCAGTTCAAACTACTCAATGAGGAAGTATTGATCAATTATGCGCCCTGGACATGTCCACCCGATAATCTTTTGACGTTTGGAAAAGATGGTATTGAAGCGCGCAATTTCTCTATCACGAACATCAACGAAAGCCTGTCGTTTGTCACTAATAAAGAGGAACGCGCAACATCCGTTGTTTTTAAGGATCTCAATATCCAGAACCTCTTAAATCTTGTGGAAGGCACTATCGTGGCGGATGGTCTGATGAATGGAAGTATCCTTCTTGCTGATGCCGGATCTCTCGAGTCAGATATAAAGATTGAAGGTCTGGATGTTTTCAATTCTGTCTGGGGAGATCTGAGCTTAAAAGTTGCCGGAACATCCAACGGACGTTACACAGGCAACCTTGGTGTGTCAGGCAGCAGGATCGATATCAAAGCAAACGCCGAGTATCAACAGAGCTCACAAGTGGTTAATCTTACAACCACGATTACTTCTCTTGACCTTTCTCTGATAGAACCATTTACCGGGGGACAAGTGAAACAAATGAAGGGTAATGTCAGGGGTGAGATTCGAGTCACCGGTGAAACGATGAAACCTCAGATACGCGGAGGAATTTACTTTAATGACGCGTCTTTTGTACCGGAGTTCGTGGGGACCCCATTCTCGTTAAAGGATGAAGAAATATCCTTCACCGACGAGGGAGTAATTTTGGATGATTTTAACATTACCGATCAAGACAACAACACAGCCTCTTTAGACGGGTCCATTGGCACCAAAGACTATACAGATTTTAATCTGAATCTAAGGCTGAAGGCTCGAAACTTTCAGCTACTGAATACTGACGAGGACGATAGCGAACTTTTCTATGGCAAAGTAAGGATCAACACCGACGCCAGCATTTCAGGCACACTAACACAACCGAAGGTTCAAATGCAAATTAGTCTTATGGACGACAGTGAGCTCACTTACATAGTACCCCAATCGGAAAAGGGAGTGTTAGAACAGAAGGGAATAGTGCTTTTTGTCGACAGGGATGCAAAAGACGATGCATTTCTTGCTTCGATAAATCCACGTGATACGGTGAAATCAAAATTTATCGGACTGGACTTAACCGCTAATATTGAGCTGAACGATAAGGAAACACTCTCTATTATAATAGACCCCATCACCGGTGATAAGCTGGCTGTAAAAGGCAATTCCACGCTCACACTGGATATTGATCCCACTGGCGATATGCAGCTCTCTGGCCGGTATGAGATCACGGAAGGATCATACGACCTGTCTTTTTACAAACTGGTCAAACGGAAATTTTCTATAAGAAAAGGCAGCACTATAACCTGGTCAGGTGACCCATTGCTCGCAACGATGGATATAACTGCATCTCACGAGGTAGAAACTTCAGCATTGGACCTGGTCATCAATCAACTGCCGATAACCGACAAGCAACAAACTAACATGTATAAGCAACGGCTTCCCTTTCCTGGTGTATCTGAATATCAGGGGCGATTTACTTACTCCCGACATCAGCTTTGAATTGGATATGCCGGTTGATAGCAGGGATGCTATGGCAGGGAGCATATATGCGAAGATTAAAGACGTTAACACCCGCGAATCCGATCTGAACAAACAGGTCTTTGCTTTACTTATTCTGCGCCGCTTTGTGTCGGATAATCCATTCGATTCGGAAGGCGGATCTAACGTTGAAGCAACAGCCCGCGTGAGCGTAAGCAAATTATTGACTGAACAGTTGAACCGGCTCTCAGAAAACATAAAAGGCATCGAGCTCTCATTTGATGTGAAGTCATATGAAGATTACTCGACGGGCGAAGCGCAGGGTCAGACAGAACTCCAGCTTGGCGTTTCGAAGAGCCTGTTCGACGAGAGACTTATCGTAAAAGTCTCCGGAAACGTCGACATCGAGGGGAATGCCACTAATCAAAACTCTTTGACTGACTACATAGGTGATCTCGCACTTGAGTACAAGCTCACTGAAGATGGCCGGTTCCGGATCACAGGTTTCAGAAACAATAATTATGATATCATTTCCGGCGAATTGATTGAAACCGGTGCCGGACTTATTTACATCAAAGATTACAATACCCTCCGTGAATTATTTAAGGCCAATGCAAAAACACAATAACATATTGCATTTTTCCATTTTTCACGGGCGTTTTGTTGCGTTGATATTCGTGTGCGTTTCAATTGTACTTTCCGGATGCAGGGCCACAAAATTTCTTAAGGAAGGAGAAGCATTCTATACGGGATCCAAAATCAATTTTGAAACCCAAGGACGGAGAGTTGGCAGAAAAAAAGTGCTTGAAAAGCAACTTCAGGATCTCATCATACCAAAACCAAATTCAACCGTGTTGGGAATGCGTCCAGGTGTATGGTTTTATTATGTAGCCGGCACTCCGAAGAAAAAAAAAGGATTAAAGAGCTTTATCAAGAATAAACTTGGACAACCTCCTGTCTTAATGAAAGACATCAATCCTGAAAGTATGGCTAAGCAACTCGGTAGTCAGCTTTTCAATGAAGGTTACTTCAAGTCCTCTGTGAGTGCCGAAGCAAAAACGAAGGGCAAAGAAGGCAAGGTAATTTATACCGTCAAGATCTCGCGACCCTATCGCCTGGATAGTATACGATATCCCAATCCGCGCGACAGTGTTTATGCCGCGATACTGCGTACACTAAAAGAAAAGTCTTTATTAAAAACGCGCCAACGTTATAGTCTCGCGAGAATGAAAGCAGAGCAGGAACGGATCGAGGAAGTATTGGAGAACTATGGGTTTTATTATTTCGACGATCGCTTCTTAATATTTGAGGCGGATAGCACCGTGGGCAAGCGTAAAGTGAATCTTGATTTGAAACTTGAACCCGGCATACCGCGTAAAGCGCGACGTATCTACAGATAAACCAGGTAACAATTTTTCCAAACTATTCGCTTACTGATACACTAAAGAACAGCGCGGACACGACTGTCGTCGACAGTATCAACTATGTCGATTCCGTACACAATTTCCGGCCATCGATAATTACCCGGGTGATCAACATAAAAAAAGGAAATACTTACAGTCGCGAGGACCAGGAATTAACGTTGAGTCATCTTATGGGACTTGGGGTTTTTAAATTCGTTAACATCAAATATTCTGACGCCTCCACTGCCGATTCGACCCTGCTCGACGCTAACATCTACCTCACCCCTCTTCAAAAAAAGTCACTTCGTGCGGAAGTTCAGGCCACATCGAAGTCAAACAATTTTGTGGGGCCTGGCATCGCATTAATTTTTACAAACAGAAACCTTCTCAGAGGTGCAGAACTGCTTCAAGTCAGTCTTAGCGGCGCGTACGAAGTTCAGGTTGGTCGTCAAAATCAGGGACCTTTGAATTCGCTTGAAACCGGATTGGAAACGAGTCTTACTTTTCCGCGATTCATTTCTCCTATCCGGATAGATTACAACTCCCGCAAATATCTTCCGAAGACTGTCATTAAGGCTGGATTTAATTTTCAGAACCGCGTAGGATACTACAGGCTTAACTCTCTCAATCTAAACTATGGATATATCTGGCGGGAGTCGGCGGCAAAATCCCACGAGCTTTATCCTGTTGACATAAGTTTCGTCCGGACCGACAAAAAATCACAGGCCTTCATAGATATGGTGGAAAGTAATCCCGTGTTGGAAAACTCTTTTGAGAATCAATTCATCATAGGAGCACGGTATTCATATACCGCTGAACACGCAATTGAAGGAAGATCCAATGCAGAAATTCGAAAAGAAAAAATACAGAACGCACAATTTCTATTTTAATGGAAACGTCGACATAGCCGGTAACCTCATCCATTGGATACAAAGTATGGCGTATAAATCTGAGGAAGGACCGTTCGACCTTTTTGGTGCCCCTTACTCGCAGTTCGCAAAAGCTGACGTAGACTTCAGATATTATTACCAGATTGATCAGCATAACAAACTCGCCACACGATTGATTGCAGGCATTGGTTATGCGTACAAGAATTCAACAACCCTTCCTTACATCAAACAATTTTCTATCGGTGGATCAAGCAGCATACGTGCTTTTCCCGCGCGATCAATTGGACCTGGGACATACAATGTCCGGGAAGATCTTCCACCAGACAGTACTTTATTCATCGATCAACGAGGCGATATCAAACTTGAAGGCAGCGCCGAATACAGGTTTGATATCATAAAAGCGCTAAAAGGTGCTGTTTTTGTTGACGCCGGAAATATCTGGCTCGCGCGGGCGGATACAACATCGGCCCGGAGGAGAATTCAACTCGAGTACCTTCCTTAACCAGATTGCAGTAGGAACGGGTGTTGGCTTACGACTTGACTTCAGTTTTTTTGTACTGCGATTTGATCTGGCCTTTCCGTTACGAAAGCCTTACCTGGATGATCCGTGGGTAGCGGATGAAATTGATTTTGGCAGCAGTGCGTGGCGAAAGGAAAATCTGATCTTCAACATTGCAATTGGTTATCCTTTCTAGAGAGACTATTCAGGCAACTTGAAGTAGATACAGAACGTTGTCCCTTCGTTCACTTTGCTCTTCACTTCCACGGTCGCACTATGACTGTTCAGGATATTTTTTGTAGAGGTTAGTCCGAGCCCCATCCCTCCTTCTTTATTCGTATAAAATGGGTCGAACAATTTTTCAAGGTTTTCCAACTCAATGCCCTTACCATTGTCGGCAATGCTTATCACCCCAAGGCCATCAATTAATTTTGCATCGAGCTTGAGGACTCCTTTTGCAGGTTGCATTGCTTCAATCGCGTTGATAATAATGTTAAGTAGTGCAATCTTAAGCTTTTCTTTATCGGCGAGAAGGCGCGGCAACCCGCGTTGTATATTTTTTTCGAGCTTTATTTGGTTGAGATTGATACGGTCGGTTGCCATCGACAATGTTTCTTCCACGATATCCTCGAGGGGAACCAATGCAAGGTCAAGTTCTTTAGGTCTCGATGAATTAAGCATTTCACCGATCAACTCTTCTATCCGGCCCGCATTCCTTTGGATGATATCGGAATATAGGCGTACCGATTCATTCTTGTCGGGGATTTCATCCTGGAGCTGATCTAATGCCAGCGTAAGGTTTGTTAAAGGATTCCTTACTTCGTGCGCGATCGTGCGCGCGATCTTTCCCGTCATAGAAAGGCGTTCAGCGAGAAGCATATCCTTTTCGGCCTTCTTGCGCAGCGTAAGATCGTGAACGATGCCCTGATAGCAGCAAAAATCCGAGGCCTGGTCCGGAATAAAAACGCAGTTAAGTAAAACAAGCTTTCGTTCCCCGAATTTATTCACCATCGCCACCTCGAAATCGCGGATCTGCTCAACTTCAGTCAGTGTTGAATAGCAGTAGCGATAGTCCGCTTCATCAGCAAACAGATCGCGCATGAATAAGCCAAACGCCTCCGGTAATGTGTAGTTAAAATATTTCAGAAACGATCCGTTGACATCGATAATCTGAAGTTGCTCGTTGGCAAGAAAGATCGGATCAATGGAACGTTCGAATAGCGAGCGGTATTTTTTTTCCTTTTCATCGAGCTCGCGGATAACGGAGGCCTGGCTAAGTGCATAGCGTATGCTTCTTTCAAGAATGTCTGCATTCAAGTCTGTCTTGACGAGATAGTCGGCCGCACCGTAGCGGCTCGCATCTATGTCAACTTTCAAGTCCCCCTGACCAGTCAGAAGAATGCAGGGTACAAGAACGCCATTGTCTTGCGCGAATTTGATGAGGTCCAAACCATTTTCACTTCCCAGCCGGTAATCGATAAGAAAGACATTATACTGCTTGTTGGTCATCTTTTCACGAGCCGCCTTCGTGTTAGATTCCCAATCGACCTCAAAACGGTAGTATTGACTTTCCCCCAGGTACTCTTTGGCGAGCAATACGTCATCCTCGTCGTCTTCTATCAACAGCACTTTGATCAATGGAGCACTCATGTATCCTCACACCTCATTTTCTATATTTTTCTAACTCGTCTAATTCGGTAACGCTACCGTGCTAAACCAATAATTGCCGATTTCGCGCGCCACGATAACAAGGTCATTATAATGGACAGGTTTGCAAATGAAGGAGTTAACGCCAAGGTCATAGGTTCTGACGATATCCTCCTCGGCGCGTGATGTTGTGAGCACGATCACAGGAATTCGTTTGAGGTTAGCATTCGATTTAATCTGACTCAACGCTTCTCTGCCCATCAATTTTTGGCATATTCAAATCAAGAATGATCAGGTTCGGCCTTAGCACTTTTTCAGTGAGATACTTTCCTCTCTGATGCAAGTAATCCAGCAACTCCTCACCGTCCTCCACGAATCGCATATCGTGCGAGAAGTTATTTTCCTCAAGCGCCTCCTTTATCATCATCCTGTCGTCCGCATCATCGTCGGCAATAAGGATTGTTGGAATAATATTGTGTTTCATCTTTATAGGTCTTTCAAGGGTAATATAACTATAAATTCTGAGCCAACGTTCTCTTCACTCTTTGTCAAAATATAGTCCCCGATGATTTACAACGATCTTCCGGCAGATCGAAAGTCCGATGCCGGTACCCTCGTAATCATTGCGACCGTGAAGACGCTGAAATATGTTGAATATCTTTTCTCTGTATTTCTCATCAAATCCTATTCCATTATCCTTCACGCTAAAGAATGCGTACTCACCATCCGTTGCAGGCTTGCCAAATTCCCCGCAACTGCGCCCCTTTTATCGTTGTGCCGCTGACCTCTACAATTGGTTTTTCATCCGCTTTATGGAATTTCAATCCATTGCTGATTAGATTCTGAAAAAGTCTTTTGATCTGGGCGCGGTCTCCGCTCAGGTTGGGAAGATTGCCCATTTTTACCGTTCCCCGCTCTCGTCTGATCTGCGCGTCCAGGTCGTCGACCACCTCCTCCATAAGTTTTTTCATATCGAGTCGTTCAAACGCAGCTACATTTCTGGACACCTTGGAGAATGCAAGGATATCCTCGATCAGCAACTGCATTCTTGCAGCCGCAGATTGCATTCTTACTAAATAGTCCTGGCCAATAACATCGAGCTCACTGTGGAATTTTATCGACAGTCTGTCGCCAAATGCTCTGATTTTTCGAAGAGGCTCCTGTAAATCGTGGGATGCGATGTAAGCAAATTGCTCAAGATCCTCATTTGACCGTTGTAGCTCCGTTGTATATTGTTTCAATTGATTTTCATAAACCTTTCGTTCCGTGATGTCGACGACCGTGCCTAAGATATAAGGCTGCTGACTGTCATCTGTCTGCACTGATTTCACATTCATGGAAAGGTAGTGGACCTGATCATCCAGGTGTATTCTGTAGTCCATTCTCAAGGCAGACCGGCGGACGGCCATATCCTCCACAAATTCTAAAACAAGCCCGGCATCATCGGGGTGTACGTTTTCAAGAAATGAATTCCATGATGGCAGGTGTGACTCCCTTTTTCTTTCTTAGGATGTTGTACAAACCATCTGACCAGATAAGGTTATCTCTTTCAGTCCACTTCCAACTTCCCATGTTGGCAAGTCCTTCGGCCTCATTTAAAAGCCACGCGCGCTCTTCCAACAATGAGTCCTGCAATTTTCTTTCTGTTATATCCGAAAATGTAACGATACAACCATCCTCCAAGCTTTACGACGGTCACTTGCAGCCATTTGTCCGTACTATGGTTCACGCGGTGATGTTCAAACTGACGAGGAACACCTGTTTCAACCACGTCGCGGTAACAATCAAAAAGTCCCTCGCTTTTGCTTTCCGGCATTGCAACAAGAAGTCGCTTTCCAATAAAATCGTCACCATTGAGACCATTAGCGCTAACACTAACTGTGTTGGCGAGGATCCAGGTGAAATCTTCAATTTTGTTTTCATGATTGCGGATACTTCTGAACGCCATAATTCCATTGAGTGAATTGTCCAGAATTTTACGAAGAGTCATTTGAGAGAATTCACGCATGGCCGCTTCTTTCCGCAACTCAATAATATTATTTTTCAGATTTTCCTCGGCTTTTTTCCTTCTCTCCAGTCCATCGAGCAACCGTGTAAACAAATAGACGAGACCTACCATGGGAACAAGGCCATACACCAAAAGATAGATCGGCGCAATATTTCTCAGAACTGTTTCACTGGACTCCCTTTCTCTGAAGAATTTCTCTTCTTCATCACGGATTCTTGCACCGACCTTCCGGATCTGATCCATGGTAATCTTCCCGTCCATGATCAGATCACGCTCATATCGATCCATGAACAAGGAACTACTGCCTCGCATTTGTAAGGATCTTTCCAATTATAGTGAGCTGATTTTCGGCCAGCCGCGCAAGCGTGTCTACTCTTTTCGATTGTGCCGGGTTGTCAATGACGAGACTATCGAGCGTACCCAACTCAGTGGGTAGAGTTCGGAGCGACTGATTAAATGGTTCAAGGAATATTGTGTCACGCGTAAGTTGATATCCACGTTGACTGGTCTCGGCATCCTTGATACTTGACAATACGATCTCGAGTGTTTTGAGAACGCTGTTGGAATGACGAATGGTTCTCACTTCACGGATATAGTTGTTCAGGTTTCTATAAGTAAGGAGACTTACAGAGATGATAACGACTATTACCGTCCAGAAAAGAGTCTTCGAAAGTGTGTCCCTGGTCATGTGGCCTTGTATCTACAGATGGGGAAAAATGTCTATCTGCTTCATTTATTCCAATTTAAAAAACTCTGTTTAAATCGTCATTTCTTCACACGTCAACGCTTTGGCCCAGAATTTATATTACATATAACAAAACAAAATCGATCAATTATGAACACAAGAAATATCAAACTTTTATCGGTCGTTACTATCGTTACGCTATTAGCCACATCGTTAGCGAACGATGTTTTTGCCCAGGCTCGCGCTGGTATCAAAGGGGGGCTAAATGTGAGTAATCTGTACATAGATAACTTGGATGACGAAAATGCCCGGTATGGTTTTAATATCGGTGTTTTTGGTCAGGTTCTGGCGTCGGAAACATTTCGCTATCCAACCCGAGTTACTGTATTCCACCAAAGGTTCAAAAGCATTTTATGAAGGAATCATCGACCAAACAGTAAAGTATAATCTCAATTACCTTGATCTCCCGGTACTCGCCGTCTTTAAACTTGGAGAATCGGCGGAGATTCACATCGGTCCCTACGCAAGTTATCTGCTGGGCGCCAATGTTTCTTATTCGGGCAGACATTGCCAATGGTGATGATGAAATCGATAAAGACCATCTAAAATCATTCGACTATGGATTAGTCGGTGGTTTCGGTCTGAATTTCGGAACTGTGCAGGTAGGGGCCCGTTATAATTATGGTCTCGCGAAGATCGCGGACAGCGATGCAGCCGAACTCTTCCTAGGCGACTCCAAGAATTCCGTAGCTCAACTTTACGTTTCGCTGAACTTGAATTCAAAAAGGAATAGTACCGAATAATCAATCGCGATTCAACAGTCAAAACATCGATGAAAATCAACAATCAACAAATAAGTAGGGATTTAATAGGTTGAAAGTTATCCCTTAACCGGGATAACTTTATATTTATGCATTAATGCTGTAAAGTTTAAGCTTGTTGTACAAGGTCTTGCGATCGATCTTTAGCAACTCAGCAGCTTTTGACTTGTTGTAATTTACCTTTTCCAGAATTTCAATGATCGCTTGTCTTTCGGCAGATCCTGCAATGGATTTCAGCAGCCCCACCGAATCCTCGATAAGAGAACCTGGAAGAGCCGACGAAGTATTTGCCTGAATTATTTCCTGAGGAAGGCTATCAGACTGAACCACTTCACCCATTGTTAGAAGTACCGAACGTTTCACCACATTGTTCAACTCGCGAAGGTTGCCATGCCAATAATAATTGCTGATCTGATGTATAACCTCCGGCGAGAAAGACTTGACATTTTTCCGCAGCGACTGATTCGCTTTTTCAAGGAAATAGTTGGCGAATATTATTATATCGTCCTTGCGTTCCCGCAAGTGGCGAAAGCTGAATCTTGAATTCATTAAGCCTGTGGTATAGATCTTCCCGGAATTTTCCTTCCTTAACCGAGCGCGCAAGATCTTCGTTGGTTGCTGCAATAAGTCGAACATCAATAGAAATATCTTTTGTGGCGCCAATCCTCTTTATTCTTCTCTCCTGGATCACCCGAAGAAGCTTAACCTGGTTTTCATAAGACAGATTACCAATCTCATCCAGGAATATTGTTCCTCCATCAGCTAGTTCGAAACTTCCGGGCTTATCACTAACTGCTCCCGTGAACGCTCCTTTAACATGCCCGAACAGCTCACTACCTGCAAGCTCTTTTGGAAGCGCCCCACAATCAATGGCTATAAACGGTTTGTCGCCTCTCCTGCTGATTGTATGAATTGAACGCGCTACGAATTCCTTACCCGTCCCCGTTTCACCGTGAATAATCACGGACATTTCGGCAGGAGCGATCAGCTCGATGTATTTCTGCACGGTCTGCGACTGGATACTCTTGCCTATAATATAATCCGGGTTGGCAGCAGCTTTACCGGTTTTTTATCAGGCGAGGCTACATCGGAAACATTTCTTTTATCATTCTTGGCGATGGTTTCCTTGATTGTTACGAGCAGTTCATCCGGATAGAGCGGTTTAGTTACGTAGTCACTCGCTCCATAACGGAATGTCTCTACTGCTGTTCGGACATCAGAATAACCTGTGATAATGACGACCGCAACGGACGGCTGCAGCAGTTTTATTTTGCGAAGGAGCTCAACACCCGTGTGATCCGGAAGCCGGTAGTCGCAAAGTATAAGGTGATACTCATTTGCTCTTAGAAGTTGTAGTCCATCCTCTCCGCGGTGAGCAACCTCAACCGCGTATCCATTTTTTGTCAGGAACTTGGACAACACCAAACAAATGTCTTTATCGTCGTCGATAATAAGTAGTCTATGCATAGTCAATGTGAGTACACTTTATTTAGTTAAGAAATTTATTTTTTGGAGCGAATCATCTATTGATTTTTTAGTAAATGGTTTCGCAATGAAAAAACTTGCCCCTCGTTGCAAAGCCTTTTGTCGTTCACTGTCATAAGCACTTATGACAATTACTTTTGTGGAGCTTTGAGACTGATGCAAGGCCTTAATAAGATCATAGCCTGAGCCGTCCCTTAAGTTCAGATCCACAAAGAGCAGGTCGTAAGGCCGCTACCGCAAGCTTTTCAGCGGCTTCGGCGATGGAAAGACAAAATGAGGTTTCGTAACCCAATTTTTTAAAATATTGGGTTACCAATAAGCAAATCTCGACTTCGTCATCGACGACCAGAACCCTACTCATTAATTTTTGTTAAGCCAATTGTTCCGACCTATTTAATACCGGTAGCGAAATTCGGTTTCTTTTGCCGCGTCCCTGTCTTTTCGCTAATCGCTCAGTAAACAACAGTTTCTCCATCTCCAATCTTTCCATCTCCTCCTTTGTTTTTACCGGGAAAAATAGTTTGAATAAAACCACGACAAATGCCACACTACAGATATAGCTGCCCAGAACAATGCTTATTAAATGTAACCAATTATTCATACTAGCCTTATTTACCCCAGTGTGGGTAAAAATCATGCCATGGGACTGCAATTATTAAAATCCCGCTTTTTCTACAAATGTTGGGGAATTTACTCCACATAATTGAGGAAATCCACCAACATGAATTTCCTGGATTTCGGGTTTTGCGCTTTTTTGGCCCCTTCCCGGTGCGTGGCACGATAATGTCAATTGACTAAAGCAAATCAAACTTTATAAACTATGGGTAATTTATTATATGCCATCGCCGTCATTCTATTAATAGGGTGGGCGTTGGGTTTCTTTGTCTATAGCGCTGGATCTTTAATACATATATTATTGGTCATTGCTATAGTTGCCATTGTATTTCGGCTTATACGCGGAGAACGTGTTTAATCTGGGAGAGGGCTGTCTGACAGTTCGATGTGAATGAAATGTGATGAACGACAGCCCCCTTCCTTATGCATCTTCAAAAAAAACTCCGGCGACTCTTTCTTACACTCCTTGCTGGAGCGCTATTGATTGTCCTTGGAGCACACTTCGCTTCAAACTTCGCTGAAGAAAAAGTAAGAGATCTGCTTAGCACCATCCCATTGGAAGTGTCATCGGTTGATGCAAATGTCATAACCAGGACGATCGAATTAACAGGCGTTGACTGGACACATGCCAATGACAGCCTTCCGCAATTCCCGCATCATCTGTTTGTAAACAAGGTCCGTTTGGAAGGCATCAAGGTCTATCAGCTACTGGCGAATCGAAAAGTTCACATCCACAAGATTTTATTGGATGCAGGAGAATTTCAATTGAACAGAAACTTGAAAACCAACAAGTCGAATCTTGCCGGGAAGAAGGTTGACCTGCAAGGGATTTCGGTCGACAGACTGGTACTGAAAGATATATTCACGAAGATCTCAACGGATTCAGTGGCACAATACGAGGGAATCGTAAATCTGAGCCTTGAAGAACATTGGCCTTAACGATCTCAAACACCTCCGGGAGCCCGGCTCTTACAGCGTGGAATCATTCAGGCGCTGATAACACACATCAAGATCCGCGGAAAAAAGGAAATGTACCATACCACGTATCGCGAAAGTCTACGCTAACAGCGTCGATAGCGAAATTGAAATTGACTCGGTTCTACTCGTTCCAAAGTATTCCAAGTATCGGTTTTCCCGAAAAATCGGGCGACAGGTCAGACCGGATGAATGTTCTGTTGCCAAAGATTGCAATTCATGACCTCGCATTTTCGCAACTTAAAGACAGTCTTTTTAAGAGCTGCCATGATCGAAATCAAGTCCCCGAAACTTCACGTATATCGTGACAAACGGCTGCCTTTTATAAAGGAAAAGAATCACTCCATTACCCATTGCTATGATCCGGGACTTGAAGTTTGGTATTGCCGTCGATAGCATCAAGATAATTGATGCTGACATTACCTATGAAGAGTTCCCTGAAAAGGGTTTTCACACCGGAAAAATAACTTTCGAAAAGCTCAACGCCACGCTCGATCATCTTACCAATCGGGATCACTATCCTGATCACAAACAGGCTACTCTTAAAGCTACGTCCTATCTGATGGGCAAAGGACTGATCAAAGCGGAATTCTCGCTCCCTTATGGAAAGGCCCAGGTGTACACGCAAAAGGCAGTCTCAGCAATCTTTCATTGTACAGGCTTAACCCCATGCTGGAGAACGTCGCCTTTGTGAGTGTTACATCAGGAAAGCTTAATCAGCTTGCATTCAACTTCGATTATACAGACCTGAAAGTCCAATGGGACTGTCCTAATCAATTATGAGGACTTGACGATCAACAGTCTGACAAAAGAAGAAGACCCCGAGAAGAATGAAATAAAAACATTTTTACTAAACACCTTCCTCAAAAAAGACAAAGACGAAAAGGTGGATAAGGAAAGACGCATGGGGACGATCGACTTTGACCGGGATCGAAGGCGGGCGATATTCCATTACTGGTGGCATTCAGTGCTTACTGGAATCAAGTCTACCGCGACGGAGTCTCCACGAAAAAAAAGAGAAGGACAAAGAAAAAGAGGAAGAAAAGAAAAGGAAAAAGAGACGGCAAATAATTTGATGGCATTGTAAAGAGCCAGAGGCTCCACACAGCACCTTTGTTTATATAATAACTTCTAAACACAACCAAAAAAATGAAAACACTTGGAATAGTTCTGCTGATCATCGGCGCGATCATGATGGTATTTACCGGATTCAATATCGTAACAAAAGAGAAGGTTGTCGACCTTGGGCCTCTTGAAATAAACAAAGAGGAAAAGACACCCATTTATTGGTCGCCTGTAACCGGAGGAGTACTGATGGCTGCTGGCATCCTTGTATTGGTTGTAGGGAAAAGAAAAGCCTAGCAGCGGGTATTCACGAATGGCGCAGCGGTGTACTGTGCACAGATGTAGTTTCGTTATTTTCGTTCTTTTCCAACTCCACCTGTTGAACCTTAACAGCGGTATCGTTCGGTTTTATCCTTTCGCCGATTACTTCTGTATATACAGATGTCAGTTCGGCACCGAATAGAACAATGATTGTTGAATAGTATATCCAGACAAGGATTATCACCAATGATCCTGCTGCGCCATACGCTGAACTGAATGAGCTGTTACCAAGGTAAAATCCGATGAGGAATTTTCCGATGCTGAAAAGTATGGTGGTTACAAAGGCGCCTAACCATACGTCTCGCCACTTGACATTCGCATCGGGCAAAACCTTGAACACGAGAGCGAAGATGACAGTTATGATGCCCATCGAGATAAATATGTTAATCCCTTGCAATATATATAGAGTTAGCCCTTCCATCATCCTGGAGAGAAATCCCTGAAAGATTACCAGCGCCGCATCAAGTACGAGAGAGACGAGAAGCAGGAAACCCATAACAGCCACCATTGCCAATGACAACAGGCGGTTAATTATGAATTTGACGATGCCCCGCCCTGGTTTGGGCTTGATACCCCAGATCTTGTTCAGACTGGCCTGAAGGGAAGCAAAAACGGTGGTGGCACTGAAGATCAGCGTTATAACGCCAACGGTTTTTGCAAATGCGCTGGTTGCGTCGAGTGTTGCATTTGAAATGATTTCAGTAATTTCTTTCGCACTGCTCACGCCGATGAGGCGTTCGACTTGATTTATTAACCCATCCTCTACGACGTTGCGTTCGTAGAACGTTGTCCCAATCGATAGCGCGATGATAAGGATCGCGGGCATTGAAAAAATTGTATAGAAGGCGATTGAAGAAGCGTCTGACATGGAATCGTCCTCGTAAAAATTCACTGCCGTCTTTTTCAAGATTGTCCAGGCCGTCATAAAGAATCGTTTCATGCGATGGTAGGTGCAATAAATGTTCCCTTCCGGAGAAACGACCTGATAGATCAATCTTATTGCTTCTGTAGAATGCTGAGGGACTAGAGTGGGGAGATTCTTACCCATAACATCAAAAGTACCCGAGCTAAATGGACTTTACGATAGTATTTTACTTGGCATGGAAATTAGCTCTTATAGGTAAATCGTCTTAATACATGACCGGGGAACAAAAACCATTTTATCAGCGCCTAAGCCTGACACTACTTTCGCTTGGAATTATTGCTGCTGCAGTAGTATTGGGAAAAGACGTGTTGTTGCCTATCCTATTTGCCACCCTTTTAGCCACATTATTACTACCAATCACAAAATACCTGGTGAGCAAGAGAGTGCCCCGCATACTTTCGATTGGACTTCCGGTTCTTCTTACGTTGATCGTGACAGCTGGCTTGATCTACATTCTCTCGATTCAGATCATTAATTTCTTGGATGACGCGCCGGAATTGAACAAAAAACTCTCTCAAGTCGGTACATCTGCGCAAAAATGGATCAATCAGCACGTTCATATCACGGTACGCAAACAGAATGAATACATAAAGGAGACGGTTGAAGATATTAAAGATAACAGCCCCAAGCTAATGGGATTTACGTTTGGGTCCATCACCGGTATCGTGGCTTACATCATACTGCTTCCTATATATACATTCCTGATGTTATACTACCGAACACACATAAAAGACTTTCTTATCGGAGTATTTAAGAATGGTTCCGAAGACAAGGTAAAGGAGGTGTTGGTCGAGTCAAGCACTATCGCACAACAATATGTTACAGGGTTAATGATCGAAACAGCGATAGTATTCACATTGAATACTATTGGCTTTCTCGTACTGGGGATAAAATATGCAATCTTTCTTGCCCTATTGGCTGCTTTGCTTAATCTGATCCCTTATGTAGGAATGCTTGTAGCAAACGTATTCTGCATGCTGATCACCCTCGTAAGCGCAGAAGACCCAAAGTCGGCTCTTTGGGTGGGGATAGTCCTGGCAGGGGTGCAGATCATCGACAACCATTTTCTTATGCCATTGATTGTAGGCAACAAGGTCAGAATCAATGCGCTCGTCACGATTGTCGGTGTTTTGATTGGTGGTCTGCTGTGCGGCATTCCCGGAATGTTTCTTGCCATACCGACCCTGGCTGTGCTTAAAGTGATTTTTGACAAAGTGCCAGAGCTAAATCCCTGGGGTATACTGCTCGGTGACGCTGCACTAAAAGAATACCAAGTGACGAAACGAGCAAGGCTTGCAATTTCCAAAGTGAAAGGAAAACCAAAGGCTATAAAAGTATAATCACTCATTTAAACTATAAAGAATATGAATACTACAGCAAAAGTTATTGTAGGCATAGTTGCAGCAGCTGCAGCTGGTGTTGCCATAGGAATGTTGATAGCGCCTGACAAAGGTGAAGAGCTTCAGAAGAAGATCTCGGACGGTGCCCGCTCGTGGTTATCGGAAATAGCATCCTTGATTGGTACCGCGAAAAGTGTGGCGGACGAAAAAAAGAACGTAGCTGAACCACAGCTTGAGGGGTCTAATGCACATAACGAAAGAATGTAGTCATGGACAACAATGATGCTGAAAGACAGGACACCGTCGTTGACGCGGCCGGTGATCTAATTGAAACATACCGCGACCTTCTGACCGTGCGAATTGTGGAACATACCTCGATGGGAGCGTCTATAAGTATTGTTGGAATCATTACGCTCCTGATCATCGTATTTGTTCTAGCCTTTAGCGGCCTAGGGGCGGCCTGGTGGATTGGCGACACAATGAATAATATGAAGGCTGGCTTTTTTATAGTCGGAGGTTTTTATACGCTGATCCTGATAGCAGTGCTTGCTTCGGCCAAATCCTTTATCATACCGAACGTTCGAAACTTGATAATAAAGAAGATCTATGAACAGGATTGAAAATTATGACGACTTGGTCGCGCATCGTTTGCACCTTGAGGCCAACATGCGACAGCAGAAAGCTTACCTTAACAATAAGGTTGTTAAAATTAGGGAGAAGCTCGAGCCTATCACCAAAATAGTCTCATTCTTTAACGGTGAAAAGAAAGGTAGAACCAAACTATTGCTTGAGACTGGAAGCTCTCTTTTGAAGATCGGATCTTCTGCAGGAATTGATTTTCTATTGCAAAAAAAACTCTGCAAAAGCGGGCTGGCTAACTAAGCTGGTTTTGCCATTCGTGCTGAGGTTTGCAGCAGCTAAAACGGTAGACAAGGTGGAACACCGGACGTGATCTTGCGACAGTGTTTGAGTCAAACAGGTACGCTGATTCGCACTCGCGTACCGCAGGGTCCGTTTTCGTTTACCAGATCCTCGATCTCAAAAGCAGCACGGTGATATTCATTTATCAACCGTAATCGCTCCTCTGTGAGCTTGATGCCCATTGATTTGTGGGAAGGAAAATTTTCCTTCCGCAACTTTATCGCTGCCTCTCGTCCAATTCCATCATCCTCGATTTCAAAGACCAGCGCTCCGTCGTGTTCATTGATCCTGATGTGAAGCGTGCCCTTCTCCTGCTTTTTGTAAAGACCGTGAAGGATGGCGTTTTCCACATAAGGTTGAATGAGCAACGAAGGAATTTCAATAGCGTCAATATCGACTTCAGGATCAACATCCAGGATAAAATTGAATTTATCTTCGAAACGGGTCATTTCAAGCTGAACATAATTCTTGAGCATTTCAATCTCATCGGAAAGCTTGATCTTGTTATTCACAGAATGATTGAGAATACTTCTGATCAGCTTGGAAAAAGTAGACAAGTAATTAATAGCGTTCAGCCGATCATTCTTGGCAATAAAGTACTGGATTGAATTAAGCACGTTAAAAATAAAATGCGGGCTCATCGCAGACCTCAACGCCATCAGCTTCAGTTCTCCTACTTTCTTATTAGCGTCGGCCAGCGCCCGGTCGTGAGCTTTCCGTTCAGTGATATTGTCAGCGAAAATACTTACACCGACGATGTGATCGCCCTCAATGATAGGGCTTAACGAATATTGGAAGTCTATTCCAAACCTTGATTCTTCCATCGTTATGATCTCTCCTGCCAAAACCCGCATGTACACGCGGCTCCACTTGCTGGCCATTTCATCCTCTTCGGGGTGACCGCTGGAACGAAAGATGGTAGAGCCCGGCACAATATCAATATCGTACTGCCTCTTTATGTAGGAAGCAAATGGCTTGTTGAAGGTTATCAATTTAAAATTCCTGTCAACAGACCAGATCAGGACCTCCGTGTTATTTATGGTTGCATTCAGGTTAGCCTGACTGAGGATCAATTGCTCCTGTTCTTTCTTTCGTTCAGTAATATCGCGGATCACCACGATCATATGGTGCTCATCCGCCAGTACTATCCGTTGCGCCGATATAGAAGCATAAAAGGCTTCCCCATCCTTTCGCCTAAGCTTTGCTTCCTGTGAAACAGTACCGTTCGTAAAGTAGGCTTTGAAGAACGCCTCTCTCTCGAATTGTTCGACCCACAGCGCAAACTCCTTCTGTTCGGCATTAAATCCTATAACTTCTTCCCGCGTGAAACCTGATATTTCCGTGATCTTCCTGTTTGCTTCAACAAAAACAAGGTCACGTTCCCGAAGGATGACCATAAGGTCAGGGCTTAAATCAAACGCTTTCAGGAATTTTTCCTCCGCAGCTTTGCGGTCCGTAACATCCTTTATAAGCGACATGATGTAGTATTTGTCCTGCAGCTGGATGCGAACACTGGAGATCATGACGTGAACTACGCGCCCATCTTTTCGTCTCCATGGGCATTCATATACTACACTGGATTGATCGAAGTAAATGCTGTAGTAAGTTTCCCTGTCGGAAGGGAACACAAAAAGATTAAACATCCTGACGTCACTACCCAATGCCTCATCCCTTCGATAGCCAAGCACGTCGAACAGTTTTTGGTTTGCATCTACAAGTACAAGGTCATCTTCTCTGATGATGGTAATGAGGTCCGGATTGCTGTGGAATGCTTTTGAGAACTTTTCTTCGCTCGTGCGAAGCCTTTCTTCGCCTTCTTTATAGAGCGTGATGTCATGGCAAACACCACGAACTCCGATTGCGTGACCATTCTCATTAATGGGAAACCCGTAAATGCGTACCCACTTTGTGTATCCCAGCGGTGTCTTCGACCTCAGGGTAAGGTCATACGGTTGGCCTGTACGCAACAAATTGATGTTAGCATTGATCAATACCGTACTTTCTTCCCCCCAAAGGATTTGCGACAGGTTTTCCGTTTTCAGGTCAAAGTTGTTGTCCAGACCGAAGATGTTGTACATTTCGTCCGACCAGAAGATAGAGGCGTTTTCAATCCTGTATTCCCAGCTTCCTATTTTCGCAATGCGTTGGGACTGATTGAGGATAAACTCACGTTCGCTCAAGTCCTGCAAATTGGCATACAGTTGCTGATTCAGCTGATGGACTTCATTATCTGCCTGCTCGCGGATCTGTTTGTTCTTTTCCGCCAGCTCCCATAGAAGTTTGTCATTCAACGTCTCACTACTTTCAATCAGTCTCTTGAGAAAGAAACAGCTTAATCCAATTACAAAGAAGGAGATCAGAACCCTGATGGTATTGAATGGATAGGAGGCTTCATTAAAGCCGAGTTGCCAATAACCAACGTTGAAAAAATTCAATATTGGATCAAAGAACACGATCGAAAGAAAAGGCCCCAACAATCCTGCAACAATGAGTTTAGTTTCCTTTAGACTAAACACTAAGAAGGGAAAACACCCGAAACCCAGAAAAAAATATCTTACAACCAGGTATCCTGACGCCTGATAGTCAGTGCTCTCCCTTATTCCTACGACCTGCCCACCGAACAGATAAATGAAAGGGACCCAGCATAGCACGACCCTGCTTGCATTCACGAACCCCATTCTGTTCATAAAAATGGGAAGCAACAAAAAAAAATGCCGGCCAGGAGTCGAAGGGATCCGCCAATGGATTGATCATAAAAGAACAATCTTCCCAGCAAAACACCTATGGGTACAGCTGCTGCTGTCAGGGAAATAAGGTTCGTAAGGACGATGTTTCTTCTTTCCGACCTGTTGCGGGAAAAAGACACGCCGTACTCGGTTATTGTCTTGAATAATGACATCGATGCGAAGATGATCAAAAAATCAGATCAACATTAGATGCGAACATCAAATATTTAGAAACGGAATTCAAGACTTTAAAAAAAACCCAACACCTTTCGCGGCATTTCCTCGAGTGACATCACCTGGTCGACGGCGCCAAGCTTTATTGCTTCCTTTGGCATTCCAAAAACAACACACGATCTTTCATCTTGCGCAATAGTCCGTGCGCCTGCTTCTTTCATTGACAGCAAACCTTCCGCCCCATCACGGCCCATTCCGGTCATTATTATACCTACAGCATTCTGGCCTGCGTGAGCAGCGACACTATTAAAAAGCACCTCAACCGACGGCTTGTGTCGATTTACCAATTGTCCATCGCGGATCTTAATGAAATATTTTGCGCCGCTGCGATACAATTCCATATGCTTCCCTCCTGGCGCTATGTAAGCATGACCGCGCATAACACGCTCTCCGTCCGTTGCCTCCTTTACCGTTACTTCGCAAATTGTATTCAACTGATCAGCGAATGACTTTGTAAAGCCAGGTGGCATATGTTGCGTGATCAGAATTCCGGGCGAAGTCGCGGGTGTATGAGTAAGAAAGTATCGCAAGGCTTCTGTTCCTCCCGTGGAAGCTCCGATAGCGATGACCTTATCTGTGGTTTTATAAATATCAGAATCGCGGGAGATATCTGGCTTGATAACCGTTGGATATTCCTGAGTGGCTTTATTTAAAGCTCTTCGCTTTACAGGGACCATGTACGCTGCTTTAATCGCGTCGGTGATCCTGATCTTTGAATCTTCGAGGTGTTCCTTCGTGTTTCTGATCTCGGACTTTGCAACGATCTCTACTGCGCCAAGATCCAGCGCGCGCAGGGCAAGATTACTTCCATGTTGCGTAAGGCTCGAAATGATCACCACCGGAATGGGATACTGCGCCATTAATGTTTTCAAAAATGTCAAGCCGTCCATCCTCGGCATTTCGACATCTAATGTGATAACGTCAGGGATATGCGACTTGATCTTTTGTGCGGCAAAGAACGGATCAGCCGCCACACCTATCACTTCCAACTGGTCGTCAGAATTGATAATGTCTGACAACGTCTGACGGACAAGCGCCGAGTCGTCAATAACCAAAACCTTTATCGATTTCTTCATTAATGTCCTCAGTTTTTACCAGCAATCGCATCCTGACTTTTCCGGTAGCCGTATTAAAGACGATCTTCCGGCCGTACTGACCACCAACATGCTGTGCAGAGACATGAATGTGATAGTCTCTCAATACTTCAAGAGCAATAGATACATTGCGTTCGCCAACTTTAAATAGATCATTTTTGCGATAGAGAGAATTGCAGCCGCCGAAAACTTTGGCTTCCACATTACCTAAGTTTGATCGTCGGTTAATCATCGATCGTATAAGCATGCGGATCGAACTCATCCCACGATTGGAGTTGCCAGCATCATCTTCCCAGGTTCCGGGAAGAAGGTAATGGTTCATCCCTGCGATCTTGGTTTCTCTATCCCACAGGCAAACGGAAACGCAGGATCCCAACACTGTTGAGATCAAAGTCGGTACCGAAGTAATGACGAACTGGCCCGGAAATACGATATGCTTTCGCAGGTCGATCATCCTTCGTATCGATAAACGGTCGGCCGTATTTGTCTCAATGGCAGCGTCATCCCGATAATGGATTCGCTGTGACCCAGAAACAATAGTCCACCAGGTTTGAGATGACTGCAAAATTTCAATATTACTTTCTCTTGCGTTGCTTTGTCGAAATAGATCAAAACGTTGCGGCAAAATATAATATCATAATCGGCCTTATTAAGTCCAAAGCTGTTGTCCATGAAGTTAATGCGTTTGAACTGCAGCTTCTTTCTAAATTCCGGTCGAACGCGAACCAGTCTCGGGTTAGACTTGCTGCGCAAAAAATAAGTTCGCTTCAACTCAAGCGGCACAGGGTCGATCTTTTCTATTTCGTATATACCCTGATAGGCAGTTTGAATGACACGGGTTGAAACATCGGTTGCTAGTATGCTATACGTTGTAATAGGCGATTTCTTTATAAATTCTTCCATCGCCATGATCATCGTGTAGGGTTCTTCACCAGTAGAACATCCGGCTGACCATATCTTTAAATTGTTCCGGCCGAGTTCAGGCTTTATTTGCGGCAGGTGTTCATTTACCAGGAAATGAAAGTGCCCGGCCTCACGAAAAAAATCAGTCTTATTTGTCGTGATAAGGTCGATCACATTATAGAGTTCGCTATGCTTTCCTTCTTCACTGAAAATGAAATCAAGGAATTCTTTATAGCTGTTCAGGCCAAGAGCTTTTACTTTTTTATTCAATCGGCTCTCGAGCATAGATTTTTTCGCCAATGGAAGCTTTATGCCGTATTCGCGCGTTACGTACGTGCTCAGGCGTTCGAAGCTTTCATTATCCATCTTCAGGAAACTGCTTGTGTTAGTGGCATCCATGTGAAGCGCGCTCCAGTTATTCGTTATCCGTTATCCGTTAATCGTGTCTTTACCATTCGACCATTAAAGTGGAGATTGGACATTGCGTATCGTACATTGTCCATCAATTCCCGTTCGACAGGCGAGTTGACATTCTGCGCTGACCTTTCTGCAGGCGTCTCACTTCTATGACAACATTCAATATTTCTCAGTGACCTAAACTCAAGAGTTCGTTAGATGAAAAGTGTCCGCAGGCCGAATCTTGCTTTTTGATTTGTGCCCGCGGAACACTTAACCTAACCCCTCGACTCTTTGAGTTCAAAGAATCAAGGAAGTTGATTGACGTTGCTTATTTATCTTAAATAGAATTCTGTAAAGTCACTATCCGACGGACCCTCCGATAATTTCAGGTCAAAACCATTGGCGTGACCATTTCCGTTTTCGTGTACTTCAGCCCCGAGTTCTCGGGGCGGCTTTGTGGCGCGTACGTTTGATCCCGGTAGCACGCGTGACCTTCTTAAGAGTCTTCGAACGATTATCAAGCCTGAAGTAACTTACGGCAGCTTTCAGTTCATCTGCCTGGCTGTTCAACTCTTCAGCATTCGATGACATTTGTTCAGCAGCCGACGCATTGCCTTGTGTTACCTGCGATAATTGTTGAATAGCACCATTCACCTGATCAGCGCCCGTATTCTGTTCAATACTTGCTGCGGCTATCTCCTGCACGAGCTCAGCTGTTTTATTAATATCAGGGAGTGTGTTAGTGAGAAGTTGTTTTGATTCTTCAGCCGACTTAACGGTCTTCGCTGAAATCTCCGTGATCTCCGCTGCAGCTTTCTGACTTCTTTCAGCAAGCTTGCGTACTTCCGCAGCAACTACTGCAAATCCTTTTCCATGCTCGCCGGCGCGCGCTGCTTCAACAGCTGCATTCAAGGCAAGAAGGTCTGTCTTCGAAGCAATCTCTTCAATGATCGCGATGCGTTGTGCAATAGTCTTGATCGCCTCAACCGTATCGGATACTGAGTTACTGCTGACCTGAATATCTTTAGCTGCTTTGTTGGCTATCTTCTCCGTCTCACGCGAATTATCAGTGTTTTGCTGAATGTTCGCTACCATTTGTTCCATCGATGAAGAAACTTCCTCCGAAGCGCTCGCTTGTTCCTGCGCACCCTGTGACATCTGCTGGGAAGCCGATGCAACCTGTTGTGATGCAGCTGACACGTTCTCAGCACCGTTGTAGATCGTGGAAGCAATATTCCTGAGGTTGTTAACCATTTCTTCCAACGCCTGGTCTAGATCTCCTCCTTTATTCTTCATTGAGCTGAAATCCATCGTGAGGTCACCTTTAGAAACCAGTTTAGCAACATCCACGCTACTGCGAAGCTTTTCGATCATAAATTGAAGCTCGCGCAACATAACGCCGATCTCATCCTGCTTATCGGTCCGGACATCCGCAGAGAAATCACCCGCCGCAACACGCTTGATCGCTCCGGTCGCAATTCCCAACGACGACATAACGTCTTTAAGCAACCACGTAGCAACCAAAACACCCAGCACAATAGCGAGCACGATTACGATGATCATGGTGCGTACGACACTTTCGTACATTTCGTCCGTGTCTATCTGATCCTTCTCAAGCTGTGCATTGATGATATCATATATTTTTCCAATGACTTCATCCGCCTGATCGTCGATAGCTTCACCCTGCGTTACGGATATTTCTTCAGCCTTTCCACCTGAGTTTGCCATTGCCAACTCGCGGACCTGCAGGTGAAAAGTATAGTAACTTGAGTATTGCATCTGAAATTTTTCAAAGAGCGATTTAGCTTCACCAGTCAGCTTGCGGCTTAGGTCCGCTGTTCTTTCCTCTATGATCTTTTCTGCATCTGTCGCCTGACCAAGGTGTTTGTTGAGATCGTCTTCTGTCTTAGCAATGATAAGATCTCTCTCGATCGAGTTGATTTCAGACACGGCCTGCTTCAGTTCAAGTACTGACTTAACAATTTCCTTTGAGGAGATTTCGCCCCCGATCTGGTTGAGGGTTTCCATTGCTTTTTGGAATGCGTTTCTTGACTCATTGTCTGCGATCTCCTCAGCTTTTATCTCCGTGTTTTGTGTCGCAATACGCTGCACGTTCTGCTGCACGTTGAAGTATTCTTCAAGAATATCCTTAAGGGACTTCACAAGATTAAGCGTCTCTCCCCCGCTAAGGCTCTCAAGCTTCGCAACGTTTTCGTTAATTGATTTAATCTCCTTATCTATCGTTCTTCCAATGGTGATCATTTTCTCATCGTCCACGGTAGCAATCATGTTCTTTTGATCGCGAGATATGGCTGTGATGTCGTGTTTGATCTGTCCGATCAACAAAACTTTATGAGAGGTAACATCCGTTATCTCATTGATTCGATAATTCATTTCACGAAAGCGAAAGAAAGCGATCGTAAAAATCACAAGCATCAGGGTAATCAATACCGAGAAGGCTATGATCAGTTTTTTCCGGATAGTCAAATTAGTTAACATTTTCGGGGTGTATTTTAGTTTAATGTTGTTTTACAGTCTGCGACGTCATTTATGGAGAACACTCTGGCGATATCCATTATTAAAGTAATGTCGCCGTGGTTGTTCACGATTCCTGTTATGGGTGCTGTGGTTTTTAGATTTTCAAACTCGGGAGCGTCCTGTATTTCCGCGTTGTCGATCTCGACCACTTCGCGGGCAAAATCAACCATTGCTCCGAGTTGATAATTTTTATCTTCCGCCGTTTGAATATCCAATATCATTATGCGGCACTTCTGCGTTATTGCGGTTGGCGTAAGTCCAAGCTTAAGCTTGGTATCTAACAAGGGCAACACACGTCCGCGAAGGTTTATTATTCCCAACATATATGCCGGAGCATTGGGGACTTTTGTAACCTGACCGTATTCCACGACTTCCTGCACATGCTCTACAGGAATTGCGAACTTTTCTTCGCCAAGGGCAAACGTTAGATATGCATTGAAAGTGATCTTCATTTTGGGATTCAGGATTAGTTATCAGACAATTGAAACAAACGTGAAGGATCCAGCACCAGCGCCAGGCTACCATCGCCGAGGATCGTGCTGCCTGCGATAAAGTCCTGATGTTGATAGGCATCACCCAGAGGCTTCATCACAGTTTGCATCTTTCCTTCAATACGATCGACTGCAATCCCTTTCCGGATCCCGTTGACGGAAACAGAAATGATGTCAGTCGTTTTCGGAGTGGCGCTTTCACCATGAAACTTCTGGCGAAGAGAAAAAACAGAGAGGGTCTGTTCGTTTATTACCACCATCTTATTAACACGATCTCCGCGATTTAATTCTTCGTAGGAGATCCGGTCAATACGATCAATTACATTCAAAGGAACAACGTACCGGGTCTCTTCAACTTTTACCAAAAGTCCTTCGATGATCGATCGTGATAATGGCAGCTTTATATGTATAGAGGTGCCTTTTCCTTGTATGCTTTTTATTGTTACATAACCGCGTAGGTCATTTATCTTCTGCTTAACTACGTCCATCCCAACGCCGCGGCCGGATACATCAGATACAGCAGATGCTGTGGATAACCCGGGATGAAAAATCAGATTAAGTGTTTCTTCCTCCGTAAGCACAGCGTCTTTTTCAACAAGTCCTTTTTCAAGGGCTTTCTTCAGAACTTTGTCCTTATCAATCCCTTTTCCGTCGTCGCTTATGACAATGTTCACATAGGAGCTGGTATTAAATGCTTTCAACTTCACCGTTCCATGTTCAGTCTTGCCCGCCTGTCTCCGTTCGCCTGGACTTTCAATACCATGATCGATGCAATTCCGGATGATATGGATCATCGGTTCTGTCATCAGTTCGATAACATCCTTGTCCATTTCAGTTTCGGCGCCTTCGGAAAGGAAGTTCACCTTCTTGTCGAGGGATTTTGAGAGGTCACGCACCAATCGCTTGAACTTTGTAACAAGTGTTTCAACAGGAACAAGACCGATTTCCAATGAAGTATCGCGAAGGCTGTTGGTAACCAGCTCAAGCTGTTCCGTGACTTCGGTTATCTCGGCCGAGTTTAGACTGGAAGTAACATTGACAAGTTGTGCTTGAAGAATGATGAGTTCACTGATCCAGTTCAAAAGATCATCGATCTTTCTTTTGCTTACTTTAATGTAAGTATCGTTAAATGACTTTCTTTCGTGTTACTCCCGAAGTGCAGCATCGTCGTCTGCGTCGTCCTGATTTTCAAAATTTGAAGCGATCTTTTCAGCAAAAGCGATCAGCGTCTCACGGTCCGCCGGAGTTTCAGCGAACTGTTCAATAAGTTGTTTGAATTCCTCGGAGCCAAAAAGATCACAAGCCAATAACTTCGTATAAGTGACCTGACATTCGTTCTCGACGAAAAGGAAATAAGTTTCGACCTCTGCCAACGCAGTTGTCGTGGAAAGAAAAACATCCCAATGCGCGATGTTCCCGTCGGATTTTTTGTAACAGTAGGTTTTCGCGGTGCCTAACGCTTCGAGATCCTGAATGATGAACACCAATGGGTGATTCCCATCGATGGTCATATTCACGGTTGGCGAGATCCTGATAAAGAAGGTAGCGAGTTCGTCCTTTTTAGAAATGGGTTGAACGGAAGCCTGCGCTACCTTCATCGACTCTGTTTCAGCCGATCTCAGGAATTCTATTGCAATCTTAAGATGGTCTTTCAGCTCTTCTGCATTCGCGATCTTTGCCGCTTCTTTTTCCTTCAGCAAGTCGCGTACTTTGTCGAACGCGTGCAGGGTAATGCTTATCAGGCCGTCATTGACCTGAATCTTTCCCTGGCGTACAAGATCATATAACGTTTCGAGATGATGCGCAAGCTCACCAATATTTTCGAAGCCAAACATGTTGGCTCCTCCTTTAATGGTGTGCATGGTGCGGAACACCTGCTCGAGTGGTGCTGTAGCCTGAGGGTTAGCTTCGAGTTGAAGCAAACCTTCGTCAAGCTCGTTCAGCAGATCGAGCGCATCCTCTACGAACCGTTTCTGGTTGTTATCCATTAGTTATTGCGTTCTCGATCTGGGCGAAAAACGTTTCTGCCCTGTAGGGTTTCTTTATCCATGCGCTGAGTCCCGCCTCCTTGGCAGCACGCATTTTATCCGGATTGCTTTCCGTCGTCAGAAAAACTACAGGTACTTTGGATGTCTCCGGGTTCGACTTGATCTTCTTTAATAATTCAAAGCCCGTACAATCGGGCATATTGTAGTCGGTAAGGACCAGATTGACCTCTGGCTTATCGGACAACAATTCATAGGCCTGATTGCCATTTGCTGCACCAAGCGTGTCATAACCTTTCCTTTGCAGTGTCTCACACACGAAATCCCTTATACTGGCAAAGTCGTCAACAACTAAAATCGTCTTCTTCATGGGGTTAATGTTTATGATTCGAATTTATCCTGTCACGTACGCCGCTACCAGCGGAAATGAGCACGTGGCGGAAGTACTTAGCAAGTGGATTTAATAAGCAGGTTCAATTGACAGGTAGATAAAAGCTGCTGAATTCTGAAATGAACCGTTCACAAAGTTCAACGGGACACCGGCACCAGGTACGATTTGTACTTTACCGATATCGACGGCAAAGCGGAAACCGGGGTTGATTACAACATTTCTTGAGGTACCAACATCACCTAGGCCCATAAACTCCTGCTGAAATACGCAAGCGTATTCTGTCATCAGATTGAATCTTGGTGTAACGAACCAAATGACGCTGGCGCCAAGATTAGTGGCCGTTAGATTTCTTTGGTGAACAAGTTTTGGCGCTACCTTCCGTATCAACGTTGTAGATAGTCTGCTTTAGAAAATGCAGTATACCCAGCGTTATAATGAGTAACGAACTTCTTACCCAACCGTTTTGTCACGGCAAGATTGAACTGACCTCCCCATGCGCCGGCACCAAAGCCGTAGCGGGAGTCACCAGTGGGGACAATCAAGGTAAATCTGGGAATCACCAATGCCCATGCATTCTTACCGAACAGCAACGGCCGGTAATTCACAAACAGGTCGCCAAGACCATGCGTCCGGTAATCGGAGTTAGTTATTTGCTTGAGCTCATCAGGCATTTTGAACGCGTTGTAGGAAATGCCAAAACTCAATTGATGCTTTACATCTGCGAGAGGAATCTCCTGAGTGTAGGCATAGATGACATTTCCGTCGTCTATTATAAGATTTGAAATATGCTGAATGATGCCTGCTTCCTGGTTGAAAGCCTCCTCTATGAACATCGAATTGTCTTCGATGGACGGCTGCCCGTACTCGAGGTAGCTTCCTTTCTTTGGAATAGTGTCATTTTGTGCAAATGACACAAAACTGGTAAGTGTCAAAACGGAAATACCTAAAAATGCCTTCATGGATAATGTGTTGAATTAATAGTCAAAAATCAACCAGTACCCGATGGGTTAAAATCAAGAATGAGCAGGTGGAAGGAAGTTTTGAGCAGGTGGCAACGTGACCAGTACCGGACGCGGTTTGCACACGATTTCGGCGCTGTCCTTCTAAAACGAAATCAGTTTATTGGGACAAGGATGGTTATTCGTTGCCGTTCGGAAGAGATAAAATTAATGCGAATACGGGCCTTTAGCTTCCATGCAATCTTTTGAACCGCATAAAAATTAAGGAACTGCGGGTAATTGACCATATCCGAGTAAAGAAATTCGTCGTTTCGGATGGTTTTAGATAACAGATCGTTTGTAGTGAATCCTTGCGTACCCACCGTGATCTTTAGAAGATTACCTTCTCTAATGATCCTAAAAAACACGATACTGTCCAGCGAACTCATGGGCTGGCTCAAAATATGAAACAAAAGGTTGGTCAAAAGTGAAGACAGCAAAGCCTCATTGACTCCGATCAGCTTTCCCGTTGGAGCGTTATAATGAAATTCAAGAAAATCAACGAACGCATTTTGTTCGAGTATGCGACGTAGTGTGGTCTCGATAATATTGAAGTCTACCGATTCAGAAGGGGCGTCCACTTCGAGGTCTGCTTTCGCCAGGTACACAAGCTGGAACAACCTTTCATCAAGCTTGTTGGCATGAGCGTCGATCATTGGCAGTAGTCTTTCCAGCTCGCCCGCATTCTCTTTCATCTTAAGGAGATTAATAAGACCTTTTATGGTGGCAAGAGGACCACGAAGGTCGTGAGCAGCCCTGTAAATGAAGTTGTCGAGTTCGGCCTTCTTTTGTTGAAGCTGCTGGTTTATCACTTCAAGTTCGTCGAGATTACTAATACGTAATATAATGTAACCGTTGATATCGCTGATCAACCCGAGGTAGAATCCTGATATACCAACAGTAATTTTACGGTTGCTTTTGCTGAACAAGAAAGCCTTTCTTTCCTCGAAATATCCCTGCGCCAGTTCATTTTTCATGATCGAAACAAGGTCACAGTTGCCCGTCAGGTAGTTAAGGCTTTTATACTTGATCTCTTCGACGTTAAACTCGAGAAATTCCAGTACGTTCTGACTAATTACAACAATGTTAAAATGCTGATCAACCACCATTGAATCAACAAAGATGGATGGAAGCTTTTGGCGAATAGATTCATCGGATATCAGAATACCCGAAATATCTTCTCCTGATCTCATAAGTACCGTTCAAAAATCGTATGCAATTCACTAAAAAAGGAGGGTATCTTTTTTTGTCAGGTTCAGGGAACAGGAGTGCAATACTATCGTCGGGACCAGTAATAAACGACCGCGATTGAGCAGGCGGTGGGTTTGACTGAGTAAGTGTTCTGCAGACAACTTGCTTTGAGAGTGAAAAATACTTGAGTGTTGTCTTATTGAGTGTTGAGTGTTGAGTGTTTTGTTGAAACCGAATGCCTCCGAATAGAACACTCAACATTCAATAAATCAACACTCAACACTCAAGTATTGACTGCTCGGTACTATCAGTGATGGGATCGCCGTTAATTGAATGGCTATATTTTGGCTCCGATGCGCGACAAGAAGCCCTCTTTCTTGCGTTTAGATACATCCAGCGATTTGTCATTGTTCATAATAACATAACCGCCTTCACCGCGGACATATTTTTTTATTTCGTTGAGGTTGATCAAATACGAATGGTGGATGCGATAGAAATTTTGTTCAGCTAACATGTCCTCGTATTCCTTCAAAGTCCGGCTCACTATATATTTCCGGTTGTCGAGAAGGACGATCTCCGTGTAGTTGCTGGCCGCCTCACAATAAAGGATCTCACTGACCTTTACAAACACGAGGCCGTCGGCAGTTGGTAGGGCAAGTTTGTAATTATCGGACGTGCCTGCTTTGAGATTTTGCAGCAATTGCTGGAGCCGGTCACCAAGGGAATGACCCTTTCTCTTCTCCACTTTTGCCAACGCCAACTTCAATTCCTCGATATCAATGGGTTTCAGCAAGTAGTCAATAGCAGAATACTTGAATGCTTTGATTGCATATTCGGAAAATGCCGTAGTAAAAATTACTTCAAAATCAACGTTTTTTAATTGGCTTAACAGATCGAATCCGGTCTCGCGCTGAAGCTGAATGTCGAGGAATACAACGTCGGGTTTATGGACGTCTATGGCTTCGATAGCCTCTGATACGTTTTGACTTAAAGCCTTTACTGTGACTCCCTCACAAAAATCCTCGATTAGAATTTTCAGACTCTCCCGGCTTTTTAGTTCATCATCTACTATGATACAATTCAACATAGGGGGCTTAACAGGCGTATAAATTAGCGTTCTTCCTGCAAGGAATCAAAAGTTTCAGGTAGTTTTCCAGCCCTGCCAACACAAACGATCTTAGCAATATCTTAGAACACTGACAATCGGTCTAAAAATAACATCCTAATTGCCTTTTCCTGGTTCAAAAATCAATGGGAATGGCAGTAATGTAAGGTTTGTCTGACCCAAAGCTGGCCCGGTAAGATGCCAATTTGTTTATTTTGCATCCAAACCTTTACGGCGCCGGTCCGGATGATTGTGTTTATATCAAGGATAATTTGTCTTTTTTTGCTCAATCTTGGCCTGCACGCAATTGCCTGGGGACAATCAAGCATCACCGACAGCCTGCAACATGAACTTCAAAATGTTAGCGATGATAAGGACCGGGTAGCTATCACACTACAACTCGCCGAACAGTTAGCCACGCGCAATCCATTCCTTGCGCTGGAGTACACCAGCGAATCTCTGAAGCTCGCCGCACGATTGAAATCAGACTCCTTGCTGGTACAAGCGAATCTACACCAGGCAAATGCCTATCTGCATCTTGGAAACTATGCGCGCGCGATGCAGTTCTATCAGGCGGCCATCCAGGGCGCGCAAAAACTTTCGGACTCATTAAGGCTTTCAGCTGCTCAGGGCAACGTTGGTATCATTCATTATTACCAACACAACTATGAAGGGGCATTAAATCAATATTTGAAGGCACTGGATGAATTTCCATCTATCAAGACTGGCGACAAGAGAGGGAATATCCGAAAGGCCAATCTTCTCAGTAACATTGGAGTTGTTTATGATGAAACGAAACGTTACAAAGAGGCCGGACGCTACTACGATGAAGCTCTTTTGCTGGCCCGAGATGCCAACGATCCGGAAGTCATCGCCAACATTCTTAACAACCAGGGAACACTCTTTAAAGACCTTGGTAACAATGATCTCGCCTTTAAACATTATCGAGAGGCAATGGAGCTGCGCAAAAGTCAGAATAACAAATTCGGATTAGCACGGTCTTATCACAACATCGGACAGTTCTATTTTAATCAGCTAAAGAACTTCGACTCGGCTGAATATTATCTGAAAAAAGCGATCGTTTATGGAGAAGAGATCGGATTGTGGGAAACGGTCGAGTCCTCATCAGAACTATTGACCAAAGCATACAAGGAGCAGGGTGCATTCCAGGATGCCTTGGCTACTTTGGAACTCAACAAACGCGTAAAGGATAGCTTGTTCAATCAAGAGAGTACCAGAAAGATCACTCAACTGGAAATGCAGTTTGAGTTCGACAAAAAACAAAGTCAGCTTGAAGCGGCGCAGCAGGAAAAAGAACTGTATTATTGGATTGGAGGTAGCGGTGTGTTCCTTCTTCTGATTATCGTCACACTGCTTTTTATCCTTCAGCGAAATAAAACACGACGCTCCGAACTTGAACAAGCTCACCTGAAGCTGGAAAAGATAAACCTGAAAAATGATCTGGCTATAAGAGACAAGGAGCTTGCCGCGAATATTATGTATCTGCTCAACAAGAACGAGCTGATCAACAATATCTCTGAAAAGTTATTGGAAATTAAAGAACAGGTTGCGCCACCCTCACAGGCAGCTGTACAAAAAGTAGTACTCGACCTTCAATCCAACCTGCAGCCGGAACTTTGGCAGGAGTTTGAATTCCGCTTCCAACAGGTACACGAGCACTTTTACAACACGTTGAATGAAAAATTCCCCGACCTCACCCCCAGTGAGATACGGTTGTGCGCATTCCTTAAGCTGAACATGACCACAAAGGAGATTTCAGCTATCACGCATCAGAACGCAAAGTCTATCGATGTTGCACGAACCCGCTTGCGCAAGAAGCTGAACCTGACAGGCACCGATCATAACCTGGTCACTTTCCTGTCGCAGCTTGATAAACCTGCTACTCATGTTTAGAACATGTTTTATCATGCTCTTGAAAACCGTCTGAAATCTGTCTTTTAACCCCTGTAGTGATTTTGTTAGGATGACTTTACGGTCGTTGTAGTGATTTTGTAGCTACCCCTTCTGGTTTGCTTTCATCCGGTTCTCCCTTTACTTGCTCGAACACAACCGGAACTCCTATGAGCAAAAAGGAAAAAATTCCTACGACTCCCGACACTACCAACGCTGGTGACCAACCTGCTGAGCAGATCATCATCGACTTAATGGAAAAGCGCAGGCTTCAGCAAGATGCCCTGAAGAAGATCATTACATCAATGGACAAATCCACCGAGGATAGTAGTGACTCCAAGGTATCCGTCAAGCCAAAGGCTCCTGGTGCAAAGGAGCGAAAGCAAAATCAAACGAAACTCATTTAACCTAAACCTATGCATAATTATTTACTAACGATTCTAAAAAGAGTGCTTCTGATTGGGGTGCTCCTCGCATCCAGCCTGCTTGGCTGGACGCAGGAATATCACAACGGCGTCCGAAAAGGGATGATAAAAGTGAAGTTCTCGCCAACAACCTCAAGTTCACTGAGTGAGATCCAGGTGAACGCACGACGTGACAAACTTACGACGGGGATCAAGGCATTCGATGAAGCAGCTGAGTCAATGTCAGCTACGAATATGTATCGTCTTTTTCCTTACGACGCTAAATACGAGACCCAGCTCCGTAAGCACGGACTTCATCTTTGGTATGTCGTTGAGATTGCCGAAGGAGTTGATCCTAAGACTGCGGTTGCGAAAATGAAGCAACTGAAAGAAATAACTGTCGCCGAAGTAGAACGCGAAAAAAGATTGGCTCCATTCAGCGTTACCAAACACAACGACAACACGGCATCCTTTGCTACTCTGCCATTTAATGATCCATTGCTCAAAGATCAGTGGCATTATGAAAATGCAATGATTGAAGGAGGCGCGGACATCAACCTCTTCGAGGCATGGACCGAAACAGCAGGAGCAAACAATGTCATTGTGTCGGTGCATGATCAGGGTGTTGATGTCAACCATCCCGATTTGAAAGCAAACATATGGACAAATACGCTGAATTGAACGGCGCTCCAGGTGTTGATGACGACGCAAATGGATATGTAGACGACATTCATGGCTACAACTTCGAACACGACAGGGGTGCCGTAGATCCACAATTCCATGGAACGCACGTGGCTGGAACTATCGCCGCAGTTAACAACAACGGTATTGGTGTATCAGGTATAGCAGGTGGAAGTGGTAACGACGATGGCGTAAAGATCATGTCTCTTCAGATCCTTGGCGGAGCGCCCATTGAACAATCTTACATATACGCCGCGAATAACGGCGCAGTGATCTCTCAAAACAGCTGGGGATATACTACACCTGGTTTTGTCGACCAATCAGTACTTGATGCCATTGATTATTTCATCGATGAAGCCGGTGCTTATCCGGGCAGCCCGATGAAAGGCGGGATCGTGATTTTCGCGTCGGGAAACAGCAACACTCTTACCGCCTATTATCCTGCATATTATGAAAGAGTAATGGCGGTATCAGCGTTGGGGCCCGATTGGAAAAAAGCCTCATATTCAAACTATGGTGATTGGGTGGAAATATCTGCGCCCGGTGGTGATCAGGCAACTGGTCCAAAGAATGGAGTGTTAAGCACCATTCCTGATAGTCAGTACGGGTACATTCAAGGTACGTCAATGGCGTGTCCTCACGTTTCAGGGATAGCCGCATTAGCATTAGCTAACCGCACCAGACAACTAACAAATACTGAGTTGTGGAACAAACTTATGACGGGTAGTTGTCGGTATTGATGAACACAATCCTGATTTCGTTGGCAAGCTCGGTATTGGTGCAATTGACGCGGCGTTAGCAATCAAAAATGATCAAAGCCTTGCTCCCGCTGCAATCAGCGACCTGATGGTTACGGGTATTGCGCAGGAGTTCGCCACTTTAAAATGGACAGTGCCTTCTGATGCGGACGATGTACAACCACTAACCTTCACGTTATATTACCACACTCAACCAATTACTACAGCGAACATCAATGCGGCTACGAAGAGTATCCATCAAGAACACCATTGCCACCGGAGAAGAATTTTCATATGAAGTGAACGGACTCCTCGGTCTCACCACTTATTACTTCGCGGTGACATCGACTGACCGCTGGGGAAATGAGTCGGTCTTATCAAATATAGCGACAGACACCACGAACGAAGGTCCGTCGATTGCTATAGACGAGAACAGTAATGAGATCAATCTTACCATTGATGCGTCCACTTCAACATCAGGCACACACGAGATCACTATTTCAAACAAGGCTGCCGGCATATTGAGATGGGAACACTTCTTACGTCACGTTAACAATTATTCAGCATTCAATGCTTCAGGGCTCGCATATCCGACGTTGAAAGCAAAAACCAGCTCCGACGCAGCAACAGTAGGAATGGCGTTCGCGCACGACGCCGCAACAAAGTTGAGAAGCAATGAGCCTGCTCCGATGTCATTTACATCGGTTGATAGAGTATTGTCGGACAATCCCACGAACATCATAGGTGAAACCGACACTACACTTACCAACTCTGCCGCTGCACGCTTCCTTGTGACAGAGGCAGAGGGCTTCAACCTCACCCACGTTCAAATGTATCTTAAACATGACCCTGCAAAAGGTCCTGTGATCGTTGAAGTATACAAGGGCATTACGCCTGCAAAGAATAACCTCGTGTTTGCTCAGGAGTATTCTTCCTGGAGTGCTGATGAATCATGGGCATACATTCAATTAAATGAGCAACTGTATTTCGAACCGGGTTCAACATTCTGGGTAGCATTTCATGTTCCAGCTGGAAACATTTATCCATTGGGAATTGGATTCGAGAGAGATCCATCAGCTTCCAGCGGACTGCTTCATGTCATTTGATCTCGGCGCGAGCTGGGAACCTCTTGAAAAGTTGCTTGACAGCAAGGACTTCGCATGGGCAATGGTTGCATCAAGCTACAATGCCTACCTGGGAACATATGTAACCCTTGAGCCCGGGTCGGGAGATATCGAAGGAGAAGGGCAAGTTGTTGCTACGTTAACAGCCAGCGCTGCTACCCTCGTAAATGGCTCGTATAGTGCAAACCTTGTTCTCGCCTCGAACGATGCGAAGACGCAAGAACTCACGGATCCCGGTTAACGTAGAGGTTACCGGACATAAATCCGATATCAAACACGTCGATGTTGTAGACTTTGGAAGTGTTTTCCAGGGTACTTCCAAATCCTTCCAAATAGTACTGGACAATCGGGGATATGGCAACCTGAATGAGGTTTCATACAGTATTAGCGATCCACAATTCTCCATCGTTGGCGACCAACCCTGGCAGATACTCGCGCGCGAACAACAGGTCATAGAAGTTAAGTTTTCACCGACTGCTGTTGGGAATATTAACGCAACGCTCAGTCTCACAAACGGAGACCAGACCTACGAAATCGCTTTGTTCGGTGTAGGTACGGAGACTTCAAAGATATCTGTAACTCCCGTGTCGCAGGTGCTCGACAACATGGTGCTTGGCGATGAAGTTCAGGCTGAGATCACGGTTGAAAATAACGGAGCATATCCTCTGAAATATTTTATACCCGGACATGATAGCAAGGGTATAAGCGACAACTGGCCTTCGGCATTTCACGAATATGGATATAACTACCGTACCAACTTCCCGACCGAGGCGAACCCTCTGCCATACGCAGTTCATGGATATCTCAACCACAGGTACTAAAATCACGGAACACTTCAAGTCCAACTGGTACTTCGACGTGGATATGGGATTTGAGTTCCCCTACTACGGAAAGAAGATGAAAAAGGTCTACGTGGCGAAACGCGGCTTTACCACTTTCGATAATACGGTAAACCCGTTGAACTCGCCTCGACTCAATAACATCTATAGTCCTAAGGGATATATCTCCCCCATCGGCGATTTCCTCAACTACGCTGCGCAAGGTGATATCTTTTATAGGATTGAGCTAGACCGCGTAATCATCCAATATCAGAATGTTACGAATGGAACTCCTGGAGAATCCATTACCGTCAGATGGTGCTGTTCGCCAATGGCGATATACGATTCTATTACGATGTTATGGGCTATTCAGAATACTATGCAACAATATCTGAATATATTGATTGAAAGCCCTGAAAGGCGAGATGGTATCCTTGTTAGCCACTACGACAAGCCGATCCCGATGTACGATAACATGGCAATTGGTTTTGATTACCCGGGTCCGGACATCATTACTTCCGTTGAAAATGGCTCTGGAGTGATAATGCCGGGAAATTCGACCGTCGTCAAATTAAATCTTGCCACTGCATCACTAGCGGAAGGCAGTGTTAAGCGCTCCGTCAACTTTATCAGCAATGATCCTGCTAATGCTCAAACGACGGCTCTTGTTCAGCTTAATATCACAAGCGGAGGAATTTCAAAACCTGTAGTTTCTACTGATACTATTGATTTTGGCAACGTATTTCAAGGTGCAGTTCGCTCAACTTCGTTCACGGTGAAAAACGAAGGAACGGCCAATGTCGACAATTTCATCAATAACAGGTTTAGGTGGACTGTTTACTCTTACCGGCCCCAGACCCGTCACAATAACGCCTGGATTATATAGGGTGTATAACGTCAGAATTTTGACGGCAACCCTCGGATCGAAGAAGAGAAAACTTACCATTAATTATGCGGATGGAACCCAAGCTTTCATTGTACTTGAAGGCAATGTCATCGAAGCCCCTGCTATTTTGGTTGATCTCACAACGATACAGGAGACACTCGCATATGGCGATACATCGACACATGCACTTTCCATTAAAAACACTGGCAAAGCAGACCTCGAAGTTGTTGCTGTTGGAAAACAATGGCTGACCTTTGAAGCTGATGCAACAGGGTCATCACCACAAACACCAGGATTTACGTACGCGTATGAAAAGCTCAATGACGGCAGCGTATATCAGTGGGTAGACATCCGGAGAAGTGGTACGCAGCTTCCTTTCGTAGAAGATCCCGACAACAACAAGGCGTACTGGAGAGATTTGGAGCTTCCGTTCCCTTTCCAGTTCTATGGACAAACGTATACGAAACTAAAGATCGGCGAGAATGGAATCATATCATTCGATGAAGATCCTGCAATCATGTCCTTCGAGGACCATCTTCCGACAGAAACAGAAGGTACATTTTTAATGCCCTACTGGTCCTTTGCCGGATTCAATACAACTCTGTTTGAAAAACAAGACGTTGGCCTCTTCTATCAATTCTATGATGATAAAGTAATTATCAGCTGGAACTATTTGATAAACCGGTTTGGAGGTATGGGCGACCCAATGTCGGCTCAGGTCGTGTTGTACAAGAATTCGACGATTAAGTTCCAATACAGAGTAGAAGAAGATGGAGCGGACGAAACGTCGAACTTCACTTCTATAGGCGTACAGCAAAATCCTTCAAATGCGGTAATCATTTCAGATCATGTCAGCCTCGATTATGGAAAAGGGCTTGCTTACATTCTCGTTCCAGCTCAAAAGCACACAATCCCTGCCGGAAGTGTACTCGCTGGTCAGATCAACATCGACGCACGCAACATTTACGCAGGTCAGTATAACGAGAAACTGAAGATCCAAACCAATGTACCCGGCAAAGAAAATCTTGAAAAAGCAGTTCAACTTACTGTTACCGGTGAAGCGGTGATTACCACAACGGATACGGTAGACTTTGGTCAAAAGATGATTCTGTTCGATCATGGTATGCCGGTAGCAAACTTCCAGGACATTGAGATCAAGAACACGGGAAGTGCAGCGGTGGATATCACCTGGGCGGATATGGTCGATAATTCAAAGAACTTGAGTCTTGTTATCTGGGCGTACGTAGATGCCTGGATAGGGAAGGAATGGCGATGGGCGGATATTAACGAGTTTTACTATGATGGGGCATTCGAGCCGCCGGTGTTCAGACTCTTGCCCGGCGACCAATTGGACGCAAAAGCAATTTTCTATCCCGCAGAAGTGGGAGAAGTCACAGACGAGCTCGTGCTTACGAGCAACCTCGGCGAAACGAAGATCGTATTGAAAGGTTCTGCCGTGGAACCTCCGGCAATAAAAGTAACCACTACATCAGTTGATGTGGTGATGAACACTCCTGCCGAGACTGTAGAGAAGAAAATCAAATTCAACAATCTTAAAGGCAAATCGGACCTGAAGTATGATGTTAGCATTGACTATGGAAGGCCAAGCACAAGCGTAACGTCTGAAGCTGTTTCTGACATCGCCCGGGCTAACAGTTCTATTACTGTAGGTAACGTTGAAGTTACATCTGGTGGAGTAACAACTTTCGCAAGCTACAACCGGACCATCAGCCATACTGATAAGCAAGTAAATGAAGGATCAGTAGGATTAGGTGGAGGGGTTCCATTCACTGTGGGAACCAAATACAACGCTGGGCCTGAAGGCTTCAATATTTCGCACATAGAAACGTGGTTCGCTTCCGGAGATCTAACGGAAGGCACTGATCAAAGCAGAGGTTCGCGCCGGTGGAACAAACATTGCGAATGCGGTTAAGGTTGCCTCTGGAACACTTGACTTTACAGGATCCGGTTCGGATATAAAAGGAAGCTGGACTCAGATCACACTCGACGAACCAGCCGCGCTTTATCCTAATGAGACGTTCTATGTCGTCATAACGTATCCTATGGGTATTGCCAGACCACAGGGAACATTAAAGAATGAACCAAACACTTTAGGTCGGTATTTCTACTTTGATGGCGATTTCTGGGAAGATATACAGGAAGTACAAGCTGCGGGCTTCAGTACGCTGGCATTCCTGATGTATGCAGCGGAGCAAACTCCTACAAACTCCGCATGGCTTTCTATAACCTCGCCAATCGAGGGATCACTTCCAATGGGTGATACTTCTTCTGTCTCAATCAAGTTTCACGGATCAATTGCCACACGCGGCGACCAGGTAGCAAAGGTTGTAATCACATCGAATGACCCGGTTAATCCAACGGTAAGAATACCCGTATCAGCTTCATCTGAACAAAGCACCGGAATTTACCAATGTGCCGGTTGACATTCAGATCGGTGAGAAACAATCATTAACTCTCAAGATCGGTGTTAAAGATGCGGAAGGTCACACTGTTACCGTAAAGGCGGGCGGTAGTTATGCAGGTGTTACTCACACCTTCGAAAACGGGCTCTTGTCCATCACCATAAATAAGGATTATGGTCAGGCAGGCGCTTATACTTATAAATTCACAGCTACGGATCAATACGACGCTGTCAGCGAATTGATGTTGCCGGTTAATGTGATCCACACAAACCGTGCTCCCGTATTTGTTGGCGAAGAAACGCTCACGTATTATTCAACAGGACGTCTGGAAGAATATTCTATTGAAGATTTCTTTAGCGATCCTGATGGCGATGCGTTCACGTTCAGCGTTAGCAGCAGCGACCTTGAATTGGTTGACGTGTTCTCATCAAAAGGCCAGTTCCTGGTAAGGCCGGTTTCGGCAGGAGAAGCTAAACTTGCATTCACCGTTACTGATAGCTTTGGCGCTATTACGAAGGATACCATAACCGTAGTTGTTAACAACGTTCTTGGAATTGAAGAAGCAAATGCAGGCTTGAAAATTTTCCCTAATCCGGTACAGCACACAGCGCAGGTTTTCCTCGGCCATGAATGGAAAGGTGATGTTATCATCCACGTCATGGACGCCGCGGGTAAGAGCTCATATTGTTCATAACGCAGATGCTAGTGCTTCGCGCGATGTACAACTTGATGTTTCTTCCCTGAGGAAAGGCTTCTACATACTGAAAGTGATTGCAGCTGATAAGCAGCAATCAGTCAAGCTCATTAAAGAATAAACCAAACCCAACCCTGGAGTACATCAGGTTGCCGGATCATTCCGGCGCCTGATGTCTACTCGAAGGCCAAACATTTCAAACCATGAAAAAGATTTTAACATTAACAATGCTGATCGTGCTCGCGCAGATGTTCGCTTGCGATGACGATAATGCGAATCCCAAATCACAAGATGTGCGATTGATCACGGCGACACCATGGAGCCACGCCTCCGTTATACACTCGACAGATGGCGACCTCTCTGATCAATATGAAAACTTCGCGATATCATTCACAAAAAAAGCAGAGAATGGATATGAAGGCACCTTTATTATTTCCAATGGAGGATATGCGTTCCCTGAAAACACAGGTAAGTGGAAATTCCATGATGACTTTGATAATAAAATCGTTTTTGATTCCGGCCGGCAGATTCAATATGACGTCGAAGCGAACACGCTACATCTCGATTTCAACGTTGCCGCCTCCAGGCGGGCGGGTAAATGGATTAAGCGGGCACTTCGTCTTTGATCTTAAACCGTTGTAGGTAATTAGGTTTAGTAAAGGCTCGGTCGCAAGACCGGCCTTTTTATTTGTTTATACTATGGCTTTCGAGAACAACCAGGATCTATATACGCTAGGCATTTCACTCCTTATAAATGTAATTTTTGGAGTATTTATCCTTCACTCTCACCGTGAAAGAAAAAGGATCTATAACATGCTTAAAGACGTAAAGTATTCAATCAAGGAAAAGAATGAGGCGATAATGACGCAGTCGGCGAAACTAGCTGAGGCCTATGAAAAGCTCTGGCAAATCAACCAGCACCTGGAGGACGATGTTCGCTTTAATACGGACAAGCTTAGGAATCAGCGCGGCAGATTGCGTGAACACATTCATTTTAATACGCATAAGCTACGCGGCACCATGGCAAGCATACAGGGGCTTTTGTTGCTTGCGCAGAGAGAAGAGATGAGCAAAAATGTCAGCGAACTGTTTGAAATGCTCCATATATGCATCGGCCAACTCGACGAAATCGTTCGTGACTTTACGCGACAACTCGATGATGATCTTTGAGAGTTAGGAGTTATAAGTTATGAGTTATGAGTTATGAGTTGGTGTGTGGGTGCGGGTGTGGCACATCCGAGACTGACGCCATGGGCGGGTTATTAGCACGTCAGTATCGCGCATGTCACACCCACACCCATACCCTAACTCATAACTCATAACTCATAACTATTCACTTATATAAATACCGACTTTTACGGGATACTCCTGATCTACATTAATCAGTAGGTTGTAATACTCTAATAACTCTCCAGATAACCAAACATCAATTTGTTATGAAAAGGATTACAACATCTATTATCGGTTTTGCCCTTGCGCTGATGTACGTATATGATGTCTCAGCTCAGGGTGTTACAGTGCCTCGTACCGCGAGTCCGGCGGCAAAAGTTTCTCAGACCATCGGGATATCGACAGTTACTGTAAATTATTCACGTCCATCAGTAAAGAAGCGTGAGATATGGGGAAATCTCGTACCGTACGGGTGGAACGTACAGTCCTTTGGTGGACAGAAGGAGGCACCATGGCGTGCCGGTGCAAACGAAAATACCATCATCGAACTTTCGCATGACGCCACTGTCGAAGGTAAAGCCGTTCCGGCTGGGACCTACGGTTTGTTTTTTGTGATCAACAAAGACAATACAGGCGAAGTTGTCCTTTCCAAGGAATATCAGTCGTGGGGAAGTTTCTGGTATGATCCCGCCAAGGATCAACTCCGAGCTCCGATAAAAATCCGCGACAACACACACACTGAGATGCTCACCTACGACTTTGTTAATATGGATAAGAATTCAGCTGAGCTTGTATTGAACTGGGAGAAAAAACAGTTTCCTGTTTCAATAAAATTCCCGGTTGATGAACTCGTAATTGCAAATGCAAGTCAGGAATTAAAAGGCGCAACAGGGTTTAATTGGCAAGGTTACGCATCAGCTGCTGCATACACATTGCAAAACAAAGTGAGCATGGACCGGGGGCTTGCGTGGATCGACCAGGCTATCACGCAGGAAAAGAGATTTGGAACGCTGATCGTTAAGGCTGGATTGCTGAAAGAAACGGGCAAGGCGGAGGAATCTGAAAAAATTAAAAAGGAAGCGTTGACAGTCGCTAATGAAGGGGAGCTAAATAACTACGGTTATCAACTGTTGGGGCAGAATGAACACGATAAAGCTATTGAGGTATTCAAGATCGCCACTGAAAAATTTCCTAAAAGTGCGAATGCCTGGGATAGCCTGGGCGAAGGATACGCCTTGAAAGGAGACAGTAAGAACGCTATCGCAAGCTTCAAAAAATCTCTAAGCTTGAATCCTATTGAAAGCGTCAGGGCGAATTCAGAAAAATACCTGAAGCAACTAGGGGCAATGTAAACTTGTATTAAAAAATTGTTACTACGATACATCGAGTTGATCATCGTAGTAACAATTCAAAATTACTTAGCACCTGCGGGACTAAATTTAGTGACCTGGTTAGCTATCGGGGCTACGGTTTGCAGGTACGCGAATATTGCCGACAAATCTTCTTCCGTCATATCAGCGTACATAGTCCAGGGCATGATAGAATTAAACTCACCAGGCTTAACAGAAGGCAGTACGTAGGAAGAATCAGTATACATTTTGAACCTCGCGACGAATTGTTCTCTAGTCCAATTTCCAATTCCAGTCTCTTTGTCGGGTGTAATATTAGCAGAACTAACTCGTGATCCGTCAGGGAACCCAAACTCTCTGCCACCACCGAAAGCAACTTCTGGAATGATCTGACCTTGTTTCACCTGGGTGTGGCATTCACGACATGCAGTGGCGTTCACCATGTATGCTCCATACGCCAATTGATCAGAAGTATCCGGACGGGTTTGAGGTTGTGCAGGCTGTGGGAATAGTGTTAAGAATAAAATTCATCGGGAAATCAGGCTCTGAATCTGGTACTGGATTGGTTATCGGTTCAAGCGTCCTGACATATGCTATAATAGAGTATATATCCTCTGGATCCATTCTTCCATAATAAGGATACGGCATCAATGGGAATATAGCCTTTCCGTCTTTATTTACTCCAGTTGTAATAATCCTAAATAGCTCGCCATCGGTGTAACGTTCGATACCTGCAGGAGTAATATTCTTCGCATAAAAAACTCCTGGCATGTCGACAGTTTGATCAAATCGGTCACCGCCTTTTCCAAGCGTGCCTTCTGTGAGCGGGCCAGAAAATTTTGACCAATCGCGGGTGGAATGACAATCCATGCAAATTGTAACTGAGTGCGCCAGGTACCGGCCTCTTTCGATGCGTTCTGGAGTTCTTTCCACGGTGATGTCTTCCGGTGCGCCGACATTCGGCAAGGCAGTCTTCACATAAGTAAGCAGACCGCCCACTAAGACAACGACGGCCAGGACTGCGTAAAGCAGGAATTTCAGAAACTTCTTCATATAGATAAGGTTTAGGTTTGGTTCAGTCTTATTCTAGAAACTAACAATCACTTCGCCGGTAATAAACCTCATTCCAAAGTTTCCGAAGTGTATTTTAAACTTTCCATTTAATATTTCAAAATTTCCCTTTAACAAACCTCCGTTGAAGGTGCAAGGGTCGCCCCGATAATTATCGGGGTGAACTCGCAAAGGCCGCCAACCTTTTCCTTGTCTAATAGGCACTACCCTTTTGCGTTCTTCGCGCCCGATCTTGGCTGGCTTTGCGTGAACTGCATTCAAGTTCAATCTGCAACACAATCCGTTTTGCCTCTCCAACAATAAACGCATAAGACATCGCACGAAAGAGTCCGAGTGCGGCAATGAAAAAGAGCTTGTTGAAGGCCGTGTAAATTCCCACCGCTACTGATTTTTCTCTCTTTTGGTCTTTTGTTTTCTTAGATTCAACCTATCATACATAATTAATAGTGTTATGCCTGTCGATTATGCCAGCGTAAGCATCCAGGGAGACGGAAAGGATCAGAACACGTACGATGCAATAGTGATTGGTTCAGGAATATCCGGAGGATGGGCCGCAAAAGAGCTTTGTGAAAAAGGCCTAAAAACATTGGTGCTGGAAAGAGGACGAAGTATCGTCCATAATAAAGACTATCCGACGGCGACTAAAAATCCATGGGAATTTCAGCATCGGGGAAGAATCACTGAAGAATTCCGGAAAGAAAATCCGCTTATCACAAAGTCGGCGGGATTCTCGGAAGACACGATGCACTTTTTTATTCAGGACAAGGATCATCCGTATGTTCAGGAGAAACCTTTCGATTGGATAAGAGGCTATCAGGTTGGTGGAAAATCCCTTATCTGGGGTCGCGCGTGTCAACGGTGGAGTCAATATGAATTTACTGCGCCAGCACGTTATGGTTATGGGATTGACTGGCCGATTCGTTATGAAGACATTGCGCCATGGTATTCACACGTCGAACTGTTCGCCGGTATATGCGGGAACAAGGATGGCATTGAAGCGATGCCCGACGGTGAGTTTCTCCCTCCCTTCGATTTCAATTGTGTGGAAGCTCACCTCCAACAAAAGATACGCGAAAATTATAAAGACCGCTTTATGGTCCAGGCCAGATGGGCGCAGTTAACCCAACCGACGGAACTTCATTTGAAGCAAGGTCGCGGAAAATGTCAGGCGCGTAATTTGTGCATGCGCGGTTGTCCGTTTGGCGGATATTTTAGTTCAGTGTCTTCGACGTTGCCCTGGGCGCACGAGACGGGTAATCTAACGATAAGGCCACATGCCGTTGTTCATTCCATCCTTTATGATGAAAAGAAGGGAAAAGCAGCCGGTGTCCGGATCATAGACGCGAATACAAAAGAAGTGACGGAATATTTTGCTAAGGTAATCTTCGTTAATGCGTCAGCTCTTAACAGCGTCCTCATACTTTTGAATTCCACATCAAACCGATTCCCCACGGTTTGGGTAATGATAACGGATTATTGGGCGATTATGTGGCCTTTCATAACTACAGAGCTTCAGTGAACGGATCACTAGACGGATTCGAGGATAAATATTATTATGGCCGAAACCCAACGGAGCCTATACTAGCCAACTACAGAAACCTGAAGAAACTGGATACCGATTACATGGGCGGCTTTACCACTTTTATGGGCGCCTACCGTACGCCTTGGGGAAGCGATACTATTCAGACTGCGATAGGCAGCGAACTAAAGAAACAAATGACATACCCTGGTGATTGGAGAGTATATATGTATATGCAGGGGGAGACTATGCCAAAGAAGACGAACCACGTCAGGTTAAGCGATACAGAAAAAGATCAATGGGGCATTCCGCTGCTTGTCACTTCAGTAGGATATGATGATAACGATGAAAGAATGGTGAAAGACTTTCTTCATCAAAGTTCCGAGATGCTTGAAAGATCAGGTGTTAAGAATATTCAACAGTATGATACGCATCAGGCACCAGGCCTGGACATTCATGAAATGGGAGGATGCCGCATGGGAAAAGATCCTTCAACATCTCTGTTAAACAAGTGGAATCAACTCCATAAATGTAAGAATGTATTTGTCACTGACGGGGCATGCATGACCAGCACCGGAAATCAAAGTCCTTCTATTCTATATATGGCACTTACTGCACGAGCCGCAAATCACGCCGTTGAAGAAATGAGAAAGGGGAATTTGTGAAGTAAGGTGGCTAGGTAACTGGGTGCCCGGTACTAGGTAGCCAGGTACCTGGGTAGCTCACCCTGCCTTCGTCAGCCACCTCATGATCTTTCCGAAAATTGTTTTTGGTGGTTCTACAAGGTCTTGTGGAGTCATTTCGACAACATCTTCTTTAACAAGCTTTGTGGCCTTTGTGGGCGCAGATGGTTTATAATTTTGCAGATACTTTTGCGTCCTTTTTTCTTTATCACGGGCCACCTGCTCCAGATGTTTCTTTTGCGCTTCCTTCGCTTCTCTTTCGCGTTGAAGTGCTATAGGGTTCTTTTCAGAACGTTGATAGCGCTTCTTGTTCACATCGAACGGGCGCCTGACCTCACGTCTTTCCCTCTTGGCCTCTTCGGGTTTGGCGTCTTCCGGAACCGTATTTTCTTCTTTCGGCAGATCTTCCTTCTTCTTTTGCTCCGGCAACTCAATCTTCCCCAATACCTTTAGTCCCGAAAGTTCAATCTTGGGCGCCCTGATAACCTCGTTGGTGTCGTCGGTTGGCCCCTGTTCCTGGACCGGTTCGCCTTCTGGGGGAGTCTGGTCTTCCGTATCTAATTGTTCGGAGATTCAGTGGTTCGGAGTCTGCTTCCGGCAAAATGACTTCTTCCTCAGGTTCCGGTTCCACCTCTGAGGTCTCAATCCATCCTGGCACGAATCGCTTCATGATAAGATTTACATGATCATTTTCAAGCCGCACATTCGTGCCCTCGGCGATGCGAATGTCCTTTTCGGCCAGAAATTCCACGATATCGGCGGGACGAAGGGCAAGTTTTCTGGCTAGTTGACCGAGCCTCATAGCTTTTTCCTGATTATAAACAGGACGCAAATATACCTTGTCAGGAATGAATTAGCCGAATAAGAAAATCAAAAATCTTAGCGGCGCTTTTGCCTCAATTTTTCCTTGAGTTTCGAAAACGAGTTATAAGGCCCTTCCGCCATTGAGAGATTGATTAGCCATATAGGGACCGAACCTCCGGGATCAATGCGAAGTGTATAGACAACCCTTAGCGAACCCTGCACGGAAACAACCTGCCATTTGCCTAAAGCAAACGGAACTCTCACAAAGTCATCTGTTTGGGGATACTCATAATCTATGCTACGGCTGACAATGGTGAGTTCCTGCTTCACACTGTCGAACGCTGAAGTAAGTTCCAGTATCATTTCCCGGTTTGAAACGGGCCAGGGTGCCTCAATGACTGTCCTGTAAATAATCGCGCTATCACGGTTTTGCAGTGCGGCAGCCTCGATAGTATTGTATTGCCATGTTACGCAGTTGTTAATGTTCTTAAGGAACTCCAGTAGCTCCTTAAAAGATGTGTCTTCTATAATAAATTCCGCTTTAAGGACTTTGAGTTTACTTTCAGCCGACGAACAGGTGTAAACTTTAAGATCCTCCTTTTGTTTTTTCAGTTGACAATCGGTCTGCCCAGATGCCAACGGTGCAATCGAAAGAATCGACAAAAAAAGGATTAGCGTCGCGCTGGAATATGAATACGTAGGCAATACTGGTCTCATTTGAAATAAAAGCAATTGTAAAAGTTAAAAAAAATGCGCAGATTATAAGACTATAGGATTGAAGTCAAAGGGGTTATGTTGAAAAGTGTTTTCATCCTGTTCTTTGTTTTTTCATTTGGACTTTGCCATGCGCTTTCCATTCTGGTCCCCATGGATGAGGCGCAAAAGAATCACCTAAAAGCCTACGGTCTCGCATATTTTGTTCTTAAGAAAGAGATTGCTATTGACTGGTTATTAAACTACCGGGGCGGAAGTTTTCTTATTCCTTATTCCGTGGAAGTTGAGAATGAATGTCTTGTTCGCGGAGTAACTACCGAGGTTATTTCAGATGGTAAGACCAACGCCATCCTCAGGGAAATAGCAAATCCAGAGGTAAACATGAATGTAGTTAAGCTGGAAACGGCGCCGAGGATCGCTGTTTATTCTATTAAGAATGAACTGGTAGCCGATGAAACTGACGCTGTGATCACTGTGCTGGACTATGCAGAAATTCCTTACACAATACTTTATGACGACGAAGTGTTGCAAGACGACCTTGCTAAGTATGACTGGTTGCACCTTCATCACGAGGATTTCACCGGTCAGCACTGGCGTTTTATGTGGAGGGAATCTGCCGTCATAGAATCGAAGCTTCAGGAGGCGACAGCAACCAGATTGGGATACCCTTCGGTCTCTGTAATGAAGCTTGATGTTGCAAAAAAGATCAAAGGGTTCTGCGCAGGCGGTGGATATCTTTTTGCGATGTGCTCAGGAGCGGAGACATTTGATATAGCGCTGGCTGCCGAAGGTATAAGTTTCACAGAGTTTTTCGATGACGACTCGCCGGAGGTACAAAGCAAGCTTGATTTCTCTAAGGCTTTAGCTTTTGAAAACTTTACTCTTGAATTCGGAAATAGCAGAAGGTTCTCAGATATAAACACAGGGAGACCTGACTTTTTTGAGCAGAGCCGTGATTACTTCCGATTGTTTCAGTTTTCTGCAAAATGGGATATCGTTCCTTCAATGCTCACACAGGATCATGAAAATGTGATAAAGGAATTTACGGGGCAGACTACATCGTTCAATAAATTCACCGTAAAGCCGGAGGCACTGGTGTTGGGTGAAAACGCCAGGGCGAACAACGTCCGATATATCTACGGCGAGTTAGGAAAGGGACACTGGACATACTACAGCGGTCACGACCCTGAAGGTTCGCCTGGCAGAAGAAGGGGGCCGACAGATCTCAATCTGTATCCACATTCTCCGGGATACAGACTCATTCTTAACAATGTTCTTTTCCCGTCAGCGCGGAAAAAGAAACAAAAAACCTAGCCGACCAATAGCTATCCCGTTGTGAGGATCTCCGGCCACAGGAATTTTATCCACACTTTTTGTTTTGTGAATAACTTCGTTGATAAGTTGTGGACTACTTTTTTAAAAAAAATTTGGAGTGCGTTCCATCAGAAAGTATCTTCATATCACTAAGTCGCTAACACAAAATTGATCGGCGATATCGGTAAACAAACGTTCTACTTTCTACGGAAAATAGGATTAAAGAAGCCGGTGCGGTTGATTGTGTCTCTACTTGGGGCAACTTAAGAAGAGATTCGAAGTTGAAACAGCAATTGAAAAATGGCTGCGTAGATTTTAATCTTTCTGAAGGCACTTAGGGTTGAATATTAGCTACGGTTAATATTTAGCGGGACGGGGAAAGTCAATTCGTTGACTTTCCCCGTTTTTTTTGTCCTCACAAACAGCTGACACTTGCTTGCACAACTTCAGTGCTTGTGGCCGCATGTTCCCGGAATCCAAACAACTCAATCAGCCGCTGCTTTCCCCGGGGTTTAACATTTCCCACGGATACAAAATGTTCAGAAAACAAATCCGGCAACTGTTCGAGGAGATTCTTCGAGATCAAAAGTTTTTCCCCCAAATCAGAACACAGTCGCTCGATCCTCGAAGTCGTATTCACTACGTCTCCATGAAAAACAATCTCTGATTTTATTTCTCCAATCTGTGCGGCAATCACCTGCCCACAGTGCAGTGCTGCCTTGAATCGCGGGTAAGTGCCGAACCGCGTAATGTATTTGTCTTTCACCTTATCGATTTTGCTAAGCATCTTAAAATAGGCGAGTATACAATTCCCTGAAGATAAGTCCCTTTTTCATCTTCCAGGTCACCACAACCTCATCGCCCACATATTGATAGATCTCGCCGTATGCATCGACAATGTCATCAGTAATATCATAATAGAATTCATTTAGAAATTGGTGATACCGGAGGTCCCCCAATGTCTCTGCCAACGCACTCGAAGCGTCAAGATCCACGAACATGAAAATCCTCTCCTCGTGGTATGGCCTTGAATACTTTCCCGTGATATAATTAAAAAGTACACGCTGGCCCATCTTCCGGCTCATTTGTTTGGTGAAAATGATAACCGCCATCATAACAACCGCATAGATTATCATGATGTGAAAGTCTTCATGAAACAATAAATGTGGAAACGCTCTCCGTAAAAAGTTGTGATTACATCCTGGTCGTATTCAATACTTCTGGAAACCAGAATTACCATAAAAATTGAAAAGCTAAGAATGCAAAGATAGAAAACAACTTTGAGGGTAAAAATTGAAATAAAATTCAATCTCCTTCCGATCGATTTAAATAAAAAATATTCGCCCCAGGCAACCGACATTCCACAGGCTAATCCTATAAAGATTCCATTAATTAAAGGGACAATCGAATCGTGACTATCCCACAACAATGCATAAGCATAGTCCCAGGACACAACACGAAATGATGATAAAAATTGCCTCTTTAGCGGCTGGCTTGAGGAAGGTGTCGCGACGGCGCGACACCTGTTGGAACAGGGGTTGGTAGGTGGGGGCTTGCATACCACCAATTTAAATCAACCTGATCAAATGCAGGTACCACAAAATGTGCAAAGATTATCAGAAATCTACTCAACTAGCTTTGTTGTCAGGTCGCCGGGCTTTTAGAAATTGCTCGCGCGATTCACTGGTAGGGTCGACGTTAGAAACACAGAGTTGTCACGCGTAACTTTGGCCAACTCTTTTTGCACTTCCATGATGTTGTCCAATGGCAAGTGGAGTTCCTTATGATAGATCTTGTAAATAAACTGCCATTCAGCTTTGTCCATAAATCCGTCTGAATTCGCCAGCACGCACATCCAGGCAATACTTCTGATCTGTAATTCAGGCTTAAGGCGCTTCAGGTCAGCCAGGCATTCTTTGTAAATAACCGTGCCGTCCTTCTTTTTAAGAGCCTCAATTTGCGCATTGAACTCTGCCTCAGAGATGCCTTCAGTTTCGATCATTTTCTGTCCAAGCGAAACCTCTCCCTGATTTACCTTACCATCAGTATAAATCAGCATGTAATAGAGCCGGATGATAATTGCCTTGAAGTTCATTTTATTGATGTAATATATCTATCTACTTACAAAAGTATGCCATGTTTGTATGGCTCACAAATCAGCTAAATTTAGCTGTTTTTTTAATACGCTGTTTCCAAAATGGGAATTATTTTCAAAAAGTAGGAAAATAGGTGACGTAAGAAATTGGTCAGGATGTTGACTATTATGATAAAAATGACCTTACGTTCGACCAGTGCCAAGTCCGTTCTTGACTAGATAAGTGTAGCTTTCTTTAATGGCTGTAAACACATCGCAGTCACAATGGTCCATCTCTACAACCATCCATTCTGTGTTTCCGTCAGCCGCCTTAACGATCTCCGGGAAATTTTGCGTGCCTTTTCCAACAGCAGTCATCGGCGGTGGATCAGTAGCCATCGTTTCAGTCCAGGTAGCGGGACCATCCTTGATATGTAGAAATGGCGCGCGTCTTCCGAATTTGTTAACTACCACTGAAGGATCATGACCGGCAACTTTCAGCCAGTAAGTATCGAGTTCAAAGAACACATCATCCTCCAGGTCATCCAACAATACCTCGTAAGCAACTCTTCCATCAATCACATTGCGGAATTCCCACCAGTGGTTATGGAGGCCAAACTGGAGGCCATTGGACTTTGCAAAAAGATTTGATTCGTTGTATAGTTCAGCGAGCTGTTTTATTCCTTCGGCAGTTTTGTATCGTTCGTCCTCGGGCCACCCATGCCAGATCATCTTTGAACACTCAAACGATTCGGCGATCGCGAGCATTTCCGATTTCTTATCGCCAACAGGTAATTCACAATGCGCGGAACAAACTGAAAGTCCCACGGCCTTCAAAGCTTTTGCCGCATCTTTTATTGTGATATGCTGTGGCCAGAAAGCAGTTTCAACACCCGCAAAACCTACTTCAGCAACTTTCGAAAGCGTGGAGGTGATATCCTTTTCGATTTCATTTCGAACTGTATAAAGTTGAAAACCGATCTTAGCGGGCTGATGCGCCGATGTTCCACTGCCGGAGCAGCTTGCGAGTAGCGCGGACGAAATACCCAGGGCGCTCAATTCCAGGAATTCTCGACGATACATTTTTTTTGTTTGTACTTCAAAATACGCACTATCAACTTCCAGCAAGTTCAATCTGTCTGGATCTCAATTTCAATACGGTCGTTCAGCTTCGCACTCGTGCTTGTTTCGGGCACCAGCATGTTCTGCCCACCCCACGCATACACAGCCAAACGGTCTTTGGAAACTCCGTTGCCGACAAGATAGCTTTGAACAGCTTCTCCACGCAGCTTCGACAACTCCTTGGCAGATCCATTTCGCTCGTCCGATCCTTGTATGTTGAAATAGTTATTTCCAGGTCCCAGAGCAATTATCTTGCGTGTGTTGTTGCCGTTGCAATGTCCATGGATCTTTATCTTGTAGTTAGGATTATCTCTCATCATATTGACCAATTCATCCATCTCGGACTTTGACTGTGGCAGCATCACCACGGCATCCTTATAAAAAGCCACATGGTACATCACCGAGACGTCTCCTTTCTTCAATCGTTCAAGTTGATAAGGTATCACCCAGGCACCTTTTTCGTCTTTGATCACTCCCGCTTCATCGTTAGGTCTCTCGTAGTTGACTACTTTCACAATTTCTTTGTATCCAAAAATTCCACACACAAGAGACATGGGATTATTATCTCTTGATGGCGGTAAGACATCAACATATTCGTCAGACTTATAAACAGCTATATCTCGCCCGCGCTTGTAATCAACGTTGTGCACCTCGCCGTGTACCAGCCGTCCATCCATTGTTTGAAGTTGAAACTTGAAGAGCTTGCCCCGGGCTTTTATTTCCGTTTCAACAACGGGTGCTGACGTAAGCGGTGGCGGTATTATTGCCGGTCTCAGTCGAGACAGTTGTCTGTATCTGTGAGCGGCAAGTCTTTTTCTCCGGTTCCGGAACTGGAGGTACAGCCACTGCGAGTTCTACTTTTTGTGGCGGCGGTGAGGTTCCCAGGTGTCCACTAAAAAGCCACGCATCTTTAAATTCACTGTCCTGCTGAAGTTGCCTGGCTTGCTGAACGGCATCAGGCCGTGATTCGCTTTTTAAAACGTATACATAGAAAAAGTTCTTTTCCTTGTTCAGCTCGTACTCCGCTGCATATCTTAAACTTCTGACATATCCTGTAAATTTTTCTGCGTTGCTTTCCTGCGCGAAGGCTCCTACAATAACATAAAACTGTTGAGCATGGATATTAGCTGCAAGGAATACGAAGATGACGACTAAAAGTGATCGTAAGTGCGCAGGTATCATACTTAGATAACTTAATCTAAGTTACATAATGTCAATCACCAAATCACAATATCAGCAAATCAATAAATATTCCCTCTCCATTTTTTCTTTTCGGAGACCAGCTTTTTCTTTTTCAGACGCTCGGCTTTTGCTGATTTAGACGGCTTCGTGGGCTTCCTTCGTTTCTTAACCGCGAAGGCCTTCACAAGCAACACGTCGAGCTTTTCCATCACTGCTTCTTTATTCTGAAGTTGTGATCGCTTGTCCTGCGCCGACAGCATCAGGACGCCGTCTTTCGTCAGAAAGGATGAAAGCCTGTCTCTTATTATCCTCTTTTCATCGTCACTTATAATCTGAGAGTTTACAATATCCCATCTTAGCGTGATCTTGGAATTTACTTTGTTTACATTCTGTCCACCGGGGCCTTCGCTTCTTGAAGCGGTAAATTCCAGCTCCCTGTTCAACCTGGCTGCATTTAGTTTTCCATCTGTCGGTTCATTGTTCATCTTCTTATTGTTGTTAGTACAATCCAGGTTCGTTCCTTTATTTTTTCGCACGTCGTGTTAACTAATTTTTCTATCTTGAAGGCGATCCACTCTAAATATAACAGCTCTACTCATGTATAGGGTTCTACCCTTTTTCCTCTTCGTCCTGTTAAGTTGCGCCGACCACGTTGGATTTGCGCAGAAGATCCGAAAAAAATTCAAATTTGGTAGAATTGAGGCTAATACAGAACTATCAAATTCAAATGTTACGGCCATCCTTGAAGATTCGTATGGTTTTCTATGGGTAGGCACTGATGACGGATTGAACCGTTTTGACGGATATGACTTCAAAATTTACCGTAACGTCGAAGGCGACAGCACGTCCCTTTTGAAGAACAAAATACAGTCGATCTTCGAAGATAGCCGCGGCACGTTATGGATATCCACTCTCAATTCGGGTCTGCATATCTATGATCGTACCCAGGATCTTTTTCACCGCGTGCCTGACTATTCGATTCAGCATTGCCAGGTTATGCGCATCATAGAGGATTCCGATCACAATATTTGGATCGGTGGCGTTCTTAATTCAAAGTCATTTGTCGCAAGATTAGATCACAACACCGGCGGCTGGAAGAATTTTCCTTTATTCGAGACGACGGATGCTATCTATAGCATACTTCAGGATTCGCAGGATGAATTCTGGTTGGGGACACGGCTTAATGGCCTTTACAAATGGAATTATAAAACCAACAAGACTCAGCATTTTGAACACAATCCAGCGAACAAAAACAGTGTGCCTGGAAATTATATCGAAAAGATTCTTCGTGGCAGCGACGGGACGATCTGGATTGCCACACGAAGTGGACTATCTAACTTGAATCCGACAACGAACGAATACAAAAACTATACCGCCGAACGCAAGGGTTCTCCCAACAAGTTGCCTGTTAATGAAATCATGGACATATGTATCGATGGTTCTTATTTGTGGATAGCTACTGAAAACGGTGGACTAAGCCGCCTTGATGTCCGCAACGAAGTATTTTCAAATTTCACATCAGACACGAACGACCCAAACTCTCTCATCAATAATTCCATCTGGTCTTTACATAAAGATAGTCACGGCAGAATTTGGATAGGGTCCTATGCTAAAGGCATTTGTCTGCTCGATGACATGGAGGAGAAATTTTCAGAGGTGGACATACCCTGAACAAGCGATCTAGTAAATGCGATATTGAAGGACTCCAAGGGCAGAGTCTGGATAGGAACAGAAGGCGGCATAGTGATGAATGATAAAAACCGTATCCATTATTTCAGGCATGACCCAGATGACAATTTCAGTTTGAGCAGTAATGCGATCAATTGTCTCTTTGAAGACAGCAAACATCGTATCTGGGTCGGTCATTGGAACGGTGGACTAACACTTTTCAATGAAGTCTACTATGAAGTTCAGGCGCTTTTTACCTGATCAGAGTCGTTCAAACAGTCTTTCTAATCCAAATGTTTTCGAAATCGTCGAGTCTTCAAGCTACGGGGGAGTTGCTGATATGTACTTTTAATGGAGTCTATATTCTCAAAGACATTCAAAAGGGAGAATTTGAAAATGTCGTTGAAATAAAGCACGAAGGAGACCAACTCCTTCGCACTGGGTTTGAGGACAGCAAAGGGAAATATCTGGTTGGGATCGTATAGTGGCCTCAGCCAGTTCGACCTAAAGTTAAAATCCTTCAAACGCTTCTCTGTCACTAACGATACGGCCGAAGTTAGCGACCGGATCAACTGTATATTCGAAGATAGCAAGGGTCGGTTGTGGATAGGATCATTTGCGGGCCTCCATCAAAAGGTAAGCGATTCAACGTTCGTGACATACACTACCCAACATGGCCTTCCTGTCAATATCATTCAGCATATCCTTGAAGACGACAATGGAAACCTGTGGCTTGGAACAACCCATGGGCTGTGTGTTTTTAATCCTGAAAGCAAGACATTCAAGACCTATGACGAAAGTGATGGACTGCTTACGCAGGAATTCAGGAGGAAAGCATTTTTCAAGTCTGACGACGGTCAGCTATTCGTAGGTGGCAAAGGGATCAATGCTTTTTACCCTGATAGCCTCAGCATCAACTCAGACAAACCATTTGTATACATAACCGACTTGAAGATCTTCAACCAATCTGTAAAACCGTATGGAATGGATGGTATCCTGAAGCAATCAATCACTCAAACAAGGGAAATTTCATTGAACGACAAACAAACATTTTTTTCGATTCATTATGTCGGAATCAATTTTACAGCAAGCTATAAAAATCGATATGCCTATATGCTGGAAGGATTTGATCCGGAATGGAATTATGTGGGCGATCAACGTTTTGCAACGTTCACAAACCTTGATCCCGGAACCTACACCTTTCGCGTCAAGGCGTCGAACAACGACGGAATCTGGAATGAAGAAGGAACCTCACTGGTCATTCATGTACTGCCTCCCTGGTGGAAGACAATATGGTTTCGCGCCCTGGTCATGGGTCTTTCCGTCCTCATTATCGTTTCTATATACTACCTGCGTGTGAGCAGTATCGAGCAGCAGAAAATCAGACTGGAGAACCTCGTGAGTCAGCGTACGCATGAATTAAAAGAAATGAATGAAGCACTGGCCCGGCAGGAAAAAGAAATTAAACTCCAGAACGAAGAACTGATCCATGGTCAGGAGGAAACAGCGACCCAACGTGATATGCTTCAGGCGCAAAAAAAAAAGCTTGAAGAGGCCAGCAGGATCATCGAAAGAAAGAACGAGGAAATCCTCAGTCACAATGAAAATCTGGAGATGGAAGTCGAGAAAAGAACAAAAGAGTTATTGGCGCACAATCATCAGCTTGAACAATTTGCGTACATCTCGGCGCATAATCTCAGAGCGCCCGTTGCCAGGATACTTGGCCTGGGTCAAGTGCTAAAGATTTGTGATTCACCTGAAGAAGAAAAGACCATCCTGGAAAAATTGGTTCTGACCACAAAGGAGTTGGACGGCGTAGTAAAAGATCTGAATAAGATACTGGAAATACGAAAGAACAATACCAGTGTCATTACCGAAATTGACCTTCATAAAGAGATGGAATTGGTGAGAACCAATCTTCAAAGAGAGATCGACGAAACGGGAGCGCAGATCAATGAAGATTTTTCAGCTGTCGATGTTATCTGCAGTGTTAAGCCGTATATCGACAGTATCCTGATGAATCTTGTGAGCAATTCAATAAAGTACCGATATCCCGGAAGAAACCCTGTCATTCACATCGGCACCGAACGTCAGGGCGAGTTTGTATGTCTCAATGTTTCCGACAATGGATTAGGTATTAACCTGGACAAATACGAAGACAAGTTATTCAAGTTGTACAATCGATTCCATACGCACGTTGAAGGCAAGGGTCTTGGATTATATCTGGTAAAAACACAGGTCGCCGCGTTAGGCGGACGGATCGAGGTCACAAGTGCGGTAAACAATGGAATGAATTTCAAAATATTTCTACTGGCAAAGATGGAAAACCTTGTAATGCTGTAGAAACCATCTTTCGACGTCACCTAAAATCCCGGATATTGCCCAATCAAGAATTGAAATGCTTCCATTCACCATGATATCAGATACGTGGTGGAATTTGGAATCAAATTTAAATAGCTTAGAACTGTCGAAGATCTATTCAAACACTACCTTACTACAATGACCTCACTTCTAAACAGACGCGAATTCCTAAAACAAGGTGCGATCGGTGCCCTTGGCCTCACCTTACTTCCTTCTTTGATTTCGAAAGGGGCGCCAAGCGACAGGCTGCGGATAGCACACATCGGATTGGGTGGAATGGGAAATCAGCATATGAAATGGTTCGCTGCGTTGCCAGATGTTGACATTGTCGCACTGTGCGATTTAGACCAGGATCACCTTAATGGCACTTTAAAGACCTTAAGGACCTTCAGCCTGGCACCCAGGCTAAGGGTTATGAAGACTTCCGGCATATTCTCGATCGAAAAGACATAGACGCTGTTACTATCGCCACGCCCGATCATTGGCATGCGCAAATTGCAATGCTCGCGTTTCAGGCAGGTAAAGATGTGTATGGAGAAAAACCGTTGACGTTATGATGTTAAAGAAGGACAGGTCTTGCTCAAGAACTTGAACAAACACAAAAGGATCTTTCAACTCGGCACTCAGATCCACGCGGGAGACAACTATCATCGTACGGTAGAGATCATCCAGGCGGGAGCAATCGGAAAAGTACATACGGTTCGCCTGTGGAAGACTGGATTTTCTCCGGGCATGGGACGTCCCGCAGTGCAGACGCCACCGAAAACGTTGAACTGGGACATGTGGCTTGGTCCGGCTCCGTACGTCGATTTCATGGCGGAACGGTGCCACCTCAACTATCGCTACTTCCTCGATTATTCCGGCGGCGTATTTGCCGATTTCTGGTGTCACATCGCAGACGTTGTATGGTGGGCGATACAGCCGAAAGGACTAAAGAGCGTCAGTGGCCAAAGGCGAAAAGACGGATGGGATAGCAGATGCTCCCAAATGGCTTGATGCAGACTACGAGTTCGATAATTTGAAATTGTATTGGACGACACAACCTCCTGATGTACCTGGCGCCGCCGAGCGAGGAATTGGTGCTTACTTTGAAGGCGATAAAGGAACACTCATCTGTGATTACAATACACGTTCAATAACAATTAATGGTGAAACGGTTTCGGATATCGCCGAAATTCCCACAACGCTTCAACGATCACCAGGCCATCAACAAAATTTTGTAAACGCTGTAAAAGCAAGAACTCAACCGGAATCAAATCTCGCTTACGTGAGAGATATGACATTGCCGATGCACCTCGCCGTCATTTCGTGGCGTCTTGGAAGGAAGCTTAACTGGAATAATGAAAAAGAAAAATTCATTGACGACAAGGAAGCAAATGGACTGTTGTCCAGGAAGTATCGCAAAGCGTGGGATCTGACTTAATTCATCTCACGACTGACTCAGCAGCGTTTGACGCAAGATTTCGTATCGCATTTCAACCTCCAGGTAAACGGGCGAGTCGTTGACACTTTGATAGTTCAATTCAACAATGGTGCGCGCGTCACTTTGCGGGCTGGGGAATACTCTGCCGATGTTTGCGATGTTGATCAGCTCAGTTTTTGTTTCAAACTCTTCGGAAACCGTGAGCTCAATGAATTTAGCCATACTGTTATTTTTGAATGGGTTCAAAGTTAAACATTATGCTGGTTTGAGTGAGGCTTCAAGCATTGTGTTATTGGCTAGGTTTCAGGCCGCAAGCGTTCAAGAAGCTCAAGCTGCAAGCCATTACTCTTGCTAGCGTTAGGCTTTCGAGCGTTGTAGCTAGTAGCTTGCAAGCTTGCAGCTGTCCCACACACCCACCCGTGCCCACACTCATTGCAACCTTTCAATTCATTCTCATGAGAAAACTCATCTATCACGTGGGCACCACGCTAGACAATTTTATTTGCCAGGAAGACGGATCAATTGGCGGCTTTCTTGCGGATGGCGATCATATTCCCGATTATCTTGAAAGCCTTAAAAACTACGATACCGTTCTGATGGGTAAATCAACATACGAGTTCGGTTATGGCTTCGGACTCAAACCGGGGATGGCTCCCTATCCAGCAATGAAGAACTACGTATTCTCACAGTCCATAGAGATCGATGCACCCATTGATGACCGGCTTACCATTGTTCGAGGTGATTCAGTTTCATTTATCAAGGATCTTAAGAACACTGAGGGTAAACCCATCTACTTGTGTGGAGGGGGCATTTTTGCATCCAGTCTGCTGGACAATGGGCTAATCGATTCATTGATCATCAAACTGAACCCTGTATTGTTAGGGAGGGGTATTCGTCTATTCGAACGAAGCAGCCGACAAGTTGACCTTACATTGACCGATACAAAAGTCTATAATTCCGGAGTGGTCCTATTGACGTATGCTATCAAAGGAGTGAAGGATACACTGACCTGATAATTGGTCGGCTGGCGATTTATTCGGCATTTCATGTGATGTGGATAAAAGATATATTTGTTTGAGCTCCATAAAAACACAAACATGAAATTTCATAGCATCATCTTCAACCGGACTATTGCAAGTTGTTTCCTTTTAACGTTCATCGCGTGCATAACAGAAACCAACGCACAAGTTGGTGTAGGCACCAAGCCTCCTGCGGGCGCGGTTTTATATTTTGACGGGACTAAGGAGATGCTGGATGCTAACTGGACGTATTGGAAGGGTCCAAGGCTGGCAGCAACACTGCCAATAAAATGGGCAATTGAAAAAGATCCTGTGGATAACGGGACCGTTGTGAACTCGAACGATCCTGCGGCGGCGGGAGGGAAATACGGAAGCGCTGATATAGTGACCAAAGAAAGAGTTTCGGGACTTTCGTGCGCACGTAGAATTTCTCATCGTTAATAAAGGAGGCAACAGCGGCGTCTATCTACAGAATCGTTATGAAATACAGGTACTCGACGGCGACACTACCAAACATGGATTGGGAGCAGTGATAAACGAAACGGAATCGCCTTATCATTTATACAATGGCCTGGGAAAATGGAATGCTTATGACATAGTCTTCAGAGCAGCACGTTTCAAAGATGGCCAACTTGTAGAGAAAGCAATGGTGACAGTGTACTTTAACGGCGTCAAGGCGCACAAGAACCAGATCATCAACCAGGTTTGGGGCGGCCCAAATTCCGGCCTTGATGGTGGAAACGATAAAGGCAAAGGAATAACTGATACACCCGGCGGCCTGAAACTTCAAGCCGAAGGGCACGATGTCCTGTACAGGAATATTTGGATCCAGGAAATAGACCTTAAGCAGGCGAACACCGATTTCTGATTTCAACGGTCTAAATCGGCCATTCATCTCCCCTCTCAGTCATCGATCGTCCGAAGTGCTTTTTTAATTCGGTCTGAATACTTTTTTTCAGCTCAAAGCAGGTAATTCGAAGTTCCTATTCGCTATGGAGCAATTGTCCTCTCTTCTTTTGTTGCTTTTTTCAAGTCATCTTCCTTTGGCAGTGACTGACAGCGCTTTGACCAGCGACAGGGTTGCCGTTGTACAACATGCCGAAACAATCCCTGCTTTAAAAGAATTGACGCCTACAACTTTTGTGGATTCATTGAGCCGTTTGTACGATGCGATAGATCTTCAGAAATATGAACTATCGTTTGAAGCATTCAAGTATGGAATGACCGGCTACCTTTCATTATTGCGTGAGGGCAAGCTGAATGACAAAGGACTTCTTACCATTATCGATTTTACGAAATCGAGCAATTCAAAAAGATTCTATACGATAGACCTAAAAAATCTCGCCGTGAAATTCCATACCTACGTGAGCCACGGAAAGAACACAGGGGAGGTGATGGCAAAATCATTTTCGAATACAGTCCACTCCAATCAAAGCAGCCTTGGATTTTATGTAACTGCTGAAACCTATGTGGGAAGCAATGGTTATAGTTTAAAGCTTGACGGAGTGGAAAAAGGTTATAACGATAAGCTTCGCGAGCGCGCAGTCGTCATGCATGATGCAGATTATGTGAGCGAAAACTGGATAAAAAAATATGGAAGGTTGGGAAGAAGCCAGGGATGTCCGGCGCTTCCAAACGGAATTAGTAAAAGGATAATTGACACGATTAAGAATCACACGGTGATATTCGCCTACTACGATGACAGCGCTTACCTCAGCACGTCTGCCTACTTAAATCCTGAGAACCTTTTCGCGCCAATATTCGCATCTTCCCACATAGGCAACTGATTTAATAATTACTCCATTCCGACCAAGGTAGATGGAGTCTTGACAACCGGTACTAACTGTGAAAGCTGAACCCTGTCATGACCATATATGTCTTCCCGGAGGTTTAATGCACCATCGTCATCCACCCATGCCGTACGATATTCGATATGAACGTCGTAGTGTTTCTTTAAAAGAATAGTAGTTGGTGTTGGACTATTCATCGCTTTAGTTATCCTTTCCGCTGTCCATCCTTTCTGATCACGCAACAAATATTCCGCAAATCGAGCAGGTTCAGCGAGCCTTACACAGCCATGGCTCAATGCCCTGTAGTCCTTAGAGAACAGACGGTGATTGGGAGTATCGTGCAGATACACGCTCAGGTTGTTTGGCATCATAAACTTGACCTGGCCTAACGAATTATCGGGTCCGGGGCTCTGTACCACTCTGTATTCATAAGGGTTCAAAGCGACGCTGTCCCATGGTTCGTAGGCAGGATCAATTTCCACATCGTTCTTAAAGAACGCATAGTTCTTATTTGAATAGTGTTCCGGATTAGCTTTCAGATTAGGAATTATCTCTCCTTTGATAATACTCACGGGTACTGTCCACGTCGGACTAAACACAATGTGCTCCAGCACATCAGTGAAGATAGGTGTTGCAGTCTGAGCAGAGCCCACGATTACCTTCATTTCCAGTTCCGGCTTATGATTTTCATACACGCGCAATTTGTATTCGGGCACGTTGACAAGAATGTAATTGTCACCATAATGTGCCGGAATTCCAACGCATACGATCCAGATTGATGGCAATCACATCTGCCATTTCCTTGAATGACTGGTTAAGGAACTTTAATGTTTTATCGCCGATAATACCATCGGGCTCCAATCCATGACGCAGCTGGAAAAGTTTGATAGCATACACAAGAGTCGGGATCGTAATACAACGAATCCATAGTTCCCGTAGCGGAATCAACAGGCATTGGGTAAACCTTAAGATCCAATAGGCTTAGCTTCTTGCGGATTAATGGTATCGCCGGGCTACTCTCTATTGGTGCTATTTTACGAGGTACGCTAATAGCGGGGAGGTGCGCGTGTTCCGACTTTGCTAATGACTGGTAATGAACCAGGGCTTTTTGTAATCGAGCGTACTGTACATCCGCAGGTTGTAACTTTTGAAGTCCCTCCTCGAACTGTATTGAGTTTGTGGTTGCCAGAAGCAAGTCTACGTCTGTCATTGCAGGGGTTTTTGCCTGGCGCTTCCAAACGTTCCGTCCATTTCCTACGCTACGCACTTTGCCTTCCAGCAGGTGCGAGGTGAACAAAAAGTACATTTCGGTGATGTGGATATCAAGGTCCGCTATCTCAGTCATCGAACCTGATTTGTCCTTATATACAGTATTGAGTCGGTGCTCTATCGACGCCACGTCATAATCCTCGGGGATCAATCCAAACTTGTCGGCATTTTTCAGCGTATTGATCACACTATAATATAGAGAAGAAGGAGCCTGATCGAATAGCCACTGCGTTTGATACGCCTTACTCCTATAGAAGGGCTGATCTTCATGGTCACACGTTTTGAAAAATACGGATTACCTGCTACCACCAGGGAGCGGCTTTTATATCCATATGATAGCGTGTCGATATTAAAGGATTTGCTAACCGTGACGGGTGCGGGCTCTAAAGCAGAAGAGTCAATTCTTATTACAGTCGCATCATTCAGGTTGTGGAGTTTCGAGAGGTTCCTGCTACAGGAAACAAATACGATACAACCGGTAATGAACGCTACTTAGGTAACCAGCTTTTTTGTAAAGCTTTTCATCATGTTAGACTTTTCTCCTTTAGTAGATAGAAAAAATGATACCAATTTTAGGAACCGCCATTTTTGCGGCCGAAATGAGGAATTTTGAGGGTTGAATGTGGATATCTATCCCAATTTACTCTTCGATTTTCCTTTAAAACCATGGATATAACGGGAACGCAGCGCCATGGTTTTGCTTAAGGCCAAATTTGCACCCCGGCGCAAACGTTGTAATAAAAATTGTTCAAGAGGAGCGCGTTTGCAGGCGGCTTTAGGCCATACTTTTTGATGATTTCACTCAACAATTTTCCGCAAACGTTATTTAACAAATTAAATACGGTTTCCTTACAACTTTCGGCCTGTGCTCTACACCCCCCGTATATTTGTATTATCAAAACAAACAAACATAGACAAACACTAGTTATGAAAACAAAATCACTTTACTTCGCAGCACTTTTCGTTATCGGTGCAGCAGTAGCGGCAGTTGGAAAAGAAGAACCGGGCAGCACCAAAATGGCAGTTGTAGCAGTAAAAGGCTCTGAAGTCGTTAAGGTTATTTACAAGACAGAAACAGCTGGAAAGGTAAAATTGAGCGTTTATAACGCAGCTTCTAAAGTTGTATTCACTGAGACAAGAAACAGCAACGAAGGATTCATCCTCCCGTTGAACTTCTCTGGTCTTCAGTCTGGCCAGTACACTGTAGAATTGGTTGACGCAGCTGGAACAAAGTCTGAAAAGTTCAACTATCAGCCTTCAGCAGTTCGTTAAGAATGTGCATGTATCTAAGGCTGCAGCAGACGGTAAATTCGTATTGTCTGTAATCAACGGTAATAGCACAGTTGGCGTGAAGATCTACGATGCTCACAACAACCTCGTTCACGACAGCAGCAAAGAAGTTTCTGGTGACTACGCTCAGCTTTATTCTATCAAGAATTTCAGCGGTGCGACTTTCGAAATCAGCAACGGCTGGCGAGACTTCAATCTTCCGTTTCTAAGTCAAAAAGAACATATTATTAAGAAAAGCCTTCACTCACGTGAAGGCTTTTTTATTTTCACCCACTGCAAAAGATTTGTAATTTTAGTAAACTACTCTCCCGTGACTCGAACCTTCAAATTCCTCTTTCTCCTTTGCATTGTTTCAGTTTTTGGCTGTCGCGATTCGGAATCTGACAGCCGTAGGTGGTATAAGGGAAATCTTCATACCCATTCCTACTGGAGCGACGGCGACGAGTTCCCTGAAATGATCATGGACTGGTACAAATCCCATGGCTATAATTTCGTTGGATTATCGGATCACAATATCCTGGCGGAAGACGAAAAATGGATAAAAGTGATCAATAGCCGGATCTACGAAGAGGGGTTTCAAAAATACCTTGCAAAATACGACAGCCAATGGGTGACGCATAAGATGGATTCTGGACGTATTCTGGTAAAACTCAAAACATACGTAGAATACAAACCGCTATTCGAGGATGATAAATTCCTGATCATACAATCCGAGGAGATTAGCGACAAGTTCGAAGGCAAACCCATTCACATCAACGTCACAAATGTCAAAGAAAGAATAGAACCTCAGGGCGGTGAAAGTGTCTCTAACGTGATGCAGCGGAATGTAGACGCCGTTCTTGAGCAGCGAAAGAAGACAGGTGTACCGATGTTCCCGCACATTAACCATCCGAATTTTTTCTTCGCGATTTCCATTCAGGACCTCATCGATCTTCGCGGCGAACGCTTCTTCGAAGTTTATAATGGGCATCCTATGGTTAACAATTACGGCGATAGCTTGCGACCGGGAACCGAACAAATGTGGGACATGATCAATATAGCTTATAGCAACAGAAATCAGCCGCTCATGTATGGCCTGGCTACTGACGATAGCCACAATTATCATCAGGTCGGTTCCGCTTACAGCAACGCAGGCAGAGGATGGGTAATGGTCTATACCGACTCGTTAAAACCAGCATCGCTTATCATCCGCATTGGAAAATGGGGATTTTTACGCGTCAACCGGCGTAACGCTCACGGAAGTGACCTTGAAGAATAACACCCTAAAAATTAAGATCGACCCATCCGACAATGTCAAATACACAATTGATTTCGTCGGCGTGGCGAAAGGCGAAGAAAAGTCACGTGTACTGAAATCCCTCTCGGCAACTGAGGCGTCATTTGACCTTACCGATCAGTACCTGTTTGTTCGGGCGCGTATTACGTCCGATAGAATAAAGGAAAATCCATTTAAGGATGCTGACGTCGAGATGGCATGGACCCAACCTGTGGTATTCAAACCCTGAAGTTGCTATTTCAGCTTAACAACTTTTCCTGTACGGACAGACTCATCACATGCAAATGCAATTCGCAGGCTGTTCACGGCATCTTCGACATGATCCGTGAGATCAATATCTTCTTTAATTGCTTTTAAAAAGAAACGCTGCTCGCGATTGCATAACTCCTGGTGATCAGGCTCATCCTGCAAGTTGATCCAGGTATCAGTTTTCACAAACTGATCGTTCTTATCAAGGTCGGCATGATGGAATCTCAATGATTCTGTTTTGGTGTGTGCTTCTATGGAATCGGATTTCCCCGATCCGCCGGCATCCTTTGCCACAATTGAAACACATCCCTTTGGACCGACAACGTCCTTGACAAAAAAAGCCGTCTCGCTGATCATCGGACCCCAGCCTGCTTCATACCATCCTACTGAGCCATCCTCAAAACGGATTTGAAGCTGGCCATAATTATAGTTACCTGCTGGAATCTCCTCGGTAAGGCGCGCACCGATAGCACTAACCTGCACGGGTTTCGAGCGGGTCATCTGACACATTACATCAATATAGTGTACACCACAGTCAACGATAGGGCTAAGGCTCTTCATCAGATTACGGTGCACAGTCCACATATAGCCATGACTTTGTTGATTAAGGTTCATCCGCATTACCAACGGCTTGCCTAGTTCATGCGACAATTGCACGAAACGTTCCCATGATGGATGATGTCGGAGAATATAACCCACTACTAATTTTTTCTTCGCTTTTTTTGCCGCCTTTTGTACTCGTTCCGCACCTTTGACAGAATCAGCTAATGGTTTTTCGATAAAGACATGGCAACCTTTTTCAAATGATTTGATGGCATAACTCTCGTGAGTGTCCGGATATGTAGATATACAAACCGCATCCGGTTTAGTCGTATTCAACGCGTCCTCAAAATCATTATATAGCGTATATCCTCCACCTAATTTTGTATTAAGTACTTCCTTACTTTTTCCTGGTGACACCAGGCCACAGATCTCTACACCGTCCAGGAGGTGGTATGCGGTCGCGTGCGATGCGCCCATGTTTCCGCAACCCACGACGAGAACCCTTAATGTTTTTTGATCAGCCATATTAGATTGTTTTTATTTTTTCTTCCGCGAAAGGCACTTGAGTTTTTCTTTTCGGGGTTGTTAGTTATGGATTTTCCTGAACTTTTTCAACGGATGTTTCCAGCTACCTGGGTAGCTAGGTCCCTAGGTAGCCAGGTAGCCAGGTACCCAGGTACCATTTATACTAATCCAGTCAGGGGGAAGGTAAGATTTCCTATCTTTACTTACTGGTCTAAAAATTCCTCAAACAATATTATGCTTATGAACCGGCGCAATGTACTTAAGACTGCAACCGCAACTGCTGGATTATCCATGATCGGACCCTTGGCATTCGGTAAGGGGCCTAAGAAAAACACGGAGAAGTTCCGGTTATCGCTTAACACGAGCACCATCATGGGGCAAAAGTTAGGCGTTGAAAAATATATCGACATCGGGGCCCGTGCTGGTTATGATTGCATTGAACTTTGGATTGGAGACATAAAGGAATATGTAACCAAAGGCGGCACTTTAAAAGCACTAAAGAAGCTGTTGGATGACAGCAAACTTCCTGTTGTAGATGCAATTGGATTCGCACCGTGGATGGTCGATGATGAGGAACAGCGCAAGGCAGGATTTAAACAGATGGAGGAAGAAATGGAAATGTTGGCGGCATTGGGCTGCCCGAGAATTGCTGCTCCTTCGGCAGGTGTAAAACCAACGGATACGCTGGACATGTTTAAAGTTGGTGAACGGTTTGCCGCTCTTGTTGCCCTCGGACGTAAGACAGGTGTCACACCACTTCTGGAATTCTGGGGCGCGTCACGGTTCTTTCATTTAGGACAAGTTCTCATGGCCGCAGCTGTTGCAAACGACCCGGGTGTCCGAATACTTGCAGATGTCTATCACCTTCATCGTGGCGGCTCGGGATTTGAAGGACTCAAAATGATCGACGGAGGTCTCGTTGAGATTTTCCACATGAATGACTATCCAGACACTATACCTCGTGAAAAGCTTGAGGACAAGGATCGCATCTATCCCGGTGATGGCGTCGCTCCGCTCAAACAGGTGTTGACTGATCTGAAGAACATGAAAGGTCCTAAAATTCTTTCGCTTGAGTTATTCAACCGTGAGTATTGGGCGCAAGATCCGCTTCAGGTTGCAAAAACAGGCCTTGAAAAAATGAGAAAGGTCGTTGGTGAAATTGCCTAGCAACAAAAGCGCGAATCGACCGTAGATTCGATAGGATTCTTGAGATTGCAGGATTGTTTGGTGTCTTTAATCAGCGTATCTGCTCGCGAATCCTACGGTCAGCTTTTTCTTGGCAGCCGGTGCTTCTGGCACTGCTTCCAGTATGAATGCTACGTCCTGGCCTATATAGTTAGCGTGGCCTTCTTTTGTTTTTAGCGAGGGGATTGAAAATGAAAGAGTGTTGTCGCTTGCCGTTATTTGATTTTCACTGATGAACTCACCTCTCCAGGTGTGAAACAATCTCAACTTATATCTTCCATTTTTTGCCGCAGTGATCTTTACCTTGTCGCCGGCTACATCGGTTTTGGGATTGACCACCCAGCCGTAAATCAGCTTATCGCTCTGCATTCCAAATCCGTCCCCATCGGCGATGCTAACGTTAATACGTGAGAGGTTAGTGAGTTTGGAAAATGGAATGTTATCGCTAAACTTTCGTATACTCAACAATTGATTCGAAACGATAATATCATTCATTCTTCCGCTGAAGGCCCACCAAAACGGTGTCATAGATGTTCCTGTAGCCAATGAAACCCAAAGCACATTGTGATGCATTGCCAAATATCCCGGCATGCCCGGCTCATAGTACGTATGATCCCATCCCGTCTCACCAATGATGACTGGCTTTCCATATCCATCCCAAAGCTTCTTAATCTGATCGGCGTAGTTATTATAGCTATAACGTAAAGGATGGACGTCTGCGGAGTCCAGGGTTCCCGCTTTCGTGATTGGAAAACCCTGCGCCTCGTAGATCTCCCGTGCGGCGATATCTGTAGCCTGATAGCCTTCGTGGAAAAATTCCTTCATACCACCGCTGCGCGTACCGGTAGTTGGATGGTTATAAGGATCGTGAGCTTTGAAATAGTCGTGCACTTTTTTCGTCCACTGACTGGCGATCACACTATCACCAGACACCCATCCATCTGTTCCGTTGATCTCATCCACAATAAACCATATGGCAAGAGACCTGCTGTATCCCCAGCGGGCAATAAAATAGCGGTACAATTTTTCCTGGTACTTCCACGCTTCAGGACTCCTGTAAAATTCTTTTGCTGTTGTGATGTGCTGATAAGGATTGGTATGCCACCGGATATTGAATCCACCCCAAACTGTTTCGGATAGAAATGAATGGAACCAAAGATTGAGGCTGATCAGTATTTCCCTCTCTTCGCATAATTCAAACATGTCGTCAATCCGCATACACATGTCCTGGTCATACCTTCCGACTCCACTTCCCATTGTCTCAATAGGTGTAATGAAGTTGCTGATAAAGTTTACCCCTTTGCTCTTAAGGTCATCGAGGTTTTCCTTTGTTATCCTGCCATTGTACCACAATCCTACACCGTAATAAGGCGAGCCATTTTTGTATTCGAGATAACGTTTGTTTGAAGCAATCCTTACCGGGCCCTTGTATTTTGACGCGACGACCTTAAAAGGTTTTTCTTCGCCGATGCCTATTCCTGATTTGTCCCGAACCTTGACCTGATATTTCCATTTCCCTATTTCATCGGGAGAGAACCTCACCTTCCACATTGTACCAAATGTATACTGATAGAAGCCAGGGATATTCCATTTCTTTCCCGACGGCGATGTAAACGTCACCATTATATCAATATCATCAGGATCAAAAGGATTAAGAAATCGGGCTTTGATGGTTAGCCTGGCCTCAAACTTATCGTATAGCCCAACAGAGTCGACGTTTTGAAAAACGTTCAGAATCTTAGGACCTCCTATCGTATCGGCCGGCACCTGAGCACAGAGAAGTTTGGCCGAGGCAAAAACAAATACATAGCATAATAATGCTTTTGTCATAGGTAAAGGTGAGCAACAAATGAAGGTAGCCCAGGACGAAGTCAAACAAAAACTTCTTTACATCAGCGGCAAGTAAAAAAGGGTGTACCCAAATTTGTTCCAACCACAAGTCTGTAACGGAGTTTTGCCAAGAGTGTGCAAACAACTAATTTCGCTGAACCTGTAACTTTGTCACAAAAAACCATCGTAGCCATCCCCGCCCCACGTACCTTCTACAGTTTCATTTCCGTGAAGCGTAGTGTAAACCTTCCGGTTGGCCGTGTCAACGTTTGCAGTGCGTCCTTTCATGTTAAGAATCAACCGATAAACACTTCAGGAATGGACTCACTGTACGTAACAATACCATCATACTATCTGCAAACAGCACGAAGACTCACTATCTTTCGGGAAAGAAAGTGACCGACAAAAAAACAGGTACCTCACCTGATTGACGGGAGGACGATAAAATGAGATTGAGATTTATCGATTACTTTCTTCACTAGCCAGGAATCAAAATTGAGCAATAGACATAACTAAATATTTTTTAAACGTCGAACTACATTGGTTTCAGAAGGGTATCCAGTCGGGATTGCAGCGGAGTCGAAAGAGAGAGAACGGATTTTTCTCAGTGTATTCTTTTTCCTTTCCGGAGTTTGTTTTTCAACGTGGGCGTCGAGAATTCCTACTATAAAAACTGATTTCGGTTACAATGAAGCTGAACTTGGAACGATACTGCTGTGTATGCCCATCAGTTCTCTTTTAGGACTGCCACTTTCAGGCTGGCTTATTTCAAAATATGACAGCCGGAAACCGATGACCGTGGCCTTCATCCTACTCGGTATATCTTTATCTCTGATCGGTTTTTCAACCAGCACATTCATGCTCGTGCCTTCGATCTGCCTTTTCTCCTTCAGCATGCGGATCATGAGCATATCTGTCAACACACAGGCTATTGCACTGCAGAAAAAATTTGAGCGCAAGATCAATGGTTCTTTCCACGGTTTGTGGAGCACCGGCGGGATTGCAGGCGTAGGGATCTCAACATTGCTCGTAGCAATTAAAGTGTCAATGAGTACTCACCTCCTCATTGTCGGCATTTTAACTCTTATCACAACCTTTTATTCATATCGGTTCCTTTTGAGAAATGACCGTGCATCATCCCCTAACAAACCAGGACTTAAGAAACCTGATCCTTACATCGTTTACCTTGGTTTGCTTGCATTTTTTGCCGCGATATGCGAGGGTGGAATGTTTGATTGGAGTGGCGTTTACTTCCGAGAGGTCGTCAGCGTAGACCTGTTCACTCTTGGATATCTCATTTTTATGATATTCATGGCGTTGTCCCGTTTCGCCTCCGACCGAATGATCGAAGAATTTGGTATGGCGAAGATGTACATCGGGAGCGCTTCGCTTGTTTTCACCGGGATAGCGTTGGCCGTGATATTTCCTTACTTCTGGCCAGCAATGATCGGATTTTGTCTCGTTGGCTTTGGCACGGCATCTATTATTCCTATGACATTCCTTCTTGCTGGTGCTTCCAAGAAGTTTTCACCAGGCATTGCCATTTCAATTATTGCTTCCTATAGTATTGTTGGGATGCTAATCGGACCGCCGATGATCGGCTATATCGCACATGCGCTCAGCCTTAGAATTGCGTTCGTTGCGTTTGCTTTAGCCGGGCTTATGCTCATTCCTGTATCACAACTCTTTTTCAAACACCAGAAGTCCCTGGAGTAGTCATTCGACAAATATCTCGCCGATGAGGTATGCCTTTCCTTTTCCACTTATCTCCACCCGTTCATTAAGAAATTTGCATTTCAAGTGGCCAACCCGTTGCGACAACTGCATCGCGGTAAGTTCAGTTTTGCCAAGCCTTTTTGACCAGTACGGTGTAAGAGTGGTGTGAGCTGATCCCGTAACAGGATCTTCATTTATTCCAGATTGTGGACCGAAAAATCTTGAAACGAAGTCAACGTTGTCACCAGGCGCCGTTACAATAAGACCGCGACCTGGCAATATTGATATTTGATCGAGAACTGGTTTGAGGTCCCTGATATCACGCTCACTTTCGAAGACGAGCATGAAATCAGTCTTGCCTTTGTACGCTTCGACAGGCGTTTTATCAACGCACGCTTTTAGTTCTGAAGATAAATCAACCCGATTGAACACATCTGTAGGAAAGTTCAACTTAAGCAGGTCAGCATCGCGTTCAACCGATAGAACACCGCTTCTCCGGGACTGGAACTTTATGGTGTTTCCTGGATAATTCTGATAATTGAATAAAACGTATGCCGAGGCAAGTGTTGCATGTCCGCAGAGATCCACTTCTATGGTAGGTGTAAACCAACGGATTTCATAGGCGTCACCATTCTTCACGTAATATGCTGTCTCGGCTAGATTGTTTTCCATGGCAATCTTTTGTAAAAGATCATCCTTCAACCATGAATCAAGGGGACAGACTGCAGCGGGATTGCCTGAGAAAACTTTGTCGGTAAACGCATCTACCTGATACAATTTCAGCTCCATCGAAAGGTACTTTCCCTAAAATTAGCAGTAAGCATGCAATACCTGCACTACTCTGCACCTTTTTTCGACCGATTATTATTTGAACTGAAATCGAGCAGGGTGTTCGATCAACGGCAGATAGGTATCATGGAAGATTCGACAACATTAGAAGGCTTATCCCCCTCGACAATTATTTTTCCACGCATCACAACGTGCAGATTGCAATAGTAATCTTCGCTCTTTGTGACGATCAAGCTCCAGGATGCGCCAGTCGCCAGCTTTGATGATGCCCATTCCTTTCGTGTGAGCTCCGTCACATCGTGCTCAACAATATCTTTATTCATCCAAATTACCTTATCTCCTTTGCGGACATTTAACGTGTCCGGAAAAAATTTCATTTGTTTAATCTCAATGGTATGGACCACCTGTTCTTGTGATTCTTGCGGATCAGCAATTTCATACTCATCAGTAGTGCCTTCTTTCTTCCCGGATGGAGAACACTGAAGCATTAAGATCATAAGAAAGCATCCAATTAAAAGTATCTTCAGGCGGGCCATACCAAATAAGATTTTACTTAAACGCCTTTTGAACCATTTCGGCGTGAGATAAATGTGTATTCAGCGCGGGCAGAATTCCCTGAAGTAAATCCTTCAATTCCTGGTTTTCAGTTTCCGGAATAAGCACGTTTTGAACAGTGGAGATTACAGCTTTGTGATAACTGACTTCATTGTCGATGTAGTCCTTGTCGAACGCTTTTCCCGATTTAGAACGAAGAGATTTTTTCGTTTTGTCTGCTCCGGCTAACAATTGCTGACTTACGGCATTGTCTTTAGGCGTAACACCCAGTTTTTTAACCAGTGCGGAAGCCTGACCCAACACCGCATTATGATCGCGTATCATTGTCTCAGCAAACTTGACGACCTCCGCGTCTTTAGATTTCTCCTTTGCAATTTCCGCATAGGCGATGTCAATTTGATTTGCGACTACAGCCACTGATGCAACTTCAGCATCAGAAAGTTTAGGGTTTTCCTGGGCATTCACTGAGCCGATGAAGGCTAAAAAGAAGACCGAGGCAAATGTTATACATAGATTTTTCATGGTGATATAAATTAGGTTTACACCTGTTTGATCACCAAAGTGACGGGGGTTACAGAAAAAATGCAGGTATTTCGGCTTTGCTAGTGTATTCCATGGACATTGGGAGTTGGAAATTGGACATTGGACATTCAAAGTCCAGATCGAAGCGAGATATTCAATCAGAAGACAGAAATTTGCCGTGTATACATAAACTGCCTTTCAATACTAGCTGCCGTAGTGCAGGTTAATGTCCAACGCCCAATGTCCAATTTCCAATGTCCAATTGAGGAGGGGTGAACGAATAAAGTCAGGATTTCCGGACGGACGCAGCCAGTGAAATAATTTTATCTTTCATTACTATTGGATCCATTTCCAATCCTATGAAATTTGATTTGGACGAAAAGACTCATTAACTATAGTGTATTGATTCTAAAAATTGTGGATTCTTTGCCTGATAATAAAGGAGCAAATCACTTGGCCAATCAAATTGTGAGGTCGGGAACAGCTCCCAGTCTTATGTATGGTGAAGCACAAGCATCTGAATCTCGAAAAGATTTCATTCATAAAATGAGGCTGCCTTTGAAAGAGCTTCGCGAAACGCATAATTGTCTCAAAATCCTAAATAGAATGAGTTATTAAGACGCTCCGAATAAAAGGTTGGCTCAGGCGGTCAACGAAAGTCAGGAATTGATTGCAAAATTTGCCAAAAGCATTGATACCGCGATCAAAAACTCCAAATCTAAAATCTGACTTCATTTTCATTTGACTTCAAGTTTTGATTTTGCATTCCTGCACTCCTATGGACATTGGGAGTTGGACATTGGAAATTGGACATTCAATTCGGAACAAAGCGGGATCTCAATACAGATCACAGAAATCGCGCGTGCACATAAACTGCATTCAATAAACTGGGTTACGCTGGGTTGCCATCAATCTTGTCTTTTCAGTTCAATGTCCAGCGCCCAATGTCCAATGTCCAATGTCGAAAGCAGTGTTGATGGCATCCTTTGATTATCGCGCCGGTATAGTTTTTCTCCAGTACCACATCAATAGGAATCCAATGATAGCGCCCACCAATGTGCGCGAAATGAGCAATACCTCCGCCAAAGATAGAGACGCCTGTTATTCCTGAAAACAGATCGAGAGCAATAAGGATTGGTATAAAATATTTTGCTGCGATCGGTACTGGTAGGAAAATCAGCGCAAGCTTCGCATTAGGGAATGAGATTCCGAAAGCGACTAATACACCATAGATCGCACCCGATGCTCCAACGGCAGGGGTCCTATACAAATAGTAAAAATTAGTAAGACTGGTTTTGAATGACTCCGGAACAAGAGAACTATCATATTTGCCTGTCTGTAGTAACTTTTCGATATCCGACGCCGACACACCCATGCTTATCAGCTCATTGTAGATATTATTAAATTGATAATAATTCACGATCGTATAAATCACACCAGCGCCTATTCCGGATAAAAAATAGAAAAGAAGAAATCGCTGCTTACCCCACATCACCTCCAATGGTGAGCCAAATGCCCAAAGCGCGTACATGTTAAAAAGGATGTGCATCAAGCCACCATGCATGAACATGTTCGTGACGAACTGCCACCACGCAAAATTTTCATTTTTCGGAAAGTATAATGCCAATGCGTCAAACATTCGGCCCTCCATTCCGGGTACCAGATAAGTGACAACGTAAAAAATCGCATTTACTGCTATCAGCGCAAAGATCGCATCCGTCCTATTTCTCATGATCGCATATTGTAAATTTTATAGTGAATACCAAAGCATACAGCGAAGTTTAAGTAATGGGTTGAGAAAGAGGAACCGAGTGTTGGAGGTTATCAAAACTAGAATGTACCGGTCCTGAATGATTGGTATTTCCCCTCAGATGAAAGTGTGTTGTATATCTCCTCTGGCATTGCGCTTGAAAAGATCTCCTTCTCCGTTTTTAATACCTGCGATGAATACGTGTCACTCAACGGTGATGAAGAATTTGTTTTCCAAACCGCGCGGCATTTTATTAAACGGAAGACATGATCACAAACATCGAATACTACCATATGATCAGGAAGATCACTATTGCTTTCACCAAGAAACAGAACCAGCGGAAAGTCGAACAACTCTGCACCCATAAGTTCAGGAACGAGGTTGGCGTCGAAGAACTCATATTTGAGCAGGTTGTTTCGAAAGCCACGTTCGGTTAACATCTGCCCCATCTGCAATAATCTGTCCTTCATAACCTGATATGGAATATCACGCGGCGTAAACGCTTCAATGGAAGACCATTGATTTGTCCGAAGTTGAAGATACTCGAGATTTGAACGCCCGATGGTCAGCTTATAATCGAAAAAAGCATAACCTGGAACGAAATACCCTGGATAGAAATGTAACAGGCCGGATTGTTTACAATATTCTAACTTCAGGTAGATCAAATGCTTTCCAAGGCTAAACTTTTTGTAGTCAGGGTCATAAAAACAAGTGATTCCTGCGGCACTGTCGGCACCCAAATCAAAAAATCCTACGGCAATCAGCCGTGATCCTTCGTAGATGCAAACCTCGTGCGTATTAAAGATTGAACGATTTGATTTTCCGTACAACAAATGACGCAGTGAAGCTGATGTTTCGAACGCGATATTCTGTTTATACCTGGCGTATAAACTTTCTTTCTCTTCGTTGATGAAAGCTTCTCTTATTACGCTCTCAAACCTGCTGTTCTTTTTCAAGAGCTTCTGTTGGGTTTTGTCACCGCTGAATTTCAGCAGATCGATCCTAAGCCAGATAGCGCTATAATAGTTGTTCCTGAAGTTTAGGAAATTTGTCGTAAAGATGGACTGGCCCATTCGAAACCAGCCATTCTCGAGGTAGGTATCAAGCTCCGCGGGCATCAGTACTTCTGGGCAATGAACCTGAGCGAACATCATAATAACGTATTCGGTACCCTAATCAGTTATGAGTTATAAGTTATGAGTTATGCTTGCCCGTCCGAAGCGCTTCGCGTAGGCGGGAGTTGGGGCAAGGGTGTGGGTGTGGGTGTTTTAGTATCAACGCGGAATGAAAACAAAGCCGTAATGAGTAACAAAGGGCATCGTTTTTAAATTGCTATGATCCAATGTTACAAAATTAGAAAGTTTGAGACCTGAATACCAGCGAAATTATGCCATTCGGGTGAAAAGTAGGAGGGATAAATTCAGTTCCAAAATGTCAATGCTCTTTGTCGATAACATCGGTTTCATAGCAGTTTCAGGATGCGGTCACGCTGGTAGGCCACGATTCCCTGAAGACGATTGATGGCACGTTTTGCATTGTTGAGCGTCCACGCAATGCGGCTAGCTGTAAATTCTTCTTTTTCAGCTTGCCCTGCAGCTCATTAACCAGTTCTATAAGGTTTTCGATTTGAGTTTCCGTGAGCTCCCTTCTTTTCATAAACCAATCGCATTAGAACAAGTCCCCTATTCTAGCTACCTATACCGAATATACTTGCTAAAATCAACCTGTTTAAGGATCCCCACGGGTCCCTCGTATATCCCGCCCTCGCCTTGCGGGTCCTCGACATACACAATCAAAGTATTCATAACACCGGCCTTAAACTGATCTTTGGTCACAAAGTAATATCTCCTCTTATCCTATTGATCATAGCTTGACCCTATCAGCTTACCATTAAGAAAGGCCTTATCGCTGTCATCGATTTTACCTAACAAGATCACGAGATCTTCCTGCTGCAGATCCTTAGGAATGGTGAATTGTTTCCTGTACCAGGCGCCGCCATCGTAATTGCCATATCCCTGCGATCCCCACGGGCTTGGCACCGTTATATCGGACCAACCTTCTGCCGGCAGCGATGCCAGCGTTTTTTCCCCAACACTATTGAACCGATCTTGCCCAGCTCCCAACCTAAAATCCCAGATTCCACGAAGATTAATTGCAAGGCCGCGGTCACTTTTGGTGGTATAAACGCCAATATCGCCAGACACTATACCTCCTTCAATTTCCGAGTCGTAGACTCTGACAGCAATCACATTCTTGCCCGCAAAATCAATGTACTCTGTGGGGATATAATAGTTACGATGTGCATTGTACGCCGTGTGGAAGCGTGGAGGAAAGCTGCCCGACGCGCCGATCTTATGCCCATTGAAGAACACTTCGTCAACATCATCGATATATCCAAGCACAAGGTTGTATCCCAGATCCTTGCCAGGCATATCCTGACCGTTAAAGGAGGTGCGGTACCAGGCGTAGCCATTATATCCATTGAAGCCCTCATCTTCCCACTTTGAGGGCACATAGATATCTTCCCACTTTGAGTCATTAAAATACCTGTCACCCCACAATGACTTGTCACCGATGGTAAACTTCCACTTACCGTGAAGGTTTATTACTCTTTCCCACTTATCCTGTGCATTTGCAGTAGTGAAAAAAAGTACACCTAAAATGATGGAAGAAAAAATATTTCTGAAGTTGTAATTGCCGTCTCTCATGTTTCAGTCTAATCGTACACACCTAGTCCCACAGGAACGACCATAAGCTATAGAAGCTATGATTTTCGTTCTGATATTCTCTCCAAAATTCCTTGTATTGGGTGCGTGGGATAATCGCCAGTGGACCTTCATACATGCCACCTTTTTGTTCCTGGTCGAAAACTCGGATCGCAATAAGATTTTCCTTTCCGGGACGCAGCAGCTCATCGGGAATGAAGTATGTTCTTGGTTTACGATACTCATCGTTGCGCGCCCACTTGCGTTCGATGTTTCCGGTGCTGCCGATACGTTGACCGTTGACGTAGACCTCGTCCATATCGTCTATCCTCCCAAGAAGTATTACCATATCATTTGGTTTGAAGTCCTTGGGCAGCGTGAATTTCTTCCTGTACCATGCGAATCCGTCATAATCTCTGAAGCCCTGATCCTCCCAATAAGAAGGAGCGACGATGTCTTCCCAACCCGCGTCATTATAATCCTCCTTTGCCCAATTTACATCATCCATTAAGTGGAACTTCCAGTTTCCCAACAACGGATATCCGACCTGATAATAATCTTCATAACTGTATATACCCACGTTATAATGGCCTAAGATGCCACCTTCACCCCCTTCGTCATATACCCTTACGGCGATAACGTTTTTCTTGCCCTTAATAAGATAACTAGTCGGAATTGGATAGGTCCTCTTCACGCTATATGCCGTGAAATAATCAGGGGGAAACCCTCCCGTTCCTCCCACAAGCCTACCGTTGACGTAGACTTCATCCACATCATCGATCCTTCCAAGTTCAAGGTATAGCGGCTCGTTGTCGGTAAAATCAATTTCGAACGTAGTGCGGTACCAGGCGTACCCATTATATCTCCTGAATCCTTCTGTTTGCCATGCAGACGGAACATATATGCGTTCCCAGTCGGAATCATTGTAGTTAGGTTTCGCAAAGCTCATGTTATCGCCAAGCGAAAACTTCCATGAGCCACGCAGGTTTACTTTTCTACTTCCTCCGCTGCAGGAGCCGGTGAGTGTCATCGTGAAGACACAAACTATCAGCAAGGTGAAAAACCTTCCGAGGGCGTTTGTATTAATTTTCATGGTTAATGATGGATGATTGACAATGTAAATATACTGGCCGCGAAAAAAATAGATGTCACGGCGGGGTAATCAATTGTAAAAAGTTGTCATTAAAAAATTCGTTAAATAAGTCATCTCCTTACATTTCTATTGACATTGGGAGTTGGAAATTGGACATTCGACATTCATTCAAATAGATGAGAAATAACGAATGGCGAGTGGGTGTGTGATTGTGTGTGGAATTTCCAACGCCCAATGTCCAATTTCCAATATGGGTAGAAGCACGAAGAAACAGTGCTACCGGATCAATTTATAACCGGTACCATGAACGGTAATGATGATTTTGGGATCGTTCGCATCCTCCTCGACCTTTTGACGCAGTTTTACAATAAAATTATCAACGGTCCTGGTAGTGGGAGCCTCATCATAACCCCAAACGTGCTGAAGCAGGTCGTGTCTTGTCACGATTTCGTTTTTACGCTGCAGTAAATAATTCAAAATCTCATACTCTTTGTGGGACATTCTAACCGGCCCTGCAGCATTCTCTGAAGTATACGTTTCGAAATGAACCGACAACTTTCCGATGGTTGTGGATGCCCCCGTTGCTTTGAGATCACCACGGCGCAAAATTGCTTTGATTCGTGCTAATAATTCACGCAATCCGAATGGTTTTGTCACGTAGTCATCAGCACCCAGCTCCAGGCCCAGCACCTTATCCATTTCTTCGCTCTTGGCCGTCAACAGCAAGATTGGAGTGGTGATGCCTTTTTCACGAACCTTCTTGCATACATCCAATCCGGACATTCCAGGCATCATGACGTCCAGCAGAACAAGGTGATAGTTATTCTTAAGTATTAAATTCAAACCATCTATACCATTGTCGCCGAGATCAACAGCATAACCTTCGAACTCAAGATTGTCTTTTAATCCGAGTCTCATGTTGGGTTCATCGTCCACTACGAGGATCTTATATTGCATGAGTTTCTTCTTTTAGTACGGGAAATTTCAGGCGGAAGGTGCTTCCTTTGCCGGGCGAGCTCTCAACAGTAACCTGGCCGTGGTGAGCTTCCATTATTTTCTTCACAAGTGTAAGTCCAAGCCCGGAACCTTTGGTGGTATGTACATCTCCGGTTGGGGCGCGGAAGAACTGTTCAAATATTTCACTGTGGTGTTTTTTAGGGATACCAATTCCCTGATCTGTCACATCGATATATCTAAAATTAAAATCTCGCCCTGTCTTGACAGTAATATGCTTTTTATCATGACTGTATTTGATGGCATTGTCAAGCAGGTTTATGATCGCTTCTGAAATTGCTTCACGATCACCGTGTATCAGTCCCAGATCTTCAGAAGGTTCAAATTTAAGAGTAAATCCTTTGTCCTTTAAATGATGAAAATAAGTCTCCTGGATTTCGCTATAAAGGTCATTAAGTTGTATTGGTTCGAAGGTGAACCTCTTCTTACTGGCTTCAAGTTGTGAAAAGTTCAAAATACGGTTAACGATGCGCGACAATCTTGACGTCTCCTTGCTGATTATGCTGTAATATTCTTTTTTCTTTTCCTCAGACATTACACGTCCGTTCTCCAGCGTTTCTGCAAACATCCCAATTAGCGACAATGGTGTTCTTATCTCATGCGACACATTCGAAACAAATTCAGATTTGGATTGCGAAAGTTGAATCTCCCGGCTGATGTTCCTGTACAGGAAAAGTATTCCTGCTCCGAAAACGCAGACCAATAAGATCAGTATCGTCAACGTAGTAGTCGTACGACTTTTTACAAGATCACCCAGGGTAGCACCTTTTAGTGAAATCCCCAGGTAATATCCTGGCAGGACCCAAAAATCTCTTTTTTGAACCTGACTCTTGAATGTCGTCATTGCCTCGTCAGTCGAAGGTTGATTTTGGAAATCAGTGGAGTAGATCAAAGAGTCATTTTTTACGCTAAAGGCCGAAATGACGAATTTATCCTGAGATATTCCCTGCATCTTGGGTCCTACGGTATTTTGAATGAATGACGGAAGGTCAAGTATTATTCCGCCGATCTTATAGTTCTGAGGATTTTCATCCAGCACGAAGAGGATAGGCATGCCGTTGTCTTCTACAGCGACATCGATCGCTTCCATTTTACGGAACCCCGCTTCCTCATACTCTACTAATTTGTCGATGCGATCCTGTTCAGCTCTAACAATGCCGTCCATAACGCTCTTTATTACGCCCGTGGATTCATCCTCTTCACTCAATGCATACAATGTTGAATTGGATTTCAAGTCGGAAAAGTAAACGTAACGAACCACATCGGTCTGGTTCACGACAGTCTTCAGACGCTCGACATAAGACAAGCTATCGTGGGAGGATTCATTGGCCTCAAGGCGTATGCGATTTGCCCAGCTGCTAATGATGTCGTCCGAATACTGATTTACTGAGTACAAGATAGCATCGAGCTGGTTTTCGTACGTTTCGCGGATGATCGCTTCATTTTTATTTAACAGGTCGAGCTCGTAGACCACAAGTGCAACCGGAAGCAGTGCGATCAGTATAAAGACGAGGGTGATCTTTTTAAGCGGGTTTCGCATGATTGACTATCACTTGAAAGGTATAGAAAAAAATCCCATTGAAACTCTGTCATAGAGTCTTCGAATGAGGTTGTAGTGGCTGCGATTGGTGCTGTTGTGTGGGCATGGGGCAAGGTTTGATTATACGCAGAGACGAATGTAGGGAGTTGCAGGGATTTCTTGCGAAACTTGCGCTGGCCACTTGTCGGGGGTGAAAAAGTTTTATGCACACTCTAAAAACGAAGATGTTGGATTTTAGTTAAGGCTGGACTTTTCAGGATAACGGCCAGTAAACTGGCGGTAAAAGTTTTTTATTTCAGCGAGATCTTTTTGATAATCGCCTGTTGGATAGAACAGGTCTCCAAATCCGGCCGTCTTTCTACCGTAATCAAGGTAGCCCAGCACGATCGGCACTTTTGCTCCCAATGCGGTATAATAGAAGCCCGACTTCCATTCCTTCACATAACTTCGTGTTCCCTCGGCGGGGATCAGCAATACAAGGGAACTGCTACTTTCAAACATATCGACCATCATATCCACCATGTTGCTGTGTTTGGAACGATCAACGGCAATTCCACCCATAACACGCATCAATATACCCAGCGGAAATTTGAAGAGGCTTTTTTTTGCCAGGAACCTGACTCTCACTCCGGAAGCGTAGAGGGTAGCCAGTGCAATTGGAAAATCCATATTGCTGGTATGTGGAGCTCCCACGAGCACACATTTTTTGACAGACGGGCTAAGGATGCTTCCTGTTTTCCAGCCAATGAGCTTCAGGTAAAGTTTGCTGAGCCACTTCATATCACAGGTCGTATGTGAGGGCTATACGCTCTTTTCATCAAGTGCAAGCTTGTGTACAGGTTTCGCACCCTGGACTGCCAGAATGGTAAGGATCACGGAAAGGAACAGAGAGCCCGACATAAATATGTATGAGGCACCGAACCCACCGGTAGACGAATTGAGGTAACCCACAATGTAAGCGCCGACAAACGACCCCAACGCACCAAAACTGTTGATAATAGCCATAGCGCCAGGAGCAACATTATGCGGAAGGACTTCGGGGATTATTGCAAAGAATGGTCCGTAAGGAGCATACATGGCCGCCCCCGCTATAATAAGCAGTATAAACGATAGCCAGAAGTTATCGGGACCAATCAGGTAGGAACAATAAAAAGCAATTGCGCCCACGAGCAACAGGGGCCAGACAAATATCTTACGATTGAGGGTTTTGTCAGAATAATAAGATGCTGTAAACATTCCGACGATAGCAAACACATACGGTAAAGATGATAGCCATCCCGTTGTTACAATATCCATATTGGGAGCAGCCTTGATAATTGACGGCAGCCACATTACAAATCCATAGACGCCGATGCTCCACAGCGCATATTGAAGGCAAAGCAACACGACCACGCGGGATCTGAAAGCTTCGCCATAGTTTTTTACAGGCTTTATTCCTTGTTGTTCCTGTTTTAATTTTTCCCCGAGTGCACGTTTTTCGTCATCGGTAAGCCAGGTTGCCTCTTCCGGTTTATCATTTACCAGCTTCCACCAGAAGAATGCCCACACGATAGCGGGAATACCTTCGAGAATGAACATCCATCGCCAGCCGACGGCATTAATCAGGTAACCCGAGAGAATAGACATCCACAGGATCGTTGCTGGATTGCCGAGGATCAGAAATGTATTTGCCCTTGAACGTTCTGTTTTTGTAAACCAGCGGCTCAGCAGTATTAGCATCGATGGCATGACCGCACTTTCAACCACGCCAAGCATAAACCGTATTATAATCAGAAGTCGCACATCGCTTAGCATACCCGTCGCGGTCGCCAGAGCTCCCCATAGAATCAAGGACCAGAATATCAGTTTCTTTGCACTCTTATTTGCTGCGTAGAGTGCTCCCGGAATCTGAAAGAAAAAATAACCGAGAAAAAACAGCGAACCTAACAAGGATGACATCGCGCCCGTGATCTTTAGATCCTCTGCCATACCTCCCGCGGCACCAAATCCAAAATTTGCGCGGTCAAGATAAGCAAGGCTGTAGGTAATAAATGCTACCGGTATAAGTCGGTACCAGCGCGATTGGGCGATTACATTTTCCATCCAGGTTGAGTTATTAAGACATAGCGGACCCAGTTGTGCTATATTACTATTTAAAGGGAATTACACCAAATATCCGTTATCCGTTAATCGTTAATCGTGTAATCGTGGGTGTGAGTGTGGGCATGTTCACCACAGAGGCGCACGGAACGCAAGGTTACGCAGGGAAATACCCCACACCCGAAACCCATGCCCACGATAAACGGACAACGATTAATCCGCGAGATCATGATTCCGCGAACCGACATTCCTCATTCCTCATTCCTCATTCTTCATTGCTCATTGCTCACTGCTCACTGCCACACATCGTCGATTTGTTTTTGCAGATTTATTCTGGCGGAGGAAAGCTGTGTGGGGAGATCGGTAAACCTGCATTCTAATACGATCTTACCTGAATAATTGATCTTCTTTAACATGGAAAGGTATGGACGAAAATCGTCGCCGCTCACTCCGGGTGGAGCGCGTTTAAGTTTCTCTGCTATATCGCAATGAATAAGTTTCTTTTTGGTCTTTTCGATCACCGCCGGTTGCTCCCCTTCCATGAGCATGTGATAAATGTCTACGCAAAGCCAAAAGTTCTTTTGATCTACTTTGTTTACCACGTCAAACGCATCCTCTACAGTATTTATAAAGTTGGTCTCGGTACTATTGAGGTTTTCCAGTGCAAGGTCGATTTTATATTTTTTTGCCAACACGGCAACTTTCCGAGCAATGTTGATGAACTGCTCTTTGGCTCTGTTATGATCGAAGCCATCCGGAACGCGACGTGCTCCTCCGCTTCCCCATACTACCATTGAGACTCCCGCGCGCTGGCATCGTTCAAAGACGGCTTTGGCATAGCTGAGAATAGCTTCCTCCTTCACATCAGGTCCAACAAGTTTCATATCGCCCGGCATAAAAATGTTCATTGCGAACACAGAGACGTGAAGGCTACGGAATTCTTTCAGTCGAAGGTCAAACTGCTCATCCGAAATTTTAATCGGTGAAAAACATTTCACAATCGACTCAACCAAATACTTATATCCGTTTGCATGAAGAAGGCTGTCCTGCTCAAAGTCAGCGACAATGCCTATTTCCGGTTTAGCTACCTTATGTTGGGCAGATACGGATAACAGTGAAAAAAGAAAAACGGAAAAAAGTGAAAACTTCATCTGATAAAGATAGGATTAATCAGATGCAATTAAATCGGGCCTTGGGAATTATACAGCCGTGCATAAAAAATTAGCGCAAGCATTAAGGATTGCCCTTAAGCCTGCGCTACTTTAAATAACACATTGGTTATTTACTTCACATGCTTGCTAACCACCTTGGCGAGTTCAAACATAGAAATCTGATCTTTACCATCGAAGAGTGGCTTCAGTTTTACATCAGCATTGATCATTCTTCTGTTCTTGCTGTCCTGAAGTCCGTTCTTTTTGATATAATTCCAGATCTGCTTGATGACTTCAGTTCTTGGTACTGGTTTGCTTCCAATTACCTCTGCTAGAGTAGCACTGGGAGTAAGAGGCGCCATGAACGCTGCATTAGGTTTCCGTGCAGATTTCTTCTTAGCGGCCTTCTTAGGAGCTGCCTTCTTAGGGGCTGCCTTCTTAGCAGCTTTCTTTGCTACCTTCTTTGCTACTTTCTTAGCGGCTTTTTTTGCCGGTTTCTTCGCTGCCTTCTTAGCAGCCTTCTTCGCTTTTTTTGCCATAGCGTTTTTAGAATTTAATGTTAAAAATTAGACACTGATTGTTTGTTACTAGATACCTCGAGTTTAACTCGGCCGTGAAAATAATGTTCATCAACATTCTCTTGGATAGGTAGTCTCTGTAAAATTACCTCCTAAAAATAGCGGTGTCATTTAAATTATCCTAATGTACTCTCTCAAGAACGCAACGTTACCTCTGTGTATTGTGAGATGTTTCAGCTATCGTATCGTATGAAAACAACACATTCATACTCTCATATAGTGATCGCGGTAAGATCGATTTATCATTTATATGTAAGGCTATACCCGGCTGATAATGCTTCAAGCTTTGCTTTAACGTCCATAGTGCTAAAACGCGCATTTATAAGGATGAATCATCATAGACCCATCGTAGATTTTCCCTCTGGAAACGTCGGCAACTCAGTGAAGACAGATGTGATTTCTCATAGGGAAAACCCTCTATTCTTACCTTGAATGTTCATTGCTTTTCCTAGGTATTTCCCCTCTGAGAGAGTAAAAAAAATCTTTAAAAAAAGTTATAAAACATGTCTCATAAGAGGCGTAAATCGTTATTCGTTATCCGTTAATCGTGGGCAAGGGTATTGGGAGTGGGTGTGTTTCTTGACAAATAACGTACGGATGACTCGACGATTTACGACCAACGAATTCCATTAACTGCATTTGCATTGAAGTCCCCTTTAGGGGATTTAGGGGTAACACCCCACCCGCACACACGATTAACGGTTAACTATTAACGGATAACGGTACTAATGCTTCTTCAGCATAGGGAACATTCGTCTGAGGTCCGCTTCATTAGGTTGGTTTCCGTACTCGCAGATCTCGAACGCCTCAGCATGCTGGACCTGAGCCGCAGCTTCCTTTCCATACCACTTCTCCAATGATGTTCTTACGTCCGGTGTAATTCTAACTGCACGGTTAGTTGCCAGCCATTGCTCGCGTTTAGACACGTCCGTCGGGACCTGATCAAGGTATCCACCAATCCATGGCAGCCACTCGTAAACTTGTGATGTGTGGGCATCCAGGGCATGAATCTTTTGAGCAAACACACCGCTTATATCAACAGCGATATCTGGTCGGAAGGGATTAGGTCGCTGGAAAAAATCCTGGAAGTAAAGAAAGACAGGGTTCTTCTTCAAAGGCGGAGTGTCTGAAGCTACATTGGGAACTGCCACCATATAAGCTGCGTCCTGAACGAGAACGCCAGTGTACCTGTGATCCGGATGATAGTCATTAGGACGGGGAGCTATTACAATATCAGCGTTCCATTCGCGGATCTTGCGGATTATTTGCAATCGAACCTGCAATGACGGAAGCAATTCTCCATCGTGATTGTCCAGCACATCATACTCAACGCCGTAACGCTTTCCAGCTTCCTTCGCTTCCGCATGGCGGCGCTTTGCTAACATTCCACCACCTTCCGACTGATGTCCGGCGTCACCGTTGGTAACTGACACAAACTTTACGGCATAACCCATTTTCGAAAAAAGAATGGCAGTACCCCCGCCATCCTGATCACAGTCGTCGGGATGTGCTCCAATCATGATGATACGAATGGGATTGGTCTGCGCCTGTGCGACGCTGCACATGGCAGCCAGCAAGGCGATGAAATAAAACTTTTTCATAGTGAAGTCCGGTGTAGTTGGTTTGATGCCGATGAAAGTATCACTTTCCTCCGAAAACTACTACGACAATGGATAAAACTAGTCGCAACAGAACATAAGCGGACTTGCAATACCTCAACCCATTAGCTCCGGGCGAGGAAATCATCTTGAATATTAGCGGGAATTGTGTTTACATTTAGTATGAGCACACCGGTTATGAACCTTAAAGTATTAATGAGCAGTTGCCTTATCGTCGCCCTCATTGTTTCATTGGGAGAAGTATACGGACAAAAAAAAATAGACCTCGAAGTTAAGCGTACAGCTGACTTTGAACTCACAGGCGATGGGCTCTCTCCTTCGTGGGGAAAAGCCGAGTGGTTCACGCTGACAAAACGGAAAGGCGCTGCCACCTATCAAACGCGTGCCAAGCTGCTCTATTCTGATACAGGTATCTACGGAATGTTTGACTGTTCCGACAAGAAGATCACGGCCACGATGAAGGAGGATTTCGCGGACCTATGGAAGGAAGACGTAGTGGAGATCTTTTTCTGGACTGATGAATCGACGCCGTTGTATTTTGAATACGAACTTTCACCACTTAATTATGAGCTGCCTATACTCGTGCCAAATTTCGGAGGCGATTTTTTTGGCTGGCGGCCGTGGCATTACGAGAAGAGCCGCAAGACCCGTCACGCAACAAAAGTGATCAAGGATGACAAGGGCAATGTTACGTCATGGGTGGGTGAATTCTTTATTCCCTATGCATTGCTAAAACCGCTGCAGAATGTACCGCCAAAATCAGGAACTACCTGGCGCGTAAATCTTTATCGCAATGACTATGACGAAGGGCAATCGTCATGGTCGTGGCAACCTGTTCAGACAAACTTCCACGACTATCGAACGCTTCGGCACGATTCGATTTGAATAGCTAAGGTCTGCTGAAAAAGTTATATCATTTTTTTCCCGCAGAAATCGCTGATCGAATGCACGCAGAGTAGCTCGGGGCTGAAACCTTTCTGCGAGTTTTCTGCGGTATATTAAGTCCGCGACGATCTGCGGGAGATGCCTTTCAGGTGCAAAGTTTTTTCAGCAGACCCTAGCTACCAACGTGGCCGGATACCTGGTGCGAATGGAAATTCCAGGCTCTGATAGTATTCAAGTGTCTTGTCGGGTTTTTCCCAGAGGGATCCCTTCGGGGCAAGACCAGCTGGGATCTCTTTCCTTGAAAACGTCTGGAAGTACAGCACACAAGCATTGCGCCACCAGATCGCTTCCTTGTATTGAATGGCCAACAAAGTTTTTACCTGTTTGAAACGGTCGTCGTCGATCTTACCCTGCAGGGAATTCCATGCATTTTGCATTTTACGAACGTCCTCAGCGCCCTTGTAATATCGGGCACATAACTCTTCCCAAAGAGTTTTGCCTGATTTCATTTTATGATCCCATCGAACGTGGTGGAACCAAAGCAGGTACTCTTCCGGGCAATCCTCCAATCGTTTCATACATCCTTTGCACTTCGGGAGCGTATTGGCCCAGCGCGTTACTTCCCTTTGATGACCTTTCAAACCCGACGGCCAGACTATCGGCTTGATGATAATATACTGATGTCCAGTCGGCACGTGGCTTGTCTTTGATCCATGGAGCCGGACCATAGTGATGATCCCAACCCATGATATGGTGAAGCCCAAGAGGTGTCATGTAATTCACTGTGATCTCGCGCGATTCCATCATAATGCGGGTCAACGTTTGGACAACTTCCTTCTGGTTAGAGTATGTCATCTTAATCCATTCCCCTGCGATTGCGTCTGCGTCCAGATCCGGATCCCAGGCAAGCCGTGCAAATGCGTACCAGTTCGCCTGTGCGAATGGATGCCCGCACCAGTTGCGGTCATTTCCGATATTTGCAACCCCAGCCATACCCGAAATTTTATGATCTTCCAGCGACCCATCTATCACTTTCGATACAAACGATCCCTTACCTTTTGAATATGTATCCGAATCGAGACACTCTTTGAACAGCGGGGCGAGGTAGACCAAATGGGTTGCATACCCGAGGTATTCCTGCGTAAGTTGGAATTCCATCATCAATGGAGTAGCGGGCATGGCACCAAACAAGGGATGAAACGGTTCACGCGGCTGAAAATCTATGGGACCGTTTTTTACCTGTACTAACACATTGGGCAGGAATTTGCCGTCCAACGGTTTGAATTCATTATATGCTTGTTTTGCCCGGTCGTCAGGAACTTTGTTGTCATATACAAACGCTCTCCACATCACGATACCACGATAAGGTGCGAGCGCCTGAGCAAGCATATTAGCTCCATCTGCATGGGTTCTATTGTAGTTTTGTGGTCCAGGCTGCCCTTCTGAATTTGCTTTTACGACGAAGCCACCAAAGTCAGGAATGTATTTGTAGATCTCATCGATCTTGTTCTTCCACCACAGTTTTACTTCATCATTAAGCGGGTCTGCTGTCTTAAGTTTGCCTATGTCAACTGGAGCGCTAAAGCGAGCAGTGAGATATATTCTTATACCGTATGGCCGGAAAACCGCCGCGAGCGCAGCAAACTTTTCGAGATAAAGCGGAGTAAGAGCCTGTGCGTTGGCATTAACGTTCGTTACTACCGTTCCATTAATACCTGCGGATGCGTTGGCGCGTGCATAGTCGTAATACCTCGGATCAATGTAGTCGGGTAGCTTATGCCAGTCCCACAAGGAAAACCCGGCGTATCCCCGTTCAACCGTTCGATCGAGATTATCCCAGTGATTAAGAATGCGGTATTTTACGCGCGGTGTACTTTGGATCGCAAGGCTTGTTATATGCTCCTGCATTTGCAGCAGGCGTATGAAATGAAAAGTTCCGTATAAAACGCCTATGTCATTGTGCGCGGCGATTATGGTGCACTTTTTCCCTTTCACCTCTGCTGAAATTATGACATACCCTTCGGGACCCACAGTTCCGAGCTGTTCATCTAACTTAAGCGAAGCGATCAATTTCGATGTGGCGGGCGTACCCAGGATCAGCGTTCCGTGTGAGTTGACATTTGTCGAGGAACCCAAGCGAGATACCTAACAATCCTTTCGTTGCCATTAACAACTCAGTCTTTGCAACGGTAAGCGTGGCCGTAGGCTTTTCCAGATACAGCGATTGAATGGATGATTGGTATTCCTTTAGGATCTCGGAATTTTTGATCGCGTCATAACGCAGCCATAGACGGTAGCCGTCTTCTGCAAGTACTTCACTAACGGCGAATGATAAAACAATGATTGTAAGCTTTCGAAGCATTGACCTGAACATAGGATCATTTGAAATATCTACTGGCGAATTCGAGGAACGTCGGCCAGTTTGGGCCGGGAGTGTGACCGCCACTATGTTGACGGAATGCAATGTCACCACTTGTCAAGAGTGGTCTCAACTGGGGGAAATTCAGTGGCATCAAGGTCCTTTTTACCAAGGAGCTTATACACCGGTCCGGCATGAACAGCCGCGAGAAACATCCCCTTCGGGTCGACCCAACCATCTCCATTCTGTCCACTACCGATGAACACAGGTCGCGGCGCACACAAAGCAATCAATTCGTGTGAATCCACGGGCAGATCATTCCATTTCAATGGTCCGGCATACTTAATAAAGTTCGGTGCCATCCAATGATATTCACTTGATGCGGCGACGTTCTCAACGATCTCGCCATAATTTCTCCGGTGAAGTTTTACTCCACCCTCTCCCGACGAGCTGATGTAAGCGATAGCAAAACGCTCATCATACGCCATCGTTACTGCTGCCGCCTTTCCATATCTTGAATGTCCCTCGATCCCAACTTGTTTTGCGTTCACGCTATTATCTGTTTCGAGATAATCTAAGATCCTGCTTGCCCCCCACGCCCATGCTCTTAAAGATCCCCAATCGTCTGCTTTGCGCGTTTGACCTTTGTTAACCAGACCGATAATACCTGAAGTTATTCCAGCGCCATTATCAGCCTGAATGCTGGACGGGATGATTATCGCATATCCCCATCCTTTTTCAAGGACCTGGTCGTTGCCATGTTGGGCCTTGCGGGGGATTAGCAGGTGCAGGAAACCATGGCGGCCGGACAAAAGTAAACTCCATCATGACAGGTACCGGTCCCGTTGCCGATGCGGGTGTCGTTAGCGTGACCTGGATATCGACAGTGATCGAAGGATATGAGGAATTATCAACATGGCCAATCAAGTTTTTTGGTAACTACTTCAATACCCTCAACGGTCTCGTTTGATTTGCTGGCGACTTCCCATCGCACGGATGGAACGTTGGCGGGCACCCGTCCATAGATTTCACGGTCAAACTCTTCTATGATCTCCGGGCGACGCTTGCTCCACCAAACCTTTGATGAAGTAACCTTCTTACCGTTCTTTAACAACAATGCGTCCGGAAGGTCGGGATAAGGATTCGCTTTTGCTTCATCGTAGTTTGCGGCATTTGGCGCATTGGGATCATTCCCGTTTGCGCCTTGACGAAGGGATGCTATTCCCAACAGATCCAGCATTTTTTTGTGATCTGCTGCCGAGGCTTGTTTTAACTTTTCAAAGTAGGCATCGCGTTCCTCCTTGGTCATCGAATTGACATCCTGCGCCAGAACACTGATAGTCGCAACGGAAAAGCTAGATAAGATTACAGCTACGATGCAGAGAATCTTTTTCATCAATTATTTCCATTGAAATGCAAAGTACTCGCACTGACCTTTTCCTGAATTACGAATACCATGAAAATCATGGGACGCCGCAAATACAAAATCTCCGGGAGCCATTGGATAATCCTTTCCAGCAACATTCATCGTCGCATTGCCTTTTATTAAAAGAATAATTTCTTCTTAGTCGTGTTCATGCGGTGCATGGCTGGGCAGTCCTTCGTTTAACGTAGTGACGTGCATCTCAAACTTGGTGCACATAGCAGTAGGCTTATTGAAATAATCGCGTCTGTCCTCCTACATCTGTTTTCTTGAATGGCAACTCGTCCCAATCCACAATAAAGGAACCGCCATTGCTTTTTCCACGCGCAACATCGCACCGGCGATTTCGCACTTATACTCAAGTCGTAAAAAATCAACCGGAGAACTATTTCCGCTTCTTGCACACTGAATTTTTCCCCTGGCATGATACAGCGCAATACTTCCTGGCCCGACTCGATTTCTTCTGATCTCCGATTTCGAACAGTCAAGTTCGCCTTCTTTAACAATGATCAACACTTCTTTTTCTACCCTCTGACATCCGAACTTGTTTTTATTTCCCCTGCCTTCAGCGTTTCCGGAAACATTCGAAAGATTCGAAGAACGTGGTGTTTGCCTTTAAGTAGCATGCTCATGCGGAGCTCGTTCGGGGGGTTCCATTTATAAAGCCCTGACGGTAATAGTGGCTGTCTGCGCAACGGCACCATTGAACACAAACAATAAGGCAATAAAATATGATTGCTTTCATAGGTCAGAGGTATGCGGTTCTCATTTGACCGTGCACTTGCCAACTTCAAGTGCTTTCGTCGTGGTGTAGTACTTCGTCAGCATATTGGGAACTTCCCAGGACGGCATATTCTTGTTCTTAAGATATTCAAGAAACTTTTCCATTACACGCGAAAAATGCGCCTCGTGACCTTCCTTGTATGATGCAGGAATATCAACCTCCCATCCTTTGTTTATTTTCTTCAGCGCAACTCCGGGATACTTTGCTTCAAGGGTTTTCATCTTCTCCATTAACACCTGTTCAAATCCCGCATCTTTGCCCTTTGGTTCTATATAAAGCGTGGGCTTGAATTGTTGATCAGCACCCTGACGGATCACGAGATCTGCTTTTGTTCCGCGCATGATAGAATAATGCGTATCGCCACCATCGCCAGGAGATCTATAGGCCCAGGTGACAGAAACTTTTGCGTGTACACCTTTGATCTTGTAATTGATCTCGCCATTACAATAGATATTCAGCACACTGTCATTTACGATGGACGATTTAAGGTATTCTGGAAATTCTTTCACTTTAGTGATCGCCGTGAACTCGCTCAGCGTCATTTTCGTTGGCCATCTTTTGGCTGAAACAATCTCGATATCCTTGTAGTCCAACGTTTGCTCAGGAAAACATTCCCATTGAACAAGGTCAACCAGGTGTGTCGTCACGTCTACGACTCCCTCGCCAGCTTGCGTTACATCCATAAACCACGCTGGACGAGTGAGCACACTTCCTGACACGTACTTGTAAAAGTGATGTACACTTTCCTTTGTAACGGCCGGGTTATTTGCAGAACCAGGTTCAATCGTTCCGAACACATCGCTGATCATCGACAACTCCTTCTGAAGTATGGTTGTGATCTCGAAACGTTCAGTCATGATATCGTATAACAACAGATCATTCTTCTTGGCCGTTTCGAAAGCGGTCTTCAGCATTTCAAAACCTGCAGTATTAATTACCATGGGCTTATCCGCCAAAACATTAAATCCAGCTTCCAGCGATCGCGATATATATTCTGTCTTCTTCCGATTGTTTCCCGAAAGGACAACAACGTTACCAGCTGTATCGGCCAGCATCTTTTCAAAGAAGTCTTCACCGTTATATACTACTTCATTCCAATTGGTTGGATCCTCAGGCCGGCGTGTTAAAATTTTTGATCCTGCCCGAGATGAAGATCGACATCCGTACCACCCGGGGCATATACGTGAACAACGGAATCAACATCTTCATAAACAGATTTCTGAACCAGTGCGGCATGGAAGTGGCCCGGGTCCACGGTTACCAAACGAACTGGTTTTCGGCTGATTTCTTCCACAGGTTTTTTAGATTGACAGGAAGCTAAAAATAAAAACAAAACCGAACATACGGATAATATGATGCTTCGACTGGACACAGTGGAAGCACCTGAAAGTTTACGATTACTTTTCATCTAGTGGATAGTTGTTACTCTAAATAAAGATTATGCTATCTGCTTAGGATCGCCCAAAGTCGATAGTCGATGGTCCATGGTCGATAGTTATTGGTCGGGAGACGCTCAGACGTACAACAATCAACATTAAGGATTACTTTTCACTTACTTATAGTTATACCTTATAACTATACACTCTACGCTATGGCCATCGATTATGTCTTTAACGTATAGGGAGACCGCTGCGCACGTGACAGCATGCTGTTCGCCTCATCATCGTTCTTGAATTGTTCTTTTGCTGGATCCCAGTACACTTTCCTATCCAACTTCATCACAATATGGTGGATGAGGCAGGCAGAACAGGATCGGTGAGCAACTTCCACCGGAGCTATTGGTTCTTTGCGTGATTTGACACTCTCAAGCCAGTTGCCATGGTGATCTTTGCTCTCGTAAAGGTGAATTTCATTTGGACCAATAACAGATTTTATGATTGAAGGATCGCTTGCCTCAAGAGGTTTTACACCCTCCGAATTTGCCACAGGATCACTGGCAGTGGCCTGATAGTTTCCGCGTGTTACAAAGATCCAGCCCTTGGTACCTTCAAAGCGAATACCATTAGGAAGCTCGTTACTGACAACCATCTTCACGCCGTTAGCATACAGGGCTTCTGTCTTGAATATTCCATGCACATCCCATAGCCCACTCTTCGGAAACTCAGCATGTCCCCAAACCTCAACAGGTCCAGTCAACTCGGTACCCATACCCCAGTGTGCTGAATCAATGTGATGCGACCCCCAACCTGTAATCATACCAGCGCCGAACTGCTCACAACGAAGCCATCCCGGACGGCTGTAGTCGTTCTGAGGGTGAACACGTTTTTCTGTGTAGTATACCTGTGGTGTAGACCCCAGCCACATGTCGTAGTTGAGGTTTTGAGGAACCGGCATCTCGGCTTCTTCATCACCGGACGGGTCGCCCGGTAATCCAACAAGTACGGTTTTAAGATCACCAATCCTTCCATTGCGCACTAACTCAGCTGCATATCTGAACTGTGTGGACGAACGCTGCTGGCTCCCGATCTGAAATATCTGTTTGCTCTTCCTAACGGTGTCGCTGAGCGCCCTTCCTTCGGCAATTGTCAACGAAGTAGGCTTTTGAAGGTAAACGTCCTTCTTTGCATTGATAGCATCGATGGCAATGAGAGAATGCCAGTGATCAGGCGTACTGATAAGCACTGCATCAACATCTTTGTTCTGCAACAGCTGGTGATAGTCGTAGTATACAGCAACTCCGTCAAAGGGTTTGCCCGATTTTTTTGTGTAGTAGTTATTTACATGGACTTTGGCATCGTTCGCGCGTTTTTTATCAAGGTCACAGACGGCCATGACCTGAGCATAATCATACTTCCATACCCCTGGCAGATCGTGGTCGCGGGAGATACGGCCAGTACCAATCGCCCCTATATTTATCCGGTTACTGGGAGCATTTTTTCCAAACACGCTTGCAGGTACAATTGCCGGAAATCCAAACGTTAGGGAAGTGAGCGCCGCGGCCTTTGCCGAAGATTCTAGAAATTTTCTTCTGGAAATCGATGAGCCTTTTATTTTTTTCATGTCAGCATGTTTAAAGTTCCTCGGTAATAACGATGGCTCTGGGTCCGTTCAAAGCAGGTCAGGCCAATTAAATTTTGTAAATAAACCCCTGGTAAGCAACCGATTGCGCAAAGAATTTGCTTTTATTCATCTCTGTTTTACTTGAGTGGTCGTCCCCATCCTTGAGCAGACCAGCGCAAAAAATCAATAGTTACTCTTATTAGAGACGTAAATACAAATTCATAACCCCTATTGCATCAAATTGAATAATTTGGGGCCGATTTATCAGTATAAAAGACATCAAACTATGTTAATGGAACAAACCATGCGTTGGTACGGACCTAACGACCCTGTAGGCTTATCAGATATCCGTCAAGCCGGGTGTACTGGCGTAGTAACTGCCCTGCATCACGTTCCGGTTGGCGACATCTGGACAGTCGAGGAAATTGAAAAAAGGAGAGCGGTTATTGAAAAATCAGGAATGACCTGGACAGTTATCGAAAGTCTGCCCGTTCACGAGGACATTAAAAGACAAAGCGGCGATTACCTTAAACATATTGAAAACTATAAGCAGAGCTTAAGGAATGTTTCACAGTGTGGACTGAAGGTTGTCACTTATAACTTCATGCCTATACTGGACTGGATGCGAACTGATATCACCTATCCAATGACTGACGGAAGCACAGCGTTATATTTTGAGCGCTCGGCATTTGTTGCATTCGATCTTTTCATTCTTAAGCGTCCCGGTGCGGAAAAGGATTATTCGGCGGAAGAAACTGAAAAAGCTACCCGTCGCTTTAACGAGATGACAGAGGCCGAAAAGAAAAAACTTTATCGCAACTGTTTACTCGGACTTCCAGGAAGTGATGTTCCTTTCACGCCGGAAGAAATATTGAATGAGTTAAAAAAATATGCAGGCATCGATGCACAAAAGCTCAAAGCGCATTTGTTTTATTTTCTCAGACAGGTTGTTCCCGTCGCTGAAGAAGTTGGCGTGAAGATGGCCATACACCCTGATGATCCGCCATATTCAATTCTTGGCCTTCCAAGGATCGTTAGTACTGAAAAAGATGCAGCGGAATTATTGCAAGCTTGTGTATCTCCTGCGAATGGCCTCTGCTTTTGTACGGGATCGTATGGCGCACGCGCTGACAATGATCTTGTTGGAATGATTAAAAGAATGGGAGACAACATTCACTTCCTCCACCTTCGCAGCACGCAGCGCGACAAGGAAGGAAATTTTTATGAAGCCAATCACCTTGAAGGCAATGCAAATATGCCAGACGTGGTAAGAGAAATTGTGTTGCTGATGAGAAAACGTAACGTCTCAATTCCAATGAGGCCCGATCACGGGCATCAGATGCTGGATGACCTGAAAAAAACAACTTATCCCGGCTACTCAGCCATCGGCCGCTTGCGCGGGCTTGCGGAGCTAAGAGGATTAGAACTTGGCATTTCACGATCGATTCAAGAATAAGCAGGCGTTAGACTTGATTTCATTCCATTGCGGAATTAGATATCTTATGAGTGCCTGAAAGTTCTATCCGGACTGTTATATTTGTGTTTGTATCCTATTCAAACGGCTGCAACAAGCTTAAAATCACTGCTTTGAACCATTGGACTATCCTCAACTTCCCGTTATTTCATAGGGAAAGTTTTACAAAAACATTACATCGAAAATGAGCCTCGGTAGCGCAATATCGAGGCTCGTTCCTGGGTATTTTCAATCGTTTTCGCAAATACATTGAAAATGCGGCCTGGCTATTATTCGAAAAAGGTCTCACACTGGGTATTGGTGTGTTTGTTGGGATTTACACCGCCACGATACCTTCAACCGGAAAGCTTTGGTCTCTTAAACTATGCCATCAGTTATGTGGCAATTTTTTCGGCATTTGCCTCCCTTGGTCTTGATCAGATCATGATACGAGAACTAGTGAAGAACCACCGACAAGCGTCACGTATTACTGGGAACCGCGTTCTTGTTAAAACTTATCGGGTCATTGATCCTTATACTGGTCATGTCGGGAACGATGCTGTTCATGGACCATCCGTTCTTCACGAACCTGCTGATCATTATCATCGCCTGTAGCGAACTATTTAAAGTGTTCGACGTTGTTAACGTTTTTTTTCAGTCACAGGTACAATCAAAATATGTTGTACAGGTTCAGACGTTCATGAACCTCAGCCATAAGCTTTTCAAAAATAGCTCTTGTTCTCATTGGTGCTCCACTGATCTGGTTTGCAATCATCATTTTGATTGGCACGGTGCTAAACGCGCTTGGGCTACATTTTTGCCTACCATAAGCGAGAGGGAAGAATGCGTTTATGGACATTCAATAAGACCGTTGCAGGCAGTCTTCTTCGGGAGTCATGGCCGCTTGCTTTATATGGAATTGCCCTTAACATCCAGACCCGCATAGATCAGGTCATGCTTGGAAAAATGATGAACAACGCTGAAGTGGGGCAATATTCAGCCGCGTTAAGGTTTATTGAAGTCTTTGGCTTTGCACCCATGGTGATCATCAGCACGCTTTTGCCGGCTGTTACGAAGGCAAAGACCGTGAGTTTGGAATATTATCATAACCGTTTGTTAAGTTTATACAGGGTAATGTTCCTCGTGTTCTTGCTGATGTCTATCCCGCTCTATTTTTTTGCAGAACCCCTTGTCAGTACTTCTCTTCGGGAAGGAATACCAGGCGGCAGGATATTTATTATCCCTGTTCGCGTTGCGATTGTTCTTCTACAACATGGGAGTCGGGAAGTCAGCCTTTATTGTGAACGAAAGCCTGTTCAGGTATTCGTTGATAACAATTATCCTGGGCGCGGCCAGAACATTGCCCTTAACTATTTCCTCATTCCGATCTACGGTGCGGTTGGAGCCGTTATGTCCAGTATGTTGTCATTCGTCGTGAGTATTTTTGTAGTGGACTTTTTCTATGCCAAGACGCGGGAAAATCAGAAGCTGATGTTCAAAGGAATGGCTACATTTTGGAAGTTGAAGGACGTATTGTAATGAAAAGAACTAATCAATGATCTTCATCTCTGGCAATTTGAGGGTCTTGCCAAGGAGACTCCATAAAACACTTTGTAACCGAGCGAAACAGCGTTACCGAGGGCAAGGAGTTCACGTTGAGTTTTTCCAGTTCTCCCGATAAAAATGAAATTAGGGAAAACAGACGCCGCCTCGCCATTGCAATGGGCATTGAAGATAAGGACTTGCGTTTTCCGTCGCAGGTTCATAAAACAAGAATCGTTCATGTCACGCGTCAAACTCCAAAAGAAGATTTGATGGAGACAGATGCGTTGATAACAAATGAAAAAGGTATTTGTATCGCTGTGATGTCCGCCGATTGTGTGCCAATCCTTTTATTTGACAAGCAAAGCAAGGTCGTAGCTGCGGTTCACTCCGGATGGAGAGGGACGGTCGCCAGAATCCTTGCCTTGACGCTACAGGAGATGAAGACAGTGCTATGGAACCAAGGGCGAAGATATCGTAGCAGCTATAGGTCCATCAGTAAGTCAGGACTCGTATGAAGTCGGCTCCGAAGTAGTTGATGCTGTCCTCAGTACGTTTGGAAAAAGCAGCGACCTGATGATCTCCCGACCGGACAACAAAGCAAAGCTGGACTTGTGGAAAGCCAACAAGCTTCAGCTGCTGGAATTCGGAGTAGATCCTGCGTCTATCGAAATCTCCGACTTATGTACTGTTAAAAACAACACTAGCTTCTTTTCAGCACGAAAAGGCGACGCAGGCAGATTCGCGGCCGGCATTATGCTGGTTTAACTACGGCCTGTTTACTCTGTTCTTAGTGTCTTTGCCGGGTTAATATTCGCTCCCCGAAGAATTTGCAAGCTTACTGTCCCAAGTGCCAGTATGATGAGTATCATCAATGGCACGACCAACAAATCCCACTGAAGGCCGATGCGGAATGCAAAGTTATCCAACCATGTATTCACGCCGTACCATGCCAATGGCAGTGCAATAACGCTGGCGATCAGGACGAGCTTCAAAAACTGCCACGATAATAATGACATGATACTGCTCACAGACGCGCCGAGAACTTTTCGTATTCCGATCTCTTTAAGTTTTTGGGCCGTTGTAAAGGAGGCAAGACCCCAAAGTCCGAGACATGCGATGACAATAGCCAGCAACGCAAACAAACTAAAGATCTTCCCAAACTGCTGATCCGCTTTATATTGGTTATTAAAAAAATCGTCAAGAAAATAAAAGTCGAATGGATTACCTGGAAATATCTCCTCGTACTTTGCTTCTACTTGTTTGATGATTTCGTTTATATTATTTCCGCTTAAATGTATCGAATAATTATGATCGGAGATTGTGTCAGCTTTGAACAGGAATGGCGTATGATCAGTCTTTAACGAATTCCAATGATAGTTCTTAAGTACACCAAGAATTGCTACGGTATCGCCTCCGAAAATAAGCCGTTCATTCAATGCGTTTTCCGGATCGCCCAGACCAAAGGCAGTCAACGCTGCTTCGTTTACAAGGACCGACTCCATATCGCTTTTTATTTCCGGGTTGAATGACCGTCCAGTGAGAACAGTAATTCCGTATGTCTCAATAAAATCAGGGTCTACCCAAACAATGCTTCCGCTTTTGCTTTCCTCGCGTTCTGTTCCATCGCGGCGTATACCGGTGCCCCAGTTATAACCACCGCCAGGTATGGCAGCTGATGTTGCCACACTTAGCACACCAGGTATCTTCTTCAATTCATTCTTCATCGAAGTCAGTCGTTCAACACGTATGCTTCGATCCAGTACACTTGGACCATTGATGATCAACATTTGATCCATGGTCAATCCTTTTGGCTGATCCCGCATATACATTATCTGACGATAGATCGCGAACGTTCCTGCTATAAGTATAAGAGACGATGCAAACTGAAATACAACCAAGGCTTTGCGCAGCGAAAATCCCCTGACGATCTTTTCCGATTTCCCTTTCAGCACTTCGGTCGTGTTGAACGAGGACAAGACAAAGGCCGGATAAGCGCCCGAGATCAACGACCCTGTCAGGAACAATACCACCAGGATAGACCAGAATCGCCAGTCTGTAAAGTCAAATGAAAAGTTCTTGTTGACAATTTCCCCTAACAGTGGCAACAAGCCCATCGCGATAATAACGGCTAGTACCACGCCGAGAAGGTTTACTAGAAGTGATTCAAATACAAACTGTGAAATCAGCTGACTTCTGTAAGCACCTACTGCTTTTTTTATACCGACCTCGCGTGCTCGTTCCATAGCACGCGCAGTGGAAAGATTAATATAGTTGACCCAGGCTATCGCAAGGATAAATATGGAGATGATCAAAAAGAAATAGATCGTAGTAGAGCTGATCGTTGGACCGTCATGATTCAAGCCGGGATTAGTGTGAATTGAAAGGATTGGCTGCAGTGAAATCACGTTCTTACTGTTCGACTCTGCCAGATCTTTTCCCTGATATTTCTCTACAAATGCCGGCAGCTTAGCTTCCACCTTTTTGGGATCGCTTTGTGGATTGAGCTCCACATAAGTAATAAAGTTGTTCCAACCCCAACCATCGTCTTCTGTGTACTGTTCACTTTCAACAGATTGTGAATGGGCAATATGAACTCAAAATTGAAATGGGAATTCTCCGGCACGTCGTCCATAATGGCCGTCACTTCATAGCCGCCGTCAGAACGAGCCTCCCGCGATGTAGATTGTTTTCCCTAACGGATCTTCATCAGTTTTGAAATACCGTGTCACAGCCTTTCTTGTGAGAACAATTGAGTTTGGTTTGTTCAACGCCGTCTTCAGGTCGCCTTGTGCAGCTTTAAAGGTGAACACATAAAAAAATGTAGAGTCCACCCAAAGCGTATTATTTCTTCGCGGAAGGATGTCGGATCACCAGACTCTCTTTTATAAGTAAACACCGCTCCACCATACATCGGATGCGTTCGTATAAATGTCTTTACCTCCGGCATATCAGAAAGAAGGGCTGGTCCTTGCGCATAGCCGGAAAGTACACCCGTGCCTCTCAGCTCGCCATTCCTGTAGTTCGTGGTAATAGTTCGGAAGATATGAGCGCCTTTTTCGTGAAACGAATCATAGCTTAGTTCAAAGTCCACATATCTCAATATGACCAGACACACGGCCACGCCAATAGCAAGGCCGAAAATGTTTATGAACGAATACACCTTCCTTTTCAACAGGTTTCGGATCGCCAGGGTGAAAAAATTCCTTATCATAAAATCGCGCTTATAGTTGAGATGATCTTTTCGGCCAAATTAACTTCCGTCATTTGCTGTTTTAAATGAACGGTAACGTACCGGCAGTATTTTGTACTGAACCGGAAGTTTTGAGTATCTCTGATTGCATTCGCAAGAACTGCGATTCTAGAGTACTTCGCTTTTATTCGAAGGTTACAGGAACCATTTAGTGATTTAGTGATTTGGTGATTGATTGACTGCGAGAACTTTCGCCCACCACCCGACCCGCTCTCGGCTACAGTGGGGAACAGAAGGAGGAGAATGATGAGAGTCCCAAGTCGAATCTTAAACTTGGACTTATTCTTTATACCCAAAATTTCCCTTGATGACTATATCCTTATACCGTTATACCTTATAACCTTGATACCTTATACCTTATACCTTATATCCTTATACCTTAATGACCTTGTATCCTTATCCAAACCTAAGCTCTAAAATCTTTTCAGTCGTTTCTCAAGACTGATCGCATCGATAGGCTTTTTTATAAAATCATTTACTCCTGATTTCAGCGCGAGCGCAACCACTTCCTCCTCCGTATCAGAAGAGATCATAATGATCGGAGTATTTTTCTTTTGCTCCTGGCGTACGAGCCTGAGAATATCATCGCCGTTGAAGTAGGGCATGTGAATATCTGTAATGATCAGATCAACAGTATTTTCCGTAAGGAACTGCAGCGCTTTACGACCATCAGAAACGCCAATTATTTCGGCGTTATGCTTTTCGAGAGCCACCTGAATAACTTTGTGAGCTATCATGTCATCCTCACAAATCAAAACTTTCATAACTATTCCGGAGTAAATGTTGAGTATAATTTTGGCGCGGCGTTCAGATTGGGATATTGCCGTTGATGCCAGTATGGATAGGCTGCCGGAACATCACTGGCAGCATCTAATTTTTTCACCTGGTCGAGCGTAAGGTTCCAACCAACTGCGCCAAGGTTTTGTTTTAGTTGTTCCTCGTTCCTCGCTCCAAAAATAATGCTGTCGACGGTCGGACGCTGCAACAGCCAGTTCAAGGCAACCTGTGCGATGCTCTTTCCTGTTTCTTTGGACACTTCGTCCAGAGCATCCGTTATCTTATACAATAGATCATTTGAAATAACCTTGCTTGGAATGGGACTTCCACCTTGCGACACCCGTGCATCAGGAGGTGGCATATTCCGGCGGTATTTTCCTGTTAATAATCCTGCTGCCAAAGGGCTCCATACAATGGTACCTACCTTCTCATCGACACCCAATTGCATCAACTCCCATTCAAAGTCACGGCTTACCAGAGAATAGTAGGCCTGATGCGCTATGTACTTTGACCATCCGTGACGTTCGGATATCGAAAGCGATTTCATGAGGTGCCATCCCGAAAAATTGGAACATGCGAGGTATCGAACCTTGCCGCTTTGAACGAGGTTGTTCAGTGCGCTCAACGTTTCTTCGATCGGCGTATTAGCATCAAAGCCATGCATGTGATAGATGTCAATATGGTCTACCTCCAGTCTCTTCAAACTTTCTTCACACGCCTTGATCAGACTTAGTCGTGATGATCCGAAGTCATTCACGTCCTTGCCCATCGGGAACGTAGCTTTTGTTGAGATCAGAACTTTATCGCGTTTTCCTTTGATCGCTTTGCCAAATATTTGTTCTGATAGTCCGGCGGAATAGACGTTTGCTGTATCAAATAAATTAACACCTGCATCCAGACACAGATCTACAAGCCGTGTTGCCTCTCCCACCTGCGTTGAGCCCCAGGCTTTAAAGAATTCGTTGCCTCCACCAAAGGTTGCAGTTCCAAAACTCAGCGCCGGGTACACGAAGTCCTGATCCGCCTAGTTGTCTGTATTCCATAGAGATCAGTTATTAAGGGTCAAATATAAGGAAAGTGAGAAGATGAGGAGGTGAGAAGATGAGAAGATGAGGAGATGAGAAGATGAGGAGATGAGAAGATGAGGAGATGAGGAATGAAGAATCTTAGTCCGTCATCCTGAGCTGTGATTTGCACGATGAATACAGCTTCCGCAAATCATTCTTATATCTCGAATAAAAGACGCTTCACCGCTGCGAAGGATCTCTATCCGAACGGCCGCATTACTTTTAACGCACTATTGTTCCTAATACGGGCCTTGCTGATAAAGATGCTTCGCTGCACGTATGTTTCTGAGATGCACACTCCTTTTTGATCATGGCCCTGACCGATCCCTTCTTTGCACTAACCACAGCTCAGCATGACGGTATTTTATCGAAGAAGATCTCTCAGCTCTGTATCGCTTTCATCCAACAGCTGATACGGTTTATATCCTTCGAAATTGGGAATGCTACGATCGCCGCCAGCATCCAATAACATCCGCGCACATTCAACTTGTTGATGTCGGTTTTGTCCTTCGCCAAACTTATAGCCATGAATTGCCCAGAATAGCGGAGTCGATTTAAAGTCGATGCAAAGTTTGTTTATGGCGGCCCCCGCTTCCAGTAGTCGTTTTACTAAAATGTTCCTGCCACACCAAGCTGCCCAATGAAGCGCGGTTCCTCCATGACAACCAGCGTGATGAATATTTGCTCCATGTTCAATGTAGAGCAAGCCAACCTTGTCGGCACCAAGACTTGCAGCTGCAATTAAAGGAGTGTCTTTCTTTTCTATCAGCTCTCCCCCATTCACGTCAGCACCAAACTCCAGAAATATTTTTGCCATTTCTACTGCTTCATCGTCTGTATATGTATTTGCGAAAACGCCGTCGCATATTCTATGCAGCGGGTGGGCTTTGGCAGGATTTGCTTCGTCATAAGGAATTCCTTCGTTCACGAGTTGAGGATTCTTGCGACAACAGTTTTTTCAGGCCATCATAATCTCGGTTATTGACCAGCAATTTCAATTCGTTCAACATAGTCCTAATTTAGCTTTTGACTGCTTCATTAGGAACAACGCAAAAAAATGAACTCTAAGTTTGAAAACCGATTACCTATTGAATCGTGGACTGGAGCACATAAGATTTTAACGGCATACCCGTTTCACCAACAATCAACAATGTTCTCCCACCGGATGAAATCACCTCGATGTCACGAACGTCGCCTCTGAGATTGAGGCCACTTAAGGTCTGATTTGCATACTTGAAATTTCCTTTGCCATCGTTCAATAACAGAACACCTTCATTAGCGTCGGACTTTCCGATACGAACACGCGTCATCGTCTCATTGCCGCCGAGAATAACGTCTTTATCGCCATCCGAATCAACGTCGGCGATGGCAACGGCGTATACTGGACCATATTGTGCCTCGACAGGTAGTTCCCTTGCTTCAAAATTGTTTCCTTTATTTTCCAGCATCAAGGTTTTCAGGTTGTCGCTTTTGAGCGTGGTTGCATTTTCAAGCTCGGGTTTAGTAAAAATATTTTCGAGTGTCGCGTTGGAGTACGAAGTATAATCCGGGAAACGAACGCGTAACGTGTTAACCTGACCAAGCGCTTCATCACGGCTGGCATAGGGGAAAGATTGGTTGCCGATGTAATAACAAAAGAATGGATCAACCTGGCCATCCTGGTTAAAATCTTTGTACACTAATGTTGCCGGATGCGATGCCGAAACATTGAACTGGTTATTAAGTCCGTAGTTGCCGACGATAAAGTCCATATCGCCGTCGCCATCCAGATCGTCAGCTTCAATACAATTCCACCATCCACTTGCAGGTCCGGATATCCATTTGGAAGTTTCATCGCAAGCTGGCCATTCGCATTTACAAATACTTTTATGGAAGTCCACTCCCCGGCTACCAGCAAATCCGTTTTTCCATCCTTGTTTATATCTGTTGCTGTAGCATCGCAGATCATTCCCAGGTTTTGAAGTGACGGAGCGATCTGAACGATACCATCAGAAAATTTTCCTTTTCCATCATTTATGAGCAACATATTCGGAGAAGACATTGGATATTTTCCCGGAATGAACCGTGAGCCAACAAACAAATCCAAATCTTTGTCACCATCGACGTCAAGAGCATCGACGCACGAGCCCGCAAATGTTTCGTTAGGAACGGCAGAAGCAGAGCGCGAGAAATTCCCAGTTCCGTCGTTTGTGTATAGCCTGTCCTGCAGAGATGCATCCTGGTCACTAACGAGGTAACCTCCGCTCACAACATACAAGTCGAGATCGCCATCACCGTCAACGTCAACGAAGACGGCATCTTCATCCTGGTGAATTTTATCTTTTTCAAAAGAAGGTGTTTTTTTCGCCCGGAACGATCCATCCTTTTGCTGCAACTGTAACGACCCCGCCTGCTGACGTGGAGCGCAGATATACAAGTCTTCCAATCCATCGCCATTCACATCTCCCCTTGCCATCCTCGGTCCTGAATACGAATACATTTTGGGCAACAATATTTGTCGCTTGAAGTCATTTGTATCCGCGGCCTCGTGCTTCCACTCAAGCAAATCGGCAGACTTGAACAATGGTGCGCCTGGTGCCTGATATTTATAATCGGTCGTTGCATCTTCATGCGCAGGAGAAATCGATGCCTTTAATGGTCCGTTTATCAGCTGCGTTTTATTATCGGGCCAGATGACGCGAATAGAATCCGGCGTACCTTTTGATCCAAGACCGAAGATCAGAGGCCCGCTCATTGACGACTGAAATCCGCGGACAGGAGAAAACTCCTGGTATTGCATTTTGCCATCGACGTAGACGTACACTTTTGTGCCGTCAATAAGTCTTTTTGGATTGGATGCTTTGAGATCAACCGTAAGGAATGCAGCCTTGAGGTTTTCGACTGTAGTATTCTTATAGATCACTGCTTTTTCATTGATCGTGTTGATGACCAGATCTGGGTCACCATCATTATCGAGGTCACCATAAGCAGCACCATTAGATTTAAATTGTCTTGATATTCCCCATTCTTCCGTTTTCTTCGAGAACGTCATGTCCCCGTTATTCATAAACAGAAAGTTGCCAACTTGTATCGATGGCATTTGCGCGATTATTTCCTGGATACCGGCTGACTGACCGGTTTGCCTCGACTTGATACGTTCATCAACGGTGTACTTCAGGAATTGCATGTTTGTGTAATCCTTCTCATAACCATTGCTGACAAAAAGATCTTTCCATCCATCGCCATTAAAGTCAACAAAGAATGTGGCCCAGCTCCAGTCAGTATTTGAAATTCCCATCAGTTGACCGATCTCCGGAGAATGTTCCGTTGCCGTTATTGAGGTGCAACATGTTCCTCATGGACTGATGATGGAATCCCGAATTGACAAGGATGCGATACTTATCGTAGTTATCGTCGCCGGAAGAAAGTTTTATTCTTTCATTGCTTTCCGGAAGCATATCCAGCGTGAAGATATCCGGGAGAGCGTCATTGTTAACGTCTGCTATATCTGAACCCATGGAGAACAACGACACATGGCCCGTGGCATCGCGGATCGTATTTTTGAATGTGCCGTCTCTATTATTAATGTAGAGATAGTCTTCTTCGTTGAAGTCATTGGAAATATAAATGTCGGGCCATCCGTCATCGTTGACATCGGCAACAGCCAATCCAAGTCCAAAGCTCAGCACGTTATTGATAATACCTGCGTTCTCTGAAATATCACTGAACTTTCCGTTGTCGTTTCGATAGAGCTTGCTCTGGAACTTTGTTCCTTTTTGATTTTTGAAATTGACCAGCATATTATTGAAGCCGGCATATTTAGGGAGTGAGTGATTGAGTACAAATAGATCCGCATCGCCGTCTTTATCGTAATCGAAAAAGGCGGCCTGAGTTGAGTAGGAGTTATCTGCAACACCAAATGAATCTGCTTTTTCCGTGAATGTCAGGTTACCATTATTAATAAAGAGTAAGTTTTTGCGGATGAGTGAGTCGCCCATCGCTGAGCGGCAAACATAAATATCAAGGAAGCCATCCTGGTTGACGTCGGACATTGTTACACCCGTTTTCCAACCTTCCCGCGCTGCAACTCCTGCCTTTGCTGTGATGTCTTCGAACGTAAAGTTTCCTTTATTCAGATAGAGCTTATTTTCAACGAGATTTCCTGAAAAATAAATGTCTTGTAGCCCGTCATTATTTATATCCCCAACGGCTACACCACCACCGTTGAAATAGTATGGATAATTCAGTACGTTGTTTTCACCATTCTGCACAACCTTATTCTCGAACTGCACGCCCGTTTTTTCTCCGGCCTGCTCCACGAAAAGGGCAGAATCTTCCTCTTTCGAACATGCCAGGATCAACAATGAACCGAGAAAAATATAGCTAAGGTTTCGACACATATGCTTCAATAGATAATTCAATCTTACGCAAAAAATTTCAGGTAGCTTATAGTCATTCTTTCATAAATCCATTAATAATTTCGTTAAATCCTATTGCTAATCTATTGCTTTCGACATTGGACATTGGGCGTTCGACATTAATTGGATTGGACGTTAACCTGCACTACAGCTGCAGTATTGAAGGCAAATTATGTCCGAGCGGGAAATGTGTAACTTGTTTGAAGATTTCACTTCATTCCGAGTTTGAATTTCCCCGCCTGCGACGGGCAGGCAATGTCCAACGTCCCAATGTCCATAGAAATACAGGAATGCAAATAAAAAAAAGGGCCAGTTTGCACTGACCCTTTATCAATTATTAAAAGACGATTATGACTTTCTAATTAACGTCCCACCAAAGTGGAGTCGCTATATTATCCGGACCATCCAACAAAGGCACAGCCTTTGATACTTCAGTTCCGTTCGTAATCTTTTCATCGTTGATGAAAGGAATTCTCCTGATCCAATTGTTAGTGGGAGCATTTATATCAGCAGCAGTCGGAAGATCTGGATTATCCGATTGTTTAACCGGATAAAGTTTGAAAGCACGACTTCTTCTGATATCAGCCCACGCTTCAACTCCTTCAGGATATAGCGCCAACCATTTTTGAATGGTTATTTGTTCCTTTTGCAGAGCTGGCGTCCCACCGAAGGCCACAGGTGCAGTCGAAACTGCAGGTGAACCCTGTGCATCACCAGGAGCAATCGGAGTCGCAGCGCTATTGATGTAAGCATTGACAACAGCTGCATCTGTGATTCCCCACTGAGCCATGGAGTTACGGATACCATTTTCGTAGTGCTGCTTGGCAGTTACATCCACCAACGCTCCATCCCAACAATGTAGCTTCGGCTTTAAGGAAATCTGCCTCGGCAGTAGCCATCACGTTTGAAGGTGTTTCAAGTCCGTCAGTGGAAGACCAGCGTTCTCCGTGGTGCGAGTTAGCATCCGGCTTGTTAAGTGCCACTGCCATATCAGCTGAAGAAAGCCCGTTCCTCAATCCTCTCAGTAATTCGTCCTTGTCGTTACCGCAGGGAAGGAAATAGATTGGCATACGTGGATCACCATATCCTTTCAGTACAGATTCCATGGTGGAACTCATTCTGAACTCATTCCAGTCCATGATAGACTAACCCGTTAAAGTCATCACCATTCTTTGATCTTATGATCAGAGCGTCATCGCCGGGACTTGTAGTTAGCGTACCAGAGGCAGCAGCTGCTTCGCCTTCTGTTTTCGCTCTAGTTGCGTCAACTCCGGATATTCTAATAGCTAATCTCAGACGAAGAGTGTTTGCGAACTTTTTCCACTTATTGACATCGCCACCATAAATCAGGTCATAGTCACTAAAAACATTTTGACCTGCGTATCCATCCAACACACTGATAGCAGTAGCCAGTCTCTTGAACATGTCATCATAAATGAGATCCTGAGCATCATAGGGAACACTCTCACCGGCCAGTCCAGCACTAAAATAAGGTACAGGACCCCACGTGTCAGTGAGTCGGTGGAACGTATAAACCCACCAGATGTTAGCCAGCGCATATTCGGCAGAGCCCTCTTCTGTTGCTTCGAAAATAGACTGCAACTGAGGTACCACTTCCGTGTAAATAGGGTTCCATGCTGCCCGGATCCAATCCATCCGAATCACCAATCGATCTGAAGGAAAGTACGTCGTCGTATTGGAGAAGTACTGACAGTACTGATCGTGGAAAAGATTCTGAGCAATCTGATAGTTCCATCCATTGTTCGTTGCCGTTGATTGGGCTTTCGAGAAAAGGAAAGGAAGCTGAGATGGCTCCAACTTGGAAAGCTTGTTCTGGTTGGTGTTGAATTCCTCAAACTTATCCGTACAAGCCATGACCAACACAATGCTGCAGAGAAGTACGATACTTCCGTGCCTTTTTATATAGTCTTTGAATTTTTTCATTATTCTAATCATTATTTTTTTCAACTATCAGAAAGTAAGCTGCACGTTAAGACCGATACTTTTCGTGGATGGCAACGTACCGTAAGAAATTCCCTGCCAGTTACCGTTACCCAAAGCCATATCAGGATCAAATTCCATTCTACGCTTGCCGAGTCCTGGAATATCCATTCTGGAGCTTCCCCTGTACAAGAAGAACAGGTTGCGGGCTACTAAAGAAATCCTCGCCGCCTTCAATGGGAATGACGCCGCCAAAGGGATACTATAGCCAAGTGAAAGTTCACGTACTCTGAAATTAGTAGCATCGTAAGTGAAGAACTCTGCTGTTCCATAACGTCCGCCAGACGCGGTCGTCCAGAATGTTTGTGCATTGATAGTGGAGTTAACTTCGTTTCCACTGGCATCCTGTCCACCTAAATCCCAATCACCTTCGCGATAGTTTGCAGTAACTTCCGGAGCCCCATTGTACGCCAGCAATTGTTCTGTTCCGTCCATGATAGTGCCACCAACACGGCCATCAATTAATATTCTCAATGCAAATTCTTTATACCTGAGAATATTGGTAAGACCGAGAGTAGCTTTAGGATTGAAATTACCAAGCACGGCTTGTGCGCCAGTGGTAATAGAAGACAGCGGCGCACCGGATGCAGTAACGAGGCGAGTTCCGGCATCGGAGTGGCTTACCAACTTACTGCCATCATACACATCGGCCGAGTTCATCCAGAAGAAGCCAAGCATGTCGCCATAGCTCCCGCCTTCCCTGACAACAGGAGTTGCAGACCGTCCAAAGCCAGAATCCACGATGAGAAATTCCTTAACATTTTCTGTCAGTTTTACCACCTTGTTCCTGTTCATACCCATATTAAACGCAATGTCCCAGGTGAAATCTCCGGTCTTCACCGGCGTCGCGTTGAGGGTCAACTCCAATCCCTTGTTTTCAATTTCACCAGCATTGATGTACTGGCTGAGGTAACCAGTTCCAACCGGGAGGCCAACCTGTAACAATTGGTTTGTGGAATTGCTCTTGTAAACCGTGAACTGCATTCCCAAACGATTTTCAAACAATTTCAAGTCAAGACCAAATTCCAGGTTTTCAACCATTTCGGGTTTCAAACCAGGAATTGCTTTTCTTGCATCCCGGAAAATAAAACCGTGTCCTGCACCGGCAGAATAGCTGTACGTGTTGTTCGTTGCTCCAAACGCACCACCATTACCAACTTGTGCATAGTTTCCGCTTAATTTCAAAAATGAAATTGCCTCTGGCATTGTAAACAAATCTGATATTATACCAGAAAGGCCAACAGAAGGATAGTTATAGTGATAAGGTTTAGGTAATGTGGAAGCCCAGTCCTCGCGTAAACTGACGTCCAGGAATAGTGCTTCTTTCCACGCCAGGTTGACCTGTCCATAAACAGCCTGAGTCTGGACGTGTGATGCGTCTTCGCTATAGGCTCGTGTGGTCGCGAAATTCAAACTGAAAACGTTGGTAACGTTGAGTCCGTTTGCACTATTATAGAGTTGTGACCATTTATTATCCTGCAAAATTGCACCTACGCGATAATCTATCTTAAGGTCATTAGTGATCTTGTTGCTACCATCCAAACTTGCATCAAACCACTTTTGAGTTACGCTGACCTCTGTTCTATTATAAGCACCGCCAACACCGCTTACTCCAACAGTTCCATTAGAGAACTTTCTTTCCTGGTGATCAATAATCTTATCCAGGTTACCCCTTCCACTGAGGTGTAACCAGTCTGTAATATCAAATTGCGCCGTGATGAAACCCATTACCCGGTCGCGAACGTCGTTCGTCACTGTGCGGTTAATGATCCAATACGGATTTTGATAGAGAGCTGGGTTAATAACAGGATAAGGCGCCCGCTCAGGAACACCTAGACTATTAATAACCTCATATTTTTTTGCATCATCAAGGCTCACGTTACGGGGAATCTGACCAATCGTGATCGGAAGACCAAGAGCTGATTCGCCTGTTTCATATCGGTGATCGATATTCTGAGCTATATAGGTGATTTTACCATCCGTCTTAAATCTCTTGCCGATTTGATTCGATACCCTCAAGTTGAATGTATGACGGGTCAAATCATTTTTTGGCTGGATACCCTGGATCTTGTTGTTGGTATATGACAGATAGGTTTGCATTTTTTCTGTACCTCCTGTAACACCAATCGAATTGTTCCAGGTAACGCCTGTTCTATAGAAGTCCTTGACGTTGTCTGGTTGTGCAGAGTACGGCCTTTGCTCACCATTATAAGCTGTGATCATGTGACCATCAAGTGGCGCACCCCAGCTTTCTCCTGAAGTTGACTGACCAGCGGTGTTAGTGGTTATGACTCCCGAGTTTCCCTGTCCATAAGAATTTTGAAGTGCAGGAAGGACGAAGGGTTTCTCTGAGGTCACCCCGGAATTTATCGTTACTGAGATTCGATCCTTAGTTCCTCTTTTGGTCGTAATTACAACCACACCATTTCCCGCGGCACTACCATATAGAGCTGCCGCCGATGCACCACGCAAGATGGTCATGGACTCAATGTCGTCCGGATTGATATTTGATGCACCATCAATACCCTGCAGACCTCCAAAGTCACTGGTGATTGTTCCGTTGGTACCGTTGTTGATGGGAACACCGTCCACCACAATCAAGGCGTTGTTAGATCCCTGGATGGAGCGATTACCACGTAACACGATTCTAGCTCCGCTACCCGGGCCACCAGAACCTTGTGTAATAACTGCATTGGTAACTTTACCTTGCAGTCCATTAATAACGTTGTTAGCGTCACGCACTTCAGTTAACTGAGCTGGTTTTACCTGTTCAGTTGCATACACCAGCGTTTTTGTTTCGCGGGATATACCTAATGCAGTAACAACAACCTCATTCAGTTGCTGGACGTCTTCCAAAAGGCTAACGTCAATAACCGTTTTAGTTCCCACTTCAAGTTCCTGGGAAGCAAAACCGATAAACGATACTACTAGTATCGCGCTTTGGTCGGGCACATCAATAGTGTACCTGCCGTCCGTGTCCGTGGTTGTACCTGTCGTGGTACTCTTCACCAATACCGACACGCCGGGTAAAGGTGTTCCGTCAACGCCTGATGTTACTCTTCCCGTCACGGTCTGCGCCATTGCAGAAGCGCTCGCGAGTAAGAGCAAGACGATGATTTTTGGTAAACATTTTTTCATTTGTATTGGGTTTGTTAATAGATGGTTTCAAAGAAATAAACCCGTGCAATATTTTATTTCTTTTAACTAAGCTATGGTAAGGTTAAGAAAAAAGCAAGTAAATTGATGTAATGTATCCGCACACACTTAAATTGTGTGCGCACACGCACACACACCCTCGAAATTGACCAAATTGACTTCTTTCGATTGCAGGATGAATTACAACCGTGTGATCTGGTTTTGGACCCACACCTCGAGATTTTTATTTAGTTTTTGAAACCCATGGGTCAGGAACGACCTGAGTTGTTGAAAATAGAGTTGAAATTGTTCACGGAATGATCTGGAAATACCTAAATCCTTATAACTATATTCATCTATGACAAAACGGAGAGATTTATTAAAAGGACTGATTACACTCCCGCTGATCGGCGGCCTGGCCAGTCAAGAAGTAATTGCCGGTACTTCTTCGAAGGACTTTGAAAGGGACTATTTTAAGGAGTTGGGGCTGCGCACTTTTATTAATGCTGCAGGCACCTACACTATGCTCACGGCTTCTCTTCCTCATCCCGAAGTTGTAAAAGCAATAAACTATGCCGCACTTCAGTTTGTGAGACTTGAAGACCTGCAGGACAAAGTCGGTGAGCGGATCGCTGAATTATTAAAGTGTGAAGCAGCGATGGTTTCGGCAGGCGCAGCTTCAGCAATAACACTTGGAACCGCTGCCGTGCTTACGGGCGGAGATCCAAAAAAAGCCCAAAGCATTCCACTCGACATGACCGGAATGAAAACGGAAGTGATCATGCAGAAGTCACACCGGGTTGGTTATGCGCACGCCATCCAGAATTGTGGCGTCAAAATAATTGAGGTAGAAACCAGGAAAGAGTTGGAAGCCGCGATAAATGAAAAGACGGCAATGTTGTGGTTCCTCAACACTGGTAATCCATTGGGAAAGATTAAGGACGAAGAATTTGTCGCGATCGGCAAAAAATATAACATACCCACATTCAACGATTGTGCTGCGGATGTGCCGCCAGTGGAGAACCTTTGGAAACACACTCAAATGGGTTTCGACTTAGTATGTTTCTCCGGAGGAAAAGGAATAAGGGGACCACAAAGCGCGGGACTTCTCCTTGGCAAAAAAGATCTGATAGCCGCCGCCCGCAAGAACGCGCCACCAAATGGCGACACCGTTGGAAGGGGAATGAAAGTTAATAAGGAGGAAATTCTGGGAATGCTTGTTGCCCTTGAAGTTTATCTCGCAAAAGATCATCAGCAGGAATGGGCGATGTGGGAAAAGCAGGTAAAGCTTATAAACGACACAGCATCATCAGTACCGGGCGTGAAACCAGAGATCCATATTCCGCCGGTAGCCAATCACGTGCCCTCTATAAAGATTAGATGGGATAATACCAAAGTGAAGATAACACCTGAAGCAGTGCGGAATGAACTTCGCAATGGTCATCCCTCCATCGAAACGATGGGCGACGATACTTCGGTTGATATCACTACGTGGATGATGATCCCCGGGGAGGAACGCATTGTCGCGAAACGGCTGAAGGAAATCTTGCAAAGCAAGACATCCTGAAATTCGTCAACAGTTTAAGACGATGATGGGAAGCCTTCTATATTTTATTACCTATATAACGACCGTTATGCTTGCAGATGGACAAAAAACTTATACCGTAGAGAATATCAAACATGAGGAATTGATAATAACAGGAAGCGGAGAAAGTAAACTTTGGCAGAAAGCAAATACACTCACTGAATTTGAGTATCCCTGGGAGAACAAACGCTCCTCAACCACCTCGTTCAAAGCACTTCACAATAAGACCTGGTTATATTGTCTGTTTGAGGTTCAGGATCCGGATATTAAAGTATACGTGGTGAAGAATGACAAGCTCGAGGTTGTCAATTCCGAAAGAGTGGAAATATTTTTCAGAAAAGACGAGGCGCTGACTCCTTATTATGGCCTCGAACTGGATGCTAACGGACGGGTACTTGACTACGAAGCCGAGTATCACCGGAAGTTTAACCCAGCATGGTCATGGCCCGCAGGACAACTTATCGTTAAAGCCAGCCGGACGAAGGATGGCTACAACGTCGAGGTGGCAATTCAAAAGGAATCATTAGTCAAGCTAGGTCTCTTAAAAAACAATAAGTTGGAAGCCGGACTATTTCGCGGCGAGTGTGTGTCACTCGAGGGCGATCAGGCAAACATGAGCTGGATCAGTTGGCTGAAACCAACATCTGAGACTCCCGATTTTCATATACCCTCCGCGTTCGGCACATTGGTGCTGAGTGAGTAGTGAGATAGTTGGTTTTTTTTTTCAACAATTCGATCATCCTTTTCAATGAAGAAATTTTTTATTCTATTAATGTCTGCGGCAAGTTTCATTGCCTATTCACAAAATATCTCCACTTCTAAAGAGTATAAAAAAGTCTTCCGGACCTACGGCTTCTCCGATCCTGATCCTGTTGCCAAGGTCGGTCCGATCTATCCTTACTATCGATTCGATGGATACACAAACGTACCAACCGACAAGGAATGGAAAGTGGTCGAACTTGAGAACGATTTTATTAAAGTTATGATACTCCCGGAAATTGGCGGAAAGATCTGGGGAGCATGGGAAAAGTCTTCGGGCCGTCCCTTTCTCTATTATAATCAGGTCGTAAAATTCCGCGACGTGGCCATGCGCGGTCCATGGACAAGTGGCGGCATTGAAGCTAATTATGGAATCATAGGGCATACACCTAATTGTGCGACACCAGTCGATTACCTGACGCAAAAAAAAGATGATGGAAGCGTGAGTTGTTATATCGGCACTCTGGATCTGCTCACTCAAACTTATTGGACGATTGAAATCAATCTGCCCAAAGACAAGGCATACTTCACAACCAGGTCGTTCTGGCACAACGCTACTAACTTAGACCAGCCGTACTACACATGGATGAATACGGCAATTAAAGCAGCGGGAAATCTTGAGTTCATATATCCAGGGACAAGGTATATCGGTCATGAAGGAGAATATGCCGAGTGGAAGATCAACAAGGATAACGGCAAAGACATTTCATTTTACGAGCAGAATAACTTCGGAGGATACAAATCGTATCACGTATTCGGAAAGTACACAGACTTCTTTGGCGCATATTGGCACCGTGACCATCTTGGAATGGCGCGTTATTCGCCACACGATGAAAAAGCCGGAAAAAAGATCTGGATCTGGGGACTCTCCCCGCAAGGAATGATATGGGACAAGCTCTTGTCAGATACCGACGGTCAATATGTAGAAGTTCAGTCGGGCAGATTATTTAATCAGGCCTCACCGGGTAGCACGTTTACTCCATTCAAGCATACAGGATTCACGCCATCAACTACCGACACCTGGACCGAGTATTGGTTCCCTGTTATGAAAACGGGAGGATTTGTAAAAGCGAACGACTTTGGTGCACTTAACATCAGGTCACGCAATGGATATCTTCGGATCGACTTCTCCGGGTTGCAGGATATTAAAGAGTCCCTCCAGGTATTTGAAGGCGACCGCTTGTTATATACAAAGGAGATTGCCCTTAAGCCTTTGAGTGTGTTTACCGATTCAATAGCATTCACGGGCGATACAAATAAAGTTACGGTCATGCTGGGTACTCATAAGATGCAATACCGCACAGATCCCAACGATAATGTTCTCCAAAGGCCCGTAGACTCGCCACGCGACTTTGACTGGACAACAGCCTATGGGTTGTATCTGCAAGGCAAAGAAGATCTGCATCAGCGCTTTTATGTTACCGCGGAAGAGAAACTTCGAAAATGCCTTGAAAAGGATCCGAACTACCTGCCTGCACTATCGGCGATGTCGATGCTGATGTTTAGAAACATGGAGTACGATAAAGCGTTGGGATACGCTCGTCATGCATTAAGCATAGATACGTATGATCCTGCATCCAATTATTACTACGGACAGATTAACGTTCAGCTGGGAAATGTTACGGATGCGAAAGACGGCTTTGATATTGCCGCTTTTTCTACTGAGTATCGCGGAGCGTCCTTCATCGGCCTCAGCAAAATATATTTTTCGGAAGGCGATTTAAAAAATGCTATCGCCTATGCCAGAAAGTCCCTGGAAGTAAATACAAATAATACCGAGGCTGAACAAATTATCGCCACGGCATATCGGATCATGGGGAAAAAGATAATGCCATTGCGTCCCTTACCAGGCTGAACACCTTAAATCCACTCAATCACTTTATAAGGTTTGAACAATATCGTTGGAAGCCATCGGACAGAAACTGCTGATGACTTTAAGTCATTGATTCGAAATGAGCTTTCAACCGAAACGTATCTCCAGCTCGCTGAGTGGTATTATTCGCTTGGACAAGTAAACGAAAGCCTGGCGGTACTTCTTCTGGCCCCCGAAAACCCAGAGGTATATTACTGGATCGCTTTTCTCAAGAACAAACTTAAAGAAGCTGATGCTTCGGCGTTTGTTGAAAAAGCGGATGCACTTTCTGCAAATCTGGTCTTTCCATTCCGGCAAAGCAGTGTCAATGTTCTACAGTGGGCAATTGAACATTCGCAAAGTTGGAAGCCTAAATATTATCTCGGGCTGATTTACTGGAGCAGAAATAATCTGACACAAGCCAAAGAGTTATTCTCTAAGTGCGGCAATCCGGACTACCCTGCTTTTTACCCTGCAAGAGCTGCATTATTTTCCGATCAAAATTATTCCAATGACCTGCGTCGCGCTGCGGAGCTTAATCCCCGCGAATGGCGTTATGGTAAATTGTTGGTCAATCGTCTCATCGAAGAAAAAAAATACGAGGAAGCGTTAGCCACAGCCAAGGACTACAATAAAAGGTTTCCCACTGATTTTCGAATCAGCATGCTGCTTGCAAAGGCACTTTTGCTGACGAAACAATACAAAGCGTGCAGCGACCTATTGGAGAAAATAAATATTCTGCCCTACGAAGGTGCAACCGACGGCCGACAGCTTTATCGTGAAGCATGGCTGATGCAAGCTGTTGATCAGCTGAAGCGTGGAAAATTCCGCGACGCAACCGCTTCCATCAATAAGTCGCGGCAGTGGCCCGAAAGACTTGGAGTTGGAAAGCCTTACGATAGTGATATCGATGACCGTCCGGAAAAATATGTTGAAGGGTTGGTGATTGAAAAATCAAAAGGAAGTGCATATTCTGAAGCAAGTTGGAAAAGCGTTGTCGCTTATCAGGCTGGTGCAGACAATCCTAACACGCTTATAACCGCGCTTGCCCATAGAAAACTTGGCCATCCCGAAGAAGGTGAGAAGCTTTTGAGTGAATGGGTGAAAAAACAACCTGACAATAAGATGGCGCAGTGGTGTCGTCGATGCGTACGGCGGCAATGTAGCTCCTATTCCGGATGAGCTTTCGAATAACGACCTCCTGAGATTGGTGAAAGAAATAGTTTCAATTCCTTAGAGTTCCATTGACATAGAGGCGGCGCAAAACTCAAGTCCCGTTAGGGACGCAACACCGGTAGCCGAAACATACGATGAAAACAAATCCCGTAGGGATGACACGATGAACATCGCGAAATGATCGAACAAACGAACTCAAAATTATAACCATGTCGTCAGAGTTTGCCAAATTGTTTATTTCAATGATAGCACATCAGGTCGCCGTCGTGTCATCCCTAACGGGATTCAAATGACGCCATACTAATTTGCTACCAGTGTATTGTCCGATGGGACAAATGCATCCCCGTCCTATTTCTTCTTCTTTTTTGCCAATTTCCTCTTCACTACATCGGCCGGGTACTTTAACGCTAGCTTTCGGACCTCAAAGCTGAATTCCTTATAGGTTTCTTCCCATAGCTTTGCTTCCTCCTCTGTATAGTCGTGAAAGCCATGTGCATTCGCTACTCCTTTTCCTCCAGCTTTCACGATATCGTCGATAAGTTTTGGGACTTCGGTCTGGTTGTTCAACGTGGGGAAAAGGTCCTTCATTACAGTGTGGTAAGCAGGAACACCCGTGAGATCCATCCAGCGGAAAGGACCCACTAATGTCATCCAGTACCCTGGAACATTCCGGCACGCACGATCTACATCCTCGACTGTGGCATAACCGTTTTCAACCAAATAGAAAGCTTCACGGTATAATGCGTACATCAGTCGATTAGTAATAAAACCGCGTATGTCCTTGCGAACCAGTGTCGGCTCCTTGCCCCACCGTTGAGAAAGTTCAGCGAGGTACTCGCCGCCTGAAATTTCGCTTTGATCTCCACAGATGACTTCAAGAAAACGTGTGGTATGCGACGGTTCCATCCAGTGCAGTCCATAGAACCGTTTTGGATACCGTGTTTGTTTCTGCAGGATACTTATAGGTATCGCCGAAGTGTTGCTCGTAAGGAACGCATCCGTTCGTATCACGTTCTCGATCTTTTCATAAACAGATCGTTTGATATCCAGATTCTCCAGCGTGCACTCGATCACGAGCTGACATTCTTTCAATTGCCCATAGTCTTCTGTTATCTTGAGGCTCTTGAAATAGTGTCCCGGAGGACTGGTGATCAGCCCTTCTTTGCGCGACCGACGGAGATGATCACTTATCCTGTTCTTTGCAAATTTCAGATCGTCAGGTACAGGCGCAATAGCGATAACGGGATGTCCGGCCATTAACATGCACGTGGTGATGCTGCAACCCATAAGTCCCAATCCAACGACGCCAACCGGTATTTTTTTTACATCCATAATGATCGTGTTAAATGTGATTTAAGCTTCAATAAGTGGCACGTCCGCCAGTCAGGTCGAATGTAAATCCCGTCGTGAAACTATTTAAGGATGAAACAATGTACAGTGCAAGATTTGCAACCTCATCCAGGGTGCCGCATCGTTTCATCGGGATCTTGTCCGTCATATACTTCACCTGTTCCGGAGGCAGCGCGTCGACCATAGCTGTTTGAATAACTGCGGGAGCAAGCGCGTTAATCGTTATTCCTGTATCAGCATATTCTTTACCCTGTACTTTGGTCATGCCGATCACTGCCGCCTTCGACGCTGAATAGGCGAGCATTCCCGCATTGCCTTCTTTTCCCGCAACGGATGCTATATGCAGGATCCGCCCGTAATTATTCTTCAGCATCAGCGGAATTACATATTTCGAGGTGTAATAGCTGCCCATAAAATTCACATCAAAAACAGTTCGCACATTGTCTGATGACGTTTCATGGGTCTTGATATTGGTTAGTCCGGTTATACCGGCACTGTTCACCAGAATATCAATCCGTCCAAATTTCTTTCCAATTTCTTCAACCACTGTTCGTACTTCCTGCTCAGAAGTAATATCCACCTGAAAACAATCTGCATTAAGTGTTGCATCATCCTTTAGCGGACTAATGTCTTTGTCCAACACCACGACATGCACGTTATGCGCCTTAAGGGCTTTTGCAATGGCGTGTCCCAGTCCTGTGGCCGCACCGGTTACAACGGCAACCTGATTTTCAAACGATAGTTGTATCCTTGACTCGCCTATTTTCATATCGATTCAATTAGTTATTGCCAGGTGTAGTGAACGGCCCGGTACAAGATCATAAAACAAAAGACCAGGATCAAGAGTGGTATGAAAAAGAAAGGGAACCGGTCAGCAATTATCAAAAAACGCTCTGTTGCTTTCGAAATGACATTGGACATTGGACATTGGGCGTTGAACATTAATGTCTTATTGAAAGCAATATGTGTCCGAATGGGAAATTTCAGTAGTCTGCTTGAAGATCTCACCTCGTTCCGACTTGAATGCCCAATGTCCAATGTCCAACTCCGAATGTCGATAGGAACGCCGAAATCCGTCAGGGAAAACTTATCGATTTGGAAATATCTTATCAATCTACCACTTTGGATTCTTCATTGATACTAAATGCTCAACTTCATAATCTGGAATGGAAGTCCTATTGTATTTTCGATCGGACCTTTTGTGCTTCGATGGTATGTCCTGCTTTTTATATTGGGTTTTTTCGTCGCCCGGTTCCTGCTGGCCCACATTTATAAAAAAGAAGGAAAGCCATCCTCTGACCTCGAGGCACTTACTATATACATCCTAATAGCTGCAGTGATCGGCGTAAGGCTTGGATACGTGCTTTTTTACGAGCCGAATACAATTCTGACAAAACCATTGGAGATCTTCCTTCCGTTTCAATTTCAGCCTTCCTTCCGGTTCACTGGAATAGAACGACTTTCGGGATATGGAGGTGTTCTTGCAGTGATGGCTGTGATTTGGCTATACAGCCGAAAGGGCAAACCAGGTCAAAATTACCTTCAGGTACTTGACCGTGCTCTGATAGCGATTACATTAACTGCGGTTTTTATCGGAGTAGGAAATTTCTTTAACTCGGAAATAACAGGCAAACCGACCAACAGCAAAAGCGGCGTGGTATTTGTCAGGCCCGTGACGGATGGGCTTCTGAAATTACCGTGCTGCATTATGCGCAATCCCGGCGGAGTAAATCCGCTTCAGAATGTTGAAGTAAAACCCGATAGTGCGTTGCAACCAAAAGCCACAGGGCACGGCGCAGTTCTTTTGTACTTATTCTACAAACCTGGCGCAACGGAACAGCTGGTGAAAGAGTTTCTGATCGGAGACGTAAAAACTTTCCTGTACGACAATTCTCAATACATGTACGAATCAGGAGAAGAACCGCTTCACTACACAATTTTTCAGGAAAGCGAAGACGTTTTTACGGGACGCGTGAGGACAACCGGAATCGCCAGGCATCCCGTCCAACTCTACGAAGCAGCATGCTATCTCCTTCTCTTTATTACAATGTTTTGATGTGGAACAAAGAGAAAGGCCATACACCAGGCGGAAGGATCTCAGGTACATTCCTGATCTTCTCTGCTGTTTTCAATTTTATCCTTGGATTTTTAAAGGAACCTCAGGCATCGTTCGAATCGACAATGGCTCTGAGCATGGGACAGATAATAAGTATTGTGATGCTGATTTTGGGCCTGGTGGTGTTTCGTATTTCGTTTCAGAAGACTGGGGAAAAGAAGTAGTCCCTGTGCTCAGATTGAAAGAGCGCCTAATCGTTGGTCATAAATGTGCCAATCGGATGGGTATCCATTGCAATTGCTACTGGCTGAATTTCCACGATGGACTAATTCCGTAATGCATATGGTCAGAGCACTAGCCCAACTTGCAAAAGGGATTCACTTAGCGAGAGTCATGTTCTGAAATGCAGCTACCGTGCACACATGTCATCTCAACTTTTACTAAGGAAGGCCTTCTGTATGACTGTGATGACAGTGATTGCAATGCGGAAGTTATTTTTGTGATCTCAGTTCGAGAGTTGGCTTGTACTCACCTGCCGGCTTTTACCATCCACATCAAAAATCCTGATATCCGTAACCCCGGCAGGAATTTTTACAGCTCTGGATGAATTGGAAAGGTATGTTGATCCAAAATAAAATTCGTGTTTGCGCTGGCTGCCGTCCTTTAAGGTTATCAATGCATAAGCATCCCCCGGCGCGGCCGCATAATAATTTGATTGTTTACGGGTAACATAAGTCTGCATAGGGCTATCGTTGTTGGCTATGATCATCAGTTCGCGTTTATCCGGCAACAGCAGACTTGCAAATCCCTTTGCATCACGGTCGGCAAAAAAACCGGTCTTTGAAACATCGATGGGTTTGAAGTTACCTTTCCCATCTCCCTTCAAAAACAATCCTATACTGGCATCATCACGGCCTGAAGAAATCTCGGGTGCATAGGAATTACCAACCAGCAACACATCGAGATTGCCATCATCATCATAGTCACCTGTAATCATACCGTAAACAGCGGAGATCTGGGCGATCAATGGCAATGCGGATATCCTGAACTTGCCTTCTCCCAGGTTTTCGATGTAACTACTTTCGAATCGATCGCTGCAGACTACGAAAGCTTCATTTAGCTCTTCCGGCAGAAATGTTTCTTCAAACGTTGCATTGGCATAATCAGTATACGTCCTGAACCGACCGCGTATTGAATTGATCTGGTCGATGAGATTATCCCGCGAGTGACCCACATATTTTTGTCCCTGCACATAATAGCTCATGACCGGATCGATGACGACCATCCTTATTATAGTCACTTGCATAAATACAAAGAGGCTCATCGCCGGTTGCATTAAAGTGGCTATTCAGTCCCTGATTTCCCGCTACATAGTCCGTATCCCCATCAGCATCAAAGTCACCCGCCGCCAAACTGTTCCACCACCCAGACGTATGTTCAAGACCGGTATCGTCTGTAGCGTCCGAAAGCTTACCCTTATCGTTATGAAAAAATGTAACGCGCATGAATTCTCCGGCAATTATCAGATCCAACCATCCGTCGTTGTCATAGTCACTCCATAGCGCGGAACAAACGAGGCCAATATCGCTAAGGGCTTCAACTTCTGCAGTTATGTTTGTGAACTTGCTGATCCCGTCCTTACTATCATTCCGCAACAGAAAGCTTCCAGCTGGCATAGGGTACTCCTTTGGAATTATCCGGCCTCCCACAAACAGATCAAGATCTCCATCGCGATCATAATCCCCTGCAACCACACACGAGCCACTTTGACGAATTTGGGGAAGTGCATCCTTTGCAAGAGTAAACGCTCCGTGCCCATCGTTGATGTAAAGCTGATCCTGGAAATGTTCCGATTCCTTGGCGTGTTCAGATCCGCCACTCACAGCGTAAAGATCCAGATCCTTGTCGTTATCTGCGTCAAAGAGCAATACGCCGGTTTGTTCAGTAAGACTATCCTTGTTGATGAGGGGCTTTCTATCAAATTTTCCGTCTGCTGATTGTATAAACATCGCACCGGATGACCCATCGGCTCCTCCAACATAAAAATCTTCTTTGCCATCAGCGTTAACATCTCCTACTGCCACGCCAGGCCCACTGCGGGAGTGCATATGCGGCATTGTAGGTTGAAGCTTAAAGTCTACGAACGTATTCTCAACATGGGTGAAATTCAGGTTCCAACTGCTGTCGGTCGCAGCGAACAACGTAACCGGTGAAGCCTCATCTTTAATAGTGCGGACAGAAGCGTTCGCATAATCGACCTTTAATACCTGATTCGCATTAACATTTTTAATGAGTTGATACTTGCCGTCTGGCCAGATGATTTCAACACTATCGACATTAGTAGATGTTCCTAGACCAAAGTGCAGGTATGGCTCAACCGTTGAAAGGTATCCGCGATAGGGACTGAAGTATTGATGTTGAAGGGTTCCGTTGCTTCTGAGTTTAACCGTGGTTCCCAATCCTTCCCTATTTAATTGAGGGCCAGACAGTGCAATCCTGAGATAATTTGGTTTCTTACCTGCTTCAAGCTGACTAACATGACTCTCCCAAAGTGATGCTTCCTCATCGATGTTGTTTGTGACCATGTCGAGGTCGCCGTCATTGTCAAGATCGGCGTATGCGGCGCCGTTTGAATAAGTTGGCAGCCCGATACCCCAATTATGAGACTCATCGCTGAAAGTCAGGTCTCCCTTGTTCTTATACATGTAGTTGTGGACCTTGATACCTGGAAGCTCGGTAAGAAGGTCTCGTCGTGCTTTGTCGTCCGCTTCAGGAAGCTGTCCCATCGATCTGTTCCTTATCGCCGTAAACGACAAAATCGAGATTGATAATATCCTGGCGATAGCCGTTGCTTATAAACAGATCTTTTAATCCGTCGTTGTCGTAGTCCGCAAACAAAGGGCTCCAGCTCCATTCGGTTGCTTCCACTCCTGCAATTTGCCCGACATCGCTGAACGAACCATTTCCGTTATTTAATTGAAGCGTATTGCGAATGTATTGATGCTCGTAACCATTCTTAATTCCATTTTGAAATTCATCATAGGTATTACCACGACTGGTAAGCTTCCAACGTTTGTTATCTTCCGGCAACATATCAACAACCACGATATCCACCTTGCCATCATTGTTGTAATCTGACGCATCGATACCCATACTGTTAAATGTTTGATGTTTCAACCACTGCGCGGCGCGATTGGTAAAAGTTCCATCCTGGTTATTGATGTACATCAGATCGTTAGTAATAAAATCGTTTGCCGCATAAACATCCGGCCATCCGTCATCATTTAAATCGGAAACCACTACGCCCAAACCAAAACCTTCGATAAGTATTCCAGCTTCGCGGGATACGTCCGTAAATGTCAGGTCGCCATTGTTGCGAAAAAGTTTATCTGTTGACGCAGCCTCGCCATTTACGATTTTTGGTTTCGATCTGTTCCGGTGGTAATCGACAAAAGCGTTTCGAAGCAGGTACATGTCGAGATCGCCGTCGCGGTCGTAGTCGAAGAACGCACTATGGATACCGTAACCGGTATCGGCCAGGCCGTATTGCTTAGCTGACTCCGTAAAAGTTCCGTCGGCATTGTTAATAAAGAGCAGGTCAGCCCTATCCTTCTCGGGAGTCTTTCTCGTTCCCCCTACGCAAACATAGATGTCAGTATGACCGTCCTGGTTAATGTCAACCATTGACGCGCCATTCGCCCAGGTTGTAGTTCCCACCTTTGCTTTTTCAGTTATATCTTCGAATGTGAGGTTGCCCTTGTTGAGATATAATCGGCTGGACACCATGTTGCCCGTAAAATACAGATCAAGCAGTCCATCGTTGTTGATATCCCCTACTGCCACACCTCCACCATTGTACAGATATTCAGAATCCAGGACCGATGTAGAATCGCTGGAGGTGATGACGTTAGAAAATCCGATTCCTGAAACGTTTGATTGAGTTGAGGTAAACAGCGGCTCAGGAGCCTTTTTACATTGTAAAAGTGTTACCGAAATAAAGACGAGAAAGATATGTTTCATTTTCTTTTTTGCAGGAGCCGGGAAACTTGCTAAGGTAAAATTATTCAAGGGGTTTGACTTATGCATACAGCATTGCACCAACGTCGGTAATATTTTTCGAAAAGCCGAAAGCACACAAGCACGCAAACGAAATAAATCCAAAAAATTGCAACCCTCTTGTCACCTTTCGGTCTTTGAGCGGTAACCCTTAAAATTAAATCCTATGAAATTGAAAAATACGCCAATCAACCTAATGGTCCTAGTCGCACTCCTTATGCCTTTGACGCTACTCGGTCAAAAGGAAGTCACCAAGACTTTCAGCGGCATCAAAAAGATCAAGATGGGTACAGCCTCGGGAAGTTGCGTAATCAAAAAGAGCGACAACGCGACGGTTAAGCTTGAATTAAAATACACCTACGACGATGATGAATACACGCCGTCCATTGTTCAGGAAGGGGATGTACTGGTAGTAAAGGAAAAGTTTCATAGCAACAGCTCTAATGGCAGCGCGGACTGGAAGCTTACCGTGCCGGATAACCTTTCTATTCAGTTCTCTACAGGTTCCGGTGACGTAGAGGCTTCGGGACTTGCGATGGATTTGAATGCTACAACAGGATCAGGAGATTTTGTTTTCACTGGAACCAGCGGCGAGATTGAATGCACTACCGGCTCGGGAAGTATAGAGCTTGAGAACGTTGGTGGAACTATCAAGGCAACTTCCGGTTCCGGCGGCTTTCGTGTAAAAAACGCAAAAGGCAACTTGAATCTGACCACTGGATCAGGTAATCACCGCATTGCAGAAAGCGCTGCCGAATTGCACGTAACGACAGGAAGTGGAAGTATCAATTGCACGGGAATTACATTGGAAGGTTCAAGCGCATTCACTACAGGATCAGGTCATGCGGAAGTGCAGCTTGCCGCATCGCCGAAACATAATCTGTCAGTTTCCAGCGGGTCAGGCGACGCAATAGTCAACTTCAACGGTAATGAGATCACCGGCGAGATCGTGATGAAGGCAAGCAAGAAACATGGAAACATTGAAGCTCCATTCGAGTTCGACAAGACGGAAGAGATAAGCCATTCACACAATGACGTAACTATTCAGAAGACTGCAAAGAAAGGAACAGGTAAACCACGGATATCCATTAGCACCGGTTCGGGGGATGCAGTGCTGAAGAAGTAGTCTGAACCGTGATTTGCAGGATTACGGGATTGTCAGGATTGATATTCCTCTTTATGTCCGTGCCTTTTTTAAATTGTCATCCAGAGCGCGCATTCTTTTTATTCTGGCTTGCTCACAAGAAATGGAAAGGCACGCAGTTGCCGACAAAGAGCCCGTTCTCACGCGAAGGATGACAGTCAAGGGAAGTGCCTGCCAATTGGCCGGGTACTTTTTTTACAAAACGGTGAAAAACCACGTCGCGTCTGGCATTTCTTGACTAATCTCAGATTATCTGCTGCTCAGGGGGTTACACATTCATATTTTCCCAGATTCAAACTATCTTGAATCGATTTTACTACCGTTTTATGAAGTATTCGCATAGCGTCCCGTTGCTGCTGTTATTCGTTTTATTGGCTCTTCCGGGATGGGGTAACACAGCTGATTCGCTGGTCAGATGGAATGACATCAATTTTTCTTCACCTTTTGAACGATCTGCTTTCTCGGCTTCTCTGAAGGGGAGTGAAAAGGACTACCTGAAATTATTCCTTGCCAATTCCTTAACCGCTGACGTCGAGGCAAGATTGTTCGAACAGAAAATCAATGAGGCCATCCGCGAAATTGAAAGCTCAGGAGCATTGAAAAAGAAGAACGACAAGAAGGTCAAGCAGATTTACAACATCGTTCATGATCGATTCCTGATAAAGTACCAGCTTGAGAACCGGTTTTATGAGATCATAAAAACCGGTAACTACAATTGCGTAACCGCTACGTGCTCTTTACGCTATCATTTTTGAAAAGTTAAGCATACCGTATGCAATTAAAGAAGAGCCCACGCACGTGTACCTTGTTGCTTACCCGAACACAGAAAATATACTCGTAGAAACCACTGCTCCTTTTTCGGGGCTGCTTGCATTTGATGCATCGTTCAAGGCGAATTATGTCAATACCCTGCGAAATCAAAAGATCATCGGTGGCTCGGAATCGTTGGGATCGGTGGATGAGCTGTTCAACAAGTATTATTTTGGAAAGGAAAATATCAACCTATACCAGCTTGTTGGGATTCATTACATGAATGACGGTTTGTTCAAACGTGATCATGATGACCTCGCTGGAGCGTATGAACAATTGAAGAAGGCATACTTGTACTACCCGTGTACACGATCTGAATATCTGCTGATGATCTTCACAGCGGCACAACTTGAAGACTCCGACCTGGATCCTATTGAAGCGGGCAACTTTGGTGGGACAAATCTCCCGTTTTAAGTCGTCCGGTATTACGCCCGAAATGGTAAAAGGAGAGTTTTATCAGATCACGCAAACTGTTCTGTCAAAGAACAATGACAAGGAACTGTACCGAAAGTGTTATGAAGAGACATTGAAGAACATTACAGATCCCGAGATCGCGAATGAAATAAGTTATATCTACTACTTCGAGAACGGACGTGTTTTCTACAACCAGGGAAATTACATTCGCGCGAAACCATTTTTTTCGCAGGCACTCTTGCTTCAGCCAAATAACGTTGACCTGGGCGGCGTATTTGTTTCCTGCCTTGCACAATCTTTCAGGAACGAGCGAAATAATAGCGTCATCGTAGACTCTCTGGAATTTTACAAACGTAAGTTTAAATCACTGGAGGAAAACAACAATTTCAATTCAATGATGGCGTTGGCCTACGTCATTGAATTCGGCAACAATTATCAAAAAGGCAATGCAACCCTTGGAGAAAAGTACAGGCTATTGTTTGAAGCTATGTACGATTCAGGTACAGATATATCCATCATCGGCCCGAATGAAGTAGGCGGTGCCTATTCCAACGCGAGCGTGTATTACTTCAAAAAAGGACAACGCGATAAGGCCAACCAGTTGCTTGATAAAGGACTTAAGATCGTTCCGGATAACTATCAGCTCAGGACGCGGAAACAGATGATAAATGGAGGCTAGTTGTCAATCGCAAGATTGTATTTACGTTGAGCGATATACGTATTTCCCTGCAAGGTTTCCACTGCCGCTATTATGTTCAGCTCTTCCATAATAAAACCCCCGGGCTGGAGATCGTATCTCAGGACACCGGTTTTGCGAGGTTGATCCAGGAAGACAAAATAAAGATTATCAGTAAGGCATCCTGACGGGCTAAGCTTTCCCGTGTAATACTTGACCTCGCTCACTTTTTCCGACATTGAGATTTCCAGCACATACTTGCCTGTACTCTCTATGAGGTCGATTGGCTTAATGACAATCTGCGGATACTTTTTCTTCAGCGTGTTGTCGGTCAGATACTGTTTTAATCCATCGCATGGAAAACCATTTTCAAACCTCGCCTCCGACATCACCGCTCCATTCAGACGATATTTGATCTGCATCCCATGCATATTATCGTCTTTATACTCCGTCGTTTGAAAGACCTGTTTGCCACCTTCATAATACTTTTTTGAGCGACCATCCCGCTTGTCGTTCACATAGGGTAATTCCAAAGTGATATTACCTTTGCTGTCATAGGATTTAGAAACACCATTCCTTTTTCCCTCTTTGTAAGGCACTTCGTTCTTGGTTTTTCCGTTCGCGTATTTGCTTACCTGAACCTTTTCACCTTTTGAATCTTCGCCTTTATTCTGAGGTTTTTTCTTTTCGAACAAACAGCCGCAACAAACAACAGTGAGGAGAATAACTACTTTTCTCATAGAGTATTGAGTTAACGGAGGGCGAGGCAATTATAAGCATTCTCAATTGATCAACAAAATCGCTTCCACAACCGAGATGTGTAATTATCGTTTCAAAAAAATAGACGCAGATACCTGTACGGAATTCCGACGAATGATTGTTCTTAGGTGGGAATTCTCATAAAATTGTTCCAATGAAGAATGACCGATCGTGGATAGTGTTCAGGATGAAATAGATAAATTATACAAAGCGCAATTTGGAAGAATAGTTGCCTCGCTTTTGTACTCGTCACGCGACATTGACCCGGAGACGGCTGAAGATATTGTGCACGATGCATTCTCAACTGCCCTTACACATTGGCGGATTCATGGCATCCCCTTGAACAGCAAAGCCTGGATATATAAAGTATGCAAGAACAAAGCGCTTAACATTCTCAGCCGAAGCAAAAGACAAAGCACCATCTCCGACAATGTTGCTGATACTGCGGCCGTCGAGCTCAAGTTTTCGGAATCATTGCTCAACGACCAACCTCTTGCACTTCTCTTCGCATGCGCTCATCCCGATCTTTCACCCAAGACCCAGGTTGTCATCACGCTAAAATATGTTGTGAATTTTAAAGTAGAGGCGATAGCGAAGATCCTTGGAATGACTATCGATGGCGTTGACAAGCTGTTGTTACGGGCGCGTCAAAAAATAAAAGATGAAGCGATAATACTTGAAGAACCTGAAACAAGTTCTTTGACGCCACGGCTGCCAATTGTTCACAAGATCCTTTATTTGCTCTTTAACGAAGGATATAAATCGTCATGGGGCAAACAAGTGATGAGAGAAGACTTGTGCGAAGAGGCGCTCACGATGACGAAGATCCTTATTGACAGTCCCCTTGGAAATAAAGATACAGCCGCCCTTTTTTCGTTGATGTTATTTAATAGCGCACGATTCAAGTCGAGGTTTAGTCCGACAGGAGAGCTGTTGGATCTTGAGAAACAAGATCGATCCCTTTGGGAAAAAAATTTAATAATGCTGGCGTGCGAATATTTAACACGATCACAGGGTGATGTAATTTCCACCTACCACGTCGAAGCATCGATAGCCTGCGTGCATTGTTCGGCAAATAGTTTTGAAGAAACGGATTGGAATACCATCGCATCCCTCTATTCAAAACTGTTGCACGATAATTCAAATCCGTTCATTGAGCTAAATTTTGCGATCGCGTTATATTATTGCGTGGGCGAAAAAAAGAGGCGTTTGAAATTCTGGATCGGTTACATAGTCATCCGTTCCTTAGCCAATATTATCTTCTGAACACCACCCTGGGGAAATTTCATCACCTTGAAGGAAATGATTCTTTAGCAAGAGAGTTTTTAACGAAAGCGATACAACAGACAAATTTCGTCGATGAGCAGAGGTTTATTAAAAGAATGCTCGATGAGATCGATGGCATAGCAGTGAGAAGTGAGGAGTGAACTGATGTTTGTGCGCTCGTGTGCATCTAGGGATTTGTTTCATATTGTACGGTTGCGTGTTTGTAGAATACATCCCTACGGGATCATTGTTTTCGCGCGATCACTAGTGATACCAATATTGCGTCCCTAGAGGGCCGCGATTATAAATCACGTATAGCGATTCGCAGGAGAAAGCCAACATTCGAATGTAGTTGTTTTTGTGGCCCTCTGCGTAGGGATTCATTCTGCGATTCTCTGCGTAAAAAGTCAGAGGCACGCTATTCATCTAACCCTCAGCGTTCTATCCCACGATTAGGAAGCGGGATGCAGGCTATTAAACAATTTGCTACATTTAAGGCGAACGAGGAGCAATAAAAAATCATTATGGAAATCTTCAGGATCCTGGGCGACGAGGTAATCGGCTTTTTTGGAATTAAAGCCTGGATCAATTTTTTTAACACAGGCGACTATTCTGCCCTGCTTACCTATGATGGAATTATTTCAGCCATCGGACCCCTTATTCCACTGCTGTTCGTGATTGAGATCATTCGAGCCTCCATGTTCAGGAAGATCAGGCTCTCCGATTACAAGATCACGATGCTCGTGCATGTCTTTAACCGGTTTCTTTCCCGTTTCATTTCCATCGCCGCTGTTGCATTTTGTATCGGACTTCTTACACCCTATGCCATCTTCAATAGCACTTTCACCTGGTATTGGCTGATCTATGGTTATATCGTATGGGAGCTGGCTCACTTCGTATATCACTATCTCGCTCACAAGGTGAGATTGCTCTGGTGCCTCCACTCTACTCACCATGCCCCTGAAAGCATGAACCTTTCTGTAACGTTCGCTCATTTCTTCCTTGAGGCGCCGTATGCGGATGTCATTCGTACATCGATTTGCATATTGCTCGGTGTAAATCCACCATTGCTTTTTTTTATAATGTTTGTTGATGGAACATGGGGAGCGTTTATTCACGCCGGCGAAAATCTGATCAAAGACGGAAGGCTTGGATTTTTAAACAAGATCATTCTAACTCCTTCTCATCACCGCGTTCATCACGCAAGAAATCCATTGTATATGGATACAAACTTCTGCAACCTTCTTAATATCTGGGACCGTCTGTTCGGCACGTTCCAGATGGAGAAGCACGAAATCAAGATCGAGTATGGAATCACACGAAAGATGAATTCTCAGAATTTCATCGATGTCTATTTCGGCGAGATCGGAGCATTGTGGCATGACGTCCGGATGGCTCCGGGCATAAAGAACAAGTTCTTATATCTGATCATGCCTCCAGGGTGGAGCCACACAGGAGATCATAGGACTGCATACTTGGTGCGAAAAGCATTCATTGAAGATCACTCAAGTACAACAAAGAAGGAAGTGGCAGAGATCGAGTGATAATCTATTTTTTGATTGTCACAGAATATTCGCAGCGCATAGGTTCGCCGCTTTGGGATATACCCTCCGCAATTATACGGTACGTTCCTTCCAGATCAGCAGCATAAAAAGACACTGAAGACTTGCCAGTATTCGGATCTGTGGTAATGTATGGATTCCAGTAAATAGTTGAGCGGAAATCATCCTGCGATCGGTCAGTCGCTGGATTACCGTGATCTGGAAACCTGAAGCTTCTCGCCCGCGCATATCCTGGAACTTTCAGCTGTGAAAATTTTGCATCCTTTTTGACGGTTTCGTTGGCAATGTCACGCCTTGTATAAATTGCAACTATTCCGCTACCGCCAGAGGATCCGATACAAAACATTTATTCCATTTTTCACTTCGATCGTCTCTATTATGTTGGGATCGATCGAGCCGATTATTTGGGCGGGTGTTCCGGACATAACTGCATCGTTCACCGTGACGAGAACTTCCGGGGGGTAAAGAATAGAACCCTGTCGCTGGAGGTAGACCATCCAACGGGGCTGCTCTCCTTCGTTGTGAACAAACCGAACAACAAGACCCGGAACCTTGCCAGGCAGCGTCTGTAATAAATTACCGTATGAAGCATTGATATCCTTTGCGTAAAGGATATGATCGGGCTTTCCGTAAGGGCGTTTGATACGATAATTTTCTTTATCGTTGATTTCGTCAGCTCTGACAACTACCTCCTTCAACAGACGTGCATCGCTGGGCAATTCGTATTCCGTAACCGTGCGCTTAGCCACCTTGTTGGGAAGCAGCGGTACGTCGATCGGCTGTGGTTCAAATTGTATGGCCGCCGCTTCGCGACGCAATAATTCCACTTTGCCGTAGGGTTTGTCGATCGCTTTATCTGACTTCAAGAGAAATATGGCTGTATCATAATGATTCAAGCCATTAATGGTGAACATACCCTTCTCGTCGGATTGCGAAAAAAGAATATTGCCGTTGTTCAGTTGTACACCATTCAGCATCGTCATTTCGGGTTTTCCATTGTCATTGAGGAACCTCCCTGAAAAACCAAATCCATATTCAACGGGATAACCGATTTCCAGTTCTTTCGCTTTTGTATTATCCTCAGCCAGAAAATCGCGCATGATGGAATTCGATGACAAGATCGGCGCGACCTGTTCATCTGTTACAGCAAGTGATGCATTGCCTGTAATCGGCAAGCCGTCGTCACCAAAAGTATTAAGTGTAAGTACGATCTTTTCACGAGGCTTGTAAGTATTCTTATCTGTTGTGATAAAGAAAGAACTGTCAATAGCAACAACCTCTTTGGTTGATGGAGCGAGTGCCTGTTCGTTGTCGCCGAGAATGGGAATTGGTCTTACGTATAAACTGCTGTCGCCGAAATTCCGGTTGAAGTTTGTATAAGCCCGCAGGTAATATGTTCCTTTCTCAAGGGAGTTGGGCAAAACAAAATCGTTAAAAAAGGAACCCTCCACTATCTCTACTGTCTTTGAAGTAATGATCTTCCGCTCCGGACTGATCAGCTCAACGTAAACGGTACGGCTAAGCGAATCCCGCCACGTGGGGTTTGTGTATTTTATATAACCCTTAAACCATAAAGGCTCGCCACGGTAATAGTATGGTTTGTTCGTATGGACATATATTCTCTCCTTAAAGGGCTCCAGCAACTCTTTATCTGACTCACGGACGGGAATTATATCTGTTGCTTTGTAATCCAGTGGCAGCATGCGGGATACCCGTGCTGTGCTCATATCTCCGGATACCGTTACATCGGCCGGGTTTACCTCGTAACCATCTTTCTTCACTACAACTCTGTTGCTGCTTAGCCGGAGCCAGCTCACCGCATAAGGAACATCGCGATAGGTTGGCACCAGAGGCTTCTGATTCTGAAAGTGAACTTCCACCCTGCCCTTCAGGGTGATCACAAAATTGTTGCCTTTGCCAGGCTTGACTATATCATTTGTATCGTAGGGAAAAATGATCTTTCCGAGGTCTTCTTTGAAGTACGGAGAGCGAACATCCGCGTTAACATTGTTTCCCTCCGAATAGAGGAGGAAGCCTTCACCACTAATCCGTCGCTCTACAATTGCCTTGAACAAATGATGGCGTGATCTCAGGTAAGAGATCTTCCGGTTCATTTGCCATTGTTGTACTTGTTTCTCGTCACTGCTTTGTTTTTCTGCAAACTGTACATTACCGGCAATGAAATAACCCGTACGGTCCGTCCAGAAATATTTCAAATGGAAAAGAAGCTTATATCCCATTCCATTATTGTCTATCTCAATCGGTTCACTTGCATAGGCCAGCATCTTTCCGGATTTCTCCTGGACAAAATCAATTACCCACGGGTTTGCGATCTTACATGAATCCGCCAGCTTATCGTCACCAAGAAAGACCTTCTTAAATTTCTTAAGCTGTTTTTCCCAAACCTTATCGTGCGTTGCCTTGACTTCAACATCCTTAAGTTCTTGTTCCGACGGCGCCAGGAGGACGGTGGCTGCGAGAACTTCGTTTTCGCTTAATGAAATCTTTGATTTATAGGATTCATAACCCACATAAGAAACCACGAGCTCATAGTTGCCTGGGTCTTGAAGGACCTTCAGCAGGAATTCGCCTTTTTCATCTGTAACTGTGCCTTTCGTCGTGTTATTAAGAAAGACATTTGCAAAAGGAAGTGGCGCGTGGGTGACAGCATCCTGAACAACACCCTTTATCATTTGCGCATTGACAGCCGAATATAATACTGAGAGAAGGGCACATGCGAAATATGAAAAGAGTTTGAGATTCATGCGATTGTGATACGTCAAAAATACAAAATGCCTTGTTACTCGGAGGCGGGACGCCCGTTAATCGTTATCAGTTATCCGCTATCCGTTATCCGTTAATCGTTAAAATGCGTCTTGACCCCCCGAGAGTGGTTATTGCGCTAGGGTCCATTGGACATTGGAAGTTGGACATTGGACATTCACACCCACTCCGACACAAGCCGTTAAGCCCTTCCTTTGAAAAAATAATTACAGCTAAATGTCCTTTAAGAAAACCCCCATCAATTGCATAACCACGTACAAGTGGTTGTGCAGTTAAGGTTTCGTTTCCTCGACGCCATCGGGGTATTTGGCAAAGCGGCTTCTTTCGCGCGGATGAACGTGTTCGTACGATGGCCAGGGCCATCCCCCGAAATGGGTCTTCCGGTACTCATCCATGGCCTGTTGTATTTCGGCCTGACTATTCATTACGAACGGGCCATATTGCACCACCGGTTCGTTGATTGGTTTTCCCTGAAGCAATAAAAAGCAGGATGGAGTGTTTCCATTTTTGATCAATACCTCATGGTCGGCGTGCAGCTCTACAGCCTGGTGCGTTGAGAAAGTCTTGTCATCGATTTGCGAAGTCGTCCCATCATAAAAGTAAAAAGATCGATTTACAGAAGCAGATGCCAACGGCAGTTTCCATTCTGCGTCTGCCTCCATTCGAATTGTCCAGATTGCGACTTCGTGATCAGGATCAGCAGCCCATGAGTTGGGTGCAGGCGCTGGAGCAGAAACATTGTCAATCTTTCCTGCGATCACGCGGACTTCAGTGTTCTTTCCGTTTTTGTCAGTTGCTTTGTACGAAGGGATTTGATCCGACCATAACATTGCAAAATGCGGCATGGCAAACTTTTTTGCCTTCGGCAGATTCAGCCATATCTGGAAGAGCTCAAGGGGATTATCCTTTTCTTTGCTCAGCAGGGGAAACATTTCGCAATGTTGAACTCCTTTGCCTGCAGTCATCCATTGAACATCTCCAAACCCGAAACGACCTGCCGCACCGAGCGAATCGGAATGATCGACAAGCCCTTTGGTAACAATGGTCACTGTTTCAAAGCCGCGATGTGGATGCGCCGGAAACCCCGGAACACGCTGTCCGTGATACATACGCCAGCGCTCCTTATTTATAGCAAAATCATTCCCGATGTTCCTGCCGGCAAGTGAAGCCGACGGACCCATCTCATCATTTCCTTTGGGATAATAATCTTCATGATGAACGCAAAATAAAAAGGGATCCTGGGTCTGCCAGGGAAATCCAAGAGGTTTGATTGATTTGATCGCGTTAGGCATTGGTTAATCTTCCACGTTGACATTAAAAAGAGGCTTAGGACTCAAACCAAAACGGACCCAAAAAAGTTTTCAATTCGTTATCCTGAGGATATATACAGCAGAGCTGCTGTAGTGATAATACAATGAACTTAATATTGTCTTCACGTTGGGTTTTACAAATTGGGCTAAAGCCCTGGCCATGTTTTATCAATTGCCACGAGCTTAAGCTCGTGGCAATTGATGCAGAAACTCATTGGGCTTCAGCCCAAATGGAGGGTCGCGCAGTAGAAGTTCATTGCGAGATCTGGTCACCAGTTGCCATAAAAAAAAAGTACACTCTAGACTAATGAAGATTCTTCGCAGTTTGCAACAGTCAAAATAAGGTTAACTATTTGAAGAGCTTCAATTCTTAATTTACATATCACTCACCACAGCTCAGAATGACCGTTCTTTGTTGAAATGAAGCGTTAACTTTATTTCAACTTCGATGGATCAATCGTCAGGTGCTTAATTGAAAGTCTCTGATAGGTGTATGTAATATGAACCAGTCCATCGGAGGTTTGAATAACAGCCGGATACGAAAATTCTCCCTGCTGCTGCTCTAACGTCATCACCGGCTTCCACGTGGTGCCGTCAGAAGAAATGGCCACATTAATTATTTCTCTTCCTTTCGGATAAGGACCATCATTGATCGCGTGGTTATAAACCAATAATTGACGTCCATCCTTCAGGGTCACCGCATCCGTACCCGCATTTGGGTTTGGTAAGTCTGTTGCGCTCATTTTACTCCATGTCTTTCCATTATCGGATGACCAGCTTTGACCAACGACCTTTTGCTGTGTACGACACAGGATCTGCAGCCGTCCGTCCTTGTAGCTTAGAATGCTTGGCTGAATGGCGCCAAATGCGACACCATCATTTATAGGACCTATTACTTCCCACGTTTTTCCAAAGTCGCGTGTAGCCTCAAAGTGGACCTTCCATATGTCCTTGTCACCCTGTTCAGTCTCCGTGCTCGAGGGACAAAGTATAGTTCCATCATTAAGTTGTACCGGTTTATTTTTGACGGGACCCAGAAGGTCCCCAATAGCACTATTCTTACCTAATCGACGGGGTGTAGACCATGACCGGCCATTGTTTTCAGACGTCGTTAACATTCCCCACCATTCTCTCGGGTTTGGGCCGACCTTGTAGAATAACATAAGTGGACCATTGGTGGGCTTGAATAGAACTGGATTCCATGTAGGATATCGAAGTGAATCATGTTGAAATCCATTAGCGACCTCTACGGGCTTTGACCAAATTCCTTTTTCATAGAATGATACCCATATGCCGACATCCTGATGTCTTTCGTATGATCCTCCAAACCAGGCTGCGATCAATCCACCATCTATCTCAGCAATTGTGGATGCATGACATTCTGCTGTTGGTTTTCCGTCCAGCGGATAAATAAGTTCTGCGGAGATCAATGCGCCCTCTCCCACTTTAGCCAATGCGGGAATTTTGTGTTTTTGCGACTGTGAACAACTTGAGAGGGTTGTCATACACAAAATTAAGGCTATCGTTGCTGATTGTTTTAATGGTGACTTCAAGAGACTGATCATAAATAAGTTCCTTTATATTTTAAAAGATAAACTGCTACGGCAAATGAATAGTAAAGATCTGAAGGTAACGGCCTGAAGAGGATTCAACATAGCGATTGTACGCCAGCGTCTTTCCGTTCCGGCTCCATAACACACCGCCCACGGGTGCATCGTTATCATCGCTTCTAGGCGTGATCCTCGTTGCAACGCCATTGACAGCGTCCAGGGTCCAAATGCTATTGTCAGCTACAACCGATAACATATTACCATCGGGGCTCACATTAAACTGTGACTGTATCGGAAATTCTAAATGAGTAAGCTGTCGCTCCGTTCCGCCAACAGTGGGAATAGAAAACAGCTGAACAACTCCACTCGAATCTTTCATCAAAAAATAAATAAGGTTGCCGTCCGGAGAAGTCCGAAGTCTATAACGGGGTCCCTGGATGCCGGGGAAATTCCGATCAGACGTAAATGTCAGGCGGCGCTGAACCAATTCAGCAGGCACATTTGGTCTTGTGCCCTCCGTGCCTTGAACAGGATTATCCGTTCCGGCACGAGTGATGTCATCAGGAATGTCTGAAACAAATACTTCCGTTATCGTTGTTGAATCGATTGTCCTTACGTTGCCCTGAAAAGCAATTGCGCGTTTCTGTTGGGTTCCATTCGACCGCAAATAACCGTTGGTTCCAATCCAGCATTCATCAAATGCGCGGTCAATCTCATCACTGCCTGGCGTAGGGGACTCACGTACGGTGGCCGCCACTACGGAAAAATATTCACCTGAAAAACTTTCTTCGTCTTCACGGCTTATGCGAACACGATTTGCGGGAGCCATCACACCAATGGTCCTGAGGTCAGCTACTTTTCCATCTGTAATCTTTTGAAGAGACTCCATCAGGAAATCATTGTATGTAAAGCTGATCCATTCGCCATCACCGCTCCAGGTATGTGCATGAGTTCCCCCGCGCAACGCGCCAGCTACCAGCGGATATCGTAACACAGCGAGCTTCTGCATGTTTAAACACGCCGGAGTTAGTATCAACGATGGCGCCAAACCTTCTGGTGAATCCATAGGGATGTTGCGCGTCACAATTTTGCAGGCCGTGAATAAAAATAATCTTGCCATTTTTTGGATGACAGGCTACCGCGCCAACACCGGGACCATTGAGAGTTTGATTTACCGTGCGGTATACGACCACGACCTCACCTGTGCTAACATTCACCTTCTCGATACTGCCGGTGCGTGCAATGTGAGTATCGTCATTTCTTGTATCGTAAAAAATCCATTCATCATCAGAAGAAAAGACCTGAGCAGAATTTAATGTATGACCGTATCGACCCTTAGTTAATTGTATCTCCTTCATATAACCCATCTCCCCTGCCATTACATTGGCCCAAAACAAGCACAATCAAAAAAGCCTTTCCCCATGACATCTTTTTATTTGGTCAATACCTCTGGTGTTTTCTTGAATTTCGAAATGATCACACCACTTAAGAATATAGAAAGCGTACCAACGACTATGACCATATTCAAATGAAGAGTGTTGCGAAGAGCGGAATACTCTTGAGGAAGAAGATTTGAAAACGTCATCCAGAGGATTACTGCTATTCCTATCACCGTTGCGATCTTTCCTTCTACATTACCGGCACTTTTGGCGATCATGCCCAACAGAAATAAGCCTAACATTCCGCCAGCAAAAATGCCAGCCAGTTGCCACCACAAGTCAAGTATACTTTGAACGCCGATCATCACAATACCGGTCACGATAGCCAGCAAGCCCATTGTTGCTGTTGCTATATAAAGAACGAACATCTCCTTTCGTGGTGTGATATTGCGGTCTATGTATCGCTGATAAATATCTTTCAAGAAGACCGTTGCGCTACTGTTCATTCCACTACTGATCGTACTCATTGCAGCTGAAAGGATTGCAGCGATTATAAGTCCCAGAAGTCCACTTGGAACTTTTGTCACCATAAAATGCGGAAGTACTTTATCGCCGTAATCCGCGGGTGTTAGCGCTGACGCCGAAATACCCTTTTCGATTGCAACCTGTTGCTTCACCGTTTCAATCAATTCCGGGTGTTGCTGGAAGTATGCGTACAATGCTGTTCCAATAAAAAAGAAAACCATTGACACTGGCAGATACCAGTAGACACACAACCATATGCTGCGCGATGCCTCTTTTTCATTTTTCGCAGTATGATATCGTTGAACGTAATTCTGATCAATGCCGAAATTATTCAGGTTGATAAAGAAACCATAAAGAAGGACCACCCAGAAAGTGGACGTTGAGAAATCCGTCATACTGAAGCTTCCAAGGCTGAACTTGTCATCGCTAGAACCAATGGTGATTATATCGGAGAAACCATTCTCCATTTCAAACACGATGATTCCCAGGACTACTAACGCTCCAATCGTTTTGATGATTCCCTGGGCAACTTCTGTCCATATAACAGCTTCCATTCCGCCGAGCATGGTGTATGCAATGATACAAATGCCGCTGACCAGCATGATCGTGCGCATATCTATACCGGTAAGCGCCTGCAGAGTAAGAGCGATGCCAAAGAATATCGAGCCCATCCGCGCAAGTTGAGTGAGAACAAAACAAACCATCGCATAGGTTCTTGCCCACGGTCCGAAACGATGTTCAAGATGTGTGTATGCGCTGATCTGGCCACTGGCGCGGTAGAATGGAACAAAATACTTCGAAGCGATCCATGCGGCGAAAGGCATTGAAAGGCTAAAAACGAACGAGTTCCAGTTGCTTCCAAACGATTTTCCCGGAACACCAAGAAAAGTATTGCTGCTCAGGAACGTTGCATACAAACTTATTCCCAAAGCCCAGCCCGGAATGTGGCCCGATGCTTTCGTGAACTGATCGGTGCTGGTGTTCTTTCTGGAGAAATATACACCAACTCCAACCATTGCCAGAAGGTAGAGTGCGATAATGCTTATATCGATAAGGGGCAACGAATTCATTTATTGTCGTGTTGTTAAGTTGTTAAATTATTCTGATGTACTGAACTTAAAGAGTTCGCCCCAGCTCTTGATGGTTGCATTGTTGATGAGAGGACGAGCCCATACTCCAATGCTGAGGATATAACCGAGCGTGATATACATGGTCATCATCGCATACTTAAGACCCACAAGCTCTGCAATACCTCCAATGATAAGCGGAACTAATGCACCCCCTACGATGCCGGTGCAAAGTATTCCGGAGAACGTACCATGATGATGGGGCACCGAATTCATTCCGAGGGAAAACACCACCGACCACATGATGGACAGAAAAAAGCCCGCTGCGGGAAATGCGATCGTTGATACCGCGACATTACCAAACAATGCCAGCGTCAGCGTAATGATCGCCGCGCCTGCAAAAACCACCAACACAGAACGGCTATCGAATAATTTCATAAGAAAGAGACCCAGGAAACATCCAAGCGTGATCAGGCCCCAAAAATATGAAATAGCTGTAGCTCCATCAGTGGCAGGATCGAGACCATGATATAGCTGCAGGAACTTTGACATCCAGTTTGCGATACCCTGTTCAGTTCCTACATAACAAAGAATGCCTATAAAGTAGAGGATCACGTTTTTATTGCCCAGCAATTCCTTGAACGATTTTCCAATGTCCATTTTCTCATCTTCCTTCAATTCAACCTTAGGGAATTTAATCAGTCCAATGACCACAATCATCAGCAGGCACGTAAGTGCAAAGATCCAATACAACGAAACCCACTTCAGATCCGGCGAAACAAGTTTATTGAAGAGCAAGATTAATGCGCTGGAATTGTCGCTGTGAATGTTGCTGACCATTGCGCTATACAACAGCGGACTTGCGAATGACGCAGCTCCGAAGAAAAAGTTCGCAAGAACAGAATTGAAAGCAAAATGTTGTTCTCCTCCGGTATGACGAAGTAAAGGATTGATCACTACCTGAAGCATAGCCATTCCAATGCCGATCGAGAACAATGATATCAATGCAATCAGAAAAGTTGGAACTATCGCAAATAACAATGCAGCGATCGTCGCCAGAACAAATCCGGCGATCAAAACAGTTTTTTCTGAATACTTCTCAATCAATATACCTGATGGAATAGACATCACACCATACGCGACAAAAAAGGAAAACGGCAAAAATCCTGCAAGTCCTATGCTGAGGTCAAAGCTTTCAATGATATCAGGCACCAGCGGCCCGAGAATGTTCGTCAGGAAAGAAATGACTGAAAAGATCAGGAAAATCAGGAGGACGATGAATGTGCTGTGTTTCATTAGTGTAGCCGTTATCCGTTAATCGTTAATCGTTAATCGTGGGTGTGAGGGTGGGTGCGGGTGTGGTAATCTATTTAGACGATTATAAGGATTTCCGAAATATAAAGGTTGAATTTTAAAGGCTAAAAGACATTCACCTTTAGCGGCTAAGATACCTCAAAATGCGACAATCTAGTGAGGCATGGGAGGGTATGGGAGTGGGGCGAGAGTGTGAGATGTAGTTAACCGCTAGAGGCGCAGAGACGCAAAGCGTCTAGCGCCTTTGCGGTAAGCTTGCTTACACCGAATGTCCAATTCAGCGCCGCATGTCGAACGGCTAGGTTGACGGTAACGATAACATGTCACCACACTGCGATGCACAATAATTCAGGCTATCTATACTCTTCAGTTTTCCTTCACTCCTTTATTCCGGAAACTCTTCGGAGCAACACCCATCACCTGTTTAAAGACTTTGGAAAAATGATATTGATCGAAGAAACCGAGTGCGTACGAAATGGATTTGATCGTTTGATTCCGGCTTTGCAACAACTGGCATGCGCGCTGTATCTTCATGGATGTAAACAACTGCATTGGTGTTTGCGCCGTTTTTTGTTTGAACATAGCACAATAGTGCGACACAGAAAGTCCTGCCACTTCTGCAAGGTCCTCCAGCGTAATCATGTTGTTTATATTCTCTCGCATAAACTCCATGCTCTGAATCACGCCATCTTTTTTTCCATACTTTCTGGCCGACAATACCATGAGTCGGAATGAACAGAGGAATGTGTAAAACCTGCTATTAGCGTATACAAGGTTCTCGATGTTCTCCATTAGTTCCAGGTGATGAAGAATATCATTGAATTGCGCCGCTCTTCCCACCAATGGTTTTGCTTTTCGTGGCGCGTATCCTTTGCCCATCAGATGTTGAACAACTTTAGGAGCCTGGCTTCCTGAAAAGTACGCCCAGTAAATACTCCATGGATTTTCATCCGACGTTTTTAATGTTCCAGCAATATTTTACAGGAAGAACAAAAAAATCATTTTCATCAACAGCATACTCTTTCTTAAGTACGCTATATGATCCCTCACCTTTTGCTACATAGACCAGCAGATAATGATTTATTGTATCACCTTTTGTAAACGGACGAAAATGAGGGTTGTCCTCATAGCCAATCTCGGTGACAAAAAGATTACTGCAAAGCTGATGGTTGAAGTATTCGCTTTCGTACGCTTTGCGGAATAAAACAATAACGATGTTGCGGTGAATTTTCGTGGACCTGCATAGAAATTCTGTTGATTTAATGAGCGATCCCGCCTAAAACAACACACACAATATATAAAGGCGGCTCGAAACCCACCAGAATTTTATACATCTTTTTAGTAATGCCCTCCATTGATTGAGGCTCAAATGATGGACAACTTGCTTCCGTCAATTAGAGACAAAAAAAGAATTGTATATACAAATGAAATCGTACCCTGTAGAAATTTTAAATGCTGTTTTCACACCGATGTTCGATGATGGATCTGTAAAGTATGAGCGGATACCAGAATTATTTCAACACTGTATCCAAACAGATGCGGACGGCATTTTCCTCAATGGAACTACAGGCGAATGTATGTCTTTAAGCGTTCAGGAACGTCTGAATCTCGTTGAGAAGTGGACTGAGCATCGCGAGAACATCAAGCGCCCAGACTTCAAAATCTTCGTGCACGTGGGAAGCTGCAACCTGTTTGAAACAGCGCAAATGGCCGAGCATGCACAAGCACAAGGTGTGGACGGAATCGCAATGGTTCCAACCTTCTACTTTCGTCCTCAATCTGTTGAAGAACTTGTAGAACAATGTAAATACGTCGCAGCAGCCGCGCCGCAAACTCCATTCTATTACTACAATATTCCGTCTTTAACAGGCGTGAATCTTTCCCTAATCGACTTTATGGAGCTGGCCAGCAAACGCATTCCAAACTTTGCAGGTCTAAAAAACAGCTTCCTGGATATCGTCGACTACCAGCACTGTATACATTTTGCGAAAGAACGATATTCTCTCTATTGGGGAACAGACGAAACTTTTATGATGCTTTATACCGCGGGAAATCGTCGGTACGTAGGCAGCACTTATAATTATATGCCGCGTGTGTATCATAAAATGTTGGAAGCGTATCATGAAGGCGATCAGAAGAAAGTAACCAGACTACAAGGTGAAGCAGACGCGATCTACAAGGTCCTTCGTCAATTCAATGGGATTGCCGCTGGTAAAGAGGTCATGAAGTTTGTTGGGATTGACTGCGGGAAGGTAAGAAAGCCTCTGAAAGCACTTACAAGTCATGAAAGTGAAAATCTTTTGAAGAAGTTAAATGAAACATCCTTTTTTCGCCACGCAGCCGAAAAAAGAGAACATCTCAACATACTTAAGTAACCCCGATCATCTACGAAGTTAAGACAACCGAGAACTCATTTACCTTAAACATAATCGTATGATCAAATTAATTTTGTTAAGTGATTTTTCAGAAGAGTATGGCAAGAATCTTCTGCGAGGAATCACCCGATACTCAAAAGATCATGGCCCATGGACTTTTTGCAGAATGCCGTGCTTACTATCGCGAGACCATCGGGATAGATGGTATCCTGCAATGGGCGAAAGAGTGGGAAGCTGATGGTATTATCGGTCAGTTTTACAATGATGAAGAGGTGCAAAAAGTTCACACGCGCTGGAATTCCTGTCATTGCCCAGGATTTCAAAGAGCGCTTTACCGAAATTCCCAACATTACCGGCGCATACCATGAAACCGGAAGGCTTGCCGCTGAATATTTTTTGAAAAAGGGTTTCAAGAACTTTGCGTTCTACGGTTTCAACAACATTGTATGGTCACGTGAACGTGCTGAAGGTTTTGAAGAAAGAATTCAAGAGGCAGGATACAGCGTGCACCATTACCAGTTGAAAGACTCAGAAACAGCCGATCTGTGGTACTATAAATCATCGGCATTAAGTGAATGGCTAAAGTCCCTTCCGAAACCCATCGCGCTTATGAGCTGTGATGACAACCAGGGCCACCATATAACAGAAGCAGCACGACATGCAGGAATCCGTATTCCGGATGAAGTTTCTGTCCTTGGCGTAGACAACGATGAGATGATCTGCGATCTTTCCGACCCTGCGTTGTCCAGTATTGAACTTGATACGGAAAAAGGCGGATATGAAGCTGCCAGGCTGATGGAAAAGATGGTGAAGAGTAAAGTGCTTTCGGCACCGGATATCATCGTCAAACCAACACAGGTCGTAACGCGTCAGTCAACGGATGTGTTTGCAAGCAAAGACAAGTACGTTGTCAATGCCCTGAAGTATATTCACGGCAACCTCGATAAAAATCTAAAAGTTGATCAGGTGTTGAGGGAAGTTCCTCTTTCCAGAAGGTCACTTGAAAAACGATTTATGCTAACTACAGGATATCCTGTATACGAGTACATCTACAATCAGAGGATCGAGAAGTTCACACAAAAGCTTCTGGAAACGGACATGACGATTTTCGAAATTGCGCTTGACCTCGGATTAAGCGATAGCAAAAATATAGCCCGTCAATTCAAACAGATCAAGGGAGTTACTCCCATGGAGTACCGGAAGAAGCACGTTCTGAAACAGTCGGCGTAGCCACCCCCTGGCCCCCTCTAGGGGGAACAACCTGAGTGTTGTCTTATTGAATGTTGAGTGTTGAGTGTTATTCGCGGAACATAGTCGTGCATGGCGGAATACAATTCGTCTCCGAAAACATGCAACATTCAATATGTCAACATTCAACACTCAAGTGAATGCTGCATTTAATAACTTGCATTTAAAGTCCCCTAAAGGGGATTTAGGGGTGTTCTTCAAACCACCCCCTAGCCCCCTCAAGGGGGACGTTAGTTAGCGCGATTGTTCAAATGAATTCTTATTCTTTCGAAGACATTTTCTATATCTAAGAGAACTTCGTTGTTTGTGAAACGAAGGATTTCGATTTTGAATTCTTTGAAGGCTTCTGAACGGATACTGTCGTCAAAATTGGCGCCTTCTATCTTGTGAATAGGACCATCTACTTCAATTACTAATCGGTGAGAATGGCAATAGAAATCAACGACATAATCGTATAATGGGTGTTGTCTTCTGAATTTAACACCAATTTGTTTGTGACATAACTTTGACCACAGCAGCTTTTCCGCTTCTGTTTCATTCTTTCGAAGCAGCCTGGCCATTTCAAACAGGTATCCATCAGCGCCGAGAAACAAATCACGTTTGTAATCCTTCATGTCCTGCAACGATGACACAAAGTTCATTAATAATTGCCCTAACCGTGTCCAACAGTTTTCCTTCAAACCACCCCCTGGCCCCCTCTAGGGGGAAGTTTGATAATGTCGTGATTGCTATCAGAGTGAACTTCGATTAATTAGATAACACCAACTTGTGTTCTTATTAGGTTTCCTTCTTAGTAGGGCGTGTTAATATTTTCTTTGTTGCGCACACTCCGAATTACCCAACTACTAACTTCTAAGGACCAAGTCCCCTAAAGGGGATTTAGGGGTGGTTCAGCGGCAAGTACCGCTTACGAAATCGCATGCCATTTAAATATAAGACATCAATATTGTAAGTTCCATTTGAGTAATAATTCAAGACAACCAATAGCGAACCGCCTTCGTCCTCCGGGTCGTAGGTAAGTAGATAAAGTCCCATTATCATTTTCGCTTACATAGTCAAAAATGTAATTATCGATATCCAGGTTTGCCTGAAATGGAAGTTTCGAAGCATTTGCTTTGCTTAATTGTGCTTCGATATCTTTGAATAAGTCGGTATTGATGTGATATCGGTGTATCAACAACCCTATCGCCATTTAGGTAATTGCTCATCATATACTTCAAACTGGTTCTAATGTTGCAGGAAGTGATTATGTCTGCGAACAATCTTTGTAGCATTATTGCTTGGGCCGCTTCTACACCCGAAAACGTGCACATAACGTAAATATGACAAGAATAATACTTTCGTCATCTGCTACATAATTATACAATTCCCTAGTAGCTTGCTAAGAACCAAAAAGTCCCCTAAAGGGGATTTAGGGGTGGTTCGACTGCTTCCTGAATCTTTCTAATCGCAGCCGCAAACTGATCCATATCTTCTTTGCTTCCCAACATCGCATGCTGTAGGATCCACACTGCCTCTTCATAGCAGGCCTTCTCTGCAACCGGACAATGAACGGAGGAATAATCTACATCCTCGGGAATTGCGTAACACATGAAATTCTTATTCTGGAAGAGCGGTTGCTCGTAAAGTGGCTTGGGATATCCCATAAACGATGGAACACCCTCAGCTGCCAGCATTTCGGCAAATTCTTTCTTTGACAATCCATTAAACTTGGTCTTGTCATATTTAAATATAAAGATGTGATACGTGTGTAACGTCTCTCCGAATCCCCGGCTCAACGGAGTTATACCCTCAATTGAGCTTAACAGGTCGCTGAGATATTTTCCGTTCTTGTCCCTCAGTCGTGTTTGCTCCTCGAGACGCTTAAGCTGGCTTGAAAGCAAGGCCGCCTGAAATTGCGTGATGCGATAGTTACATCCTGCGTAATGATGCTCATACCATTGTCCGCCTTTTACACGGCCAACATTCCGAAGGGAGTTCATCATGTCATAAAGCTTGTCATCGTCGGTAACCACCAATCCACCTTCGCCGGAGTTCAGATTCTTTGAGGACTGAAAGCTAAACGATCCCGCGTGACCTATGCTTCCTAACTTCTTTCCCTTGTATTCACCGCCATGCGCGTGAGCGGCGTCTTCAATAACGAAAAGGTTGTGCTTTGTGGCAATAGCCATGATCCGATCCATATCACAAGCCTGGCCCGCAAAGTGAACCGGAATAATAGCTTTTGTGCGTTTCGTTATTGCAGCCTCGATTTTTGAAGGATCAATATTATAAGTGAGCGGATCGATGTCAACAAAAACGGGAACACAGTTGGCTTCGATCACCACCGATGCGGTGGCAATGAAGCTGTAAGGTGGAACGATCACCTCGTCACCGGGCCTTACGCCGCAGGCAATAAGAGCAAGCCGTAGAGAAACAGAACCATTCACACAGGCGATCGCATATTTGGAACCGCAGTATTCCGCGAATTCCTTTTCAAATTTCTCAACCAGCCCCTTGCAGTCTGGATTACCCCATTGGCCGCTGCGTGCTACTTCAGTCACCGCCTGCACATCAGTCTCGTCGAACACAGGCCAGGTAAAGGTCCGCGTTACGGTTTTCTCTCCGCCGTTGATAGCAAGATCATTTTTGATAAGTAGATCATTTTTCATAACGCTCAAGTTTGTATGCACTTAATATTTATTCTACTCCGCTGTTCCAATCAAAACGAACGTGGCTTCCCTTCATCTCTTCATGGCTGTTAATGGCGATCATTGCCAGCGCGGCCAGGATCACCATCGCAATGCCAAATCCCGCGAGCCACTTTTTAGGCTGCTCTTGTTGTACAGCAAACGTATTATTCACCGAAGGTAACAAGAAAAGTATTGCGGCAATATTGACCAGATAAAGGTACTGTTCGATGGGATGGCTCAGAATGCCAGTGGCCAGAAAGCTAAGGAATGTGTATGAACCGATGTAAAAAAAGAAAATGGTCCTTACCGATTGATAGGTATAAGACGCATTGTAGAATCTCAAAAACATAAATGCTGCGACAGCAGCTATGGTCACAAAACTTATAACCCGGAATGACAAAATCGTATTTTCATTACCTCCAAGCTCAATCAGAAAATCAAGTGTTTTGTTTATGAAAGACTGTTGCCATAAAACAAATGGAATAAACACCAACAATAACAGCATAGGAACAAGGTTCGTTGCCTTGTTCTTCTCCCCTTCTACCAACGGCCAGGCTGACGTAAGCGTACCATAGGCCATTCCAAGGCCACCGAAGAATCCGATGGAGTACTCCATGATATTCCAGAAGTTAAAGGGTAGACCTGAATTTGCGCCCAATACCTGTAAGAAATTTCCAAACGCAAAGCCGAAGCCGGCACCCAGCGATGCCCAAACTGCTACCTTAATGACTGCTCGTTGTTTGTGACGCAGTATGTACCAAGCCAGGGCGATGGCAGCCCCAAAGCAAGCAGCCCACAGTTCGGACCTGGGAGGCGTCATCAACCATCCCAGCTGATTGATAAGTAATGCATAGATGATCAAACTTCCTGCTATCATCTCCACGATCAGCGTATGCCATTTGACTTTGAATTCTTTTGAATCCACAAGAACAAGCCCCATCAATCCGCCACCCAAAAAACCATAAAGTCCTCCGATAACAAAAAGCATGGCGAGTCCATAATAGACATTGATAAAATCAGTACCGCGACCATATCCCACTACGAGCCCGTAGCTGATCATTCCGCCGAGTCCCCATCCAAATGCTGCAGCTAATGCTACTTTGAAAACCTTGTCGTACCAATCCTTGCGTTTTGCAACAAGGATCAATGCTATACTGCCGATCGCACCTGCCCAGGCGGCACCTTGTTCATGCCCGAATTTTCCGCGCACCGCCCATGCAGTCCCCAGCGCCATGGCAACGATCAAACAGGAAACGATAGTTTGTTTTTGTTTCATATTAGTTGTCAGATCAATTCTTCAAGTAGCTAACAGGGAATGAAACATATTTAATTGTTCTTCCCGGCTTAATATCGTTACGATGATAACTATAGGTAATGTAAATGCGGTTTTGCGAATCCGCGATGATGGCCGGATAATGACTCGACGTGGGTTTTTCGCTGATGTCGTTTTCAATACTCTTCTTCCATTTCCAGGTTTTCCATCGTCATCGGACATAGCAACGGAAAGATTGTGCCTTCCTTCTTCGGTGTCGTTGAACACCATCACCCACTCTCCTGTTGTTAACGTTACGACATCGAAGCCGGCACCAGGATTGGGAAGTGTATCATCTTTCGCGATTGTCCATGTCAGACCTTTGTCAGTAGATTCGGTACGCTGCATGCGATTTGGAGCTGGTCCGTTGTCCCGGAGGTAAGCTACCAACGTGACTGTCCTTGCCGATGGCAATCGTTGCTTGTATTCCTGCTCCTCCCAATACTGGATTGCTGTAAGACCAGCTTTGACCTGCATCGTCGGATATTGCAAAAAGTGAACAATCAAAACCGTCGGAGTATAATGGTACGATCATCCGGTTGCCCAGAAATACCGCCTTATTCTTCGTCTGCCAACCCAGCCTTCTGGATAACGGATACCCTAGCTGCGCCGATGTTTCTGTGCTATCAACTTTGATCCGTCCCCCACGAATCATGTTTTCTCCTTTCGACAGACTGTCCATTTTAATCTTGTACTTCGCCCACTCCTTCTGCAACGGAACCTTCAGGCTATCCGGGATAGAGGGCATCAGCGATGTGGTCAGATATTCCTCATACAGGCCAAGCTGCTCTTTTACTTCTTTTACAAACAGGTCACTGGGTTGAATGCCACGTTCAGTTTTGTCACCCACCTTAACAAAGAGCACGTCCTGCCATGACCAGACGGGAGCGCCGGAGCCATTGTAATTTTCGCTTATGCGATACATGGGAATCGAAGTCTCCCATTGATTAGCCAACACAGGATACCACATCAGCCACAGACGTTCCTTCTTGTCCATGAACAGGATGGGATTGATGTCAGGGAAGCCATTAACGTCAGCCATCACGAAAGGCTGCGACCAGGTCGTATCACCATTGATCAAACGAGAGCCCATGATGCGAACATCGTCGGCCCAACGTTCGCCCGATCCCTGGAACCAGGCCGACAATAAGTCACCGTTCGGCAATTGCACCACCGTAGAGCCATGAACATGCTCTTCCTGGTATGGAAAAATTATTGCGGAACGAAATTGTGAATCATCGCTTGCCTGCTGTTTGCAACTAACAAGGCATACAATGCTAAAACTGAATATAACGAACCATTTCATTTGTCGTGAGTTTGGAATTCTTTGTAAATCCTGCGTACAGCATCCACATCATCTGTTTGAATAAGATCTATTCCGTACTCTACCGCCTTGCGATATGCGTCGGGACGGTCATCATTACCCAAAAGATCAGAGAACACTTTTACTCCTTTGCCGTGAATGAAAGCAACTGTCCCCTCATCAAGTTTGTCGTACGAAACATCAAAAGCATAGGGTCTAATTTTTTTTATTACTCCATCGGCTTCGTTATCGGCACCCGGGAACGACGGCATGAGTCGCGCGAGCTCAAAATGTTCTTTGATTTTGCTGAGCGTTTCAACATCACCATAAAAAACCGCCGAATCGATCAACTCATGTTTCTTCAATATTGAAACAACTTTGGATGGATCAATCACCTTACAATCCACATAAAGTTTAACATTTCGACCCATACGCTTATTTTCGGAACTCAATAGTATACAGATCTCCTCCAGTGTCGGTACTTTCTCCTCGGAAAAATCTTTTCCGAACCAACTACCTGCGGACAAACTTCGGATTGTTGCGTAATCCGTTTCGCTCACCAGCGCATTCAGTCCCGTCGTTCGTTTCAGTGATTTGTCATGAACAATCACTTGCTGTCCATCTGAGGTGGTTCGCACATCAATTTCAACGAAGTCCGCACCTGCTTCCATCGCTCTCACAAATGAAGCGCGGGTATTTTCAGGTGCAAGGCGTGATGCGCCCCGATGCGCGGAAATCAGCGGTAAACCGGTCTTGATTGATCGTTGAGCATCAACGGTTACGGGAAGGGTAATCGATAAAGAAACTAAAAAAATGAAAAGTGCTTTTGTCATTTGGTTACAAGCGACGGAGACGGCGATCGGTAGCCATACTTTTCGAGTGCCCTCAGCAGCAACTCTGGTTCATCAGTCTGAATAATGGTAGCCCCTTTATCCAGAAGTTTTTTAAGGACCTGCTTGCTTTTCCCATCTCGAAGATCTTTGTCGCAATCGCCGAGGGCGTTGATCCAGATTCTTGCGTTACTATTTTTTATCAGTTTAACGCATTCCGTAGTATAAAATGAAAAGTCGATGTGAACGACTGGCGGATCAAACATTGAAATAGCTGTATCAGCTTGTCCAACCGAATGTGCGCGCGGCATTATCATAAAATCTTTGTCCGCCGACTGGATGTGTGACAACGCATTGTAGTCATCTTCAAAGAAAAACACTGATTCCTTCATGTCCAGTCTCTTGACCACTTCGATTATTCTATCGAGCCTGTCTGTCTTCAAGTCAAGGTCGACAAGTATTTTGCCGTCGGCAAGTTCCAGTGCTTGTTCCAGCGAAGGGATCTTGTACGAAGTCTTCTTGCCTTTATCAACGATGTGAAGTTTCTGAAGCTCCTCCCATGTCAGTTCCTCGGGATCTCCTTTCCCATTCGTTGTGCGGTCCATGGTTCTGTCGTGCATAAGGAATGGAATCCCATCCTTGGAGACTTTCACGTCGATCTCAATAATATCGACGCCTTGCCTGATCGATTCCTGAATTGCTTTCAGGGAGTTTTCAGGATACACGTTGTGTGTCGCGCGGTGCGTCGCGACTAATACCTCTTCGGAATGCGCATCAAGGAAGGTTCGCCTGATGGCATCAGCACGTTGCTGCGCCGATACAAGAGAACAAATGACAACTAGAAAAAATGTATATATAATGCGTTGCACCATTGAAGAATTTATTTCACGAATACTTCATCATTATCGGCAACATACATGCGGGTACTTTCAGTGTACTCGCCGCCATTAGCATCTTTATATTTGAGGTCCAGGTAAAAAGCCCGGTAGCCATTTGCAGGAAACGGCTGTGAGGTCGATACAACCGAGGTTTTTTTCTTTAACGCAAGGCTCTTGCCTTCCCATTTTTCATTTCTGAAGTCGGTATCTGTGGAGTTTGCCGACCAGAGAATCGCATCCACCAGTACGTCTGATGTCGCGTTAACCTTAAGGCTTATTCCTTTCTTTGAATAAGTAAGTGTAGGCTGACATAACGGATATGGTGTACCCGTAAGTGTCTGGCCATAGAACGCACTTAAGGCAGCCATCGCTTGTTTCTTGTCACCGAGGTCATGTCCAACGTTTGGAACATAATGAACAAAGTTCTCTCCCGGGATACTGTCGATGTAATGCTTGATCGCATCGACGGTCCAATATTCGTCGTTTGTTCCCATAAAAAGCATTTTAGGCATTGTTAATTTTTTTCGGTACGAGTAAGGATCAACCATCGCCGTAATTGCCGCTCCTTTGTCGGTGCTGGCGGTTTGAGGTATTCCCAGTTTTACATAATCTTCTATCTGCACGCTGTAATCCTTCCACATTTTTACCTGGTAATCAAGATTAACTGGCATGTTGAGGATATCAATCACCATCGGAGCGATAGCAACTACTCTTTTATCGCTTGCTCCCGTGAGCCAGGTTGTCCATCCGCGCTTGGAGGCGCCGGAAACCACAAACCGATTGATATCATGATTTAATGTTTTCTTTGAAAACTCCTGGACAGCATCCATTCCACGCACGGCGCTCTTTACCATTGGAAATAATAATGGCCATGAATAATCGCCATCCTCCTTGAAGTTGTGCAGCGTAAAAGAGATCAACGCATCTTCAGTAAGATCTCCATAGGCTGGTTGGTTCGGCGTTTGCCTTATAAGAACCACCATGCCCTTGTTTTTTTTCGAAATCGTTGCAAGTTCCGCAAGGAATTTATCGTCCTGACCTTTCCAGTTGGGAAGACCTTTTTTGTTGCCCCCTCCGGTAATGAAAAGAAGCGCACCGTCAAACAATTTTTCATTTGGGACCAGGATAGTCAGTTGATGCGTCCAGACGAATTCATGCCATTGCTGCGAGGTAAGCAGAAGATCATAGGCTTTCACGTCACCCACCAGATACGAATCCTTTAATTCCCAGTGGTACGTTTTGTCGCCGTTGTTCAGATAACTCTGTAGTGCCGTCTGCGGTGTTAAAGGTACCTGAGCACTTGTGGTGATGGATACGAAGGATAGAAATAGTATCGTGAGAATTCCTTGAATATGTCGCTTGATCATCTTGCTTTTTTAAATATGTAATGGATGTTTTATTTCTTCGCCTGTTTTTGCGCGGACAATTCTTTCATCCACGCCAATACTTCATTTATATAAATCTCGCCGGTCATTTCGCCAAGACTGGTACGGCTAACGTATTCGTAACGCTTAAAACTGTTGAAGTCAACCTTCGTCAGTATATAACCGAACGCATCATTTGTCAGGCCGAACAAAAAGGCTTGATCGGTGTTCATGTTGCGTTTGACGTAAAAGCCAATATTGGGAAGAGCCTCTCCGGGGATCGTGAGGACCTTCGCCTTGCCGATCTCGAGATAATTCAACCGGGTAGTCACTACGTTATCTTTTACGGATGTCATCTTAATCGGAGAATTGGTAAGAATGTAGCGCATCATTTCCGAGTCGATGGGGAATCGTATATCGCGCGATGAGCAGGAGAGCAAAGGGTCATTCGTCACTTCCGCCTTCTCCACAATTCGAAGCGCTTCATCAGCGAGAAGATTTCCGATACGGATGCATTCTTCCCAAGTACCCGACTCTTTTCCATCCGCAACGCGATTATCGGCAGTGACCATCCCACCCTGAGCTCCGTTCATAAAGAGCGCTACTCCTCCGACTTTAGATTCGATACGGTCATAAAGAGGTCCGCACAGATCAGGGCTAAGTATTCCCCGTTTCGAACCGATCACTTCAGGATGAATGGCATAGTTCACCAATGTTGCTATAACCTTACCGTTGTTTTTTCCAATGGCTTGAATAACGCCACAACGCGGGTCGTACAATTGTTCAGCGTAGTAGTTGTAAGCGATCTTTCCTTTGGCTTCCCCAACAGCAGTTTTTAGCGTTGCTGGTTCTAGTTTCTTTATAGCTTCATTTACAGCATCGGCGATCTTTTTGACGCAATCGTCGAGGTAAGCAAGGTCAGCGAGAATGTTTTCCGTTTTCGTCAGGGAATCCATAAGCATCAGGAGCACTATGCGTATGTGTACTTCCGATTAATATGTTTTCAGGGGGAATTCCTTTGATGAGAGCTCTTGAGCGGTCTCCAAGCGCGGCGGTCCATCCGAGGTTATCGACATTTACAATGGCTACCCTTACGCCTCCTTTTTCCAACACAATAGCGCGGGCAAAGAGATCACCTTTCTTTTCGACTGCTTTCTTGGGGGTTCCAACACCTCCGGAAACTGGCAACAGAGGATCTGGTGTAATCACTCTTACGGCGGCACCAACTTTAAATTCCTGGGCCCAGGCTTGGCCGCCAAAAATCAATAAAACCAGCCCAATAATCAGTATTCCACGCTTCATAATCACTCTATTATATATGTACTACAAACTTCCAGCTAAAAATAGATGGATCTGCCGAACTAACTCCACGCACTTCGCGAAAATCGGCGGTCATATTCCGCAAGAATGGAGGTATAGGGAGATAGGGTATAGGGTATAGGGAAATAGGGAGGATATTAGAATATAGCAACGATATGTATAGGATCGTCCTTATACCTACCTTATACCTTATTACCTTATTCCTTATACCTTATCTCCTCCTCCTACAGCCGCTCGCGGACAGCCGGTATTTTGTTCACGAGCTTGTTCCCCTTCTTACCTGATTTGATAAGGTCAAATGCGTCATATAGTTCCCCGTCCGCACTAAATGCCTCGTATGTCATTTTGTTATTGTCGATGGTGATAACCTGGAAGAGTTGAGTATTGCGTGCTTTACGCTTCATCCAGGGATCATCTGACAGATCATACATCTTCGGACCACTCACGGAAACTACATATACAGTACCCGAATTCATCCTTTACAGTTTTTCCTGTCGGAACATTAGTCACCATACCACGACCGTAGGCATGATCATGGCCTTGAAGAATAATATCCACTTTGTGTTTATCAAAAATAGGTTTGAAGTGTTTTCGGAGATTTTCGTTGTCGCGGTTAGGTTTTGTGGAGAACACGGGATAATGGAAAGTAATCGCTGTCCATTTTTTCGGGTCCACTGTCAATACAGAGTCAAGCCATACTCTTTGTTTTTCCAGATAAGCAGGTGATTCGTCGATCTGCTCCGCATCCAGGGATATAACTTTTAGATTTGAATAATTGATCACGAAACAGGTTTCCTCCAAACCTTTTGGACCATTTTTCGGCAGGTTAAATTGTGGTCTCCACTGCGGAGAAAGAATTACACCGGTACCGTATTCATGATTTCCTGGAGTCATCACACTGGGAACTGTTGCGTGTATATAATTTCCTGCATAAAACCATTCACCCCATTCGAGATCGCGGTCATGGCGGTTAATAAGATCACCCGCATGCAACATAAAATCCACAGTAGGTATTGTCTTATAGGCTTCGCGGATCACGCGTGACCACATGGATTTGACATCATTCTGCGCATCACCAAAGTAGACGAATGACAATTTCTCCGTTCGACGCATCAGGCATCTGCACCTGGTACCATTCACTCCAGTATTCTTCTGATCCAACACGGTATACATATTTCTTACCGGGCAGGAGGTTATTTACCAGTCGCAGAATAATAATTCGCTTTTACTTCGGGTTCGTCGCGATGTTTGACCTTGAGCGCTTCGCGTTGTGCTTCAACCTTAGTGGCCTGCTCGCGAAATTCAGGGCCAGGAGTAGCCGGAGCCCATTCAACAAATCCGGATTGAATTGTTGTATCGGTTCGCCAATTCACCGCGATCGATGTTTCCGGGTTCTCGGTCAGATTTAGAATAACACGATCGGGCTCACTCGAAGGAAACAGAAGCTTTGGCGGCAAATGACCGTTTACACTATGAGAGTGATCATGATAGTGGTCGGTGTGATCGTGATCGTCTCCATTCAAATTCTTTTCATGATCATATACGAATCCCGCAAACACTACAAACCCAAGCAACAAAACCACCAGACACGTTACCTTCAAATATCTCTTCGCCATATACCTACATAAATGAAATGAAACTAAAAAAAATAGCGGGGCCAGGCCCCGCTATTTTGAACAAACCCGGATTAAAAAACTCCAACTATTCCCAAGGTTTACCAGTTCCCTGGATCAACCATGGCTTCGACCATGCGCTGTTTTGACCATCAGCTTCAGAGTACGTCGTTACTGTCAACTTTTCAAGTGCAGCATCTGCCTTCTCCTGATTCAGCATCAATTCGGTAGTACCATAGTAAAATCTTACTGGCAACTTGCTTCTCTTTGCGGAAGGTCCAGCCTGCAGATCAGGAAGACCTGTTCTGCGATAGTCGAACCATGATTCAGTTGCTGCTGTCCAGCTGGAGATCCATTTCTGAGTCATGATCTTCCTTAAGTTTTCAGCATCAGTGTCGCCATCGTTGTATTCAACAGTAGGCTGACTGATATAATCATCGTATGAATCTTCAACTTCCCATGTTTCCAAGGATGAAAGAACGCCAGCCTCGTAATGTTCCTTAGCTGTTCCTGTAGCCCATCCCTTCAATGCAGCTTCAGCTAGTATGAAGTGTACTTCTGCAGCAGACATCAATCTTGCCTTCAGCAGATCGCCAGAAGCGTCTTTATAAATGTCGTTGAGCTGAGAAACGTGTGGGTTGTACTCACCTTGATTCGCTGATGGATTAAGGTTGTACATCACAGGCAATCCGGTCAAGCTTGTTGGCAATCCAACATATTCCAGGATCAGTATCAACTGGGGTATCTCCGATCACATCAGGTGATATGTGGCGATATTTCTTTCCGTCGATCTCGACAATCTCATCGGTACCTGCGGGGAAAGAAGCATCCACAACCAACGGTATTTCTACCTTATTCGCCCATACACCAAGTCTTGCATCGTTAAGGCTTTGAAGCTCTTCTACTAGCGTAGACGCCATTTTCGTACGGCTGTAGTTGCTTTCGCTTTTATCGTACGTCAGTATTATTCGGCCATGATGTATCGTCGCTGGTTCCAGTAAACTCCATTGTAGCGTCATCGCCAGAGTTGGTGATGATAGGATACAACGCTGGATTACCTACTATCTTCTCGATACCAGCTTTTGCAACGTCAGGCTTCTTTGCTGAAATCCGCATGTAATATCTTAGACTCAACGAGTTGGCGAGTTTACGCCATGCGCCTGGATCACCGCCAAAAAACACATCGACATCTCCAACGATACCGGTGTAATCGGACTCCTCTTTCGACAACAGTGTATTTGCCAATTCGAGATCCGCCAAAATACCTGTGTAGATGGTTTCCTGATCATCAAACTTAGGTTTGAGACCTTCACCCAACTCCTCGCCTAAAAGCGCCTCAGTATAAGGTGCATCTCCCCAAAGATCTGTGATCAGACCAAACAACATACTTTTCGTAACAAGTGTAACTCCCTGGTGAAACTCATAGTTAAGTTCAACCGCGCGATCGTAAACCAGCTTGTTGTCAGTAAGAATTGAATAATATGAAGCCCAATCCTGGTTGCTCCAGTCATAGTCGTTGTGACCGCTCCACCATCCGTCTTTCTGAGTATGCTGCATTACACCACCAATGTCACCATATCCAAGGGCGGTGAAAGCCCTACCTGTCTCTGTCAGCACGGTTGGCAACACAAGATTTGGGTTGACATTATCCGGCGGTACCCCATTTGGGTTTTCGTTAATTTCCGTCAGGTCCTCGCACGAGAAACAAATTGTCGTGAGTAGAGGCCGCAACGAGGAAATATTTTTTATTTAATATTTTCATATCTGTTACAGATTAATGTTAGAAAGTGACGTTGAGCTTGAAACCGATAGGCATCACCCAAGGGTTCACGTTGTAGCGTTCAATTCCTTGCTTGAATTGCATGCCACCACCCTGGTTTGAAGATTCCTGCTGGAATGCTGTCTCTGGATCGATACCGATACCTGCCTTAGTCCATAACATTATGTTACGGCTATACACTGAAATGCTTGCATTCTGCATTCCAAGTTTGCTTATCAGCGAAGTTGGAATATTGTATCCCAATGCAACTTCACGCAGCTTAATAAAAGAAGCGTCGAACGTTGCAGCTTTTGTAAAGCTCCATGGATAGTTGTCGCCATAAGGAATGATCTTAGTTTCAGCTCCTCCAAGGTTTTCCACATAACCAATAACATTTCCGTCATCATCATATTCAGCGATAACGCCTGGATTGAATACACCGTAAGGATAAGTATTACCATAAGCTTCGAAAGGGAATCCACCGTACTCTTCAGTTGGACCGCCAACGATGTTAAACTTGTCGGTCACTTTGATCAGCTCGTTTTCATTCGCTACGAGATAGTCGCGCAAAGCATCACCACTCAATCCATTCGGATTTATAAGGTTATCAAGGAAACGCTGTGATTTCAAATCTGATTCGCTGTAACGGTATGTTTGTGACACAAATTCGCCTCCGCTTCTCCAGTCAAATGAAAGGTTAAGGAAGAATCGCTTGTATGTAACCGATGTTTGCAATCCAATTAAGAAGTCGGGATTGTAGTTACCAATCTTGTTTTTCGTATTGGCTGCGCTGACACTCTGCCATGAACCATCTTCATCCAATATAGGATATCCGAAGTAAGGAGAATTTTTATCCTCAACAGTCACGAGTTTCGCATCATAAAGATCTCCGATACGGTCGCCTTCGTATGTCCATGCTCCACCCTTCGCATCAGTCCAGAATGTATAGATGGTTTGACCACCACCCAGCTTTTCAATGATCGATTCATTCTTGGAGAAGTTAAGGTTAGCATCTACACGGAAACCGTCGCGATCAATAGGCGTACCACCTAAGGTAAGTTCAACACCCTTGCTTACTACGAGTCCAGAATTGAACTTCAGGTTTGTGTAACCGCTTGAAGAAGGTACCTGATTTGAAAGTATCTGGTTAACATTTTCCAGGTAATAAGCTGTCGCTCCGAAACGGATGCGGTTATTAAACAGATGGAAATCCAAACCACCTTCGTAAGAAGTAGCTTTTTCTGATTTAAGATCCGGTGAAAGAATCAATCCGGATTTTGAAAGACGGGTTACTCCTCCCCATGCCTCTATTGGATCTAACACCTGTGCAAGCTGGTAAGGATCAGTATCGTTACCTACCTGTGCAACACCACCACGCAATTTCACGAGACTGATCTGTGAAGGCAGCTTGAACATTTCATCAAACAAAATGCTCAATGAAGCTGAAGGATAGAAATAAGATCTGTTTGATTCAGGAAGAGTGCTAGACCAGTCATTACGTGCGGTAACATCGAGGAAGATCATGTCCTTAAACCCAAGGTTAACGAGTCCATAGATACTGTTCACCTGTTTTTCATAGGAAGCACTTCCGTATTCGAGGTTTTGTGCCTTGATGTTATTTAATGAGTACAAACCTGGAATGATAAGACCTGTACCGTTACGCGTGCGGTTCATCACGTTGCTGCTTTCGTAGCGACGATTGTTACCACCGACAGAACCAGTGAAGCTAAAAGCGTTCATTGCCTTCTGATACGTTAACAGGAAGTCAGCATTTCTTTCATACTGTTTAATGTCCGAGATACCATAACCACCATTCGGCTGGTTAGTATAGCTGTTAGCCATTTTGGTTTCGCGAGTTTCTTTGTATGTATCGAGCGAATAACGACCCATAAATGTCAACTCTGGAGTGATTTTGTATTCACCTTTGATATTTCCAAATACACGATCGCGTACAAAACCATTGTTCACTTCATATGCAAGGAAGTAAGGGTTGTTGTATTCACCGGCTCCATTGTCCTGTGTGAATTGTTGCAAACCTTCCTGACCTGGTACCCAGTAGTTTCTTAGATCTCTAATATCAATGTGTGGTGACACAGCATATGCCCACTGCATAGGGTTAGCACCGCGGTTTGACGCTGGCCTGTTGTTAGAATTGCTGCGGCTGAAATCAAGATTTGAGCTAAGTGTAAACTTAGGAGCAATCTTTACTGCTGTGTTAAGACTCAATGCATTCTTGAAAAGGTCGGAATTGGGGATGATCCCCTTGTTAACCATATTTGAATAAGAGAGCCGGTAATTGAGTACATCATTGCTATTGCTTACCGTAACACCGTTCGTGCTGGTAACACCAGTTTGAACAAAGTTCTTTATGTTATTCTTATGAGAAAGTAGCGGTGTGGCTATTGGATCGCCATTAGCATCTACCGGGCTATTCCACTGGATAGCATCATACCCTTTGTCAAGCTCGGGGCCTACACCACCAACAGATTCTTCGTCAACGCGCAATACACCGCCTGGATATGGATTCTTGTCAGGCGTAAATGGCAATACTCCTGATGCAAATTTTGTATGCATGTCAAGGTATTTATAAGGAATATCGAAAACTGTGTTTGATGTCACATTGACTGTAACTTTCTTAGCCTTGCTACCATTTTTAGTGGTAATGATCACAACACCGTTACCTGCACGTGAACCGTACAATGCAGCGGCGCTTGCGCCTTTAAGTACAGTCATGCTTTCAATGATCTCAGGGTTAAGGTCGGCGATCGGGTTACCATAGTCAACCCGGTTATCACTTCCCACTTGTCCTATGTTGTTCAAGCTGTTCACCACTGGCACTCCATCAATAACAAAGAGTGGCTGGTTATCATTAACAAGCGACTTTGTACCACGAATAGTCATTCTTACTGAAGAACCTGTTCCACCTGTGGAGTTGATAGTAACACCAGCAACACGACCTGCAAGACTGTTCAATACGTTTTCCTGCGCAACATTCGTCAAGTCGCTGCCTTTTACTTTTCCTACTGAGTAGCCTAAGGTTACTTCTTCACGCTGGATTCCCAACGCGGTAACGACCACTTCGTTCAATGATTCAACACTAGCCTGCAAAGCGAGATCGATTTTCGCTTTTCCGTCTAAGCTAACCTCCTGTGTTGTATAACCGATGTAAGAAAATACAAGGATGCCTTTGCTGTCGTTTACGACAAGTGAATAGCCACCTTCTGCATTTGTTATCGTTCCTGATTGCGTACCTTTTAGATACACGTTTACACCGGGTAATGCACTTCCGTCTTCAGAAGCTGTTACCTTACCGGTGACCGTAACCCCCCCATCCTGGGCGCCGGCGAGCATATAGCTTACCAGCAGCATTGCCGTTAGCAGGTAACGAACGCACCTGCTATGCGGCTTCTTTTTGTACAAACTCAAATTCATAGTTAGTGATTTAATAATTCAATTTTGACAGTTCAGTTTAACAAGTTATCTCCGGCGTATTGCCACAGCGTTGGGTTTCAAAATAGTTCAGTTTGAATAATCCGCTGAACTGCCGCAAAAATCGTTACGAAGACCGGGTCAAGGTCGGGAAACAAACGGTTTCGGTCGTTCGCATTTTGCGTTAACCGAGTCAATCTTTGCGCAAGAATTGGGGGGAGCGTTAATAATTGCGTAAAAACACGCTTTTCAGCGTGGGCGCAAAAGTAATATTAAAAAAGATACTGGGTTAATCAGTGAAAACACGGAGCGCACCGATACCCGATACGATATCAGGGACGGGGCTGAAAATGGGACTCTTCAGCGTAACTGCCTGTGAACCAAGGCCGCTGCGCCAAGAACAGTGATATTTTCGTTGGTCGATTGAAAAATCCTAAGGCGTTTTATGGATTCTGGAAATTCGAAATTGTGCATAGAAAGGTACATCGACTCATTAAATAGTCTAAATGCTTTCGATAACGAGCCGCCTAGTACAATTGCTTCAGGGTCATAAGCGTAGACAATACACTTCAAAGCCTCTCCTACGTGCATGCCGAATTCCTTCCACTGCGCGATCGCAACAGGGTTCCCCTCACATGCCTGCCTATTTGCTTCTTCGGCTGTTGTATTGAACTTTACTTTGAACAAATTCCCGCTCGCGTAATACTCTATATTATGGTCGAGATATGGGAACAAACCAACCTCTCCCGCCCCACAGTTCACTCCTTCAAAAAGACTGTCATTGATTATGATTCCGGATCCCAGGCCCGTTCCGATAGAAACGCCTACGACATTTTTCATTCCCCGAAGGGTTCCGAACTGGTGTTCGCCCAACGCAAAACAATTAACATCATTATTAACACAAACGGGTATCCTGAACTCAGCCTCCAATATTTCCTTGAGAGGTACACGTTTCCATGCCGGTATGTTTGTTACATTGAATACAACGCCATTTTTCACATCGACTACAGAAGGAACACCAATACCAATGCCCCTGACCCCGTTATTGACAAGAGGCCTTATGAATTCCTTCAACTGCGTCAGCGTGTCATCCAGCGACAACTTCGTATTAAAAGATTCTTTCCTGAAATTCAGGATAACTCCATCGTTTTCAATCGCGGCGCGGACATTGGTTCCTCCCAGGTCGATACCTATGATCATTTGTTATAATATATTTCCGAACCAAAAATCGTTCGTAACTGTAAATGTAATTTGTCACTTTATTAAGAATGCGTGAATTTCGCGTTAATAATACGTCATTTTGCGTATTCTGAACGCTGTCTATTGATCAATACACAACACCCGAGTTTGTGTTGACTGTAACGGAACGGCTAGACTTCCCCGCAACATCGAAACTTTTGAGTTTAATTGTTCCTTTGCCGGAAATTCGCAGCGTCTTGTCAAAACGGCTTGAGTGATGCGTTGGCTCCGTCCCATCGGATGTATAACGTATGATCAGGCCCGGATACTCAACGTTTGCTTTCAATGTATCTCCTTCGATAACGCAGCCCGGTGGTGGTATCCGATAGTTATATCCTTTATTAAGATAGCTCAAGCGTGGCAACTCCTTTTTAGCCAATGTTTGCGCGTAGATCGTCCAATCGTGTTGTATACTTTCTTCTCGCTTCGTTCGATCCTCGATTGTTTCCCACTTGCGCTCCGGAGCCCATGCGCTCTCCGCAAATCCAACGAGCTTCGGAAGTATATAATACTCTACCATATCTCTGCCTTTAATCGTTTCACTCCATACTTGCGCTTCTACCCCAACGATATTTTTCCTTGATTCAGGTTTCAGGTGTTCAAGGATAACTTTCTTCTCATCACCACCGCCCCCTGACTCCATGTCAATTTTCTGGCCCATTGAATTTTTGTTCGTCGTTTTAAACATATCATAAGGTGCAAAGGCAAAAGCATTCCGCGTGTCAACAAAACCAGCCCAATACAAGCCTGGTTCCCGCGGGTCTTTGCTGTATGCCAGGTCAAAATAAAAATTGGAAACATTACAGAGAACAACTCCGTAACCTGCGTTGGCAAGACGATAACCGAGATCGTAATCAAAAAGATTGTTCCAGATGTACAAGTGTTACATTCCGATTTGCAAACTCTGGGTTAGGGAAATAGCGTCCGTCCTCTGTTTTTAACAATCCAACTTCCTCCCATCCGTGGAGCTGCAGTTTAAGCGGCGCCAGTCTGGGTATAAGTTCGCGCAAAAAATACGTCTGCAGATTTTTCGGATCGCGTATTTCAGGATTCTTTTTCATCAGATCAGCAGCCATAGGAGATTTTGTCCACGCTCCCTCCGGAACTTCATCGCCTCCCGTGTGAAACTCATCCATCTTCAGACCAGCTTCCTGGTAGATCGAATTTATCTCGTTAACAACTTTTTGATAGAACCGGTATGTAGATTCTCTTGCAACACAAACAACGTTGTCTTTATATCCCTGCGCTGATAAATAAACTGATTTGTCATCAGGATCGATCAACCGGTATTCATTGGCTTCTGTTTCTTTTCCTTCTTTCATCAACCGATTATATCGCGCTTCCATCGCTTTGATCGCTGCCCGGGCATGGCCGGGAAAATTCAATTCAGGGATAACTTTAATGTGGCGTGCATTCGCGTATTTCAGGATCTCGATAAAATCCGCTTTCGTATAATAGCCATGACCATATTTTCCTTCAGCTTGAGCAAACGGCCCTGACCCATAAGCCGGATGCAGGACAGGTGCATCCATACCAGACGTATGTTCGCGCATAGCGCCAACGGTAGTCAGCTCGGGCAGTCCCGGAATTTCCAACCTCCAACCTTCGTCTTCAGTTGTATAAAACAAAAAGCGGTTCAGTTTATAAAATGACATCAGATCGAGCAGCCTCAGGATAGTTTCCTTCGTTTGAAAATTCCGGCTCACATCCAGGTGTAATCCGCGGAAAGCAAGACGTGGCGCATCGTCAACGACAACATGTGGCAAACGTATTGACTTCGCCTGCTGTTGATAATTTTTAATGGGTATCAGCGCTCTCAAACTTTGAATGCCATAAAAGACCCCGGCAGCTCCGGCGCCATTGATTTGTATACCCTTTCCGTTAATTTTTAGTTGATAAGATTCGGGAGAGCTGCTGCCTGACGTGCGACCCAATGCCAGGGTTATGCACTCTTCAGCTGGTTGTGATGTCACAAGCGTAAACTCTGTACCTAACACGTCCTTCAGAGAAGAGGCAAGGTAATTTGCCTCGTTCGCCAGTCCGTCGCGATAATAGATTTTGAAAGAGTTGGATAGTTCAATCGTGTCCTTGCCTTCCTGCATCCGAACAGGAGTAGGAATGATACGTTTGACATCGGTTTCACTGATCTCACTTAAATTCTCATTGTTCTTATAATTCCATTCGGCTGTTGGAATCGGTTCAGCATCTTCGCGGCTCCGATTTATCTGTTCCGGTTTCGTAAATGGCGTCCACGAATATTCCGCTACTTCCTCGATCCTGTCTTCCTTGCCAAACTCGTCATAAAAAACAAAGTAAAGCCCAAGTGGCCGGTCTGTTTCTTTGATGACAGCTTCTGTTCCGCGATAATTAATAATAATTGTATCACCTTCCTCAAGCTCAAATCCTTCATTCGGTACCATCTTATACCAGTCGCCATTGATGTGCTGGATATCTGCGGGTTGTCGCGTTTTATTTTCAAGGATGGGACGAGGAGCCATATTAAAGAACAAAGCCCAGTTTTTATCAGTGAGATCAAGATCGCTGTTGTTCTTAAGGACAAACCTTGCGTCAAACACACCTTTTTCATCTGTGAAATTCGTGACCAACTCCCATTGGACTGCTATCTTATCGCCGGTAGCAACATCAATTTCTTTTTTACATGACGCGATGAGAATAAGAAAAGGGAGAATAACGGGTAGAGAACGGGTGATTTTCATACGGCTATTTTGGATAAAAGTTAGTGTTTATCACCCTTAGATCAACGCCCCGCACAAGATTTTTGAATTGCAGACTATGGGCAATTCCCTTGGCGATCCAGCGTGAATGGGTGATCAAAATGATCACAGCTTTATAAAGATCTTTTTCCTGTAAAGAATAAAAGCCGGGATAAAATTGATACACACAAAGAATAAGGAATAAAACATTCCGGCCAGCTCTTGTGACAGACCTATCGCGTGAAGTGAATTAACTCCATGGACATTTAATGGAAGCCCTGCGACGGGAAGTCTGTAGAAGATAAGGGCCAGGATATCGGCCAGCACATACACGGCGATTGCATTCGCGCCAAAAATTATCCCGGGGCGTGTACCCCAGGTCAGTCCCCGGACATCGACGGTATAATAAGCTGCTCCAAGCACCATCGCTCCCAATCCCGACGTAACCAATACAAACGAGCTGGTCCACAGATTTTCATTTACAGGAAACGTCAATCCCCAGACGTACCCTGCAGCGGCTGATGCCAGCCCAACGACCATTAAGTAGATAACCTTACGCTCCGGCGGTCTTGTGCTTATCAATAATTGGCCAGCAATTAATCCCGTGATACCTGACACTATCGACGGAAAGGTGCTTAATATTCCTTCCGGATCCCATGTACCCTGCCACATTTTACCCGGCATGAATTTCGAATCGATCCAGGCAGCGAGATTTAAACCGGGCTCAAGCATCACCTTGCCTTGTCCTGGCGTTGGAATAAGTGTCATCGCCAACCAATAGCCCAGCAGTATGGTGGCACCGATCCATACCTGTTGCAGTAACGATGTATTGAGGTAAAGCAACGCGCAGACCAAAAACACGATCGCAATACGCGGTAGTGTTCCGGTATACCTGAGGTCAGCGAAATTAAAATCTGGAAGCAGGTTAAGAAAAATACCTACGGCAAAAATCTTTATACTTCTGAATATGATCTTTTTGTAAAGAGCACTATCAGGATCACTCACTCTCCTTGAATACGCGAGTACTATTGAAATACCTACGATAAATAAGAAAGAATGGAGCGATCAGATCGGTTGGCGTCAAGCCATTCCATACCGTATGTTTCAACGGCGCAAATACATGGTCGCCATCTCCCGGAAAATTAACCAGGATCATCGCGGCGATCGTAAAGCCGCGCATTGCATCAAGCGAAATTAGCCGCGGTTTGCCCGTGTGGGCTGACTGCAAAGTATTCATGCAAAAGCTATTGTGGCTCGCTTATGACATCCAGGTAACGGCCCATCCAATAGGGCAATAACCAAATATCCCCTGCGCTATACTCTGATTGTCCATTGTCACCTCCATCGAGGTCAAAGCGATTAGCATTGTGCCTGCTAACGGGAAGCTCACCCGCTGGAAGCACTTCCTTTATGGTCTGCTTGCGGAAGTTTGGCTCCAGCATCTCAATATCCTTACGGTTACTGTTCGTGACCCTCCAATGGATAAGGTCAAGCGGATATTCCTGCAAATACCAGATGGCTTCGTTGAGATCGAAATCAGGTGTTCCGGTCATAGCGGTGAAAATATTCCATGCACCTTCCTTTTCAGGCCGTTCAATTTGCCAGTGGTCCAATATAGATTCTTTGAACTTTGTCTTCAGCGTATCATTAAAAGCGTAGCGATAAAGTCCCCAATAACCGACAAAGTACATTTCATCATCAGAATGGTTCCACGATTCCGACAACATCTTGCTCCAGTCATCGGCTGAGTCGTCAGCTTGTCTTACCTGGCTCATCGGGAACATAAGGTTTTCAAAGTATCCGTGTTTTGTCATCAACTCGAAAGCCTTCTCTTTGTATATCTCTTTCTTTGTAAAATGATATGCTGTTTGAAGCATTGCGACATAATTTGAAGAATTGATCTTTCTGTCGCCTACACCAACAGGCCTTGCATTTACGTAGTCCGGGTTCCATTTTCCCCACAGGGTCGGTTCGCCGTTCCAATCAATCATATAATAATTATTATCGACGGTATGTTGCATCAGTGAATCGATCAATACTACAGCCCTGTTCTGAAGATCCTTTTGATCCTCGAGTAGTTCTGCCATCGTTGCAAATGCGAAGATATGTCCGATCGCTTCGTCGCTGCTGGTCGTCGACTTCCAATCCCATTCCGGATCGTTAGCTCTTCTCCACGGCTTATCCTCATACTTATATCCTCTGCGTTCAAAACGATCTTGAGGGAAATCCTCCCTTAACTCCATTGATGGTGTAAAGGCGTTCCATTGCATCCATGCATTCGCGGATATTATCCAATGCTTCCTCCGACTTCGTTACTTTGTACCGGAACACCTCTGCAGCGAGATACATTGTAGTCCACAGCCCGTCGTTGTCTGAATCTTCCAGTGATCCTGTAGCAAGGCTGCCATCCTGCATGTATCCGAGTGTAGCGTTAAACCCGTGTCGTATGTGACGCGCTCTTACCTGCTTTTCATAATACATTGCTTTGTCGTGGAGCGTCATTGGCTTGAAGATTATGCGTGACAATCCTTTTTCAGTCGCAATCAATACCGATTGATCAGGACCTTGTTCAATAAATGTCACTGAATCGGATGGCAACCAACGTTTTGAAGCGTAATACCTGTACTTGCCATCGGTGTCGAGCATGAACGCTCCTTTTGTTGAACCAAACCAAAGCTTACCGTTCACTTCGTTGACTGCGGTGAGATCGGTCCACGGCAGCTTCTTGTTTATTTCGCCTTTTTGCTTTTTCGTACTTGTATCCAGTGTGAAATAACCATCTGAAGTTCCTACTACCAATTCATTGCCACCTGAAAGCAGCGAAAAGCAAGTGAGGTCGCTTCCGGAAAAAACTTGAGATAAAACATTTCCCGCGACATCATAGGTGGAAATAGATTTTTTTCCCAGGATCCAGAACATATTACGGACGTCATCAAAAAGAATATCAACAATCGGTTCGCTGTTCTTGCCCTGCCAAATGACCTTCGAATCGTTTAGGTATTGAAGTGATTCTCCATCTGAAATCAAAAAAGAAAAATCCTTGCCACCTTCCAACATGTTGGCATTGGGCATGGAATATTTTGAATAAAGGTACCTGCCCATGCGTTGCTCAACACTGCCTTATCATCCAGATAGACAAATTGATCATTGTAAAGTGTCAGGTTGACGATCTTTTTATCGACGATTGGTCTGTACGTTTTGTCGGGTACAAGAGTGCCGGGGTAAAGGAAGTCTCCGGCAAAAGGTTTTAATAAACCTGCTGATGAATAAAGTTGAATAGCGCCATTTCTATCACTGAATACATTTTTTAATGTTACGTTTTCCAATTCCAGGTTCCACTTCACACAATACGTCTGAAGAAACGAAACGTCTTTGTGCACCGGTTGTGTACCCGCGGAATCGCGATCCCCTGAGCACGCAACTATCATAACCATCAAAACCAACCAACTGCTACGTATTAATCCTTTCATAAATGGCATTATAAATTGTGAGATTTACCGCGCAAGGTTATAAAAACGACAAAAGTTGTCGTGTGGAATTTACGTTTATAAAGGACGCATTTGCGAAAATGAGAATCAAGGATTTTCTGCCTCCCGCAGAATTCGCTGATTGAACGCACGCTGATTTACGCTGAGAACTTTTTCTGCGATTTTTCTGCGGTGATTTAAATCCGCGACGATCTGCGGGAGATGCATTTCAGGGGCTAAAGCCCGGTTTCGCGGTTGTGCATTAACCACGCCCTGAAGGACGTGGCAACTAAGACGTGGCATTAAAGAGAATCCGGTTGGATCATTTCGAGGTATCGGCCCATCCAGTACGGCAGAAGCCAGAAAACGGGTTCACGCTCCATGTTGTGGTTCCCGGGATTTACTCCCCAGGGATTTTTGTCCCATCTGATCGTTGAGCGAATGCTTGCGGGCTGAAGCACACTGACCTGAATTTCATCAAGCGTGGGTTGACGGACCAGATCGATGTCTTCCCGTTTCGAATGATCGATCGTCCAATCGACAAGATCCAAAGGAGTATCCTGGAGCAGCTCTACCGACGATGGTAATTCAATCTTCTTGTTTCGCGAATAACAATAGATAAAGTTTATCAAAGGATTGTGATCACTCTTACGCGCTTCCATCCATTTGTCAATATGATCTTCATAAAATTTCAAGAGCTGCGGATCTTTCTCGCATTTTAACAAAACAGGATATGCATAAGCAGCAAGAATTACATCATAGTAGACAAACCAGGCGCTGTTCTGCTTTGGAATATTCCCCATGTTTTCGAGATACTTTTCTTCCTTGATAAGGCGCAGGTACTCTGTCTGATATTTTTCATCTGCGGTCATGTAGTAAGCCAGCTTGAGGAAACCAAGCAACTCCATTGAGTTGAGGTTTCTGTCCGGAGACCATTCCGGATCTCTGTTCAATTTATCCGGTGACCACACGCCCCACCTTGTAGACTGACCATCTATATCGGTAAGCGAGTAGTTGTTGCGTACGAGGTGATCGACGATTCCGGCTACATGCTTCCTTACAATTTTTTTCTCCTCGTCATCTGCCACGAACTCATAGTAGAAATAGTAGCCGAACATGTGGCCACATATTTCGTCGCTGCTGGTATCACCTTTCCATAACCATTTGCCGTCTTCCGATTTTCTCCACCTGACGGATACAGGTTTAAAACGTGGTTCTTTGACCAACGCGTCAGCCATCTCGCGGTCGGAATACACGCGATTACCATCGTGCACGGAAGTCCATTCAGTCGGAACGATAGTTCTGGCAAAGAATCCCTCAGTGTTGGTCACTTCCTGTAAAAGTTTCAGAAATCGAAAAGCTTTTGTCGCCTTTGTTCTGGCGTCTTCACTCTTGGTTACGGCATAAGCGGAAACTCTCCATTGCCAGGTAGTTGCCGCCATACTCGCCATCGTTATCGTCATCTTCGGGTTCCCATCGTGTGGTGTCGCCGGCCAATGGTAAGCGACACTGTCCTGCAATCCACGGCTCACGAATATGTCTTCTCATCAATACATCATAGAAGTACAGCTGTTTGGTTTCAAGCGTCATCGTTTTTTTCTTTACAGCGCTGACACCATCGGCTGTTGCTATCCATGCATTTCCCTGAGAATCAAAAGCAATGTCATTCACCTTATCGTCCATCAGCCATCGTCTGCTGAACAAAAGCGAATGAGTGTCACGATCATTATCGGGATAGCGCACTACACCGACATCAGTCCCGACCCACATAACACCATTGGGAGAACGTTCGATACAATTGACGTTAATTGATGGAATCCCGTCTTTAGGCAACAGCTCACCAATCTTTTTATCGTTCTCGATCATCGAAACACCTCCGAGACCGCCTGCCCAAATTTTATCACCATCCATCGCAACGGCACTGATATATGCGCTTATCAGATCTTTTTTATCGACAAAGTGGCGCGTTGAATCTGACGTACAATGATAAAGGCCAACGTCGGTGCCTACCCAGATGCCGCCGTTCCCGTCAGATAATTACATCGCGGATTGAGCGTGCAATCTGGAAATTGTTTTTGTTCGCATTTTTCTCCGGAATAAAGCCATGTTCCCTTTCGGTCCCAGAGCATAAACACCTTCCTGCGTTACGCACAACGAAGAAATGGGCGGAGTCGCGCCTGGCATTTTATGAAGGCTGCCATCCTTGAACAGGTATACTGCGTTCCATGTACTCAGCCAAACCGATTCCTGATCTACTTCAACATCAAACGAAGGTCCCTGTTCTTCTTTCGGTAGTACTGGTAGCCAGGCTTGTTCGTCTTTGTTTTTCCGAAATACTCCCTCGCGCGTTGCAATCCAAACGTTATCCTCAAGATCAACGGCGATACTCCGAACGTCGCTATCATAACCTCTACCCAGCGGATATCCCTCATGGTATTCCTGCCAAAATAGCGTGTCTTTATAGCTTGTTGGTTCAATAGAAACAGATGTCGACTTTGGAATTTGGCCGGCACGATCCAAGGATAATGACTAAAACGAGGAATTAAACAAATCAAAGATCCGGTTTTCATAATTGCTTGCAGATCTGGCTAAAACAAATTGGAGATAACAAACTCTTGACGGTCAGTTACAAAGTTGACGTGTCACAAAATGCAAAAGCCGGCAATTAAAGAGTTGCCGGCCCTGCCCAATACACCCGAAACGATTTTATCAACAAACCGCAACTAGTAACAAACCTCTCTGTCTCCAGATTGCATAGCAAAGGTAGATGCCGTCGTTCTGCTCCCAGGTAATTTTTGCGCATAAGAGGGCACAGAATGCGTAAAATGTCGCATGATTATAAGTGTGATTTCGACAATATTGCATTGAGCAATGAGCAATGAAGGCAGTGAGGCAGTGAGATGTCAGTCGTAGAGTCAGTGAGTGGTAAGTGGTTCGGAGATTATAAGAATATGTTGATAGCAGTTAAAGAAGGAATTACCGTTTTCCGTGGCGGTACAATTTTCGAGGTTGACGGATCGAGGGAATACCATAGGCCGGATGGTAGCATTGAAGAATGTTTACAACTTCCTGATGACGGCATGGGCCGACCATTGCTTATTGAAACAAAGGATGTTCTCGTCTGTGCAGATACCGAACTGCGGGATGCTGAACCAGGACACGGTCGCTGCTATTTTTCAAAGGAAGAAATCATCAGTCCACCAAGCGGCCCATATAAACATGATTTTACTCCCCGAAGCATCAGCTTTGAAAAAGGTGATCATTGGATGGCGTTTAATGTGGAGAATTCCGTCAATTAAAAATCTTAACAGAGATTGTGTGCTGTTGAATAAGGTCACGATGGAAATGGCCACCATGAAGGCAGAACGTGTGGAGGTTGAGTACGAGGAATTTTCAATAAGCGCTGTAGATTATAAACAGACTGTTCGAAAGCAGAAGGCATGGCATCACACGTGGAATGTGGATCTGCTTAAGCCAGGGTTTTACGTCGGCGAAGTGGATCTTGGCGAGGGTTTCAGAGGTCGCGTGCATTTTATCAAACATTTCGATATTCTGCTTTCCAACAGAGATCCGCGAGAAACAAGTGAAATAGTTGAAGCATCATTTTCAGAAGAGCTCTGGAACGCCGCGCTAAAGTTAAAGCTGGCGCTGGGGCCCAAGAGCAGAGTGCCTTTCCAGGTAAGGCTTCTTGAGATGTTCCCGGAATTAGTATGGGGTCAGGCGAATTACCTCGAAAGAATCTGCAATGAAACGTTATCTTTTGTGTGGAGCATCTATGAAAAGGAAGCAGACGGAAAGATCTCGTTATCGGATGCCAGGAACGAACTGGCGAAATCCTATCCGTGGATAGATGACGAACGGCATGCGCAACTCAAAGTCCTCGGAGAATACTATGCTAAGCTGAAGCGATAATAAATAATCCTTTGATAAACTAGGCAGTCACTACTTGAGTGTTGTCTTATTGCCTGCCCGAGTGGAGCGTTCTCGCGCAGGCGGGAGTTCGATTAGAGTGTTTCTTAAAACACTCGACAGTAGTCCTGCCGATCCTAGAACACTCAGACACTCAACACTCATATCAACACTCAACACTCAAGTATTTTTTCACTTTAGACGTGAAACTATAGGTTCTTCGGACGCCAGAAGCAATAATCGGATCAGCTATGCCATCCTTGTTCCATATATCATCGTACTTATCGCCGTGTCTCCTGAATTGTACGTTCACGTAAGGACATAGGGGAATCACCTTGAGGTTATTGTCGCGGACATATTTCACCATTGTTTCCAGGAGCTGCGTGCTCACACCTTTTCCCTTCAGGCTTTCGGACACTTCGGTATGATAAACCGTGAGGTTACTGCCAGAAATGCTAATTACCATTTCTGCGACACGTTTTCCGTCTTCCTCAACAAAAAACGCTCCTTTGCCATTATTTTCAATTTTGAATTGAACGTCCATGAATTGGTGATTTCATGTCTAAATTATTAAAACTCTATTTCGCGTTATCTCAAGATCGTTAAGGCGCCTTTCTTTTCCACGATACATTCCCCACCATTCAGCAAATAAAAATACACACCTGAAGGAAGATCGTCACCATCCCAGTTGTTCTGGTAATCGTCGGAATGGTAGACCCGTTGACCCCAACGATCGAATACGTCAAATGTAGTACCTACTAACCGGTCATCAATCGTAAAGAATTGATTCAACTGATCTCCGTTGGGTGTAAATACATTTGGAACAAAAAGGTCATCGGTTTGAACTTGCAGTAATGCCAGCGTATCTGCCGCTGAAGTACAACCATTGTCGATATTGACCCAATAGGTGCCAAAGTCAGAAATTATGAGTTTTGAATTTTTGGATCCGTCCTGCCACAAAAATTCGAAACCAACCGTATCGCTCAACGGTACCAATATCTGCTCGGAAAACGAGCAAAGAGTATCGTTCTGTCCAAGGTTGACGTTCAGATCCGTTCCACTCTGTTCTCCGATAAGTTCTATCCGGTTGGGTATTTGCGTCAACGACGGCAGGTTTTTCTCCCAGAAAGGTACGCTGCTGACTATACGGGTATAAAGACGGCAAGCGGGCGAATCGTTTTTTTTGTAATCAACGTCACAAACAGGATTACCGTCAACGGCGGCGACAAACACACCATAATAAGGCGAAGAGACGACCATTGTATTAAGTCCGCCATCCTGCACAGGAAATTCATTCACCTTGTAGAGGTGGACACCCTCGGCACTACCATTGACATCCGACACGGTTATCGATCTGGTATCGTCCACCAGCGTTAGCGTTGCTTCAGTCCAATCGTCTGTATAAAGCAACACGCTTTCGTCCCCGACTGGCGCACCCGAAAAAACTCTCTGGGGGTTGCCTCTGATTGCACCGTCAAAGTAAAAAGGAGACCTATCCATCAGAACATTTGCTTTTGTGTTATCAAAATCCCAATACCCAATAAGACCTTCTTCATTTCCTTTCAATTTCTTACACATCTGTTCTCTTATCTCCTGAACTGAAAGCGCGCGATTCCAAATTCGCAATTCATCCATAATTCCCTTAAAATGATATGTCACAACTGACGTTGATTCGTATCCAATTTTCGCCACCTCCCCAGGATGGGATGAGCTCATTGGAAATTGTGAATTGCCTATATATGTTCCCCCGATGTTTATACCATTCAGATAAAGATCCATGTCATTGGCGTCTCTCATGATACCGGTGACATGCACCCATTTTCCAAAAATATTTTCGATCGGTGCGGCCTTTCCCCTCCTGAATTCGGCGCTATTATTTCCCCTGCCGTCACCATATTCTATTACCATCGACGTATGGACGATGAAAAAATGAAAACCGTTATATATATGAGTATTGTCCTGGCTGGCAAAGATTGTCCCGAAGCCGCCCGGATCAAGGTAGATCCAGGCAGAGACAGTAAGTGGCAACTTAAGGTCATCGTAAATATTTCCAAGGTCAACGTAATCATCGACGCCATCGAAACTTAACGCATAGCCGGAGCCAACGTGATCTTGTATATCCTGCGCGCATACACTGCTTGCTAATAAGATCAAAAATACAGGCAGAGCCAACTTCGCGTTCATATACGAAGTTAGTCTGAATTCTGTAAACGTTCAGTGAAGGCAAGGGACAACTAAAAGTAGGGATGAGTGAGTTGCTGAGGGACGTTGAAGCGCCGCTTACAAGGCCTCTTGCTTGTTCTCTCTGTATTGTATTTCCTTGTACAAGATTTCATGATTGGAATCGCTGGCCAGCTTTATCATCTTGGAGTGAGTTCCGCAAATATCGAGTATCCCTTCAAGGGCACTTTGATTAAATACACTTCGGGGATAAGAGCAGAACAAACTCAGTCCCTCAATTTGACAGATCTTATTCCACAGGTTTTCGAGCTGAACGGTAGCGCCGCTGTGACCCTGAGCATAAAGCAGGGCCACCATTTCACCAAATGCACGAACATTTCTCTGCCTGGTACGGGCTTTGGCGATGTGTCTGCTCATAACATGTCTGAATAATACCTCATCCGGCCAATTGTTTATCATGAACTCGCTTAGCGTGATCACGAGCGCTGAGGGGAACATATTGATTCTGCAGCTTTAGCTCAAACAAATTGTATCCTTTGAATCTCAGCCTGTTTTCAAGTGCATGCAAATGTTCCTCCGTTGCAATGACCACAACGCAATCGTTAGCATCAAAACCGCCCGTTACAAAGCCTTCGAGTAAGCTTAAAAAACTCTGCTCGTCATCATAAATCTGTACAACATGATCACATGGACCAATGCCGCCCCAAAAATCCCGGGTCGGTGATCTTCTCCAATCTTCAGTTTTCATTCTTAGCCGCTATTAGGTCAAAATCTCCTCTTGTTGAAATACTGTGGTTTGATTTACGGATGTAGGATGTTATGGTTAGCCGCAAAAATTATGCGCGCAAATAATAACGGCTTGGAGGTTACAATTTGCAGGCTTTCCCAATTCCCGTTGGGTAGAAATAGCGGCAACTGTCGAGGTCGGCGGTTGGATTCTCTACATTGGGATAAATTGTATTCAGCCTTCCGTTGGCTGCAAGTTGTTGTTAAGGATCAGCTGAAGGAAGCGAAGGTCGAGCCATTTTCCAAACTTGAACCCTACCTGGCTAAAGTGGCCCGCGTCCTCAAAACCAAGCTGTTTGTGCAGGTGGATACTCGCAGTGTTGTCGGCATCGATACCGGCAATAATGGTGTGAATATCTTTGTTTCTGACCGTGTCAATAAGGTGAGTAAGTAATTCTCTGGCAATCCCCTGGTTCCGGAAGTCGCGGTGTACATATACCGAGTGCTCGATAGAATACTTATAGGCTGGCCATGC
>CAVZFT010000015.1:0-13206 GCA_963774615.1 uncultured Cytophagales bacterium
GCAAAGGACGGATATGGTGTAGATTGGCCTATCCGATATAAAGATCTCGCTTCCTGGTATGATTATGTTGAGAAATTTATTGGCGTAAGCGGCCAGGCAGAAAATATCCCTCACCTTCCCGACAGCACGTTTCTTCCACCAATGGAGATGAATTGTGTGGAGAAAGATTTCAAATCAAGAGTTCAGAAGAAATATCCGGACAGTATGTTACGATCGGACGAACGGCAAATCTTACTGCTCCTGTAAAGGGGCGAGGGGCCTGTCAGACTCCCAACCTTTGCCATCGGGGTTGTCCTTATGGTGCATACTTCAGCACAAATGCCAGCACACTTCCTGCAGCTTTTTCAACGGGCAACCTTACGCTGCGCACCAACTCCTTAGTGAATAAAGTTATCTACGATGAGAAGAAAGGTAAGGCTACGGGTGTAGAAGTTACCGATGCCGAAACTGGTGAGACGATAGAGTTTTATTCCAAAATAGTTTTTTTGAACGCATCCACAGTAGCTACGGCATTCATTTTATTGAACTCTACTTCTGGAAGATTCCCCAACGGTCTGGGCAATGGAAGCGATCAGCTTGAAGAAATCTAATGGACCATCACAAACAAGCCGGAGCATCTGCAAAGGTCGATGGATTTGAAACCCAGTATTATCATGGCCGGCGACCCACCGGAATATATGTTCCACGTTTCAGGAATTTGACTGAAAAACACCCGGACTATCTTCGCGGCTTTGGATATCAGGGCAGCGGATCCAGGCCAGGATGGACATCTCACGCGTCAACGACCAGCCTGGGCGCAGAACTAAGGAAGCGGTTCAGAATCCCGGTCCCTGGCGTATTGGCTTGGGTGCCTTCGGGGAATGTCTTCCTTATCCTGAAAACAGAGTGACACTAAACACAGATTTGAAAGATAAATGGGGAAGGCCCACGCTTTCTATCGACGCTGAATTCAAAACAAATGAAAAAGCAATGCAGCAGGACATGGCAGCTGCTGCGGGCGAGATGTTGGAAAACCTGGGTTATAAAGGTGTGAACACTTACGTCGATACATCTTTTCCAGGTAATGCGAATCACGAAATGGGCACGGCACGAATGGGGAGGAACTCCAGGACGTCTGTCTTAAACGCTTTCAATCAGATGCACGAGGTAAAGAATGTATTTATAACCGATGGCTCATGTATGGCATCATCATCGTGTGTAAATCCATCTTTGACATACATGGCGCTCACCGCCAGAGCTTGCGACTACGCAGTAAAAGAACTCAACAAACTGAATCTTTGAGATCAGCGTACGATTGCAATTTTTTTGCCTACGGTTGCTCCTTCAGAGATAATCTTTAAAAGATACACACCCTCTGACAAGGCGGAAACATCCAGCATAATTTGATGTTCTTCGATCGAACGCAGGATTTTCAATCTGCTTCCCTGAGAATTGTATAGAGATATGTCTACGTTGTTTGTTGGTATGGACAATTTTACGATCACTACATCAGTATTCACAGGATTGGGATAGACTTCCAAATTATCGGCAAGTGATTTTTCGATTCCTGTTATGATACCGATATCTGCCGACGAAACGCTCGTGCAGCCATACAAAGATGTTGCCATCAACGACACCATATATTCTCCCAATTCATCAAATACATGCGTCGGGTTTTGGTCGTCGCTTGTCATTCCATCCCCAAAGTCCCAGAGCCACGCGATACCTCCATCTCCTGTGGTTGAAAAGACTACCTCTTCATCAGCCACTGGAACGTCGGGTTCGAAGTTAAATGTAGAAGCGGGTAGGTCGTTAACTTTCACGACAACGGCATCCATAGATTCACATTCCAAAGCATTGTTTCTCACCGTCACCGAATATTCGCCGGTTGCGTCAACTTCAATACTTTGTGTTTTTTCGCCAGTGCTCCACGTATATTCATCTGCCTCACCTACAGATAGCGTAACCGTGGAGCCTTCGCAGAATATCAGGTTGCCAGAGCCGTGAATTTCCGGTCTTGCTTTTATTTCAACTTTCGCAGCAGTGCGCAAACTTTCATAATGATGGTCTGCATTAGAGACATAAAAAACTGTATCGTTCGATAAAGGTGGTGTTATGAACTGCGGGCCTGAAAAAATTGGCGTTCCTCCCGTAAATTCTTTGTACCAGTTGAAATTTCCTGCGCCTTCTGCATCAAGGACAGCTTCGTCGCCGTAACATGTCTCAGCAGCATTAACTATCGGGACGGGAGCCTTAAGAGTGAAATTGTATATAGAGTCAGCATACATTGCCGAGCTGATCATTCCATCCTTCGTCATCGCGGCGTGCAAAGCGAACGCAATGGTAATTTCCTGGCCAGAGTTTATTGAATACGGTCCGGAAGTTACTGAATGGCTAACATCATTGCCGGTTGTGGCATTACCGGCCTCAAGCTTAGTCAGGCCGCTGGAAATACTGGTGAATTTTTCTGTATCGGTGAAACCGTCAAAAATCCCAAACGGATTACCAGCAATAGCCGGATCGTTGTCGATAGCAAAGTAGTTGGCATTTCCGCTGAGCACTTGAATACCCACATGTGGCTTGCCTGTTGCTTGAGCCGCGTGAACGTATCCTAACTTTGTATCAGCTTCCCAGGATGCCTTGTCGTTAGCTCCTGCCGACGAAACATCCCAATCGGCGAAGAGACCAAAGTAAAAATCCGTCAGTGCGTCTGCTGAAGTGTTCTTCACTTTATACTCCAGGATAACAAAATCCCGATATGGCGCACTATTCCAGACCAGGCTTCTGTAGGCAATCGACAAGGACGACGAGCGCCGGATCTGGCGCATTCATGAAGCTACCGGTTATTTCGGAATATGAACGTTGGCCTGGTGTATGCTTTGTTATTTTAGAAGTGGAAGTGAAGTCCTGGTCGTAGGCCCCAGTTGCGGCCCGAACGTTGTTGTGAATATCAGTGTTTGATGTCCCCATGATAAGGCCCATTTCAAACAACAGACTTTCTTCATTATACAAGAATCCCGAGCCGCCTATCTGGTCTGCGGTGTTACCATAGCCGATCCGTCCACGCGATGTGATTGACGTTATTATATTATTTTCGTTTACGTCGATATAGGAAGGTAAGTCCAGACTTATAAGCTGAAAGTCGCTGTAGTCACCATCCTCAAATGTTAGAAGGGCATCTATCCGTGTATCCATTGGCAACGATGCAGACAGCGTCAATTCAAATGGTGAAGAGGTATTTCTCCTTGTTTCATTTTCACCTAAGCTGCCAAGCGCAAGCACTCCGTTTGTGACGTTAATGTAAGGTGATGACGACGTAAGGGTCACTGTTAACGCGCCCGATGTAGGCCTCAAATAGTTCGTGAAATCAAAATACAAGCGTACAGCATCGCCGGGATCTGGTGCAACGCCAACTTCGGTTACCATGAGTTGACTGCTTGCACGAACGGATGGAGATTGAACGGTGAGCGCACGTTCGGCGTCGAGGCGACCCTTTCCAAGTTTATATAAGTATGTGGGATTGTTTGCGTAGATACTTTCATCCGCTGAAACACGTAACTGTTCGGCTACCTGTAGGGCGCTCAGCATTGGATATTTTGACCAAACAAGGGCCGCGGCTCCTGCGACAATAGGAGATGACATCGACGTACCGGATTCGAAAGAATATACGTCGTTAAAAACTGTAGTAAGGATACTGAAACCAGGCGCGATAATGTCGATTGTCTTGCCAAAATTTGAGAACGGCGAGCGGACATCACTCGAATTTGAATTCGCCACGGAAACAACATAGTCGTATGAAGCAGGGTAAATTGGATTTTCGATGTTGCTGTTTCCCGCAGCCGCGATTACCACACAGTTCAAGTCGTGAGTCACATACGTGATAATGTCCTGAGCAATGGTGCTGCGGTTATAATTCCCCCACGAACAATTTATTATGCGCGCGCCGTGTGTCGCCGCGTATAAAATACCTTCATACAAATTCGATGAATAGTCGCCGGGCGCCTGATCGTCGGCAAAGTGTTTGGTGAAGAGCAGCTTTGTTTTAAAACCAATGCCTGAAATTCCCACTCCATTATCTGTTCGTGCAGATGCGCAACCTGCTACCATCGTACCATGACTAAATAGTCCTCCCTGATTAACAGACGGATCATTATCTCCTATGAAGCCAGGCGTCCCGATCAACGCAAGAGACGAACCCGAAAAATCCCAGCCTCGGTTGTTATCGATATATCCATCATTGTTATTATCAATGCCGTCCAATGGTTCAGATGGATCAATGTAAATGTTAGCCTGCAGGTCAGGGTGATCAAGGTCACCGCCAGTGTCGACAACCCCGATCACAATATCTTCATCAACTTCAACCAGGTCCCATGCCTGTCGCGCTTTAATAAGATCGAGCGCATATTGTTGACCCAGCATTGGATCGTTTGGTTCTAATAAGGGAGTCGCTGTGTACACTGGCTCAATCGACTCAAAATAACCAGTACTATAAAGCTCATTGATGATTTGTTCCACATCCTTATTTTCATCGAAGGTCAATTTATAGTAAAGGGAGATGTCAATACGCTGCTTTCGTGGCGCAACCCTTGCACTGTTATTGGATTGTCTGTTGACAAGCGGATGTATCCCACGGACATTCACTTCGGGACCGATCCTGCCACCCTGATTTTCGAAAATACTTTTGTGTGCTTTCTTAAGCTTTACCCAGACGATCCCTTTTGCGTAATCTGCTGTCGTAATGCCGGATGGCAAAATAAATTTTCCGGATTTCTGGCCGTGAGAAATCAGCGGTAAAATCGCCATAAATAAACAAGCAACGCCTCGCGTTAACATCGATCAACTGATTATCTATTCAAAAGTACAGTTAATACTGAATATCGCTGTAAGGTAAAAGCAGCCCCGATACTTATCGGAGAGCAGAGGTTGTGGATTGGAGTTTCGGGCATTTAAATCATGCCGCGAGCTTTCAACTCAAGGTATTTATTTATGGTGTTGACAGTGAGGTCTTCAGGCGTAGTCAACACGGCTTGTATTCCGTGGCTCAAAAGCTCCTTGACAATAAGCTTCTTGTCATAGCTGAATTTTTCCGCGATTGCCTTATAGTAGACCTCCCTGAGATTTCCCGCCGGTTGAGTAAGCAATGATTTCATTTCCGTGTTCTCAAAAAAGATAACCACTAACAAATGCTGACTATTCAGGCTTTTTAAATACGGAAGTTGTCTTTGTAATCCATAAATGGATTCGAAGTTTGTAAATAGAAGTAGCAGACTTCGTTGTGTTATTTTCCGGCGGATGTGACTGTACAGGGAAAAAAAATCACTTTCGCGGTATGCAGTTTTTTGGTTGTACAACACCTCCAGGATATTCGCCATTTGTTTGCTCTGCTTGCTTGCGACTACCATTGATCCGATCCTGTTCTGAAAAGTCACTAAACCGGCTTTGTCCGATTTTTTGATTGCAATATTTGAAATGACGAGGCTTGCATTTATCGCGTAGTCGAGTAAGCTAAGACCATTGAAGGGCATTTGCATTACTCGTCCCTTATCAATGATGCTGTACACTTGTTGTGAGCGTTCATCCTGGAAGTGATTCACCATAAGGTGATTTTTCCTGGCAGTGGCCTTCCAGTTGATGGTCCGGAAATCATCCCCGCTCACGTATTCCTTTATAAGCTCGAATTCCATGTTCTGCCCGATACGCCTGATCTTTTTTATTCCCGTTTCAGTAAGGCGATTGGAAATAGCCATCAGCTCGTACTTTCGCATTTGTATATATGATGGATATACAGGAACAAGAGCATCAGCGGAAAAACGAAAACGCCGGCTTAAAAAACCGATGCGTGAATTAACAAATACATTCACGGCGCCGAATGAGTACTCACCACGTTTGACCGGACGCAGGTAGTACTTTATAATCTTGCTTTCAGCAGGTTCAAGGTTAATCTCGAAATTCAAATCACGTCGCTGAAACTGGTGTGGAATTTCATCAACGATATTCAACGTAACGGAAAAGGGATAGAGGTTTTCCAGATGTAATCGGATCTCATTCTCATCGCCGTTAGAAAGTTTTTCAGGTGTGGCTCTGTTTCCATGAAGTCCTTTTCGTGTCCGATAAAGAAGAAGAGTATCTGTGAGGGCGATAGCGAGCAGGATAAAGAAAAGTATTTCTGCTACAACAACTCCAACTCCCACTATGAAGGATACAATAAATGAAAGCACTACTATTCCAATGGCGAGGAACAGTCGGTTATTCAAATAAAGTGATCGGATCAGTTTCACTTAGCGCGGTACTTCAACCTTGTCGATAATCTGTTTGACCACATCGTCTGCGGTGACACCTTCCATTTCTTTTTCGGGTGTAAGGATGACACGATGCCTCAATACAGGAAGAGCTATCACCTTGATATCCTCAGGCGTGACAAAGTCCCTTCCGTTGAGCGCTGCAAAAGCCTTGGAGCCGTTGAGGATCGCAATGGATGCTCTTGGTGACGCACCCAGGAAAAGCGAAGGGCTATTCCTGCGTTTCATGAATCAATTGCGCTACATATGATATAAGCTTGCCCTCAACGTGAACATGTTGTATCGTCTCTCTATACGCTTTGATCTCGCCGGCGTTTAAGACGGCATTGACCTCCATGGTTGGCTTTATTCCTTTTCGGGAGTGATGTCCATTGATGATAGCGATCTCTTGTTCCAACGAAGGATAGGTAACGAGGATCTTAAAGAGGAACCTATCAAGCTGCGCTTCGGGAAGCCGGTACGTTCCTTCATGTTCGATCGGGTTTTGCGTTGCCACCACCATGTAAGGATCTTCAAGAGGATACGTGGTACCATCGATAGTCACTTGTCTTTCTTCCATGACTTCGAACAATGCCGCTTGTGTTTTTGCAGGGGCGCGGTTTATCTCGTCAATCAGGACAATGTTCGAAAAGATCGGTCCGGCTTTGAATTCGAACTCCGACCGTTTCATATTATAAACCGAGGTCCCCAATACATCGGATGGCATTAGATCCGGAGTGAACTGTATGCGCGAGAACTTTACAGAAACTACTTTTGACACAAGTTTGGCGGTAAGCGTTTTAGCAACGCCAGGCACGCCTTCAATGAGAACGTGACCATCCGCAAGAATTGCCGTAATGAGCAGATCGACCATTTGTTCCTGGCCGACAATCACTTTAGCGATTTCTTCTCTGATCTTCTTTATACTTTCATTTAGCGCAGTGAGATCAACACGACTTTTGAATACGTTCTCTTCCATTATTTGCTTATTTACCTTAACGACTTACTTGCTGTTAAACTTCTCTATTTTTTTGTTAATATCGATCAACTCCTCTGATGAAATCCTATCCTTTGCCTGAATAGCCGCAATTGACTTTACCAGCGTTCGAACGTCATCTTCTCCCTTTCCGGCTTTTCTCGCCAGCGCTATTATAAAAGACTCATCAAGCACGTTCGTGTTTAGCCAGTATTTTGTTCTTATCTGATCCATCAGGAAATGGATCTTCTTTTCAGCTATGTTTTTATGTTCCGCGCTCTGATAGTATAAATTGCCGATTGTCCCAACAAACTCCAGGGTTGTGTTCAACAGCGGCGTAATGACGGGAATGATTCGTTGCTTTCGCTTCATCTCGAAAACAATGAAGATCAATATTGAGACGATGGTAATGTAATACGCCCACCTCAGCGACTCATTGGATAAAATAAAACGAAGTGGCGTCCTGCTTTCCATTCTGCCCAAATGGTAGTACTCAGTCCACTGCACGGGTGAACGATCAAGGCATGAAAGCGTCGTGGTTATGAATTCGTGATTATCGCGGGAAAGCAGATAAATGTTCGTAAATATCAAAGGTGTGCTGTTTAGAATAAAGCTACCCTTTCCCCATCTTACACGGATCGTAACAGGCAAATTGCGATCGTTCTTCGCCACCACAGTTGTTCGTGTTGAATCAAAGCGGTTAAAGTAATTATGGATATTGTCGCGGCGATAATAATATTCTGTCGTCGTATCCATTTTCAGGCCCGCAAACCGGAGTGTTGCTGTGTCCTTTCTTCCTAATACGTCCTCTCCTTTAAAGAAATAGTCATAAGTAGCGACGTCGAGCGTATCTGAAAAATGTCCCCAGAAATACTGAGCGGAGATGAGAACGGTTCCTCCCTCACTCACGTGGTTGAGTAAAACGTCGCTGTCTTCTTTGTCGGCGCTAAAGCTGGATGACACGATTAGTACATTATCTTTCTCTTTCAGGGAATCTTTTATCTCATACATCGTCAAATTGGAATGATGTATTTCCTGACCCTGAAAGATCGAGGGTAACAACTCACCGAGCGCAAATGCTCCATACGGATTCTTATCTACATGTGAATAGGTAATTGTCCAGTCGTACGTTTTGGGGCTTGCCAATTTCAGAAGAACAAATATTCCGAAGGCTGCACCGATGTATAGAATATATTTCCAGTCCTTCTTCATCAAATGAACATCTTAGTTATTTGATATTTGCTCTCCATGTTTTGAAGATATCCTGCACGTGGTTGAACATTTCCGCATTGATCTTGAAGTTTCCGTACCAGGCATACTCAAAATAATAATTAAGATCACTGAAGCCAGGCTTCAGTTCGGCCAGCTTTAGTTCGTCAAGGTAATCGTGATTAGTCTTGCCTTGGTTCCAGTGAATGTGATTCTTATCTGACAACATTTTTAGTGAGTAGAGGAATACGAGACGAACTCCCCCTCGATAATCGCTTTTTGCAATAGCTTCTTCGATAAGTTTTTCAAAATCCATTTCATGAATATTCTCATCCAGGGCATTGTACCGGAACCCACTCGCAGCCATCGCCGGAATAGAGTACCTTAAATGCGTTCACCTTTAGCAGCATCATGATCAGAACAACGATCAATACAATGCCGGTAATGTAGGCCAGGAGTTTTCCCCAGTTTGTAGTTACGGCGCTTTCAAAAATCGACGCGATCATTTGTATCAGCCAAAGCCAGAATCTATCCCAAAGACTTTCCGCGATGGTTGGAGGTTCTTTGTATTGCAAATGCCGGATCTGATTTTAGTTTTTGCAACGCTTCCGCATCGGCCGATCTGGGTGTTATCTCGGCTGCTATCGGGTAACGCGTAAGAATCCTGATCCGTCCTCGTTTGCATCATTCCCCTTCAACTACAACGGCATCAGATTGATCAAGTGTCGAATCCGAGTCCTGGCAAAAGGCGGCAGCGCTTATGAAAAAGCAAATGTAAAAAAGAGACTTTCTCAAGACACTTATCACTGGTTAATATTGCTCGTCCGAGGTTGATGGAGGCTGGCTTTGGCCTAAAGTATTTATTTTACCCAACAGGCCTTTTGCTTCTTTCATTTCCACAAGATTAAAATACTGAAAGGCAATGCCTATATTAGGTAAGCGCACCGAGAACCATTTGGGCGAGATAGTACAAAGTAAAAAGAACGATGGTCGACCATGTCATCGTTGATTGATCAAGCATTTCGGTCGATGTGCTGTGTAATGCGGTACGTGACCATGGCAACGTACCATGGTATCAAGAAGATATAAGATATCGTCATCATCACGATATACAAGACGAATATAAGTCCGAAGGTGCTCCACCATTTATCACGCACTAATTTGAAGGAGCGGCCAATAGCGATCAAAGAAACCTTTCTTTTCATAAGCCCGGACAATGTACGTGAGCGATACGCTAACGATCAGGTAGACAACGGTACAGAACATGGCCATCATACCCAGAAATATTAATGCTGGTGAAACCGTTGCCAGAATACTAACGGGAATTACCAAGACGATGTACGCGGCGATAGCCAGCAAGAAAAAAACCAACGTGGTGCCAAAGTACATCCAGAAGGTTTCGCGAACACGATTCCAAACATCCGTGACATCAATTTTATTCGTCTCTTTTTCTTCATAAAGAATGATGTAATTGTTAATCGTTGCAATCGACATTATGCTACTAAGCAGAAACAATAAAAACATTAAAGCAATCTGAAGCCAGAAAGTCACGGACATAAAGTATGTTTCAAAAACGTCTGAATCGCCGGAGTTCATGGTGGCGGCCTTCGTGAGGCCCAAAAACTCGCTCTATAAAAGTTGCAATGATCAAGCTGGCAACCAAGACAGGCGGCCCTGCAATAACCAGGATACTTTTACCTAACGACTTAAAGTTTTGACGAATGAACTCAAACGTAGCATTCATCTTACGGCTGAAGTCCCTGGTGTGGTGATATTCGATTGCGTTAAAATTTTCCATTGTTGTTTTAATCGAACGGGGTAGATAATAAAGTAATAAATCATAAGTAGGGCCGACAGTCCGATGATTGCAGCTTTGATAGACCAATGCATAAAGGCATAGCGTGTTATGAATGACTCTATAAACCCTGCAAGGATAAAAAACGGAACCAATCCTATGACAATCTTCAGACCTTTCATTGCGCCCATCTTAAATGACGTAAGTCGAGGGTATGTGCCGGGGAAAAGCAAGCTATTTCCCATGGTGAACCCAGCAGCGGCAGCAATTACGATTGATGATAGTTCTATTGTACCGTGAAGCATGATCACTGGCAGCGCTTGTCCCAGTTGTTGCTCTACGGAAAAAAACATCATAAATGTTCCTATCATCAAGCCATTATAAAACAAGTAAAATCCCGTACCCAGTGATGCAAAGATACCAAAGACAAACACACGAAATGATACCATGATGTTATTCCACGTGATGTAGAAAAACATCTTCACTTCCTCCTCGCCGGCATATACATTGGTCGGATTGCCGGATTTGATGTTCTCCAGGGTCATATTAACATATCCGTCGCCCAGAATGAGGCGCACAAAAGTGTCGTCGTATTTTGCAGAGACGGCACCCATAATTCCCGCGACAATAAAAATTATAAAAGAGTAAAGAAGTGCCTTTCGCGTGTTATACATTACTTCCGGAAGCTCATATTTCCAGAAGGTAATAAAGCGGCTGGTCTCTTCGCGTTTGTTCTTATAGATCTCAAGGTGAACCTTGCTGGCCAGTGCATTGAGATACCTGGTGGTGCGGCTGTCGGCGTAATGTGTCCTTGAGTATGAAAGATCGTCGGTAATCTGAATGAACAATTCTGCAAGCCGATCAGGAGATGCACCGCGTTGGTCTTTTACGACCTTTTCAAATTCCTCCCAACGCAATCTATTTTGCTTGACAAATGCAGCTTCCTTCATGGATGTTTCTTAAGCCAGATACTAACCTTTCCCGGATACTTCGATCACCTTGTTCCAAACCCTGAAAATGTTTCCTGAACAGATCTTTCTTTATGTCTTCATCCGAGTATCCTCTCTTAAGCAATACGTAAAAAAGATTGGGATAGTCTGAAACATCCTTCAACCCGAGTGGCAAACTATCGCCCACTCCGTCATAATCCGACCCAATTCCTACGTGATCGATACCCACCAACTTTACTACGTGGTCAATATGATCAGCGACACGTTCTACATCGGAATACAGATCGCTGTGATTCTTTGCAAACTGATCAATGATAGGCTGCGCTGCAGAATCTTTCGAGGTCAGACCTTTGTCTTGCAAAGTCTTCTCGAGAGAATCAAGCACTTTGCTGTTCACGCGTGCAAGAGAATCCAGAAAAGAAGCGCCAAAGTTGATCTGGATCACTCCGCCATTCTTTGCCAATGCTTTGATCATGTCATCTGACATGTTCCTTTCAAAGCCAGGTGTAAAATATCTGCACGAAGAATGAGAAGCAATGACCGGCGCCTTTGAGATTTTAATGACATCATAAAAAGCACTGTCTGAGACGTGCGAAATGTCCACCATCATTCCTACGCGATTCATTTCGGCTACCACCTTTTCACCAAAAGGGCTTAATCCACTCCAACTCCTGTTCAACGTGTCATAAGAAGAATCACAAATCTGATTCTGCTTTCCGTGCGTGAGGGTAATGTACCGTATACCACTGTCAAAGAAATACTTTACATTATTCACGTCGCTTCCGATAGGCGCGCCGTTCTCCATTCCCAGGGGCAGCGAGATTTTGCCTGCTTTGGAATTCTCTTCTATTTCTGAGGGTGTACGTGCAAGCGCAAACTTATCGGGGTGCGCCTGAACAATTCCCTCGATCATGTTGATCAATGAATCAGCCAGGGCTTTGCCGTTGTCGGGTTTTTGTTGATAGTCCGAGGGAATATAAATGGACATAAAAGGTGCATCCAGGCCCCCTTTTTTTGCCCGTTCAAAATCAAAGTCCCCTTCGGTGGTGCTGACGGGGATGCCCATATATTCCCGTTCCAACCTAAAGTGTTTTATTTTAAGCCTGTAGGGCAGATCGACATGGGTATCGGCGAGAACAAATTGTTGTGCAAGGTCGTTTGCCCTGGTACGCAGCTGATCATCGTTTGATGTGGAGGCCGATTTTTCACCAGTACATCCTAGCGAGGAAAACAAAGGCAGTTACATATAGCGTTCTAGAAATATTCATTGGGACTTCATTATTTTTGAAAATTGCATAAAATTAAAAGTGGATGCAAACAGTTCGGGTACGCACGACGCAAAATGTTCTGATAGATTACCCCGTCGCCAGCATAGGTGACCGGATCCTGGGACATCTTATTGACAGGCTGATCCTGATCGCATATTCGGTTGCCGTTGTTGCCTCTTTGGCTGATCGTGATGTAGACCTCTGGTATTTGTGGCTTCTGCTTCTCGGCATTCCCTGGATGTTTTACAGTTTGCTTTTTGAGGTCTTCATGAATGGCCAGACACCAGGGAAACAATTAATGAAGATAAAGGTTATGCGCCTTAATGGAACACCCGCTACGGTCGGCGATTTCCTGCTTCGATGGATTTTTAGTCTCGTTGATTTTTATATCCTTTCCGGTGCCATTGCTCTCGTAGCTGTTGCCATTGGCGGCAAAGGACAACGAATAGGAGACATGGTGGCAGGAACAACAGTAGTAAAACTGATTGAGCAGCGCGAGATCTCCGCGAAAGAGGTATTTGTCGCTGCCGAAGAAACGCATGTTCCCACATTTACACAAGTAACTCAACTCAGCGATAAGGATATAGAGTTGATACAACGAGCGCTTGAAGTAAATCGCGATCAGGGAAACGGCCAGCCCGTAATGGTCATAACAGAAAAAATAAAAATGTTGCTGGGTATTCAGACCGACTTGCCACCAGTTAAATTCTTGTATACGATAATAAAAGACTATAATAGCCTAACAACTGGA
>CAVZFT010000016.1:0-16799 GCA_963774615.1 uncultured Cytophagales bacterium
GATACGGGTACGGCTATGGATATAAGTTTTAGCGAAAACAGGAAAATTGAATAAGAGTCAATCTCAAATGCGCCAGCCCCCGCTTAGCACTCCTGTTTTGTTTATTATTTTCAACAGGCCGGAAACCACTCAGGTAGTCTTTGACGCTATCCGAAATGTCAGGCCATCGCGCCTTTACGTTGCAGCCGATGGTCCGCGCCCCACCGTGGCAAGTGATGCCGATCGTTGTGCAAAAGCGCGGAAGATAATCGAACAGGTGGATTGGAAATGTGATGTCAAAACACTTTTTCGCGACAAAAATTTGAACTGTGGCCTGGGACCATCAACTGCGATGACTTGGTTTTTTGAGAACGAAGAGGAGGGAATTATTCTTGAGGATGATTGTCTGCCTTCCGACAGTTTTTTTTGGTTTTGCGAGGAGCTTTTAGAGAGGTATAGAAGCGACGATCGAATAATGCACATCGGCGGTAATAATTTTCTTGACGGATGGTCGAACAATCCAGAGTACTCCTATTACTTTTCAAGAAGCGGGCATATCTGGGGATGGGCGACGTGGCGACGCGCATGGAAGTTGTTCGACTACAATATGTCGATGTATGAAAAGGTAAAAGAGAAAGGTTACTTCGATCGATTCTTTTTGAATCGGCTGGAAAAATTCTATCGTTTGAGAAAATTTGATGCAACGGTAGCCAAAAGAGGGAATATAGATTGGTGGGACTATCAGTGGGATTTTGCGCGATTTATTAATTCAGGATTAGCGATAGTTCCAAACAGAAACCTGGTGAAAAATGTGGGCTTCGGCACAGGGGCTACGCATACTACGGATGGAAACAGCAAGAGTGCAAGTCTCGATAGCCATGACATCGATTTCCCGATCAAGCATCCGCCATTTGTGGTTCGTGATTTGGAAGCGGATAAAAAATATTTTTCAAAATTTATCAAGGAGGTAATGTTGTCGAAGTTCCGCCTATGAAAGATTGACGGATCGCTCTCTATAATGACTTGAACGGATTTGATTATTGCCCAATTAATTAAGCTGGAATGTTGATGAAACAACGACTAAGAAGAATCTATCACCGTGTTCGGGCCAGGACAAAAAGTGTACTGGTCGGGATTCACCAATTTTATTTTCGGTTCGCTGACAGTAAAGTTGAATGCAATATTTGCAACTGCAAGGATGTGCGGATGAGCAGTGAAAGCTGGCACCCATATTCAAAGTGTTTTAAGTGTGGTTCCGGTGTGCGGCAAAGATTGTTATGGACAGCCCTGTCAAAGCTCGACAAAGTTAGTCTTAACAAAGTTATTAAGAATAAGAGCGTGCTCCATTTTGCGCCGGAGGATGTTCTCCGGGATCGTATTAAAGAACAAGCGGCAAGCTACACGACTGCAGACTTCCTGGCTGAAGGTTACGATTATGCCGGCATTGACCTTAATATCGATATGTCAAGCATGAAAGAAGTTAAGGATGGTCAATTCGATTGTGTGATCGCGTGCGATGTCCTGGAACACGTTCCTAATCATATCAATGCCATGCTTGAAACGAACAGGGTATTGAAGAAAGGAGGGTATTGTATCTTTACTGTGCCACAAAAGGATCATTTAGACAAGACATATGAGGACCTGACGATTACGGACCCCAAAGTACGAGAGGAGAAATTTGGACAACGGGATCATTTGAGGATATATGGAAATGATTTTGTGGACATGCTTTCCAAAGCAGGGTTTGAAGTTACAGCTATTGACGAAAAGTATTTCGATCAGGAGACTATAAATCGATTTGTTCTTTTTCCTCCGGTGTTGTCAAAACATCCACTGGCTACTAACTATAGAAAAGTATTCTTTGGAAGGAAATTATAGCGGGCATGCTGAATAAAAGGGACATCATAAACTTTCTCTTCGTCTCGAGCTTCCCACTTTACGGGCTTGGCGCATTTGTATCGGGCGCATTTAGCTCCTCCGGTGGTTACCTTGTCGCCATTTTCGCCCACATTCTTATAATCGTTTTTTATCTAATCGACCTTGTATACTCGCGAAATGTTGAAATTCGGGTAAACTGGTTTTATTATTTATTCCTGTTATTTCAGTTGACATGTGTCGCCTCGTTGTTTGTATCACTTGGCAAGAATTTGCCATCGACGAATGCCCTCGGGACGTGGACAAGATCAATCCTCGGGCTAGTGCCCTTTCAGGCATTTGTTATATTTTTTCTGTATAACGAAAAACACAAGCAGAACTTTGTCCGGTTGACGTTTTTGAGCTTCAGCATCCTTCTGTTTATAAACTTGATAGGTTACTTTGTTTTAGGAATGAGTAACGCAATTCATAGTATTGAAGGGCGCTTCAACTTTCCGTTTCTTGATGGGTTTTATAGCGGTGCCTGCCTTATTGCTATTATGAATTTGATGCTGTTGTCCTTTATCAAGAGGTCCTTTAAGGACCCAATCAGACTTACTTACCTGATTTGTTATTTTGTATTCAATTTTGTCCTTTTATATTATATTAATTCGAGACTATCATTATTAATATTCCTTGGTGTTTTCTTACTGTTCGCATTCAACTTAACGCGAAGGTTCCGGGGGGTCTTTCTGGTATCGCTCTTTTTTTTGCCCATTCTACTAAATATTGGGATCTTTATCTACCGGGTTCTAAGCCTGCCTGTGTTTGTTGCGATTATACAGCGTGTAAACCTGGCAGATGTAACAACTTTCAATGGCAGGTCCTTTATATGGCAGCGTGCCATTGACTGGATGCTGTATGATCAGCGGGGACTGTGGTTCGGGAATGGCTCCAGTGGACACTATTTCCTTCACCTTATTCCTGACCTGGCAATTAAATTTGGTGCCCCAAATGAGGCGAGCTTGCACTTGCACAGCGCCACTCTAATAACAATTGTGGACCAGGGGATTTTCGGTATTGCGTTGTTTCTGTTGGTCGCCTACCGCATTTATATTTATTACCGGACTGAGTTCCAGAAAAATAACCAAGAAGGGACCTTTTTTGCAGTGGTTGTGTTCCTGATCTTTGTTATGCAGGTGGATACTTTTGGATATTTCGGAACGCTCGGGAACGCAATAATGGCCCTATTGGCAGCCAGGGCTTCCCTAAACCTAAAGGCAGGCGAGTTTTAAACGGACAAAAAGCATTGATTCAGAAGCTAGTCTACATCGTAATACCTGTTCATAACAGGATGGAATACACACGGGACTGTATCACCTCCTTGCAGGATCAGATTCCAAAAAACCGCATTATAATAGTCGACGATGGATCTTCGGATGGAACAAAACAGATGCTTGCGACAGAATTCCCGGAGGTTATCGTTCTCACGGGTGATGGAAATCTATTCTGGACTGCGGCAATCAACATGGGTATCCGGCAGGCCTTAAAGTTGGATGCTGATTATGTGATGACGCTAAACAACGATACGATTGCATCTGATGACTTCTTGGCCAAAATGATGTATTGGGCAAAGCAACGGCCCAACGCATTGATCGGCGCGTTGGATATTGATGTGAAATCCAAGAAACCCTATTACGGAGGAGAGATCATCAACTGGGCTTTGGCTAAGTCAAGATATCTACTGAATGAACTCAATGAAAGCGAACGCAATGGCTTGCATGAGGTTTCATTGTTCCCTGCTCGTGGGTTGCTAATTCCACGGAAGGTATTCGAAACGGTCGGGCTATTTGAGGAAAAACTATTACCTCATTACATCGCTGACTACGATTTCACGCATCTGGCAAGACGAAATGGATTTCCAGTTTATTGTAACTATGATGCGAAGCTCTATACTTATCCAGAAGAAGGAGGGGACCGAAAAATAACCAAACAGAAAACGCTGGGAAGCTACTACAAGCATCTGTTTGATATCAAGGGTGGCGGCAATCTGAAGAACTATACGATTTATACTTTCAGGAACTGCCCTCCCTTACTTATCCCCATGTCACTAGCCATTGGATACACCCGTCGCCTTCTTGGCTTCTGGAAGTAAGAGAAGTTGTCAATCCAACTAATGCGTCGTATACCAAGGGTGGAATTTACGAGCAATATAATCTCAGATGCCCGTGTTGAAGCTATTCCATGCTGAATATCCAGGCTTCCTTAAACAAGTTCTTCCGCCTGTATTCTGCTCTCGCGCGCTTGGCCTCTTCTTGATCTAATGAAGAATAAATGTACACGTAGTAGAAATTATTTTTTGGATTCAATATGACGCTTACTTTATAGCCCTTGCTGACGATTTCTTTGGTGACCTTCATGGAGTGGCTCATCACGCTATACACACCAACCACAACGTAATAATGTCCTTTACTCATCGTGAATGACTCAGACGGCTTGGTGGGAGTCTTCTTTGGAGCCGTTTTTACTGCTTCGGCCTTGGTTGGAGGCGCAGTAGCCGTAGTCGGTGGTTCCTTAGTGCGCTGCTGTGCCACACGGCGCTTATCCGGAAGAACTATCGGCGTCTCCATATCCTTATCGTTAAGTTCGTCGGCTGCCACAATTCTTAAAGGGTTCTTGTTTCCTGTTGGATCATCGTCACTGGTAGCATTTGCCAACTGAGGCGTGGGCCGAGCAGTTTTTGCTATAGAAGACTTTTTCTTGCCAAGTTTTACTCCAAGATGAATTTCATGAGAACTTGTGTTCGGGAAACTTGTGTCAAACGGAGGGAATTCGTAGCTATAACCAAACTTGATCCGTTCCTTCAGGTTGGCACCGAAGAAGAGGGCCAAGCCATTGTTCTGATTATAGCTTAAACCGGTCCATATCTTGTTCTTATAATATAAAAGGGAAGCTGCTTCCCATGCGTCTTGGAGGCCATCTTCAGTTTGCCGGTATAACACATATGGCTCAAGTGAAAAGTTATCCATAATCCCTACGTTAAAACGGTAGCTTGCAGAGAAAAGTCTGTTCCGAAGATTGGACATTTCAAACTTGTTGAAATTTTGTTCATTGAATGCATTGGATTTGAACAGGTCTGTTAACGCAAAGCCTAGGCGCAATCCTGCTATCGAATAAACCACACCAAAGTTTCCGTCCACATAGAAGTTATTGCTAGCTGCGTTTGCAATAGCAGGGTCATTGGTATTTAGTTCTTCCGCTGTAAGATCAAGCTTGTTAAGCCCTACGCCGCCGGACAAAGCAAAACGCAAGGATTGATTTTTTGCCAGAGGAACAACATATCCAAAAGTTGCCATAAAGTTGGAATTCTGGAGTAGTACCTGCCTATCTGAAAAGAGATTAAACCCCAAAGCAACACGATCGCTGGTTGGAAATTGGAGACTAGCTCCGGCAGTTACCGGCGCGTCTTTAAAGTTTGTCCATTGCTGACGATAAGAAATGCCTGCTTCCACCTCTTTGTTTATGGCAACATAGGCCGGATTGAACAGATATGGATTGAAATAGAATTGTCGGTAAAATGGGCCTGGAACCTGGGCCTTCGACAAGCCAATTGAAAGTAGTAAAGCAACCAGACAAAGTGTAGAGATTCTTTTCATAGGCTTCATTTATCTTACAATTCTCACTGCCCCTTTTATATCCGTATTGCTGAGTCTAATCACATAATAGTATGCATCAGCCTGGAGCGGTTTTCCATTTATAGTTCCGTCCCAATTATTTTGATAAGAATCAGACTCATAGACAACCTGTCCAAACCGGTTGAAGACTGACAACTCGGACTCTTGATAAAGTTCTACACGTGGCCACACCCATAGATCATTAACGCCATCATTATTTGGCGAAAAGTATCTCGGAATTTGATCAAGAGACAGCAGTGATGGTAAGACGTCGATGGTTACCTGGTCCGTATCGGTTGTGTTTCCATTGTCAGTCACGGTGAGTTCAAACACATAGGAACCTTCAATCAGGGCGCCCAGATTTAACTGACCGAAAGTGTCTTGCGTAAATGCTGGCTCATCCGGTCCGGAAATCCGTGTCCAGACGTATGAAGTGATTACACCGTCTGTATCAGTCCCGCTTCCCTGAATGGTCAGTGAGTTGATAGGCAATTGAACCTCGAGGTCTTCACCGGCATTTGCCTCAGGCGCAATGTTTGGCGGGTTCACAAAAACTTCCACTTCATCAGCAGCTGTCACTCCCTGATTATCAGTTGCTTTTGCAGTTATAATATGCGTTCCTTCGACGACATTGTTCCAGGTATACGAGTATGGACTTGTAAGGTCTTCGCCAAGTTTGGTTGCACCATTGAAAAACTCGACGCGGTTTATGCTACCATTGGCGTCGGTCGCCGTAACAGCGAATGATACTGACGTGCCGACTAAAAATGTCGAACCAGTCGTAGGACTTGTTATGGTCACAACGGGAGGACTGGCTGCAGGACTAACTATGATATTGACCGCTGTTGAAGTGGCGATTGCATTGAGACTATTGGTCGCCTTTGCAGTGATTGAATAGCTGCCTGTCGCAACATTGTTCCATGCAAAGCTGTAAGGATTTGTAAGATCTTCACCCAATTTTATAGTACCATTAAAAAATTCCACTTTCGTAATTGTACCTGTCGGCGTTGTCGCAGTCGCATTAATTGTGACTTTGCTGTTTGCAAAAAAAGTTGCGTTGTTGGCAGGGCTGGAGATACTGACTAGGGGAGGCGTTGCATTACTTACGGCAATGTTGATACTACTTGAGCTGGCTGCCGCGTTCTGATTATCTATTGCTTTTGCTGAGATGCTATAGTTTCCATTCGGCACGTTGTTCCATACAAAACTGTATGGACTGGTAAGATCTTCACCTATCTTTGCATTGCCATTGTAAAATTCAACCTTAGAGATCGTACCGTCGGTATCAGAAGCATTGGCGGTCAGGGAAATGTCGGCATTCGTGGTAAAAGTATTGTTGTTGGCTGGGCCGGTAATATTTACGACAGGAGGCACGTTGGTCTTCACGACAATGATTTGTTTTAGTGCCGAATTGCCCACAAGACTCTTGGAGTCTGTTGCCCTTGCACCTAACGAGTGCGTACCTACTGGAGCGTTGGTCCATACAAAGCTAAAAGGTGCTGTGAGGTCTTCGCCAAGTTTAGTTGTTCCATTGTAGAATTCCACCTTGGCGATCGTCCCGTTTGTCGGCGTGGCGGTGGCCGTGAGCGTAATGGTTGTTCCCGATGCAAACGAGGCGTTAGCTGCAGGGCCAGTCAGGGTAACAACGGGTGGCACACTCGGTGCATTTACCGTGACTGTTACCGCCGCAGAATTCACCACGGCACTCTGATTGTCAGTGGCCTTAGCAGTTAGCGAATGCGTGCCGGGAGGCACATTTGCCCAAGCAAAACTATAAGGGTTTGTCGTGTCTTCACCAAGCTTAGTGGACCCATTGAAAAATTCCACCTTTGTAACCGATCCGTTTGCGTCCGAAGCTGTAGCTGTTATTGTAACCGTTGCTCCACTGTTGAATGTTGCATTATTGGCAGGAGCTGTTATACTTACGGCCGGAGGGTTATTGGAGGTGCTCACAACGATTGATATAGACGCCGAAGTTGCAACGGCGTTCTTATCATCTGTTGCCTTCGCTGTAATTGTGTAATTTCCGGCAGGTACGTTGTTCCATACAAAACTGTATGGACTGGTGAGGTCTTCACCTAGCTTCGTTGAACCGTTGAAGAATTCCACTTTGCTTACGGTGCCGCCTGCATCAGAGGCGTTTGCAGTAATCGTAACCGTAGATCCCGTTGGGAAAAGTGCACTGTTGTTAGGACCCGTCAGCGAAATTATCGGTGGCGTGTTAGCGCTATTGACCGTTACGGTTATAGGTGCCGAAGTCGTGGTTGCTCCATTGTTGTCTGTAGCTCTCGCCGTGAGGGTGTATGTCCCTGCTGCCACATTGTTCCAAGCAAAACTATGAGGAGTTGAAAGGTCTTCTCCAAGCTTTGTCGTGCCGCTGAAAAATTCCACTCTTGTTACCGCACCATTTGCATCGGCAGCATTCGCATTAATGGTGATGGCATTACCTGCCACAAATGGCGAGTTGTTAGCAGGGCTTGAAATTGATACAGTAGGTGGTGCGTTAGGAGGGGTTACGACTCCCGACGCGTATTCGTACGCACCTATATCGGGCGCATTTCCCTGAAATGGCATTCCAAGGTTTAGGCCTGCATCGATTAGAGGGCTTCCCTGGAGAGGAAAATAATACGGTGTCGGTCTGCTTCCCGTTTTGGTGACCTTAGGATCACCACTTTGGTTGTTCGTATAACTGCCGGGATATGTACCCACTGCCTGATTGACCAGGTAATTGTTGGCCACCTGCAAGTTGCTTAGCGACGCGTTCTCGACGTGTACAAGTTGGTTAGGGTACCAGGTGTAGGATGTGTTTGAGTTGATGATAAGATTATTTTTGATCTCCACATTTTCGCTGGCTCCCCCGTATATCGAAATCATGTTACATGTCCGATTCCCGGCAAATTCTACAGTGTTGTTATAGAATTTGACGTTGTGAAGACCCGAAACCTGGACTCGTACGATATCTGCCGGGTAACCGCCGGACATTCCGTAAAATACATTATGATGAATTTTCCAGTTTGACATCTTGTTCCCATGGGTATCCCAGTTAACGATGGCTGCTGTACCTTTAAGGACGTAATTGTGATCGATTTCAATATCGTGTAAACTAACCTCAAGCGCATACCCACTACCCCCTGCGCGGGTTTCCATATCAAGGATGTTATTGTAAACTCTTATTGTCGAAGTACCTCTCGGCGTGGCCCATTGCGGTAGGTCCATAACCAGGGAGATGTTGTTGTCGATGTAATTGTTGTACAGTTCACATCCAACCATGTCGACATTCCACAGCTCAAATGCAATGTTTGGTGCGCTGCCACCAGACGTCGTTTTCCATTGACCGTATGGCACTACCGATATGCGGTTATCGTGAACTTTCACATAGTGCATCGCCCCGTTCGTTCCAAGAGCTTTTATTCCATTGCCAAATCCTTCGTCTACAGTAACGTGATCGATTTCAACCCGCTCGAGGTTAGCAAGGTCAATGGTACCTGACGACCATGATGCACTTCCCCACGCACAATTCTTCATCTCGACCTCAGTAATGCGTGAATCCTTTACATCCCATAACCAGATGCCGGTAAAGTTTGTGCCTGTTACCTTCAACCCTTTCAGCAGTACGTTTGTCCGGTACTTCACATAGATTGCACCATGCAGTCGCTTACCGTCACCATCAATTGTAAGGTTTTGTATGCTTTGATTTCCAGGTGTGAATGAGTTTGACGCTACATGGATCAGTATTTTGTTAGGGGAATACCCCGGACTACTTGGATTGTAGTAAAACGAGGGGTCTGACTTTATGATTGTTTGATCAATTCCCGCTCCGATGATGCTGACACCAGGGGGAAGAGTCATCTGAAGTTCGACGAATGTACCGCCGGAGAGTCGTATTGTATGTCCTTGATTTGCCGGTACTCTCGTGCAGGCAAATCGAAGTGTGCGCCACGGGCTGCCTTGCGTGCCATTACCTGAAGCGTCACTACCAGCAGTACTTACATAATAGTCCGTCGCAAAAGCACAGTTAAGTCCAACTATAAACAATACTAACGTGCTTAACAGCCTCATCTGCATACTAATTTTTACTGGCGTATAGTTGTACTACGGGCATAGTACAATTGTCCTCTGCCCAGAAAAAAACCAAAAATAGACTAGGATATTAAACCTTAGTGTGGAGCTGTAAGTGTATTTGTCTCTACTTCACTTATATTCTTCCCAATTACGTATAACTACTCCTCAAGGCTTTTACTAATCTTAGTAATCAAAGCAATAATCTACAATAGATTCAAAAGTTTAGAAGAGAATTATATGTATGAGATTCTCAGTCGATGAATCAACCTATTTCAAGATGAACTAATATTTGCCTCTAGTCGTGAAAAAAAGTTTCATGCGCCCAGATATCGGGAGCAGGTCCGACGAGGGTAGGCCTACGGTGATTCCGGAATCGATTACGGGACTTATATGGATGAGATTCTCAGTCGATGAATCAACCTATTTCAAGATGAACTAATATTTGCCACTAGTCGTGAAAAAATGTTTCATGCGCCCCGATATCGGGAGCAGGTCCGACGAAGGGTAGGCCTACGTTAATTCCTGAATCGATTACGGGACTTCCTGTCGCCGGTAGGTAGTAGGGTAGCGGCCTGCCTCCGACTTTTCTGATTTTTGGATCCCCCGACAGATTATTCCGAATTGCACCCTCCACGTTGTCCAAAGGCTGATTGCTGAGAAAATTACTTGCCACCTCCAGATTTGTTATTGTTGCATTCTCGAGTTGAATGACCTTGTTCGGATAAAAATTGTATGAAGTATTCGAATTGATTACTAGATTATTCTTGATCTCAACATTTTCACTCGTTCCACCATAAATTGCAATAAGGTTTGTAGTTCGTGTTCCTGAAAATTCTACGGTGTTGTTATAAAATTTTACATTATGAAGTCCCGAATGCTGAGCTCTTAGTATTTCCGCAGGATATCCATCAGCAATGCCATAAAAGATATTGTGATGGATATTCCAGTTAGCCATCAATGTGCCCTTGTTGTCCCAGTTCACGATGCCATGCTGTCCCTTCAATATATAGTTGTGATCAATTTCAATGTCATGTACGCTGACTTCCATCGCATATCCATAACCTCGTGCACGCGATTCAAGGTCAAATACGTTGTTGTAAACACGGATTGTTGTTGATTGTTTGGGTATGCGCCATTGTTCCTCGTCCATAACTAACGAGATCGTATTGTCGATATAGTTGTTGTATAGCTCACAGCCAATCATGTCGACATTCCACAGCTCAAATGCAATGTTTGGAGCGCTGTCACCGGACGTAGTTTTCCATTTACCTTTAGGTACTACCGATATGCGGTTATCGTGAACTTTCAGATAGTGCATCTGCCCGTTCGTTCCAAGAGATTTTATTCCATTCCCAAATCCTTCGTCCACGGTAACGTGATCGATTTCAACCCGCTCAAGGTTAGCAAGATCAATGGTACCTGACGACCATCCTGCACTTCCCCACGCGCAATCCTTCAGCTCAACCTCTGTCACGCGTGAATCCTTTACTTCCCATAGCCAAATGCCCGTAAAGTTGGTATTTTGAATTTTGATCCTTTTCACAAGAACATTAGTTCGATTCTTTATCAGGATACCGCCATGTAGTTTTTTCCCGTCGCCATCAATGGTAAGATCTTTAATGCTTTGACTACCCTGAGCCAGTGCGTTGGACGTGAAACAAATGAGCAGCTTGTCATGGGAGTAGCCGGGATCGGCCGGATAATGATAGAGCGAAGGATCTGCCTTAAGTATTGTTTGGTCTCTTCCGGCACCAGTGATGTTTACACCTGTTGGGACAAGGATTTGCATCTCGACGAAAACACCCGCTCCAATTTTTATCGTATGACCTTGGTCAGCGGAAATTTTAGTGCACGCAAATCGCACCGTTCTCCACGGGTCCGACAAGGTCCCATTTCCCTCAACATCATTGCCCTTAATCGAGACATAATAGTCGTTTGATCGGGCCTCAATCACGGTAGCACAAAACAAGGCCACAAGTAAGAATATTCGCATAATCATCTGATAATCAGTAAAATACAAGTTAAGAAGTAAGTGCTTGTTAGGACAAACATTGGCTCAGCCGGTTCCTAATGATTAGAATCATTTGAAATGCCAATATCTATCATGAACGGAAACAAACCAACAGTATACTTTTAACGATTCAAAAGGCAATGGTGACGAAAAAACTTTTGGTTAATTTAAAATAAACAACAAAAAACGATTATAAAAATTGGTTATACAGGATTTATAATTAGTCGAGTGGCTTTAAATTTTTATAACTAATGAAAAAAAATGGATTTTCCGGCAAATGCAGGTTTTGCCAATCACCTCTTGAACAAAGTTTTGTCGATCTAGGAATGGCTCCCCCTTTGTCACGATCATGTGCAGCCTGCCATGGAATCTGAAAGAAGAAATAATGGAAAATATGTCATTCATCCAGGGTGGGAAGTTTGTTACCCCATGCCTGAATTGATGGTATATGATACTAAGTGGACTTTTTCAATCTCAGAGGGCTAGTTAGCTTTCATTAATGGGAATAGCCCTGAAATAAATCCCAGTGCAATGGTGCCTATTGAGTAGGCACCATTTTTAATTTTTTTTTTACAATTTTAGGATCTATAAAAAACGCAATGATTTCACCGGATGACCCTGTTGTCGCCAATACTTCCTTAGGGGGCCAAATGCATATTGTTACGATTGAGCTTTATGAGATCTGGCTCAGTATCGCGGGTAATGGCGTACTTCAAGTATGAAAATATTACTCTTACATAACAAGTATAAGTATGCCGGCGGAGAGGATAAAGTTTTTGAATCTGAGGGAGAACTCCTCTCCAACCACAATCATCAAGTTGAAAGACTTGTGTTTGACAACAGTTTGATTGAAACGGGTTTGGATAAAATACTGTCTGGCATTATGGGCGTCTACAATCTTAAGAGTGCTAATCTTGTGGACAAAAAAATCAAAAAGTTTAAGCCAGATATCCTACATGTTCACAATTTCGTTCCTTTGGCATCTCCGTCAATTTTTTATGTTGCGAAACGACATAAGGTGCCAGTGGTATTGACATTGCACAATTACAGATTGATTTGTCCCAGTGCTACTTTATACCACGATAACAAGATTTATGAAAAAAGCGTGCGTAGCATTTTCCCCGTCGACGCAATAATTAAGGAGGTTCCCGAAACTCGGTATTTCAGACGGCCGGCGTGGCCCTGATGACGTCAATTCATAATTTGATCGGTACCTGGAGGAACAAAGTCGACAATTTATTACGCTACGGCGTTTGCAAGATCTAAATTTCTTGAATCGAGGGTGAACGCGTCCGCTGACCAATTTATGTTGAAACCAAACTTTATTGATCGTCCGGGGAACGGCAGCAAACCAGAGAGGATTTCTTTTTATTTGTGGGGCGGTTGTCAGAGGAGAAAGGAATTCGGGTGTTGTTAAATGCGTTCAAAAGTTCGGACCTCAAACTTGTAATAATTGGAGACGGTCCCATGAAGGCAGAGGTTGAATCAGTTGTTAAAGAAAGAAGTGACATTCAGTCTCTTGGATTCCAGCCTAAGGCAGTTATAATGGACAATTTGAAACGTTCAAAGTCCTTGATTTTCCGTCGACGTGGTATGAAGGTTTCCGATAACGATACTTGAAGCGCTAGCGACCGGTACCCCGGTGATTGGCTCAAGGATTGGAGGAATTGCTGAAATTGTGAAAGACAAATTCAACGGACTTCTTTTTGAACCTGGTGATGAAGGTCTTTGGCCCGCTCTTTAACCGAGCTCAAGCACCATGATCTAAAGGCTTTATCGGCAAATGCAAGAAACAGTTATCTCGAATTTTATACTCCAGACCTGAATTACAAAATCCTGATGGATATTTACAATGCGGCGATGAACCGCCAATAGATATGGAAAATAATACATTACCATTAGTCACCATAGGGGTACCGACATATAATGGTAGCAACAGACTATACAGGCCGCTTGAATCTATCTGGGCACAGAACTATCCCAATCTGGAAGTAGTTATCTCGGACAATTGCTCAACTGATGCGCACCAAACAGGTAGTCGAGAATATTTGTAAAGAACATCCACAGACTAGATATATCCGCCAGGAAAAGAACATAGGTCGAATGCCAAATTACTATTTCCTGATCCAGGAGGCAAAGGGAAAGTATTTCATGTGGCTTGCAGACGACGATAGGCTTGAACCAGACTTTCTCTTAAAGGCCGTCGATTTCATGGAAAAGCATAATGATTATTCGCTGGCCTCAGGCCGAATTCAATACTGGAAGGACGCTACTCTCGATGCGTTGGAGCACGGTTTTACTTTTGAGGAAAATTCACCAGGGCTGAAGTAGCCAAATTTTATTCAAGAGTAATTTATGGTGGGTTGATGCACGGGCTGATAAGGAGAGAAGTAGCCAGGAATGTCACGATCAATTATGTGATTGGAAGCGACTATCACTTCGTTGCAAATCTGCTCTATTTGGGAAAAGTAAAGAACTTCGAATTCACCGGCTACAATAAGAACTTCGGAGGGGTATCGAGGAGCTTCCAGCAATATGCCAAGCACATGGGAGAATCATGGATCGTCGGACATTTTCCCCATTTAAAAATAGCAAAAGATGCGTTCACCGAGGTCTTACACCGATCAGCTGTGTTTTCATCGAGGTCCTTTTTATCAAGGGTGATGCTGGGGGTCGCTTGTTACTTTGGGGTTTTATATAGCTACTACGGTAGGTTATCTGTCGGAGCGAGGGTGAAGAATCACGTGATATCACCTATCGCTTCTGCCTTGAAAAAGACCGCCGTCAAAGGTTGATAATTCACATCGAACCACTGGAATGCGGTAATGCAAACGTTGGTTTCGACGCGTTCCCAAAAGGATGATTTCAATCTGCGATAAGAATGATTTCAATCATCGGGACGAGAGGGCAAAATGTCCTTTTTTACCGCTTAATTGCACGTAAATAGTGCATACAAAAACACGTTCAACTAAATAAACTATGAAAGCAGTCATTTTTGCAGGTGGATTTGGTACACGGATAAGCGAGGAAAGCGGGGTTAGGCCTAAACCAATGGTCGAAATTGGTAACAAGCCGATACTATGGCATATTCTTAAAATTTATTCGCATTTCGGCATAAATGATTTTATTATTTGCTGTGGGTACAAGTCGTATGTAATTAAAGAATACTTTTCCAATTATTTCCTGCATAGTGCTGACGTTACCTTCGACATGAAGCACAACAAGATGGAGGTTCATAATGCCTTTTCAGAACCATGGAGAGTTACACTGGTTGAAACAGGTGAAGATACAATGACTGGAGGTCGCCTTAAAAGGGTAAAAGATTACATTGGAGATGAGACGTTTTGTCTTACGTATGGTGACGGTGTTAGTGACGTGGATATCAGCAAGCTAATCGATTTTCATAAAAAGCAAGGACCCAAGTGACGTTGACAGCAGTGCAGCAACCTGGGCGATTCGGGGCCTTCACGCTGGGAAGCGAAGATGTTAAAGTTAATCACTTTCAGGAAAAGCCTCTTACAGGTGAATCTCCTTGGATCAATGGTGGCTTTTTCGTCTCGAGCCATCGGTGTTGGACCTGATTAAAGACGACTCCACAACGTGGGAACGTCAGCCATTGGAAAAACTAGCAACATCAGGCGACTTTCGGCCTACAAGCATATTGGATTCTGGCAACCGATGGATACACTTAGGGATAAGAACTATCTGGAAGACCTTTGGAAATCCGGAAAGGCGCCCTGGAAACGCTGGAAATAGTCTTTTTCGCTATTTAAAATTTCATTAAACTTACCTTAAACTTTAATATGAAGATCGTCATTTTTGGAAACATGGGATATGTCGGGCCAGGTGTTATTGAGCGACTAAGGTCTACATATCCAACGGCGACTTTGATTGGCTATGATACAGGCTTCTTTGCTAGTTGCTTAACTAATGTAGATTACTTACCGGAGCGCAACTTGACCATCAATAATTTGGAGATATACGAAACATCCCGGATGATGTACTAGAGGGTGCTCATGCGGTCGTAAACCTGGCTGCAATTTCGAACGATCCAATGGGCACTAAGTTCGAAGAAGTGACCCTGGATGTGAACCACAAATCGGGGATCCTCCTTGCTAAAAGAGCAAAGTCTCTGGGGGTTAAATCTTTTGTTTTTGCATCAAGTTGCAGCATGTACGGTGCGGCTAGCGATGGCGCGAAAACTGAGGATTCAACACTTAATCCATTGACGGCATATGCTCGGTCTAAGGTATTTACTGAGAAGGATCTAAAGCCATTGGCTGATAAAAATTTCATGATCACCTGCTTCGTTTTGCAACAGCATGTGGCATGAGCTCAAGGTTAAGGTTGGATCTTGTGTTAAATGATTTTGTAGCGTGTGCACTAGCTTCCAAGCACATAACCATTCTTAGCGATGGTACACCATGGAGGCCGTTGATCAACGTGAAGGACATGGCAGTTGCTATAGAATGGGCAATAAGACATCCTGCAGACATTGGTGACTTTCTGGCTGTAAATACTGGAAGCGACAAATGGAACTATCAGGTAAAGGAATTGGCGGAGGCCGTAGCGAAAGTTATCCCCGGGGTTAAGGTTTCCATTAACACAGACGCCCCGCCGGATAAAAGATCCTACAGAGTAAATTTTGAATTGTACAAAAAAACTTGCTCCCAATCACCAGCCGAAGTATGATTTGATGACCACGATCAAAGAGCTTAAAGATGGACTTGAAGCGATGAAATTTAACGACTCTGATTTTCGCGATTCTAAGCTGATGAGACTAAAAGTTCTGACGACACTTCAGGATAAGGAACAGTTCAGTGGTGATCTTAAATGGCAAAAGTAACAGCAAGCAAACAGTATCTGAATGATTTTCACTGAGACTAAATTAAAGGGCGCATTTATTATAGATGTCAAAAAACTCGAGGATGAGCGAGGTTTTTTTGGACGCGCGTCGTCCAGGAGTTTGAAGCACATGGCCTAAATCCAAACGGGGTGCAGGCAAATGTTTCATACAACAAAGTAAAGGGCACTATTCGTGGAATGCACTATCAAGTAGCTCCATATTCTGAAAGCAAAACAGTGATATGTCGCTTCAGGCGCCATTTATGATGTAATAATTGACATAAGACCAGATTCACCGACTTTCAAGCAATGGATTCGTGTCCAACTTTACGGAAGAGAGTTTCAGAATGCTTTATGTACCGGAAGGATTCGCA
>CAVZFT010000017.1:0-33831 GCA_963774615.1 uncultured Cytophagales bacterium
TACCTGAAAGCTATGGTTCTGATATTGCACAAGGTAATTTGGTGAAATCTCATACTTAGTATTCCACAGGGATGAAATACCCCCATGAGCTTTGTATAGTATGGCAGCAGGGCCCAGCGATTCTCCAGTCATACTTCGTGGAGGAATGAGATTGGCAACTGAGATACCGTTAAAAACCGAGATATTCCTTTTCATCAATTTGCCACGGGTGGTATAGACCCACATCAATCCGGCATTCACCACAGGACTGAACACCTGGTTATTCAAAGCAGATTCACCCGCAAGACTATTATCATAACCCATGGACGGCGAATACTTGGTAGACCATTGAAGTTCGTTATAGTTTACACGTTGCTGAGAAGCACCGGCCTGTACACCAATCGATAAAATATTATTGCCGTATCGCGTCAGATGAAAATTGTAAGCACCCGATACCATTAAACTCTGCGTAGTGAATTCTTTGTTCGGCCCTGCAACATCATTAAGGAAAGAAGCACCAAATCCCCCCAGGTGTTTTACATGGATTCCCGGCTTAACCAAAGGCTTAATGAAACTGAACTGAAAAGTACTGAACGGAAGTCCTACGTTGGACCACTGCGAACGGTAATTCATTCCAAAGAAGATATCTTTCTCCAGCCCTGACAACGCCGGATTCAGATACAAACTGCTGGCATAATACTGTGAAAATACGGGCGACTGAGCAGCAGCAGCATTGGCTGAAAGGATTATTGCAATCAATATGGTCCTCCCCTGCTTCATCAGTTAATGATTGAGATTACCCCTTTCTTTTCAATGACATCGCCGGTCTTCGTTACAGCTTTCAGGATAAAAGGATAAGCTCCGGAAGGAAGGTGATCACCTTTATGCCTGCCATCCCATCCCACTTGCAGCATATCTTCAAGCGATGAGGTTTCATAGACCATCAAACCCCAACGGTTAAAGACACGAAACTGAAAATCATTTTCGACCAGCTGGTTTCCAAAAACCTTCACGTAACGGTTATCAGAATTTGAAGCAACCGGAGACAAAGTTGTTGAGAGATAAAATTCGCCTGGTATACCATCAATAGGAATACTCTCCCCAAGTATGAATACGTTACGCGTTGCTGAGTTGTCGCTGATCACCATGGATATAGGGTCATTGTACTCTACCCGTGTATTGCCAAGGATCGCAAAATCATTGTCCAATGCGTCACTTTGAAGAATGTCGATCACGTGACGGTTGGTGTAATCATCAGGTATCGTGTATCCAATGGATAAAGGGGAACCCAGGAAAGTCCCGCTAATGGTTTTGCGTTGCCAGTATTTGTTTGAGAAAACAGTTACGTTGGTCGGAACGGCAAGGGGCTGAGCGTTTTCAAATACTTCCACTTCATAGTTGGATTGATCCCAGTGACATTAAGTAATTCAGTGGATAGTATCCACCGTTTCGCCGATCGGAAAGAATTTATAACCTGTCCTGATGTGTAAGAGCGCCATCGACATAACTTACTGTAGAACCACCACTCAAGACGCACCATTAGCTATCAACAATGTATCCACGTCTGATACATTTACAATACCCAGAGTGAGATCCAGACGATTTGAAACTGGCAGCCGGTCTGAGATAAACTTGTGACCGATCCATTTATTTCGAGATGATAAATACTGCGTTCTTGTTATTAAAAAATGGTTTGGTCGAGATCTCCATACAGTGTAACGCGTCCCGTCCCCTGGTATACATTTGTGTTCTTCCAGTTGCCGCTTATAAAGAAACTACCCTGATTTTGTATAAAGCCTTCATTTACAAAATCGCCGTCCAGATGAAGTTCAATACCCTGAGGAATAAAAAGGTTGGTTTGATTGGTAATCGTCTGTGCATGGACATATGGAGATAATCCCAACACAACAGATGAGAATGACCAGAATAACCATGCCGTCATTTATGGTGTTCGCTCTTATCATTTCGTGTATTCTATTTGAATACCATATATGGCTAATGTGTTGCATCGCGGGTCATCGAGAATGTCATAAAGATGATGGTATTCGATACGTATATGTCGAATTGTCGACTACATCGACAGGGCAATCCCTGGCAACCCAATGTTTTGGTTCCAAGTCGACAAGTAGTGGTACCGCTGTCGACAATATATCGTTCCTTCCTGTAGCAAGCTCTTCTGTAAAGTTTACAGATAAAGCTAAGGAGCTCCCAACAGGGTCTGTATTCATAATAAACTGTGATCGTTGTAATTGTGGCGCCATGAGGCAAATTGACGGGCGCCATGATTTGCCTTGAATTTCCGTTCGCAAAGACAAAAGATATCGCCGCCTGATAAAGACCCGTAATTGTTACATCAGTTCCACCCGATGGTCTAAAGGCTGAAAATCTGAAGGGTCAACGGCATAAAATTGATAGTTGGAGGAGCAACGGCTACAGCTGCCGGAGCCCATGCTGCACCATTCCATATCAGTACATCACCAATATTCGGAGCTGTATTCGAAACAGGTCTTCCTTGAATTCTTCCAACTGTGGTTGTATTCAGCGGTCCCGTTATATCACCTCCCGGAGTTGTCCAGACGGAGGCAGTTCCCGCGGCATTCGTTACCATAACCTGATTACTTGTACCCGGTTGGATAGCAAGATTGTCCAAGAGTCCCGTAACCTGACCACTCGCTGAAAGGTTTACCCCGGTACCATTGTCGATGGTTAAAGATATTACCACTAAAACCGAGATTTTGGTCATCTGTAAAGGTGGAGCGATCGGTCCAAGTGACGGCGCCCGTTCCATCCGTTGTAAGAACTTTATTATTACCACCTGTGGCGATGTCGGCAGGTACAACGGATCCATCCAGGATCTTGCTGAGTTAACAGCATCCGGTTGTATAGCTAAAGCATTCAATGTACCTGTAACATCACCCGCAGCGTTGTAAGGTTGTTAAGGTTAGCAGCAGTACCATTGTCGATATTTAATGTATTACCTGCCAGGGTCAGATTCTGGTTATCATCAACAAAGGTGGTGCGGTCTGACCATGTAACCGTCCCGGTACCGTCTGTTGTCAATACTTTATCATTTCCACCACTGCTGATGTTGGTTGTTGTAACAGTTCCACTGGCGATCTTCGCTCCTGTTACAGCCCCATTTAAGATATCGTTGGTACTGATCGTATTATCCAGAATGTCTGCACTACTGACAGTTCCGTCAATGATATGTGTTGAGTTTACGGCATTTGGTGCGAGCTTCGGGCTTGGTAACGGCACCATTTGATAGTTGTAATTGATTTGATCCATTAACGGAGATCGTAGTTGCCATCCGTATTTATTGAAAGGTTGATATCACCCGATGTTGTCCTCCCGAAAGTGCCTGGCCAGTTGTAACAGAAGTGATGTCACCTAATGCGGCTAATGTTACCCAACTTAAGGTTGTACCATCGGTGGTGAGAAACTTTCCTGTCTGACCAGTTTGTTGTGGGAATTTCTTTAAGTGACGAAAGACTAACGGTGCCACCCCGCTAAGTGAAAGCGATTGTGTAGCGCCATCATAAGCTAAGGACATCAGTAACACTATCACCAAGTCCCTTTATCCAGGCTCCTGCTGCTCCAATAGTAAAATGATTTATCCGTCGTATCGAACACAACAAGTCCATCATCTTGTGGGGATGTTGGTGCTATCGCGTTTCGTTCGCTGCTGGTTAGTTGTGGAAGTAGAAATCCCTGGTCCTTGTTCGGTGGATTGATCACCAGAACCGCGTTGGGCCTGTCGATCATCGTTCCGATAACGACGGACTTCTTGCCTTGAGCAAAGGCAATGGTCGTGGCGCCCGCCACTAGGGTTATAGTCAGGATGAGGGTTTTCAACACATGTAAGAAAACAATTTAAATTCCAAAGTTCTGAGGCTTTGAACAGGCACGGATAAGGGCTAAAGACGAAGGCAAAGACTGCCTATGTTTTCCAAAATGAGAAAAATTAGACCCGATTTGGGACGTTTAATCTAATCAGAATGTGACCGCTTGACTGATAACCTCATTTGCAAAAAAATTCCACGATACTATTGTCGTGATACATCAGTGTTATCCGCCTTCGCTAGGCTACGGCGGACAAAGTCCGCATATCGTGGAGCGCAGGAAGGTTTCTCCGATAAAAAAGTACTATATATAATGAGTCCGCCTACGGCCAAGGCCAGGCGGACATGTCCGCTGGGGGGTAAAGTGGACTATCAATTTTGCTTGTTAGCGCTGTACGCGTAAGCGGGGAATTACTTTTTCTTTTTTACCAAAGACAATGAGTTCTCTGCAATTTTCACTTCCGCACTGGCAGGCAAACGGCTCCATGCTTTCATCAATAAAAAGCGCATAGTCAACTGTTAACTCTTCCCCTTGTCCAATATCCCGTGTGGCGATGACGTTAAGTCCATCGTATGCGGTGTTCGGCGCGCAACTATGATTCTGTGGTGCCCAGTTTACCGGGTTCTCGTCCCATAAGACGTATACGTCCTTACCCACTGGGTATGCATAATGTTTGAAATCGGACTTCTGCTTTTCATTCCAATTGGATTCCACATAACGTTTTGAAATGATCCGCTGCGCAAGACCTTCACCCGAAAAGATAACTTCATTCTTTCGGATCGGCTGACTGGCAAAGATCCCGTATCCGGAGACTGAGCTTCCCTTCAAGGCGTACTTCTTCTGTTTCGCTCTGTGTCGGGCAATTCCTTCACGTGATTATTTGCTTAAGAAACCCTGCCTTACCCGATGGATCATTATTTAAAATATAATCGGCCGAACCCTCTAATCCATCTACATAGAATGCCGAGCAGGTAAAATTGATCTCCAGGAAATGAATTTCTTTCTTCTTGTTCATCCTGAAATCCATACGTGCATACCCTACGCCGCCAAATGCGGTAAAGATCTGTTCAGCCGCTGTCCTGAGCTGCTTCTCGATCTTTGAATCCTGAACAGGCACATTACAGTTCGGGTGGAGCTCGGAAGTCTTTAGCGCATAGGTTTTGTATTCACGCCCTACAGGGAAGATATACTCAATGGGTTTATAGGATACACAGGATCTTGCCGTCGGGGTTAGCGGCGACAAGGACTGTAAATTCTCTACCCGCGATATATTCCTCCACCAGCACCTCGTCATATTCCTTTAAGATGGATTTCATCTTTGCCTCCAGCTGTCGGACATTATTCGCCAGCGAGTGCTCATCAATCCCAAGGCTATCCCCTGCCTTTGCATGGTTTTATGAACATTGGAAAGTTCAGCTTTTCGACTACCTCTTCAAGGCCGTACATTGAGTTTACCTCCACCGATGCAGGGGTTTTAACGCCCGCACAATAGGCAACATACTTCATTAATGGCTTAGGCGGATCGTATAAAATAGCATTAGGACCTGTATAAGGCAGGTTAAGCGTGTCCATCGTGTTGATCACATCAATAGATGGTACTTCCCACTCCAGGTAGCCTTCACAAAGGTTCACGAAGACGTCGTAACCCTGCTTGCTAAGGGTCTTTGAGCTGTCGATATGTGGTGAGCTTGTTTAAGAAGACATGGTCGACTTGATCATTGGGAAGTAACTGGCTCAGATTCCTCGGGGGATCATAATTCTTATAATCCACATCGGTTGTTGAGTAATCAGGCTGCAGAACACAAATTTTCATTTATAAGTTAAGCGTTATGTTTTGCCCCATAACGCGTTAATCCGTCTTCAATAATTTCAATTATTAAATAAGTAAAAGATTTTTTTGCAAACCTCAAAATCGCACCGATAGAAGTATAGTCTTCATCTTCACTTAAGCCGCATTGAGCATTGATCTCAAGGACATAAAACCTACCGGTCTGCCTATCCATTCTTATGTCCAGCCTTCCATAACCCATACCCCCTACCGATCGAAAGGCAGCAAGGCTTATTTCCTTTAATTGTGGTATCAGGGCTTGATCAACTTCTCATATAATTATATAGCGAGCCATTGTCAGGCACGGGTGCCTCCTTGTCGTATGTCTCCCAAAGGCGATCGAATGATAAAAATTGTTCTTTCTCAGGCAATGAGCTATGAAAGACCCGCTCTACAGGGGGGTAGAACTTTATTTTGTCAGGATGTGTGGAGGACCCTACGAGCAATACCGTGAACTCCCTGCCATTAACGAACTCTTCCACGAATATCCCGCCCGTATCAAGCTTCCATCCACGGTATCCATTCGCATATCATCAACAATCGACGTAAATTCTTCAGCATTGGAAACAACGTTCTTTACAGTTAACCCCATGCTTCCCGCTGAGATGGCTGGTTTAACTATTAATACCTGACCAATATGCTTAAACAGTGATGATACATCGGTATGACCATTATGGATTACCCTCCATGCCGGCGTTGGTACCTTATGACGGTCAAACGCTTCTTTCATTGGTATCTTTGACGTCGTTACCTTATAAAAGAAATCATCCGAGCCGGTATAGATGAGGTTATTCTTCTCCAGGGCATCAATTACCGAAACCCCAGGCAGGCCATTCAGTTCATCCCCGTCACAAAGGTTAATGACTATGCTTGTCTTGGCAGTTTGATGAAATTTGATCCTATTTATGACTTCTTCGATGGTCTGAAGGGTCACGTTTACCCAATGCCATTCACAGCCTATTTCGTTAAAGACCTTTTGATACTCTGCTATGCTTTGGGTATAGTCGTAGTAATACTGAAGATTGGGATCCTCTGTTTCTATATAAGGAGCTATAACCCAAACAAGGTAGTTGTCCTTATTTTCTCTGAAATTCATACGATAACGCAGTGATCTGCATAAACCTTCACTTACATAAGACGGCTATTGGCTTTTACCGGCGCTTTGAATCAAGTTTTCGCCTGATAAAGTCCGTAAACCGGTACTTTTCAACAATTCTGTCAGAGAGGTATTTTGCTCCTTTGATCACACCAAGACAGTTGTCACATCCGCATTTGCATTGGAAGGCTCTGTCCATATTCCATTCGGTGGAAGGATAAAAGAAAGTCATCTCCTCGCCTTCTTTGATATCTCTGATGGCGACGAGCTGTAGGGTTGTAGTATCAAAAAAACAGTTAGGCTCGCAGCTATGATTTATACACTCGAGGAACTCGGGGAAAAGCTCAATGTGTTCCCGGTCGTCAAGCTGAACGGTAAGGTAGCTGGGAGTTGGCTGCACGCTTTTAGCTGAAAACTCAATTATCAATTCATCGGCGTTAAAAGATCTCCTTGAAACTAAGGAGCGATGATTGTTATTAGAGGTATCGGTATGGATTTCAGCAATATCAACTGTGGCAACTTCGACTAATACTGGGTTAGATCGTTTCTGATGCATAGGTTTTATAGTTGATGGAAATAGTGACAGGAGATGGGGATTCGAGAGCTCTTATCGAGGGGATGTAGTTCAGACAATTGATCAAGCTTTCTTTACGCTTTAGCTTCATGCTCTCTTTAACTGATACAAATTACATTATAAACTTCATTCTTTACAAATAATAACAACAATAACTTAATAATTATTAAATAATTATCCATTGTTATCAATCAATCATCACCAACTATAGCAATGATTGTAACATAATGAATCAACCAACATTGAATCGATCGTGTATGTCGATGGTAGCTTAATGAAGTATCTATTGATGAAGTCATGGCTATTCGAATGATTGGCGAGCATCAGTCTTCCTTATATTATAAGTGATACATTTTCATACATTTACGTATGACAGTACACTATAACAAGTTTAAATGAGAGATAAGGAGATCAATAGATACGGAAATGAAGGGATTCAATAAGGTCGACCAACCAACGAGCTGTTATGAGATGGTACGTATTACTCCATAGACACTAGAAGAACTGACAGTCCGGTTATCAAACCTTACATTGACCCCAATGATAATCGTGATTGGATACTTGATAGCTTATCTCCTTATTACCTTATTCCTTCTGCAATGCCGCTTTAAAATACCGTCCTTGACGGGAGGGTGTGAAGTTCCAGTCGGTGAAGAGCATGGGCGACCAACTCGGATCAAACACCCATACAGTATAGGATATACCTCGGTCACTACAATATTTCGTAATAGCATCTCCGTATGATTCATCACTAATGACCGGCACATGAGCACCCTTATCGTCGGGACCACAGAACCCGATCTCTGTAAGGATTAATGGATACTTTTCAGATACAAAGCCCCAGTCATCGGTCCATTGCTTTTCCCATGGTTTATTTCGTTTCATTGGGTAAGGGTGACTTACATAGGCTATACCTTCAGCCTTAATGGGATCATTGGCGACTGGTGTTAGATCGTAAGCCCAGTTGAACCCGGCAACCAGTGGAATAGCTTTGGCACCGTTTGCACGGATAATAATGATCATCTCTTCATTCATGGCCTTCCATTCACTCCATGTACATATTCCCAATTGTCCATTATAAACCGTTGGCTCATTGAACAGCTCAAAGAACGCCACAGTAGTGTTATCTTTAAAATGGCCCGCCATGGTACGCCAGAACTCATACGTTTCTTTGCGAGTAGTCTCATACATAACGTGCTGAAACATCTCGGATCTCAGGTTGCCGATAGAATGCCAGTCGATGATCACATACATACCCAATGATCCTGCCCATTCGACACCCTGGTCAAGAAGTTTGATGTAATTGTCCTTTCCTTGTGAGCGCCATGCATTGGGATGAACAGGGAAGCGAACAATATTAGCCCCCCAGCTTTTCATTGCTTCAAAGTACTCTTTGTTCCAATGGTTTTCTCTTGAAAGCTTATCAGGGTCGCTGGTATCAAGGCCGCGAAACACTATAGTCTTTCCATCAGCTGTTACAAACTTGTTACCACTTACGCTTATGCGGCTAAGCGGGGTTTGTGCTATGGCGCTTAACGAGATTAAGGCAAGTCCGGTCAGGACCAAATAACGAACCGATATTCTCATAGCAAAGAGGTTTTAAAACTGATAATCAAAAATAGAGATTTAATCGACTTGAAGGGAGTATTAAAATCGACAACTAATTGATCATGGTTCGAATTATCCTGTCGACCCTTCCGGGCGTTCGCCGAATCGGTTGACGCGTGACCGGCATTTCATGCACCGCAATTACACTTGAATCCCTGGAGATTCGCTATACTGATTGTATTCTTGCCATTCTCTGGTCTTCCAATACTTCAATCGCTCACTCATCTCCTCATTCTCATCTCCTCATTACTCATTGCTCATTGCTCATTGCTCATTGCCCACTTCCCCACCCCACCGTGGAAATAACTTCTCACTCAGTAAAATTTACACGGCAATTCAAATGTTACAACGCTTTTTCGGGTGGAATAATTATTGAATCAGGGTTAGAGAATGGATTCGAATCCGGCGATATAGCCTTTGCTTCTCGCCTGAGTTTGCTTTTGGTGCTATCTGAATTTTCAGGTAGATGAATGAACACGTGGATGTTGATAACTACTGAATTGTAGATGCAACAAAGACCTGGGCGAGGAGCCATACGCCCATTTAACAATTGTACATAATAGAAAACTTATGAAATTAAAATTTGTATTTGGATTCCAGGCTCTTCTTCTTTTCGGCCTCTTCATGATAACCAGCGTTTCCTGCGATGATGATGACGGAACCACTGTGGATGAAGGCCCAACGATTGCACTGGAGCTTATTACCGATGGATTGGCTTCGCCCGTTATGACTCAGGAGTCTACCGATAATTCAGGACGATTATTTGTCGTTGATCAAGGAGGTCAAATCTATATCATCAAGAATGGCACGCGGGTCTCGGCTCCTTTCCTCGACATTAGCGGTAAGGTTGTTCCTCGTGCAAGCGCACAGGATGAGCGTGGACTGTTGGGTCTCGCGTTCCATCCCGAGTTCGCCAGCAATGGCCGATTCTTTGTCTACTATAGCGGCCCGCTACAGTCGGGTGGTGAAGCTGGATTTGATCACACTAACTATGTCGCTGAGTACAACGCCCCGGCAGGCTCTGATGTAGCGAGTGCCGGATCAGAAAAGATACTGCTTGCTATGGATCATCCCCAGTCAAATCATAATGCCGGAATGATTGCCTTTGGTCCCGACGGCTACTTATACATTTCCGTTGGTGACGGAGGAGGAGCAAATGATACCAATGATGGTCACGTTGAAGGAGGTAATGGTCAGGATATAACACAGAATCTTTTGGGAAGTATCCTCCGGATAGATATAAGTCCGGCTACGGGTTATGCCATTCCGGCAGACAATCCATTTGTAGAAAGTGACGGCCTGGATGAGATCTACGCTTTCGGATTCCGTAATCCATACAGATTCAGCTTTGATCCCAATGGCGATCTGATTGTTGCTGATGCGGGTCAGGATCTTTATGAAGAGATCGACCTTGTGGTAAAGGGCGGGAACTATGGATGGAATATAAAAGAGGGCGCACATTGCTTCGATCCGTCGAATCCAGGTAGCGCACCTTCATCATGCGATATCGGATGACGCATATGGTAATTCTCTGATTGACCCGGTCATTGAATTCAGGAATTCCAAAAACTTCAGCGATGGATTAGGAAACGTATCCATTGGTGGCTATGTATATCAAGGCAGCGATGTTCCCGAATTGAGTGGTAAATATATTTTTGGTGTTCTTACACAGAATCCAGATGCGGCCGATGGCGCGGTGTTCGCGGCCGACCGTACTGGCAGCACATGGAATTATTCAAAGCTTGAAATAGGATCCGGCACAAATAATGAACTGAACGAATACGTGCTGGGGTTTGGACAGGATAGCAGTGGTGAAATATATGTCCTTACTAACGGAGGATCGGCTGCGTCCGGAAAAGTTTATAAGATAACTCAATAACTAATATCAAAATCCCGTCTCGAGTTGGTGTACTCCGCTACAGACGGGATTTGGTTTTGAAAAACAGCAAGACGTAAAAGCTCCTCACTCAAAAGGAAGCCGAAGTGTTGAAACCTTTATACCAGAACAGGTGTGTCACGACCCACACACCAACTCCTAACTCCTAACTCATACCTTATAACTCTTCCCAGATCATCGGAGGGTATCATTTTGGAACATCCAGGCAATAGTTACCGCCCGTGCACCTCAAAGGAGTAAAGACCTCTGCATTGATCAACCATTGATTATTGATCTTTTTCCATTTTGCGTAATAAGTACCAACCACTTCAATCGCTTCATCGCCATTTTTCCAGGTGCCAATCCAACGACCAGATTCGGCAGCCATTTCCCACGCAGGGAATACTTCTATTGTTTCAGGATTGCGGATGTAGACAACATCTTCTTTTGATTTAAACTCCTGTCCCAGACCTGCTGCATATTGATCCTTGCCAACAAATCTTGCATTTCGGGAAGTGATAACAATGATATCGTCAGTCCAGTGTTTTACAAGTGCTGATGTATCGTGACTGGCAATAGCCTGGTTGAATGACATACGGCTATCGACGATCATCTGCTGGTCCGTGCTGGTTGTATCGCAGGAAAGACACCACAGCATCACTATCAGGATAGGAATATATGTTCTCATATTGGCAATTTTGTTTAGATGAACATTCAATTTACCTCCCACACAGTTCTTTCGAATTTATCTAATAGGGTGCTCATGTGCTCCTGGACTTTCTTAAATTCTTCCGACCGATCAAGCAACTCCACATCTTTTTTACGCTCCTCCAAGGAGTTGTAATCACACTGCCATATAACATACGAGCCACTTCCTTCTGAAACCCTGCGCAATACCCTACCCTTTGGCAGCCCCAGCTTCTCACGAACCTCTGATGCGTGCAATCTCCATTCATATACTTCCATTTCTTTGCCAGATTTCGGAAAATAAGCGTTCTGAACAACAATAGGTTTTGATTGCTGTACCTTGACGATCGTCGGGACGATTGCCATGAAAAGCATGAGGACGAATTTCATTGTGCAAGCATTTTAATTTACATTGAATCGAATATACTGACAGAATTTGCATTATCCGATTTCAACAGGTTATGATCAGGGACGAATTCTTCAATGCGGTTAACACATACGGTTCATCACCGGATACTACATCGAAGCTGTGGCAAGAGATAGAAAGACAGTATTCAGATCCGTCGCGCCATTACCACACCATGGTACATCTTGAAAATCTGATTTCGGAATTATTGCCTGTTCAGTCAAGGTTCAAAAACTGGAACGTGGTAGTGTTTGCCGTCGTTTATCACGACGTTATTTACAAAGCATCAAAGAGCAATAATGAAGAAAAGAGTGCAGAGCTTGCCGTAAAGCGCCTTAGTGGGATCGCTGTACCCGAGGAGTCGGTCGTTCGATGCAAGGAATTCATTCTTGCCACGAAACGACACCAACAGGTGGACGATGAGATCGATCTTTTCACGGATGCAGATCTTTCTATTCTTGGTAGCAGCCCTGATACTTATCGAATATATACCACTCAGGTAAGAAAGGAATATTCCATCTATCCCGACTTGCTTTATAAACCGGGACGCAAGAAGGTATTACTTCATTTTCTCGGAATGCAGACTATCTACAAAACATCCTTCTTCAGAGAAAAGTATGAAGCGCATGCCAGAAGAAATCTTGAGGCCGAGCTGAGTTCGCTTTGATCGAAGGTTATTTAGCGGGCGTGATCACGATGCTTTTGAATTCGATAGCGCCGTGATCGCCTTGAATAAGTATTGGACCTGGCTCGCCTTCCTTACTGTCGAGAGCGCCGCCCGTTATTCCCGGGATAAGCTGTTCAGTAATGACCGCCTTTCCATTAGCAACCACCGTTACTTTCCTGCCTACGAGGGTGATGTCGAACGTCTGCCATTCGCCAGGATCTTTTGCCATCATCTCATTTGGAGTGAGGAATCCATAAACACCCCCGAACAATCCGTACTCAGGTTCTGAGCCTTTGCTGTCCATTATCTGAACTTCATATCTACCGCGCAGGTAAATTCCACTATTGCTTCCTTTCGGATAACGGAATTCAACGTGAAGCTTAAAATCCGTAAATGTATCATCCGACACCAGGTTAGCTCCCGATTTCGGGCTCTTAAGTACTCCTGACTCGACAACCCATTGGTTGTTTCCCATCGCATGCCAGCCCGTCAGATCCTTGCCATTAAACAGATTTTTCGGCTTGTCCCACACCGGATCTTTTGTTCTATTAAGCAGCGGTGCACGTGTGGCCGTCCAGTTGTAGGTCTTGTTGTCGACGTACTTCATCGTGCCCTTTAAGTCCGTCGGCTGTGACCGTTCCCTCAAAGTCAAGGTAGGTTGTTTCCTTTTCCCATTGTGGCGGGATAGAAAAAGTAAATTTCCCTCCGCTGAGCTTAACTTCAGAGATGGGTCTGGCACTTCCGTCGACGTAAACAAAACTACCCACAAGCGTATGATTTCCTGAGTGACGTACTTCCAGCCAGGACGGACGATCTTTGCCATTCATTGAAATGACCAGATCCCACCTTCCTTCAAGGTCCGCTGATTTGATATCCTGTGATTTCGAAGTATGCGCAACAAAAACTATCGCTAAGGCTATTGACCAAATTATGTTTCGTGATTTCATTTCCATTTTTTTAATGGGCCGTAAATTAGCCTTAAATGCGTTCAAACATATACTGTTCATCCTAAGAACTGATTCTGCGATACAAACGGTTTATGAATGATATAACCGGAACAATTGATCATACCCCGTAGGGGTGGAATTGCTATAATGATGTATATTAAAGGACTCTTCGGACACCCGATTTTTTATGCGCACCGCGATCGCCTGGGCTTTTATCATCTTGCTGTCCACACTCAAGGTTAGTGCCCAACGTACAATTGCTCTTGCATCACCTGACAAAAACCTGCAGTTTCAATTCCAGTTATTTGAAGGAATAGCAATTTACAGTATTGCCTATAAGCAGAACATCGTAGTCGATCAATCAGCAATCGGATTGACTTTTACACAAGGTGCTTTCAATGACCAGTTAAAAGCAGGCAAGCCGGTACGGCGACAAGGTGAAGAAAGCTACGAGTTGGTGGTAGGTAAGGTCAAATCGGTCAAAGAGCGTTTCAATGAAGTTGTTATTCCTCTTGAACAAACGGAAAACAACATTCGCGTAAATTTCATCGTCAGGGCTTTTAACGATGGAATTGCTTTCCGTTACGAATTCGTCAAAATACCGGGTCACACCACCTTCGAGCTGCGGGAGGAAAGTACATCCTTTACGCTGAGAGGAAATCCAATGGCGCTAACGATGTTCCTGCCAAATTATACTACATCGCACGAAGGTTTATATACTAAGACGCCGTTGGACATGCTTCCCAATAAAAAGCTTATGGCCGTTCCAACCTTATTTGAATTTGGAGGGCTATATCTTGCAATAACCGAAGCCGCCTTGCTGGATCATGCAGGCATGTATCTTATGAGAGAACGTGGAATCCTCAGGACCATGCTTTCTCCCTTACCGTCAAAACCCGGAGTAAAAGTAGCCGGCAAATTACCGCACAAAAGTCCATGGCGTGTGTTAATGATCAGCGATCGAATTGGATCACTCATCGAATCGAACATTATCACAAATCTGAACGAACCTAGCAAGATCAAGGATGTAAGCTGGATAAAGCCGGGCAAAACAACATTCCCCTGGTGGAATGGCAATATCGTTGCCGACACGATCGACGCACCCGGAAACAATTTTGTAACGCAGAAATATCATATTGACTTTTGTGCGCGAAATGGATTGGAATACCATTCTGTTGTAGAATACGGTAATCACCAATGGTACACGGACGATGGCGAGAACTTTCAACCGGGGCCTCATCCCGATGTAACCAAACCTGTAGCCGGCCTCGACATGAAGGCGGTTTGCGATTATGCACATTCAAAGGGCGTGGATGTCCGCGTGTGGGTTCATTGGGCCGCATTATATCCAAAGCTTGATCAGGCTTTTGCACAATTCGAACAATGGGGACTCAGTGGGATGATGATCGACTTTATGGATCGCGATGATCAGGAAATGGTCAACATTCAAACGGAAATGTTGGAAAAAGCTGCCAAGCATCATCTGCACGTGCAATTTCATGGCGCTTACAAGCCGACAGGATTACATCGGACTTATCCGAATGAATTCACCCGCGAAGGAACGCTCAATTACGAAACCAACAAATGGGATTCGCTTGGTCTTTCTCCCGATCACGATATCAATATACCTTTTACCCGCATGTTAGCCGGCAGCACAGATTATCACCTGGGTGGTTTTCGAGCGGTGCCTCAGGATAAATTCAAAGCGCAGTATACAAAGCCGCTTGTGCTTGGTACCCGTTGTCACATGCTTGCGATGTATGTTGTGCTTGAAAGTTACCTGGGAATGCTGTGTGATTTTCCGGAAGCTTACGAAGGACAGGCTGGATTTGATTTTATCAAGAGTGTGCCAACGGTGTGGGACGAAATTAAAGTCGTCGATGCAAAAGTTGGTGAATTCATCGTTATAGCGCGCAGGAAAAACCAGGACTGGTTTGTTGGAGCAATAACAAATACGTCACCACGGGACTTAACGATTCCCCTGTCTTTTCTTTCTGAAGGCACGTTCGAGGCAAAGGTAAAGACTGATTCCCCCAATGATCCCAACGCCATTAGTGAGTCCGTCCAAAACATCACTAAGGAATCAAAGTTGAATATAAGGCTTGCAGCAGGAGGAGGTATGGTAGCTCATATTACGTCCCTGAAAAAATAACAACATCACATTGTGTCTTGCCATTCGTGTAAACTTTAACAGGAGAGCGGATGAGAAAATGAAAATTGACTAACTTATAACTCAACTAAAGCTCCATGATAGTTATGAGTTAGTGAGTTAGGAGTTATGAGTTATGAGTTGAGGGCAGGGGTGTGGGTGTGATGCCGTCCATTCGAAGGACACACCAACGATTGAGCCCCACTCTCCCACTCCATTCCCACTCCCACACACTAACTCATAACTCATAACTCATAACTTATAACTCAACTACATTCGCCTAGTCAAAACGTTGCTCTAAATTCGATTTTGGAATAAAAGATTATTAATTTAGGATCACCATAACAACCTTCAGATGAAACTCTTCCTGATCACTCTTATGCTCTTCGCCTTCTCAAGTCTGTCAGCCCAGAAAGTGGACAGCCGTTACTTTGAATTGCGTATCTATTATTGTCATCCCGGACGACTGGATGCGCTGATTGAACGCTTTACGAATCACACGACAAAGATTTTTGAGAAACATGGAATGGAGAATATCGGCTATTGGGTACCTGTCAAGAACGACAAGGAAGCTCTATATTATATACTAGCCTATCCAAGTAAAGAGGCGCGTGATAAGTCGTGGGCGGCATTTTCGGCCGATCCTAAGTGGAAAGAAGTTCAGAGCAAGTCAGAAGAAAGTGGCAAGATCGTTGACTCGGTAGCTTCTGTTTTCATGAACGTATCTGATATTATGCCGAAGATCAAACCTGGTAAAGGCGACGGCAGGTTGTTTGAGCTACGGACATACACTTGTCTGCCGGGGCGACTGCCGAATCTGACCACCCGTTTCAAAGATCATACGCTGAAACTTTTCGAAAAGCAGGGAATGGAAAATATTGTCTACTTCAACAGCATAGAAAAAGATGGAGCGCAGCCGAAGCTAGTCTACCTGCTCGCACATAAGAATGAGGATGCGGCAACCAAATCATGGGCTGCATTTCGCGCCGATCCCGTATGGATCGAAGCAAGAGATGCTTCCGAAAAAGACGGAAAGATTGTAGAGAAGGTAGAGTCGGTCTACCTCACTCCCTTAAGCTTTTCGAAGATCAAATAAATCGAATCTGCCAGCCATTTGTTATTGTACGTCTACCAGATCCTCGAATCCTGATTCGCCTTTTACTGCTATGGTTTTGATTAAACCCAGGCCAGGAGCATAATACTTGTGCTCAACGATCCCAGGTTCCAGCAAATTCCATTCAGCACTTTGAAGGCAGTTATCAAATGACCCGTATGGTACCTGGATTGACGCAGATGTGTTAAGGACCTGTCCAACATCTTCAGCCTCGCCATCAAGGTACTCTTGTCGGTACCACAGACTTGGAAGCGGATTTGCAAGCATGATGATTCCAGGAAGCGCTCCGCCAACTCCTGCTTCCCATGAACCACTTGTACCAACAACTGCACCATTCTCTATCTCCTGGGTTGCTTCACCGAAGTACCAAACATTGCCCTCCTTGTCCTGCGCGTACCAATCAAATGTATCCTCGATAAGTTGTTCGTCCTCATATTCCTGATCGTGCACGACGACACACGTTATACCCATGATGGTCTTTGTTTGATCAGTGTACTCCGTGACGACACGAATTTTTTCACCGTCTTCGCCGGTACCTTCATAAACATAGATCTTTCCCGCTATTAGCGGAAAGTAAAGGTTTCCTGTCATTCCTGAACTCTCGAAATCATCCGGCTCGATATCCACAGTATAAGGAGCGTCGGCTGGGTTTTCCGGCAACACGTCATCATCGTCCTCACATGCAGCAAGGGCCGCTAAAAGCAACAAATACGTAGGTATGTTTTTCATAATGCATTAAATTGATAGTACGTCGATTTATATCAAACATCACGGAGGAAAAACAGAATTGGTTGGTCCTTCAATTTTATTTTGATCTTTTAGTATTTGCCGACCAACCTTTCCGGAAAAACCTGCGTGTTACAGTCGGATAATACTAAACCTGCAAAAAGATCAACGAGGCTACGTTATACAAGCTTCTTGATTCCTGTCAAAAAGGGGATCGCGTTAGCCAGGACAGGCTATATATAGAGTACTATTCCTATGCTATGGGTGTCTGCCTTCGCTATTCACGCTCGGCCGACGAAGCTGTAGAGATCCTCAATGATGGTTTCATAAAGATCTTTTCAAAACTTTCATTGTATTCCAGGGGACTCTCATTCAAGGGTTGGCTGCGCAAGATCATGATAAATTCTGCTATCGATTATTTCCGAAGGAATGAAAGACATTACCACAGCTTAGACATCTCTCATGTTCAGGATGAATCATTATCCGAAAACGCTCTTGATAAACTATCCGCCGAAGAAATCATTTCATTGATACAACGGCTGCCTCCGTCCTATCGTATGGTTTTTAATCTGTATGCGATTGAAGGATATCATCACGAAGAGATTGCCAATCAGCTTAACATCACTGTAGGTACTTCGAAGTCGAACCTTGCTATTGCGCGCAATAAGCTAAAGAAGATGCTAATCGGTGATCGCGAAGAAAAATCAAAACATCATGGATGACAGGAAGTTTGATAGCATAATTAGATCCAAGCTAGAGGATTATCACCATCCTGTGACAGATCACAGCGCGCTCGATGCGTTCCATCAACAAAATGAAACAATCCATCAGGCCTCATGGTACTCGCGTCACCGGACCGAATTACTAATCTCTTCCGGGATCGCCCTTCTAGCACTATTGTATTTCCTGGGGTATACGTTACTGACCCGTTCGCAAGACCTGGGTGAACAGCAAACAAATGCTGCTAGCGATCAAAAAGCTCAGATAGAAGCGTTGAGAAAAGAAGTCAACCGACTGCAACTGTTAAGACCGGATACAGTCCGCATCATTGAGGTTCGGACTCAACACTCCACGTTGATTGATGAATTGAACGAGCGCATTGCGTTGCTTGAAGCATCAAACCGACAGCTAATGGCTATTAACGAAAGAAGTAATGCTATTCAATCGCAAGCTGGAGAAGAAATGTCAATCAATCCATCGTCAAATATTTCATGACACTCCGCCACCAATTGATGATAACCGTTAGCAAAGAGCACCAACCGGTTCAAGACAAACAATCGAACATGCCCGAAAAGTCACTGGACGCAAAATCCATCCGTGCGCTTGAGAAGCATTATAGCAATGGCGTTGGCATCAAGCTTGGCCCGTCCGCCGACATTTTTAGTGGTCGATATTCTTTAGGAGACAAACACCTTAGCTTGAGCGGAGGCGTGATGACAGAGTTTATTGTATCACCTTCATTCGGACTTGAAGTGGGAATTAAATACAGTGAGCGTTATTATGCTATCACGGATGAACATATCCTTACGGGATCCACCCTTCCTGGTGTCGACGGACAACTCGGACAACTTCAAGGAGCTGAAGTAGACTATCAATTGTTGGAAATACCGCTAAACCTCAAGTATCGTTATCCCCTTTCACTCAAAGACCATTGGATAGCAGGTATCGGATACTCAAGTCTGATCTACCTTAATGAAGACTTTGAATATACCTATGAGTTCGACAACCAGACTCCTTACCCCACTTCTATTGTTTCGACGGTGTCGACAGATGAGGTTAAGGTGTATGCTGGAACGATAAATTTCTCGCTGGGCATGAGTCATGTGTTGAAGAACAAAAAAATAATAGAGGGATCTCTCTTTTACAATCACGGAATAGGAACACAGGGTGTGGAGAAGACACGCGCACAATACTTCGGATTGAGGGGCACCTATTGGTTTACGGTCAGATAACGTAATCAGTCCGCAAGTTCAGCAAGGAATATATGCCATCGTCACGTCCTGGGTGGCGATATCAATTTGTAGAAATTGTCCTTATAAGTTTCGGATATCGGAATAAGCATCTTATTGATTTTTATTCGATCCCGTTCTACCAATTCAATTTTGCTTACGGAAACAAGAAAGGATTTGTGAACACGACAAAATGCGCTTTCAGGTAATTTCTTCTCAAGATCTCCGAAAGTCTCCAACGTCATGATTTTTTTATCAATAGTATGGATCTGTCGATAGTCGCGCACACCCTCGATGTAGAGGATCTGATCGGTAAAGATTTTTTCGAGCCTGTATTCTGTCTTAATAAACACGTAGTCTGGGGTTTCGCGTATTTTTTGCACACCTAATTTATCCCTCACTTTTACAACAGCTTGCATGAATCTTTCAAAAGTATAGGGCTTTAAGAGGTAATCAGACACATTTAAATCAAAACCCTTAAGCGCATATTGGTCGAATGCTGTCGTAATAATTACTTCTTGTTTTCTTTGGATCGATTCCAGGAACTGAATGCCGGAAAAACCATCCATCTGAATATCCAGGAATATCAGGTCTACTCGCGATGTCCCCAAAAATTGAATTGCCTCGATTCCATTGTCAAACGTTTTCAACAGATTAAGAAACGAGACTTTCCCGATGTACTCCTTTATCCGGATCATCGCTAACGGTTCGTCCTCAATAACCACGCAATCAATTACCATGTAAATCTACTTTTAATGAAACCATATATTGGTCAGTCCCGTGGCTGATCTCCAACGAATGTCTATCTCCATACAATAATTGGAGGCGTTGTTTTATCAATTCAATACCGAGTCCACTTTTATGCACCGGCACCGAACCTTCTCTATCAACAACATTCCGACAAGAACATATCACCTGCAAATCATCCTTTTTTATGTCGATCGTGATAACTACTAGCGTTTTTAATTTTCTTATTGACGGTATGCTTAAAAGCATTTTCAATAAAGGGTATAAACACCATAGGTGCGATATACAACCCTTCGGGTTCTCCGCGCACCTCATACGATACAAACTCTTCGTTCGCCGTCCTGATATTCTGAAGGTCAATAAATTTTCTGATATATTCCAATTCTTGCACCAACGGAATTTTTTCTTCACGAGTATCGTACAGCATAAATCGCAAGATGTCAGACAACTTCTTCAGGTATATAGAAGCCCTCTGTGCATTCTGCTCGATCAACACATCAATGTTATTAAGTGTATTGAAGAGAAAATGAGGATTGAGTTGTGCTTTAAGCAACGACAATTCAGTTTGAACATTCTTTCGCATCAGTACTTCGCGCAAGTGTATTTCCTTATACCAGGTGATAAAACCTCTCAGCATGGCTCCAAACATTCCGTTTATCACGGCCATAAACGAACCAACCAGGAACGTCAGAAACCAGGTAACCAATATGGCCACGGGGTGGTCATCAGATTTCTGAAAGGCGGCTAAAATCCGGACTTGGGGTGATCCACAAAATACTGCATGAGAAATGAAAGAGGAGTCGCGAGTAAGCCTAGCACGATTGACCAAAGAACGAATTGTCTGATCTTTTTCTTAGCGAGGAATTTTGGAAACAAATACAAATAGAATATATAAAAGTAAAGTAACCCAAAGACCATCCCGGATAACAACCTGGCTATAAAGTTCTCGTTAGCGAATCCAACTGTTGCTCCGGCCATGCCAGAACTATAAGCCAGATAGTAAATCCAGCACCCGGCGTGCAGTGCAACAACAACTGATTTTTTCATAATTGAAGGATTATGATCCAAAGATTGGAGGAAAAGTATTTAGTATAAAAAACAATCTGCAGGTACCAGATTCTTATCTGCAAACCATGCATTATATCCCACAAATCCGGAAGAGTTATGAGTTATGAGTTATGCCTGCCCGTCCGAAGCGCATCGCGTAAGGCGGGAGTTGGGGTGTGTGAGTGGGTGTGAACGCGAATGTCGAATAGGCGGATTGCACAAACAATCATTCTTCCCCTTTAGGGGGTCAAGACAAAACTCTGCGCCTCTCGCCTCCTATGTTTATAAAGTAGCAGAAGAAGTTCTTTGAATAGTCATCTAAGTTACCAATAGATTTGATTTTTAAAGTGAAAAAGGATGAGAGCATATTCGCGCCTAAACAGCTTTTAAGGCATGTTCTCGCAGAGAAATCGCCTCATTCTTTTTTATCTCTTCGAGTTTGAACAGAATGTAAGGAATGCTGCATCGCGGTATATCCAGAATATCCACCAGGAGACAAAACGAAGGGAGATTTTCACTTTTAACTTTAAAATTATTGGTAAGCATGAAAAAGATTGTAAAACAAGTCGTGGCCGCCGATGTAGCCCAAAATGAATTGGTAATATGCTTAGGCCGAATGTATGATGATTGGATACCGGAACTGTATGCCAATAAAACGTTTGCTAATACGGTAAAAGGATTTGCGGCATTGATTCTATGGGTCCAAAAGTGGACAGACGACTTGATTCCTGTGCGCTATGTAATGGAGGCCACCGGGGTATACCATGAATCATTTGCTTACTTTTTAGAGGCAAAGGGGTGTGAAGTAAGTATCGTCCTGCCAAATAAAATCAGTAACTACATGCGGACTCTAGAGGTAAAAACAATTACTGACAAAACCGCATCTGAGGCAATCGCAAGATTTGGTTTGGAAAGGCAGCTGGACCGCTGGAAACGTCCTGCTGAAATCTTTCGAAGGCTTAGACAAAGGACTCGGGAACGCGATCAGCTCGTGACGGAAAGGACCTTAGTGAAGAATCAATTGCATGCAGAACAAACAGAAGCTTACCCTTCTAAAGAAAGTATAACCAGGATGAAGGCACGCATCCAACTGCTCAATAAGCAGATCAGGCAGATCAAAGAAGAAATGGATGCGTTAGTTAAGCAGGATAAGGAAGTAAATAGAGCTGTAGAAATCATTACTTCTATACCAGGTGTGGGTGTTTTAACAGCCGCCACTGTGCTGGCCGAGACCAATGGCTTTGAATTGATTCGAAACAAACGACAATTGACTAGCTATGCGGGCTTAGACGTGAGAGAAAAAACATCCGGTACTTCTGTAAAAGGAAAACCAAAAATATCGAAGAAAGGAAATCGATATTTACGCAAAGCCATGCATATGCCTGCGCTGGCCGCTATACGAGGTGAGGGAAGGTTTAGGGTCTTATTCATCAGGTTAATATCCAAGCACGGGATAAAAATGAAAGCAGCCGTGGCAGTTCAACGAAAATTGCTCGAGATGATTTATACATTGCACAAAACCAAAATAACCTACGATATGGATTTTCTGAAAAAAGAGCCCATTACGCTCTCACTACAGGAGATTTGACCAAACCAGTTTAAAACGGAAAAGCGGCCCATTGTTAAAACAGACCGCCTTTCTTTACAGGCTGGCATAAAGCCGCCTTAGAACAAAATTAAATAATAAAATCCATTGGTTCTTAACACAGAATCTCTGCGGTGAAAAAAAATGCACACTATCCTATAAAATGCAACCGTCAAGTCCTGCAAACCACGATTAACGATTAACGATTAACAGATAACGGGATAACGGATCAATAAAATTTTGCATAATTCTTATTCGTATTCAAAACCTTTATCGTAAAATTACGATTAAAGGATCATGGGGCTAGCCAAAACAGAAGAATTCACAAAAGCTCAAAACGAACTAGCGTCGTTTTCAAAGGCACTTGGTCATCCTGCGAGGATTGCCATTCTGCAGTTCCTGCTGAAGACAAAATCCTGCTTTTGTGGCGACATTGTCGAACATCTGCCCCTTTCCCAATCAACGGTATCTCAACATCTCAGTGAGCTGAAAAAAGTAGGCCTCATTAAAGGCGACATCGACGGACCGGGAATCTGTTATTGTATCGACCAAAAAAACTGGTTCAGGGCGAAGAAAGTTTTATCGACGCTACTGGATACGTCTATTGACGAAACGTGCTGCTAACAATTTTTTTTATCAATCCTATCGCAATATTACGATTAAACTATTCAAATATGGAATCACAAAAAACCTCCGAAAATCTCAAACAGATCGTCCGTGAAAAATATTCCTCCATTGCCGGGGAAAATAAGAAGGACGGGTGCTGCGACACATTAACATGCTGCAACAGCATGGCAGACGACTACTCAAACCTTGAAGGTTACGTGGCAGATGCTGACCTCGGACTTGGATGCGGATTGCCAACGGAGTTTGCAAAGATCAAGACGGGCGACACTGTTATCGACCTTGGATCCGGAGCAGGTAACGACGCTTTTGTTGCACGCGCACTCGTTGGTGAAGAAGGGAAAGTGATCGGGGTTGATTTCACTTCCAAGATGATCGAAAAAGCCAAAACGAATGCAGACAAACTCAACTATAAGAACGTGGAATTCAGATTTGGCGACATCGAAGACATCCCAATAGCCGATAATACAGCCGATGTCATAGTGAGCAATTGCGTATTGAATCTCGTTCCCAATAAGCAAAAAGCATTCGCGGAAGTATTCAGGGTACTAAAAAAAGGCGGTCACTTCAGTGTTTCGGATATTGTCCTGGATGGTTATCTTCCTGAGTCATTGCTTGAAAGCGCGGAAATGTACGCCGGATGCGTGGCGGGAGCAATTCAAAAAAATGAATATCTCGGTATTATTGAATCCATGGGTTTCGAAAACATCACAATCCAAAAGGAAAAAGTCATAACGTTGCCTGATGATCTATTGAAAGCCAACCTGAAAGACGATGATTACCAGAATTTCAAAAGCAATAAATCCGGAATCTATAGTATTACCGTTTATGCAGAGAAACCCGTCAGCTGTTGTGGCCCCACGTGTTGCTCATAGACCTAAGTAGTCCACTTTGAATATATTGTACCGTGCTAAAGACTAAAATACATTCGCTGACCGCTCAGTTTGAAAATATTCCATCAGCAAGGAAGCAGGTGCTGGCCCAACTCTCAAGTAGTATAAGAGAGAAAAGAGTGCTCAAAAAACCAGTACAGCTCAATTTCATTTGTACGCACAATTCCCGAAGGAGTCATATCGCACAGATATGGGCCCAGACTGCTGCATATCATTATGGAATCGAAAACGTGAACTGCTATTCAGGAGGAACAGAAGCAACTGCCGTGAATCCAAATGTGATCGCAGCTTTACGCAATGCCGGATTTAAAATATCCATTGCTAAGGATGGAGATAATCCGACGTATAATATTCAGGTCGAGTGATGATCACAACATAAATGTCTTCTCAAAACACTTCAATGACCCGGTGAATCCATCAACGTGATTTTGTTGCTGTCATGGTTTGTTCCGATGCAGATAAAAATTGCCCACTCGTGCCCGGTGCGTCCGAACGTATCGCAATTACCTACAATGATCCTAAAGCCAGCGATGGTACGCCGAACGAAATGGCTGCTTATCAACAAACTGTGGATGAAATCGGAAGAGAAATGCTGTATGTTTTTTCAATGATCAGGGAGCAGTTGAGCAGTGAGCAATGAGGAATGAGCAATGAGGAATGGGCGGTGAGGGTGTGAGTGTGGAAGCCGAACTCCGAATGTCGAATGTCGAATGTCGGTTAGCGGATAAAGGAAACTCAGCACAAATAATTATTCTCCCCCTTTGCTTCCCCGCTAAAGGGTCTCGCGAAAGCGGGAGGGGGCTGGGGGTCAAGACGCATCCTACGGATAACGATTAACGAAAAGTCGTGAACCAATTCTACCATTAATTGAGTTAAATTTATTATCTGGTTGTGCATACCTTAACTTTATTTAAGTAGCCCGAAAGAGTATGCCTATTTACATGGATCTTCATAATGTGCCTGGTGTAACGGCGGTCGACGCCGCTGAAGCTCACCGCGCCGATATAAAAATCCAGGATAAATTTTGTTGCCGAACCATGACCTACTGGATCGACGAAGACAAAGTTTTTTGCCTTATCGAAGCGCCTGACAAGGAATCCGTCAGAGATTTGCATGAAAAAGCCCACGGACTAGTTCCCCACGAAATTATTCAGGTAAACACGGATGTCGTTAATGCTTTTTTGGGTAGAATCAAGGACCCTGATACTATTGAAGAGTTTACGGTTCCAAATCTTAGAGTGTTCGCAGACACGGCCTTCAGGATTTTGCTGGTCACGAAGACCATGGACGGCCGGTTAATGCTTCACGCGCTTGGAAAGGAGAAAACGAAGGAATTGATGCAGATGCATAACAACATCATTCGGGACCAGTTGAAAACTCACGACGGCAGTGAGGTAGATCTTAAAGAAGAAGGGTTCGTCGCTTCCTTTGTATCCGTTTCAAAGGCAGTTGAATGCGCGCTGGCCATTCAAAAGAGATTACAGGTCGATCTCGTCCCAGATCGGACTGCGGATAGGAATACATGCCGGTGAACCGGTGACAAAAAGCGAAGAGTTATTTGGAACAGCTCTGAAGTTTGCCCGCTACCTCTGCGGCATCGGACAGAATAACCAGGTCATGATGTCATCAGCGGTACGGAAACTGTATAAAGAGGACGACTGGAATACGCTGAGCGGTCGCGGCAACATCCGTTGGCTCACGTTGCCAGAGGAAAGTTTCCTGGAATCGCTGATTGAAACGCTGGAGAATAACTGGCAGGATCCGCAGTTCGCTGTTGCCGATTTCTGCCAGATCATGTCGATGAGCAGACCTCAACTATACAGAAAGAGCATTGCTGCTGCAGGAATGTCTCCAAATAACCTTTTGAAGGAATATCGTCTACTTCGCTCTCTTGACCTTCTGCGCGACGAGGATCGCAACATCTCCCAAACCACTTTCGATACCGGCTTCAGTAGTCCGTCGTACTTTACCAAATGTTTCCAGAAAAGATTTGGCCTGCAACCTATGGCCTACCTGAAAGTACGGACGTAAGGCTGATCCATTTTTACCATTCATCGAACCACCCGTGACAGCCCATTCCTGGGCATCTGCATAGTTTTACATAATTAAACTTTAATCCATAACAAACTATGAAGACAACAGTAAGAATCGTATCCATCATCCTGACGATGTTCGTAACCACCGCCGGATTTGCGCAAACTGCATCCGCAACCAAAACTTCTACCAAAAAAACTAACCAATCAACAACAATGAAAACTTATGTGATTGAACGCGAAATCCCCGGGGCGGGAAAAATAACGGGAGCTGACCTCAAATCCATTTCACAAAAATCATGTGGCGTTATTAAGGAGCTCGGTCCCAATATAGAATGGGTTCAAAGCTACGTGACTGATAACAAGATATACTGTATATATCGAGCAGAAAACGAGGAAGTGTTAAGGGTACATGCTGCGAAAGGCGGCTTCCCTATAAATTCCGTAAGTCTTTTGTCAACGATGATCAGTCCTGCTACAGCCGAATTGCCAGTGGGACAGTGAAGAATGAGGAGATAAGAAAAGTCGAATAGACTAATCAGTTCGCTAAGCAGCATTGTCCGTTAATGGTGAGCATGGGCATGAGTTATGACACACTCAAGCTCACGCTCACGCAACGGATAACAAAGGAATCAGCACAAATAATTATTCTCCCCCTTTAGGGGGTCGGGGATCGGACAACAACTACCGATAAAATTCAAGTTCATTTACCCTCGACCGCGCATATTCTCGCGCTAGCCTCACAGTGTCTTCGGATTCCAGATACCGTTTGTAATACGCAATCGCCTGACCTTTGTCTTTGTAGTACATCTCATAGTTACGTGCAAGGTGATACAGAAGCATACCGCTCTTGGATTCCTCATACGCAGCTTTGTAATACTTTATTGCCATCTTGAAGTTATTCACATTCTCATAACTTGTCGCAAGCTGAGAGTAACACAATCCAATGTTATCTGAAATGCCTGCCTCAACCGCTTTATTCAGAAAAATGATGGCGCTATCAGGTTTGTTCAGATGCTGATAGGATACACCGATGAAATAATAGATCCACTCCGCCTTCAAATTGCCCCGCAAGAGAAAGTCTAACCACTTAATCGCTTCCTCATATTCGTTAAGCCTATATTGGCTGATGCCCATCAGTCGTGCATAGGACTGAAGGGTGTCTCCTTCAACGATAAGTTGACTGGTTGTCTTGATGACGTCGTTGTACTTTTTTTCAGCCAGCTGCGCTGTAGCAAGTAACAGACTTAACTGTGCGCTTGAAGTAAGTGAAAGAGCTTTTGTCAGCAATTTATCCGCCACTTCGGGCTGGTCACCATCAATTAGTATGTCCGCAAGCATTGCGTTCGACTCGATATCAGTAGGATTAAGTTCAATGGCCCTAAAAAAATTTTGGATCGCGATGCCAACAACATTCGCTTGAAAGGCCACCATACCATACTGCTTATAGTAGTAACCATTAAGAGAGTCCTGTTGAATCAACTTAATGTAGCAAATAAAGGATGGTCCGTATTGTTTCTGCTTGGCGTAAAGTTGTCCAAGTGCCAGGAGACCGCCTTGATGTGTTGAGTCCAGTGAAACCAGTTCCTCATATGCACTTATCGCTTCGTTGTAGTTACCCATTTGATGATAACACATCCCCTTGCGCTGAAGAACGTCCACAGAAAGTGAATCTTCTCTTGCCTCTAACAATGTTATTGCCTTGCTGAATTGGTACGATCGGATGAGATTGTCAACGTCCTGAGGAAAGGAAACTTCAAAGGATTGTTGCTGCGCAAATAGCTGAAAACAGGTAGCTGCCAGCACTATAGAACATATAGTTTTCATGGCGAGGTCTTTTGGTTTTAACATAATTTAAGTAAAGCCTTCGGACCTTACAACTACCACCACATGATAATTACACACACTGATCCAGTGTCAAAAAATACATTAGCCGCAGGGGACATTCCGTCTGGTTGGAGAGGTCGTGAACATTACACGTTACACAATGGGGAGCTAGTCGAAGTGGTTGGCTTAGGAAACCGCAACGACTTTGAACTTTACTCAAAAGCAGGGTAAAAGTAAAAACGGGCTATTCGGATGTTACCACACCTTATAGATCTCACGTGAACCAGTCAGATACATATCGTGGTAACCAGCCATCGCTTCACTCATCCTTTTCATCTCTTTCTCGTCTTGCATCTGCTTTTCAAAACTCGTTTCGTAATCTGTAAGGTTCTCATACTTGCTGACCATTACAACTTTATTAAACTGGCCCGTCATATCGGTCATAATATGAACGAGCTCTTGGTGTCCAGCCATGGCATCCTTGAACTTTTTAGCCAGCTTTGAAGCATTACCGGGTTTGCAGATAAAAATGTCGTGAACAATGATCATAGTGATAGGGTTTTGTGGATGACGTTTCGGGGTATCCGAAATTAGCGGGAACAGGTAAATAGTACAAGGATTTTTTGGATTGAATCCTCTCGTTAATCGCACCGCTTCAATTCGCGACTGCGCCGTCGTCTACCCAACACGCTATCATATCAATTTCCGCCTGCGTTAGGCTCCCTTCGGCAGGCATGACCCGACTTCCTGTCAGCGTTTTAATTTGCCCTGCGTTCCCTTGTACGTTCGCGAATTGACGGAAATCGGGAAATTGAGATCCATTATGACATCCCGTGACAGCACAATTTTCTGATATGATTGGCGCAATGGTTGAGGAATAGCTTATTCCTGACTTGACTTTGATCGTCTGTGTCAATTCGCAGCCGGTATCATCTTTAACCACAACTGTATGGTTGCCGGCCGAAAGACCTGTAAAAACATTATTGGTCGAATAACGAAGACTCATTGATTTTATATTGGTACGGTTCAACTCCGTCGATCGCGTCGATTGTGACGGCTCCGCTGGAACCCTTGCAACCTGCATCTGTTGTCTGGAAAGTAATGTTCAAGCCATCTTTGTTCTGTACGCTAGCCTGCACGATACCTACGCAATCTTGATCGTCGGTAGCAGATACTTCATGAACGCCCGCACCCACATTCAGGAATACCGATGCCGTTTGAGGTTCTCCACCGTCCAGGCGGAACACATAGCTTCCGGTACCTCCCGATGCTTTGACTTCTACACTTCCGTTTTTGAGCGCACAATCGGAATCCACGACCGAGATCAATTCCAATACTACGGGGTCATCACTACAGTTGACTGGTGCAGGGAGCTTGTGATCCGCACAACCGCCGCTTAGAAGCAATGTTATGAATATGATTGCAAAAGAATTTCTTATCATGTCTGAACCTTGATTCATAGGATTTGCAGGATTTACTTGATTGATTTGTAAGATTTACTTGATTGATTCGGATGATCAGGTAATTGCTTTTCGATCTCTCCTACTTCGCCCAATCCTGATAATCCTTAAATCATGCGAATCATGGTCGGATTGCTTGATTGATCGCTGGACTCTGCAATAGTAGGAGCCGTGGAGAAAATTCTCCACGGCTTAGATTAAAACCAATTTAAGGAGCATTTGATCCAATGTTTCCCTGAGCGATCAGCGTTGCCAATGCAGCGGCGCTCAAGTGAACATTTACATATCCGTTATAGGTGAGAAGTTCATCATAAGTAATAGCTGTACCGTCGTTAAGTGCATTAACACTCGTTACACTCTTGCCGGTAGCACCACTTATATTTTTAAGATCCAATTTAATCCCGCCACCTTGTGCTGCCGAGTTAGCGTGAATATGCGACGGGTGATCACCACCGGCCGTGGTACCTATCAGGCTTATTGTGATCATTGCCTTGCCATTCTTACGCTTTGCAAAAGTTGCTGTACCACTGATGGCAGGATCTGAAACCGAGTTGAGTGTGTAAACTTTGTTGTCTCCTGTCAATTCATTCTGACCTATGTCACCCTGAGCGACCAATGTGCCCAATACGGCAGCACTAAGGTGTACGTTGAGATAGCCATTAAAATTCAGCAGCTCGTCATAGGTGATCGGTGTTCCAGCATTAAGCTGTGTTACGCTGGTACGACTTATTCCTGTCGCTCCATCTATATTCTTGAGGTCGATCACAATACCGCCACCCTGCGCTGCGGAATTTGCGTGAATATGAGATGGATGGCTGTTCCCAGCTGTAGTGCCGGTCAGCGCTACAGTGATAAGTGTTGTGCCATTCTTCCGTTTCTCGAATGAAGCTGCGCCGCTGATAGCAGGATTAGAAACCGGGCCCAGTGGATAGTCTTTCTTATCACCTGTGAGTTCATTCTGTCCAATGTCGCCCTGGGCGATGAGCGTCCCCAACGCGGCACTGCTGAGGTGAACATTCAGATAACCATTGAAATCGATCAACTCATCGTATGTAATTGCTGTAGCATCGTTGCGTTGACTGATATTCGTTTTACTTTCCCCTGTTGTTCCATCTATATCGTTGAGGTCTATCACGATTCCTCCACCTTGAGCAGCTGAATTAGCGTGAATGTGTGACGGGTGCACATCCCCATCGTTGGTCCCATCCAGCGATACCGTTACGAGCGTCTCTCCGTTAACTCTTTTTGCGAAACTTGCCATTCCGCTGATAGCAGGATTTGAAACAGAACCAAGCACGTACTGCTCAGTGTCGCCTGTAAGCTCATTTTGACCGATATCACCCTGGGCGACAAGAGTTCCGAGATTCGATGCGCTTTCATGCACGTTTACATAACCGTCGAGAGAAAGCAGGTCATCGTAGGTAAGAGGTGTTCCATCGTTTAACGCGTTTACGACGGTTTCACTTACGCCTGTAGCGCCATCCACAGCATTGAGGTCCAGAACGATATCTCCTGTCTCCGCAGCTGTGTTCGCGTGTATGTGCGCCGGATGAGTTCCACCTGACTGAGTGCCTTGCAGGTCAATAGTAATCACAAGCATCTCATCATCACGCTCGGCAAATGTAACGGTACCGCTAATGGATGGATTTGATACCGGCGCGAGATCATAGGTCTTGCTGTCACCGGTTAGTTGTGGATCTGAATCGTCGTCACAACCCGACAGATAAATTAGTCCCGCTGCCATCAGGCAACATGTAGTCAGAGATCTTATGAGTTTTTTCATGGTCTTTTAGATAATTATTTGGACATAGTAGTAACATTCACTGATTAAGTCAGCGTTTAAGATTATTTCATGTAGCTGAGAAGTTTCTCGTTAGTCAGGTCCGTGGCTCGGAACAGCCACCGCTGAATTCTTTTGGTTTAGTATAATATATCGCAAGGTGAAGGATGCCCCGACGCTGTAAAGTTTCAGGTCAGACCATCCAATTCCCTCGATCGGAATTTTCAAGTAAGGTTCAATCCCCATCATAAAACCCGGAAAGATCCGATGTTCGAATCCTGCCGTAACGTTGATCACATTAAAAAACAGGGTGGATGTTTTGTGTGAACTCCATCCCTGTTTCGCTCCTGGATTGGGCTGCTCGAAATTATATTTGTATGCCTGGTCCAGCATAATGTAACTTGAAGCACCGGCACCCACCAGAAACCTGTTTTTGCCTTTATTTGCTACTGTATACTGGACCATAATTGGTATCTCAAGAACGTTACAGGAACCGTTAACAGTCTCCGGTATAATACCATTCGTATTATTTCGCCAGTAGCCATTGGGTGGTGTGTAGTCGTCACCGTCGCCGATATATTTCTTAAAACTTTTTACCATACCGGCAGAGAAACTCCACGAGCGCTTTACATGATAGTTGACCATCAATCCAAATGACTGACCCGGATCGGTATAATAATCGAACGCTACGGTGCTGAAATCGGGAGCAATTGAAAGCAGAAGGCTCAACCTTGGAGAAGCAGGATGTTCCGTTAGACCAGAGCCATATGCGTCTATAACTTTTACACCATTCTTCTCCGTCACGACTGAATCTGCAGTGTTGGCCTTCTGCTTAATCTTATCTGCTGTTGCAGGTGAAGTCTTTATGTCATCTGAAGTACTACTTCCATCTATATCATTGATCTGTGTTGCGGCAAAGCCAGCCACGAGGGTTTCCACGGATCGTTCCGCCGACTGCTGATCGAAATCAGGTTGGTTGACTTCGTCAGGTCCCTCGATCGCGTTCACAACTGAATTCTGTCTGGAAGCTTCATCACGATTAAGAAAATCATCGTTGGTCGCAGCGCGCTTGTGTGCACCGCGTTTCTCTGCCTTGTTGACCCGGTTGGCTGCTGTCAGACTTTCAAGAGAAGCCTTGGAGGCACGAGTGCTGACCGTTGAATTATTTTCTTTTTCTGTTTGCCATATCCTTTACTAATGGCATTGGCTCGTCATCAATAACTTTCGAGGCGCTGACGGATGTTTCTTTGTTTTCGGACCCTGCCGCGGATGTCTGCTCAAGACTGGGTTGACTTAACCAGTAAAGACCGCCCACCAAAAGAACTGCTATTGCTGACGCTCCGGCAATGCGATTCCGGCTCCTCTTTGCAACAGAAGAACGTGTTTCCTTTGCATCCAGCCTGGCTTCCAATTTTTTCCAATCTTCCTCCTGGTAGGAAATATCGGGACGGCCGGATACCTTTTTGAAGAAACTTTCTAATCTATCGTTACCGCGTTCGGGCATAGTCCTTTTCGAAAAAATCTGACAGTAATATTTTTAGCTGTTCCTTAGCCTTGAATAAATTGGATTTTGAAGTACCGACTGCGACGTTCAACAGGTTCGCAATCTCCTCATGGGTATACCCTTCAATCACATACAGGTTGAACACCGTGCGATAAGCCGGTGGTAGTTTTTGTAACAGCGCGATCACTTCCTGATAAGAAATTCCAGAAAGTATCTTCTCGGTGTCACTTTCATTTTTTGCGACATCCATTTCTTCAACCTGGATCTCTCGTTGCTTTTTGTGATAATGGTCGATGGCAGTGTTTACAAAGATCTTTCTTAACCAAGGCTTGAATGGTCTGGTTAAATCGAACTTCTTGAGGTTGCTGAAAATTTTCATAAATGCATCGTTTAAGATTTCTGAAGCTTCATCCCGGTTACTTGCGTACCGAAGCGAGATACTCATACCGTACCCATAGAATTCCTTATAGAGCAACTTTTGGCTCTCCCGATGCCCACGAAGGCAACCCTCCAATAAAGTCTTTGTAAAATCTTCCAATGGAGCTTCTTTTAATAACCATTACAATCCTTTGGGCGGAATGGTTGCCCCGACGACAGGATTTTGTCTAACCGGTCGGCGAGAAGGGGAATAAGGAAATAAGGAAATGAGGAAATAAGGAAATGAGAAAAATAGGGATTATGAATGGGGAAATGAGGAAATAAGGCATCCAGGTAGCCAGGTACCCAGGTAGCCAGGTACCTAGGATACGTCCAACTCGTAACCAAAAATGTGACAGGGTAAGTTAAGTCAACAACGAAATATCATTTCATTGCTCATTGCTCATTGTTCATTGTTCATTGTTCACTGCTCATTGCTCATTGCTCTACCGCTTCTTCCGGGGA
>CAVZFT010000018.1:0-19738 GCA_963774615.1 uncultured Cytophagales bacterium
TTCCCCCCATTGGTAAGTTCGTTGACCCGTTCAATGGTTTCTGGAGAAATATTCAGCCTCATGATTATAAAGGTCCTGAATCGCTAACCCTTCCGGGATTGCAGGAAAACGTATCGGTTACATTCGATAGCCTGTTGGTTCCTCACATTTTTGCCAATAATGAACTCGATCTTTATTATGCTCAGGGCTACATCACCGCCAGATACCGGCTTTGGCAGATGGAATTCCAGACACATGCTGCCGCCGGACGCGTATCTGAGATCACTGGCGCTGGAAACAACGACGCTGTTCTGAACTATGATCGTGGACAAAGGAGGTTAGGCATGGTTCATGCCGCCAAACGTGCACTGACTGCGTTGGCTGAAAATCCCGAGTCCTCCTAATGGTTGAAAAGTACACGGAGGGTGTAAACGCATACATTAAGAGCCTCCATTATAAAACCCTTCCTTTCGAATACAAACTTCTCGACTATAAGCCTGAGCCGTGGACTACTCTAAATGCGCCGCTGCTGAAGTACATGGCACAAACGCTCAACATCGACGACAAGGACATGGAGATGACAAACGCATTGAAGCTGTTTGGTCCGGAGATGATCGAAGTGCTTTATCCGGATCGTGAAAACGTTGGAAATCCGATCGTTGATAATAGCGGTGGGTGGAAGTTCAGGATCGATTTATCCGACACTATTCCAATGGCTGTTCCACAGGAATTAATTGCGATCACGAAACTCTCGGAACACGATCCAACAACCGGAAGCAACAATTGGGCTGTGAGCGGAAGCAAAACAGCGACAGGCTCACCCATTCTTTGTGGTGATCCGCACCTGAACCTCAATCTTCCATCTCTCTGGTATTCGATTCAGCTTAACGCACCAGGTGTCAACACCATGGGTGCATCACTGCCGGGCACGCCGGGTATAGTTATAGGCTGCACTGATTCAATTGCCTGGAGTCTTACAAACGCACAACGCGATCTTGTCGATTGGTTCAAGATTACTTACCAGGATAATTCCCGTTCTAAATATCTGCTGGATGGTGAATGGGTGGATACCCAAAAAGTGATAGAGGTCTTCAATGTACGGGATCGTGGTCCCTTTGCTGATACAGTGCTTTATTCGTACTGGGGACCCGTTACATACGATAGGAATTTTATGCCCAACAACAATCACAGCGAGTATGCATTCAGATGGATATCCCACGATCCATCGAATGAAGTAACGGCTATTTACAAGTTAAATCGCGCGGTGACTTGTGTCCGAGATTATGGACGCCATTGGATTATTTCGGATCGCCGGCGCAAAACTTCGTGTTCACCTCAACCTCGGGAGACATTGCAATGCGGGTACAGGGAAAGTATCCCATAAGGCGACCGTTGGAGGGGAAATTTGTTATCGACGGGACACGGAAATCAAATGGTTAAAACGCTTTCATTCCCAATGAACAGAACATCTATCATAAAAACCCGTCGCGTGGTTTTGTAAGTTCCGCGAACCAATATCCTGTCGACGCAACCTATCCGTATTACATTACCGCCACCAGCTTTGAGGCATACAGGAACCGTAGAATAAACAAGCTCCTTGTCAACTGAATGCGATCACGCCGCAGGACATGATGAGACTTCAGAATGATAACTACAACTTGAAAGCCGAAGAAAGCCTGCCCTATTTCCTTCAGCAACTGGATTCGACCACGCTGACACCGGAAGAAAAGCGGGGTTATAAGATCCTAAAGGAATGGAACTATGTAAATGACAAGGATTCCGAAGGCGCCTCTTATTACGAAGCGTGGTGGGATAACCTCATGCCTATGGCCTGGGATGAAATGGAGGATCCGAGGGTCACGTTAAAGCGACCCACTACCTACACAACGATCAAACTGTTGAAGGAGAAGCCGACCTTTGCCTTGTTTGATATTCAAGACACGCAGGAAAAAGAAACAGCACAAGTAGTTATCCGAAACGCATTCTTTTTTGGCGTCGAGGACATCGAAGAATGGAGAGAGGATCACGGCGGGTCGAATGTTTTTTGGGGTGACTATAAGGACAGTTACATGCAACACCTGGCGCGGATCGAGCCGTTAGGCGTCCACGTAAGAGCAGGAGGCAACCACGATATCATCAACGCTCATTCGAAAACGAAGGGCCCGTCATGGCGTATGATCGTGAGTCTGGAAAAAACCGGAATAAAGATGTGGGGGGTTTATCCTGGTGGACAGTCGGGCAACCCCGGCAGCCAGTTCTACATCAATATGATCGATCCGTGGGTAAATGGCGAATATTTCCAGCTACAATTCTTTCATTATCCCGACGACGCATTGCAATACACATTCTTTACCACGGAATTGAACAAACAAAAGTAAACCCATGAAATTTCTCATTCAGTTTGTTGCTATTCTTTTCGCGGCACACCTGCTTGCGCTCTTCATGCCGTGGTACTCGATTGCGCTCGCGGCATTCGTAATGGGCTATTTGTTAAAGTCAAATACTAATTTCCTCGCGGGATTTTCTGCGATTGCCTTTCTATGGATTTTTAATGCATGGCTCGTCGATTCAGGTCGTCGGCTGATCTCGCCGAACGTGTTGCAAAGCTACTGATGCTCAAGTACGAAATCGTTCTGTTCCTCGCGATGGCTATCATCGGTGGACTCGTTGGAGGTTTTGCAGCAGTGACGGGGTCGCTATTGAGAAAATGATTGTTAATAATTTTGGAATAAGCTAAGTTAGGATAGTGATCCCTAGGCTATTCGTAATGTTTTCTTTCATTGCTGCGAATGCATTCGCTCAGGCGGATTTCACGGGCCTTAAAAAAATTAATGGAGTTGCCCTGTTTTTTTCAGTCCGCGGTTCAGGGGAACCGCTGCTTGTTCTGCACGGGGGTCCCGGACTGAACCATTCCTATTTTCTTCCCTTTTTAGCAAAGCTGGAAGAAAAATATCGCGTCATTTATTACGATCAACGGGCCTGCGGCCGATCAACAACTCCGTCGCTCGATTCTATTTCAATGAAATTTCTGGTCGATGATATCGAGGCGATTAGAAAAGAATTTAACATCACGAAGCTTAACATACTTGCACATTCCTGGGGCGCAGTACTGGCAACTCATTATGCATCACAGCATCCCGACAAGATCCGAAGGTTTATCTATAGTAATCCTACAATGCTCAGCCGTGAGTATGACCAGGAGGCTGCGGCTCTTGTGAAACGAAAAACAACACCCGCTGACAGCGTTGAGCGCGCAAGGATCTTCGGCAGCGGCACTCTCGATCCAAAAAAGTTCGATGAACTTCTGAGGATCAGTTTCAGAATGTCGGCCTATGATCGGGCCAACATGTCAAAGTTGAAACTAAATCTTCCTCTTAATTTTCTCGAAGCAAACAGGGCACTCTTCACCGGACTATCGAAAGATCCATCTTTCAATTCCGACATGTACACGGTCCTGCCCTCTTTCAAGTTCCCTGTCCTTATCATTCATGGCGCAAGCGATGTGCTTCCGCCAAGTTCAATCGAACGATTGAAAAAAGGCCTGCCCGTCTCCACGTACATACTCTTCAGTAAAAGCGGTCACTTTCCCTTTGTCGAGGAGACGCAGCGGTATAATGAGGTGGTCCTGAAGTTTTTGAAAGAGGGAGGGGGATAGGTTGAGGGTATAAGATGGTATAAGGTATAAGGTATAAGGAGCAGAAAATACTTGAGTGTTGAGTGTTGTTTGTTGAATGTTGAGTGTTGCTTTCAAAACCCCTAAATCCCCTTAAGGGGACTTGAAAGACAAGTACTAAAAGTGATATCCACTTAAATGACTACTTCCCCCTAGAGGGGGTCAGGGGGTTGGGGTTGCACTATTTCTGCAGCAATCTTCAGTCCCTGAAGCGTAAGGTGCGGATCGACTGCGGTGAATACATCGTGCAACGAAGGAATAATTGAGGATAGCCCACCCGTAGCAACAGAATTAAGCGATGGTTGATTAAGCTCTGTCCTGATCTTCTCCAGCATGTGTTTTACCATTCCCTCATAGCCAATTAGTACGCCAGCCTGAATGGCCTGCACGGTACCTTTGCCCAACGCTGTCGATGGCATTTCAAGAGGGACATCAAACAATTTTGCCGTGTTCTGGGAGAGTGACCTTATTGCAGTTTTTAACCCGGGCGCTATAGAAACACCAAGGATCTCGCCGTCTGAGGCAACCGTGGTAAATGTCAACGCTGTACCAAAATCGACTGCCACACAACTGTTTTTGAAGTAGCTGTAAGCTGCGAGGGCATTCGAGACAAGGTCAGAACCAATTTCATACGGATTTAACACCTTAATTGGCAACTTCGCATACACCTCCGGGCCCAAGACTACTGGCTCGCGTTCGAACAATGAAGCGGCTGCGTAAACAATCTTTTCCGTAAGCTGGGGCACCACGCTGCTGATCACAACTGACTTCACATCTCCACGGTCCAACCGGCTCTCAAAGAAATAGTCCAGGATCTTCAGACTGTAGAACATCTGGGGCAGGTCGCTCACGGAAGGGATCCGCCACGTTGTAGTCCAACGGTCTGAACTATTAATGCCCAGTGTTATATCTGAATTGCCAACATCAATTGCCAAAAGCATTAGCCGGACCGTTAGTTATTTTCTAAAAAGTTTCCCCTCCCCGATCGCCTTAGTCCCCTGTTTTACTGAATAATAATATATTGATCCCGAAGCATCACACTGCCACACGTAGTTGTATTTCCCTCCCGAATCGTGATCTATTTTGACGGACTTGATACTCCGTCCCATGCTATCCCAAATCGAAATGTCCACCGCACCACCGTGTTGCAAAGAATAATCAACAACAACATTGGATGAAAAAGGATTTGGATAAGCTACTGCCTCTTCTTGACTTCCAACAAATTGTTCTGCATCTGTCACCAACAACGGCATGTGTTGATCAAGCCAGGTAAGACGCTGACTGATCCAACTTTTTAACCAATTCACTTCCGATTGGAAAGTTTGTCCTATATAATAGTTCGGCCAAACATATTTGTTGAGAACGTTCCATGCTTTGAAGTTGCGCTCCTGTGATTCCACATTAAGGACAGAAGCAACTGAATCGATATAACCATGTAAGCTCTCTTCTTTGAATGCGCCTGAGCGAAGTTCTGTCCAACGCGCCGCAACCCTGTCGCTAAACGCTTCGTCCTGAAAGAGCCTCTTCCACCAAAAAGGTATCAGCCAATAATCGTCAGGACAGACTTGGTTGAAATCGAGAACAAATCCTTCGGGATTGCCCTGGGTACAATAGTTGGCGTTGCCAAATCCAAGGTTAAAATCCCATAGCGGTCCCATGAAAAGTTTACCGCCATCAGAATCCCTTTGTTTGTACATGAAAGTACTTAACCGGTAGCCGTCAACATTCTTTGTGATCTCTTGCATGATAAAATAGTCCACAAAAGAACCGACATCAATAAACTTTGAATACCCTATGGTCGGATCGGCAAATTTGTTTCCAGCCAGCGTGCTCTCAAAGTCGCTCACATATTTTTGAATGTATGACTTTTGCTCTGGGACGATATCATCCGATTCAGGGTATTCATATAGAAACTCGACCTGCTGAGTTTTTGCATAGGGTGGCTGGTAGGCAGAGGTCCACCCATCTTCATCTCCACCTGTAGTTTTGTCGATCTTGAATATGTATCCCCCTGAAAGGTCGTTCCCTGAGATTTCTATCGGGTCAAGTTTATTTATATCCACCCGGTTCTTATCGCGCTTGATCTTTTCAATAAGGACATAGACACCCATGTACACATCGTCGAGTACGAGTTCGCAAAATTTCGTGCGCGGAGCGTAGCGTCCCAACGATCTGCCCATGCGGTAGGCAAGAGCATCGCGCATGAGGCTCTTGTCGTTATAGGGAGCGAATAGTATCCAGTCTTCTTCCTCCGGCATCGATAAGAGCGAAACACCAATTCCGTCTCCGTTTTCGTCGCGCAATTCGATGCCGTATTGTTTTTTCGGGAACATCTGTGACGATGACCCACGTATTTCTATTCCGATGAAGCCATCATAAATGTTGGCAGGATCAGATAAATTGTTTCGATCCGGCCAGTTATCAATGATTCCCATCGAAGCAGTCGTCTTGGGATCATCAAGAATCGGGACCGTCGTTTTTAACACAACGATAGGAAGGTTTGACGAAGTAAATGGAACTACAGCATCGACTTGCGCGAACGTTTCAACGCTCACCACTAAACACACTATACAAAAGCAGATAATCTTCATCAATGAACCTTTAATTTTTGCTAAGCTAATATCTGAATACATGAAATAAAAAATGGGCTTGTGCTATATCTTGGGCAAGCTTAATAAGTGATTGTGGAAAAAACTTCTACCATTCAAACCCGGATGCCTACTACAATAAGGGTATAGCCTGTATTGGGACGAAGGTAGCAGAAAATACCTGAGTGTTGATTGTTGATTTATTGAGTGTTGAGTGTTCTGATCGGATGCAGTATACTTCTATAAAACACTCAACATTCAACACTCAATATGTCAACACTCAAGGAGTGACTGCTTCATATACCCTATAGTTCCGCCCTCCCTTTATCCTTCTACCCTATTCCCTATCCCTTATTCCTATATACCTATTCCCACATCCTACGCCATTGAAAGCAACGCTTCCCTTACTCTCATCATTCCTGTACTAGCCTTTTCGGCAACTGCATGAAGGAGCGGTATGTGCCGCAGTTCTGGAACTTTAGGATCTACAATATATTTAGGAGTATCGTATGGCACGTAATCGATAAGTCCGGCAGCCGGATAAACGGCCATTGACGTTCCCACAACTACAAAGATATCAGCACGACTTGCATGTACAGCGGCGACTTCCATGAGCGGAACCATTTCTCCAAACCAGACGATGTTGGGCCTTAGTTGAGAACCTTTCTTGCATTTGTCACCTATCTTTAACTCCCACCCTTCAATCGGATATATCAATGACTCGTCGATGGTACTCCGCGATTCAAACAAACTTCCGTGCAAATGAATCACATGAGAGGAACCTGCACGTTCATGCAGATTGTCCACGTTTTGCGTTACCACAGTCACCTTGAAATATTTTTCCAACTCAGCGAGGACCTCGTGACCGGCATTGGGCTTTACTTCCAATGCACGTTTCCTTCTTTGATTGTAAAAGTCGAGAACCAGCGAAGGGTTCTTTTGCCAACCTTCAGGCGTAGCCACCTCGGCGACGTCATAACCTTCCCAGAGTCCATCAGAATCGCGAAACGTAGGAATGCCACTTTCTGCGCTGATACCAGCCCCACTAAGCACAACCAGGTTCTTCATATCGGATTGAAAATGAACCTTAATTTAGCAAAGGCTTATTAAAAATCAGTTGAAAGAATTCGGGACTTTGGTGATAAAAAGCTACAAGCTGCAAGCTTTAAACTGCAAACCTGAATTAGCTTGAAGCTTGAGGCTTGAAGCCCAAACAGGACTACCAAATCGCTCCCTCATTTTTTCTTTTTGGGAACCTTAGTCTTCTTAGCTGCAGTTTTCTTTTGGGCTACCGTCGGTTTAACAGACGCTGCCTTCTTGGCTGGTGCGGCTTTTTTCGCTGGAGTTGTCTTTTTGGCAACTACAGTTTCAGCGGCTGCCGCCTTTTTCTTTGCAGGTCCAGTTGCAGCTTGCGGAGCGGCAGGAGCTTCCTTCTTCCTACCAAATCTGCCTCTTCTTTCAGGAGCATTTTCAGCAAGCGTAACGCATTCTTCCAACGTCAATGACGCAGGTTCGCGGTCTTTCGGAATCTTTACGTTTTTCTTGCCAGCTTTTATATATGGACCAAACCGTCCGTTGAGTATCTGAATATCCGGATTCTCCGCAAAGGCCTTGATTAATCTATTTGCGTCCGCAATTCTTTTTGCCTGGACAAGCTCGATAGCTTTTTCAAGCGTGATAGTATATGGATCAAGATCCTTTGGGATCGAAACGAACTTCTTGTCGTGCAAAACATAAGGACCAAACCGTCCGATGCTTACCACCACGGGCTTTTCCTCGAACTGACCAAGATCTCTTGGCATCTTGAACAGCTCCATTGCATCGGCAATCGTGATGTTCTCGATAAATTGTCCGGGCCGAAGGCTTGCGAACTTTGGTTTTTCACCGCCATTATCGTCCGGATTTTCGCCGATCTGAACGTAAGCACCAAATTTCCCAAGTTTTGCATAAACGTTCTTCCCGGTCTTCTCGTCGACACCGAGTTCCTTCATTTTGCCCACGGAAGAGCGTTCCACTTTTTCCGTTTTCGAAACTTTCTTGTGAAATGGTCCATAGAAATTATGGATCATCTTTTTCCAGTCGAGCTTTCCGTCAGCTATTTCATCGAACTCTAGTTCAATTTCAGAAGTGAAGGCGTAATCGGTAATGTCCGGGAAGTGTTCCACCAGGAAGTCATTTACAACCATGGCGGTATTGGTGGGGAAAAGTTTATTCTTTTCAGCCCCTGTTATTTCAGAGTCTTCAGTTCTTATGATTGAATCATTACGAAGCGTCAGCAGGGTATAAGGACGTTCGGTTCCCTCGCGCATTTCTTTTACAACGTAACCGCGTTTTTGGATAGTACTTATAGTCGGAGCATACGTCGATGGTCTGCCTATGCCAAGCTCTTCAAGTTTTTTTACAAGACTTGCTTCCGTGTATCTTGGTGGATGACGGGTGAAGATCTGTCTGGCTACTATCTGATCGAGATCCAACGACTGGCCTATTGTAAGCGGTGGCAATACTTTGCCGTTTTCCTCCTCATCTTCGTCGTCTTCGGATTCCATGTACACCTTTAGAAATCCTTCAAATTTTATTACTTCACCCGTTGCAATAAATTCGCGCGGTGATGTTGAGATACCAATTGTTGCTGTCGTCTTTTCTAACTCTGCATCTGCCATTTGCGATGCAATTGCCCGCTTCCAGATAAGATCATAAAGACGCAATCCATTCCGGTCCATACCTGGATCCGTCACAGAGAAATCAGTCGGCCTGATTGCTTCGTGCGCTTCCTGCGCCGACGCCGACTTGGTCTTGAATTGACGCGGCTGAAAGAACGCCTTACCATAACTTGAGTTGATCTGGTTCATGGCTCCGTTACGTGCTTCATCCGAAAGGTTCACGGAATCGGTACGCATGTAACTGATCTTACCAGCTTCATAAAGTTTTTGAGCCACCATCATTGTTTGAATGACGGAGAATCCCAGCTTCCTGGCAGCTTCCTGTTGTAATGTAGACGTGGTAAACGGCGGTGCAGGCGATCGCTTTAACGGCTTTGTCTGCAGGTCAGTGATGTTGAACTTTGCTCCTTTGCATTGCTCCAGGAATTGCATCGCTTCCTCTTCCACGTCAAACCGGTCCGAAAGTTCCGCTGCCAATGTTTTGCCGTTTTCAAGAGTGAACAATGCATTCACCTTGAATGAGGACTTTGTCTTGAACTCAGTTATTTCCCGTTCGCGCTCAACAACAAGTCGCACAGCAACCGATTGAACACGGCCGGCAGACAATCCTGTGCTTATTTTTTTCCAAAGTATTGGGCTTAGCTCATAACCCACTAACCTGTCAAGTACACGCCGGGCTTGTTGTGCGTTTACAAGGTCGATATCTATACCACGAGGATTTTCAAGCGAATTGAGTATAGCTTTCTTTGTGATTTCAGTAAAAACAATCCTTCGTATTTTTTTATCGTTCAGGTCAAGAGCTTCCTTCAAATGCCACGAAATAGCTTCTCCTTCGCGGTCTTCATCGGATGCGAGATATACCATTTCGGCTTCCTCTGAAAGCTTCTTTAGTTTCGAAATTACTTCCTTCTTATCAGGACTAATTTCGTACGTTGGCTCGAAATCGTTTTCAATGTCAATCGCACCGCTTCCTTTAGGCAGATCCCTGATGTGCCCCATGCTCGACGCCACTTTAAAGTCCTTTCCAAGATATCCTTCGATAGTCTTGGCTTTTGCAGGAGATTCAACGATTACAAGATTTTTTGACATTGGCTTTTAACGTTCAAGGGGCCCAAATATCAGTAAAATTTTAAAAATGCAAATTTGAACGCGATTTGATGACGTATAAAACGCCAAAGACCACTGCCTCATTTTACTGCATTTGTACTCTGACCTTCACCCATTTAGCTTATTTTTGAGATAAGTTTTTAACTTTTTTAGTTCAGCTTAGTAATATTGACTCGTCGACAACGATTTTAAAACACTTCAATTCCTGATATGCCACGATATTTATATTTGTTGCGTCACGCTGAAAGTGGTGAAAAGGTGCCTGACCAACCAGATAAAGAAAGAGAACTTACCTCACGCGGTATAAGAGAGACAATACTCGTTAGTTCATATCTCTACAAAGAAAATACTTCCTTCGATACTGTCTTATGCAGTGTTGCTGCAAGAGCCAGGGCAACGGCAGGTCTCATGGCAGATGCAATGAAATTTGAGATCGAGAAAATTGTTGAGCACGAAGATTTGTATGAAGCATCGACAAGGACCTTTTTTCAATTCATTTCACAACTCAACGACGATCATCAAAAGGTGTTATGTATTGCGCACAACCCGTCGATCTCGTACCTCGCCGAGTCTTTAACTAAAGCGGAAATTGGCGATATGCCGCCCTGTGGATTGGCCATCATAAAATTCAACATCAGTTCATGGAAAGAAGTCAGCCAGGGCAGCGGTGAGCTTCAGAACTACATCTACCCGGGAATGCTCGGAGAGTAACAAGACAAATGTCCAATGACCAATGACCAATGTCGAACGGAAACTGACGGTATGATGGACGCTAACGCAATAACCATTCTCCCCCTTGCGAGCGGGAGGGGTCGGGGGGTTGGCATAAATGCAATCCAAAGAACAAATCGTTGCCACCTTCGATCCTAACGGTCCAGGTATACGCGGACAGCTGTTCGGCCTTCCGTTTTCTCCTGAAAATTCTGAACTGGTTGTCATTCCCGCGCCCTGGGATGTTACGGTTTCTTATCACGATGGTACCTCCCGCGGCCCGCAAGCCATACTCGACGCATCCTACCAGGTGGATTTGTTTGTAAAAGACATTCCGGATGCATGGAAACTAGGAGTTTGTATGCTTTCAACACCCGAGGAGATTTTCGAAGAAAACAAATCACTTCGCGCGCAGGCGGCGCAACACATTAGCAAGGTAGAGAGAGGTGAAAAGATACCCAGCGATGAACCAGTCCTGCGTACTATCAACGGCGCATGCGAGAAATTTAATGAGCATATCAGATCAACAGCTCAGAAATATTTGAAAGCGGGCAAAATAGTCGCGTTGGTCGGTGGTGACCACAGCAGCCCTCTCGGTTTCATTCGCGCACTCGCTGAAGTGTACGACCGATTTGCAGTGTTACAGATCGATGCACACGCTGATCTGCGAAATTCATACGAGGGATTCGCGTATTCACATGCTTCGATCATGTACAATGTTTTGAAGATTCCGGCGGTGGGAAAATTAATTCAGGTTGGAATTCGGGACCTCTGTGACGAAGAAGCCAATGTAATGCAGCGTGCAATGGGACGTATTGTAACTTTTTACGACCAGGATATAAGATCATCCATGCTAAATGGAAAAAGCTGGGACCACATTTGTACCGAGATCATCAAACACCTTCCTCCACTCATTTATATAAGCGTTGATATTGATGGATTTGATCCGAAACTTTGTCCGAATACCGGAACACCTGTCCCCGGCGGCATAGAATTTCACGAGTTCGTTTATCTCTTGAAGAAGATAGTTCTGTCTGGAAGAAAAGTAATCGGGTTTGACCTGAGTGAAGTTTGCCCGGGAAATGATGATTGGGATGCAAATGTCGGAGCGCGGATTTTGTACCAGCTTTGCAACTGGACAGCGGTCTCCCATAAGAAATTGGTTGTCCGCTAGCCAATTTGTCGTATACTAGCGCGAAAATTAAGAGTGCTCACGATCGAATATTATTCAATTATCCATCGTGGACAAGCATTCTAGCCTAACCTGAACCACCTATCAAATGAGTGATGTCATTAGCAGTGTCGCAACAGGAGTCTGGACTCCCGTACTTTTCCTTCTGATCCTGGGTGGTGTGTTCTTTCTTTTCTATTCAAGATTCCTGCCCTATAAATACTTCGGTCATGCTATTGCAATTCTTCGCGGGAAGTACGACGATCCGAACAATCCGGGACAACTAAGCGCATACGAGGCATTATCCACTGCATTGGCTTCTACGGTCGGTATGGGCAACATCGCCGGCGTTGCTGCGGCCATTTCATTGGGTGGACCAGGCGCATTGTTCTGGATGTGGGTGACAGCGTTTGTTGGAATGTCAACGAACTTTTTTACCAGTACATTATCCGTTATGTATCGGGGCAAAGATTCTCAGGGTGAAATACAGGGCGGACCTATGTACGTTATTCGTGAAGCGCTGGGCAAATCATGGTATCCATTGGCGGCCTTGTTCTGCGTATGCTGCACTGTTGGTTGCTTGCCGATCTTCCAGGCAAATCAGCTTACACAAATTATTATTGATATCGGTATCTCTTCACCTGAGATCAAAGCCGCTTCATTTTTCATTGCCGGACGTAGAGATCAATACCGCGAAGTTTGTTATAGGAACTATCCTGATGATAATTTCTGGTATCGTTATTATCGGAGGTATTCAACGGATCGGCAGTTGGGCGGGTAAGATGGTTCCGTTGATGATCGTTGTGTATTTTATTTCAGTAACTGCTTATCCTAATCATACATATCGACAAAGTCCCCCACTATTTTGTAATGATCATCACTGATGCATTCGCAGCCACACATTTCAAGGGCGAACCATTGCTCGGTGGTGTTGTCGGAGGATTGATCGTGGCGGGTGTACGAAGGGCATCATTTTCCAACGAAGCGGGTATAGGTACCGCACCGATGGCATTAGGTGCGTCAAAGAGCAAAGAACCTATACGCGAAGGGTTGGTTTCGATGCTGAGCCCTGCTATCGATACATTGCTCGTCTGCTCGTTAACTGCGCTGGCTATATTGGTAACTGATGTTTGGAATACATCTGGCGCGAGCGGCGTTACGCTCACTGCTACTGCGTTCGAAAGTTCACTAGGTATGACAGGGAAAATACTGCTTCTCGTGAGCGCTTTCTTTTTCGCAATCACTTCCTTGTTCTCATACAGTTACTACGGAAGTAAGGCAGTTTCTTTTCTATTTGGCGTGAGTGCTGGAAAATATTACGATTACATTTACCTCTCGACAATTATTGTCGGTGCGGTCCTTTCGATGCACGATGTAATGAATATCATTGACGTCGCGTATGCGCTGATGGCTGTGCCTACGATGACTTCGGGCTTGATCCTCGCACCAAAAGTAATGGCGGAGGCGAAGGCTTATTTCAAGCGAATGAAACTATGATGACTGAACGATTAATTCTCGATGGAAATTTTATTTGCTTCGGGCCTGAAGGGATAATCGAAAAGCCCATGTTCCTTGATCGCTTCTTCGACTTTGTGCGGAACAAGCCGTTCCCATCCGGGTTCACCCTTTTTGATCATAGCCAGCACGTGGTCAGAAATAATATGCAGATTTCTTGTGTTCGCGCCACTGATCTCTTCGAGCTTATTATTATCCATTAGAAAGCGGAAAAGGTTCTTAAGATTCTTCGGCAGCTGCGCTTCAAAGTCCTTGAGACTGAATATTTCGCTGGAATCTTTCTTCAATGCTGGATAGATGTAAAGCTTAACGTTCGTGCCGAACAGGGAAGCAAAACATTCCAGAATCCCACCACGAATATTTTCATATGTCTTCTCCTCAAACACTTTTTGCAGCGCGTATACCCCCATTGTGATCGCGATCTTTTTGCCTTTAGTGATACGCGATAAATAATCGACAAGCCTGTAATATTCAAAGTAGTTGGAGATTAGAACATTTTGCCCCAACGAACAAAGTATGTCTGCGCGGTGAAGGAAGTCGCGTTCGTCTATCTTTCCATCGGGGCTCAAATCATTTAACGTTAGCTCTGATATAAGTACGATGTTTGCGCGGTCGACGTCAGTCTCATGCTTGAAATGCCTTCTCGATGCAAGCAACATGTCGACATTTACGTGCGTAGGCGGACGGAAACGTCCGCGAAGAACGAGCACATTCTTTTTATATAACTCGTCGGACGGTTGCATTACATTGCCATCGGGTCCGAACATTGCCGCTTTTGTAAGTCCGTTCTTCACTAGCTTCAAAGCCATCACACGGTTGTCGACGTGTTTGAAATCCGGACCATTGAGGCGGAACATATCGATTTCGATCCTTCTCGAAGTGAGCCCGTCAAGAAGTGACATGAGTATCTCTTCCGGGTCGGTGAGGAACATACATGAATAGAGCATGTTGACACCGACAATCCCTAACGCATACTGCTGCTGAAGCGGATCGGTGTCAAGCATTTTCAGGTGAAGTACGCAATCATTTGGCTCACTCTGAGGGCGAAGCTGGAAGCGAAGGCCCATCCATCCATGACCCTGATTCGTTCGTTCGTAGTTAAGCACCTCAACGGTATCAGCAAACGAAAAAAATCGTGTGGTTTCTATGCGGTGTGGAAGCCGTTCAGGCAAAAGAACATACTCGTGGTCCAGCATGCGCGTCAATCTTTCCTCACACACATACCTGTCACCCACACCGTAGATTGCGTCGGAGAACTTCATGTCGTACGCAGACATCGTCTTCGCTACTGTTCCGGACGCACCCCCTACCTTGAAAAAATTCGCTGCTACTTCCTGCCCTGCGCCGATTTCCGCAAATGACCCATAGATCGCCTTGCTTAAGTTTATTCTGAGCGCCTTTTCCTGCGTCGTCAGCTTCCTGAATTCTTCCATGACCTGCTCCATCTTTACGCTTCCAATTTACTTTTAAACATCAATGGTTAAAAGATAATTGCATTTAAAGTTGACATATTCGATCACTCGTTCGTAGCTGGTGTCTGATTTGTTTTTCAAACTATAAGGCCTATTTTGCCGGGCTTTCAATCGTTTTTTTTTAACTATATGTCAACCAGAGGTAACTTTTCAGGTCGTATCGGATTCATTTTGGCTGCCGCGGGTTCGGCGGTGGGTCTAGGCAACATTTGGAAGTTCCCTTATCTGGCCGGTCAGAACGGCGGCGCGGTATTCCTCTTCTTTTACCTCATCTGCATATTCCTTCTCTGTTATCCGGTAATGGTTGGGGAGATTGCTATCGGTCGCAAGGCTACATCGGACGCATATGGCTCGTACCAGAAGTTAGGTGGAAAACGGTGGGGGTACCTGGGACTCTTCGGTATACTTGCCGGGATCTTTATCCTTTCATTCTACAACGTAGTGGCCGGATGGGCCTTCGGATACTTTCTACATATCGCATTTGGCGACCTGCTCATCCAAACAGACTTCGGCGCATTCTTCGGATCGTTTGTAAATGATATTCTTGATTTGAGCAGCGCGAAAGGTCTTGCCAACTCCAATTTCCTCTTCTCTTTGGTGTTCATGGCCTTTACCGCATTGATCGTAGCACAGGGTATTCAAAAAGGAATCGAAGCTGCCAATAAAATAATGATGCCAGCGCTGTACTTGATCCTGATCGGTATTATAATATATAGCCTGACGTTGCCTAACGCAATGGCTGGTGTGAAGTTTTATCTTGTTCCAGACTTTTCTGAACTAAGGATCCAGACCGTCTTTGAAGGACTTAAGCAAGCGTTCTTTTCGCTTTCCCTTGGTATGGGCGCACTCATCACGTATGGCTCTTACCTGAAGAAGGATGAAAACATTACGTCGTCCGCAGCTGTGATTTCACTTGCAGATACTTCAGTAGCGTTTCTGGCGGGACTCATGGTGTTTCCCCTTGTTCATTTCTTGCAGTACAAACTACAAGTCACGGAGGTTGCAACGGCTGGCCCCCCTTTGATCTTTATCGTCCTACCGCAGATCTTTCATGAGATGGGGCCTGTATTAGGAAGGTTCGTCGGCGGGTCGTTCTTCCTGCTGGTCTGTTTTGCGGCATTGACTTCGACAATTTCTCTTCTCGAAGTTCCTGTCGCTTACCTCGTCGACCAAAAGAAAATGAGCCGGAAAAAAGTCGTTTGGGGAATTGCCTTGCTGATATTTATTGTTGGATTGCCCAGTATGGTTAGCCAGGGAATGGTGCCGGCATTGAATAAGCTTACTTTCTATAAAGGCCAGGATTTCCTCGTGTTCGTTGCAGACATGTGCGACTTGTCACTCACGATCGGCGGATGCCTAATGTGTTTTTTTATTGCAACTCAATGGAAGATTCAGAACATGCACGAAGAGCTTGCGATCGGTAACGCTAATTACCCCAAGTCTTTCATGAAAGTTTATCTGAATTTTACAATTCAGTATGTGTGTCCCGTTCTCCTGGGAATTCTTTCAATTCTTATCCTGATCGATAAATTCTTCGGACTCGAAAGGTTGTTCTAATACACGTCTTACACTTACATTACTACTTACTACTTACTTCTTACTTCTTACTCTCACCTCCTCATCTTCTCATCTTCTCAACTTCTACTTCAGCAGAAACTTCTCCTTTGCTTCTTTCTTGATCTCGTCCCATTCATCGGGTGGTGGTGGGGTTCCCCTTTCAAACTCCGCCAACAGCCATGACACAAGCTGTTTTTTCATTCCGAATTGTTTCACAGCCTCTTCGCAAAATTCAACCTCGTCTTTGTCTACAACCTCATCGGCATAAACCATTAGGATCAGGTCATAGAGAAGATTCATTTTGTCATTGTGATTATCCGGGATAACGACCTCATACTTTTCGTCGGTTTCGATGAGAAGTTTTACCTGACGATCCTTCAGACCGTATCGTTTTCCGATCTTGTATAACAATGCCTCTTCCTTTGGATGCATGCTTCCATCGGCTTTAGCCAGCGCAAGAAGGTTCTTTATGTGATTCTTCTTGTAAGAAAGATATTGATGTTCAAAAAATCCTATCATAACACGTTCTTTTTGGTCTTTTGAGTTTCTGAAAATTATGCAGCAGCGGCTTCTTGTTCCTTCAATGCCCGGCGCAAGATCTTGCCGACGTTCGTCTTCGGCAACTCCGCGCGGAATTCTATATGCTTCGGTACTTTGTAGTTTGTCAGATTCTCCTGACAATATTTTCTTAGCTCGTCTTCGGTCAGCGATTGATCCTTCTTGACAACGAAAATCTTTATTACCTCACCCGATTTTGAATCCGGTACGCCGATAGCAGCAACTTCGAGCACCTTCGGAAAACCGGCGACGACATTTTCAACCTCATTCGGAAATACATTGAATCCCGATACCTTGATCATGTCCTTCTTGCGGTCCACGATCTTGAAGAAACCTTCAGCATCCATCAATCCAATATCGCCTGTACGAAACCATCCGCCTGGAAAGAAGACACCGATGTTATCGCTTTTCCAGTAACCTGACATCACTTGCGGGCCACGCGCGCATATTTCACCAACCTCCCCCTGCGGAAGCTGATTCCCGTCGTCATCGAATATCGCGACATCGGTGCTTGGCATTGGCAAACCGATTGTGCCAAGTTTGTGTTTTCCGTCAAGTGGATTACAACATAGTACAGGAGACGTTTCACTGAGTCCGTAGCCTTCAACGAGCGGGGTACCCGTAACTTCCTTCCATCTCTTTGCCACAGCATCCTGAACAGCCATTCCACCTCCAACAGCACCGTGCAATCCGGAAAAATCGAGCGATCTGAAATCGGGATTGTTCAACAACCCGTTGAAGAGCGTATTTACGCCCGTCAAAATCGTGAACCTGTGCTTCTTCAATTCCTTACAAAACGCAGGAATATCCCGGGCGTTGGTGATTAGAACGTTCTTAACTCCCGTGCTGAACATAAGTACTCCGTTAACAGTAAGGGCAAAGATGTGATATAAGGGTAACGCCGTTATGATAATGTCGTCGCCGCTCGCGTTCATATAAGGTTTGAACCACTGTGTGATCATGGAATTATGCGCCACAATATTTCCGTGCGATAGCTGCGCACCCTTCGAGATCCCCGTAGTTCCACCCGTGTACTGCAGGACAGCCACATCATCGAGAGATACGGCAACCTTGGCAAGCTTTAATGATGCTCCTTTCTTTAATGCCTTTTTAAAGCTAACCGCTCGTGGGAGATCGTACGCCGGTACCATCTTCTTCACATTCTTCACAACAAAGTTCACCAGTGCACCTTTTAGAACACCGAGCATGTCGCCTAATTCGGTTACGATGATATGCTTGATTGAAGATTGAAAGGGAACTTTAGCGAGGTTGTGAGCAAAGTTTGCAACAATTACGAGCGCAGAGATGCCGGCATCTTTGAACTGATGCTCCATTTCTCTAGGCGTATATAGCGGATTGGTATTAACAACAATCAAACCCGCCCGGAGCGCTCCCATAAAAACTATAGGAAACTGGAGGAGGTTAGGCATCTGAATAGCAATACGCTCACCTTTCTTAAGGCCGAGCTCTTGTTGCAAATAGGCCGCAAAATCCTCCGACAGCTTATCGACCTGTCCATAGGTGAGTTGCACTCCCATGTTTTCATAGGCAACCCGATCGCCGATATTTGACAAAACTTTTCTCCAGAAGCTCTACCAGTGACGTGTATTCATATAGTTGCACTTCTTTGGAGATGCCCTCGGGATAATGCTTGAACCAAGGATAATCTTTCATACTAAGACCTCAATTTCAATTTTGACCAATTAACCAAAGTTATGGCTTTCGAAGCAAACGATTGTTTTCAAAATTTGAGGGTAAATAAAAAAAAAAAACCCAGCCCCCGACATCTACGGGAGACGGGCAGCTCTGAATAACTCATTAACCTAAACTGAGCTTGCTGTAGGGGAAGGGGTCGAACCTTCACGGAGCGGTTAGATTGCCAGAGGCTACTTTATCCCGTTAGCTCCACCCTCGAGACCGGAGGGCATGTCTGCCTAATTTCAACACCCTACATTATGTTGTGCGTGTGTGAGTTGTGTGTTTGCTGTAGAGGGAGGGTTCGAACCTCCACGGAGCGGTTAGGTCGCCAAAGGCTGGACTTTATTCCGTTTTCTCCACCCCCGAGACCGGAGGGCTTGTCTGCCAAATTTCAACACCCTACAAGATGGTTGTGTGCTGTGCGTGAGTGTGTGTGGTTGTAAAATCTTTAACAAAGTAACGAAGAAACGATACTAACAATCAACAAAACATCCGAATATTTGTATATTTTTTAATATATTTCATATTTTTGAATTATAGTCAAAATCAAAATTTTAATATGGCTGAAAATTATAAAGTTGACAATACAGACCTGAAGATTCTGGAAATCCTCATGCAAGATGCCAAGAAGCCTTATACCGAGGTTGCAAAGAAAGCCTTCGTGTCTGGTGGCACCGTCCACGTTAGAATGAATAAGCTCGAGGAAGCGGGGATTGTCGAAAAAACACGCTAAAGGTAAACTATGCTAAGCTAGGATATGATATCACTGCCTTTATCGGGATATTTTTAAAAAAAGCGCTTTATACGACCAGGTGATGGCCAAGCTGAAGGCAATACCGGAAATAACGAACATTCACTACACCACGGGCAATTATAGCATGTTCGCGAAAATCCACTGCAAGGACACCAACCATCTCAAGCAGGTCCTGCATGACAAGATCCAGCAGGTAGAAGGGTATCGAACGCACTGAAACTATGATTTCCTTAGAAGAAAGCCTCAACAGCGGCTGGAACCTCACTAAGACCAAAATGGGTGGTCGCCTGACCCT
>CAVZFT010000019.1:0-65391 GCA_963774615.1 uncultured Cytophagales bacterium
ACAACGTTCCAGTCATACCAGATATAATATAAGAGCCCTGTGATCTGGGCTAGGGTAAAAAGGATTAGCCCAATTGCATTTGACAATTTTACACCTCGTTTTGCGGCTGGTGTCAATGCAAAGGATGTTCCGGCATTTAATAACGATGATACAACATTCATTGAGGGTCCTATAATCCGCTCAAAGTTAATGAATAAAGCACGAAGTTGAGCCAGGACACAGATGAATTGGACTTTCCATCGCTGGCCAATCAATATTTCGGCAGAATGGAATACGACCGTATAATCATGATCCCACTCGACGCAAACACTGTCGATTTTGTGTACATTGTATGGTAATATGTTTGGTACTTTTTACTATGGAAAAATTTGACCTCGTTGTCATCGGGGCGGGCCCGTCCGGGTATGCCGCCGCGATGCGAGCCCTGGATTTTAAGAAAAAAACATTGTTAATAGAAAAGGATAAGAGTAGGAGGTGCCGGTGTCACCAATGGCGCGCTGTCATCTAAGACATGGTGGGAGTTATCGAGGGAAACGGCCTCCTTTCGGAAGAATCTGAAGCGTTTTAACATCAAGGTCCCCAGCATCAATTACAAAGAGATTCAGGAAGAGGTAAGACATGCGGTTGAGGAACGCAAAGGTATGCTGGAGGATCACCTTCACCTGATGAAGGACTCCCATCACACGGGTCTGCTCAGCTACAAAAAAGGCGCGGCGAAGTTGATAAGCCAAAACGAAATTGAGATCAGCAGCGGGCCTTTTGAGAAGGAAGTGGTATGGGCCGACTATATTATTCTGGCGACCGGTAGCCGTCCGCGTTATCTGCCCGAACTCCCCATCGATGAAAAGACGGTAATGACCAGCGATGGAATCGAAGACCTCGACGACTTTCCCGAAAGTATGGTGATCGTTGGTGCAGGGGTCATCGGATGTGAGTACGCAACTATCTTTTCAGGGTTTGGCAAGACAAAGGTTCACCTGATCGACAAAGGATCGAGGATCTTGCCTTTTGAAGATGAGGATATAGTAAAGGTGATTGAGCGAAATATGGAAAACAACGGTGTGCTTATCCACCGTAACTCAAGACTTATCCGAATGGAAGTCAAACATGGCAGAGTAGAATACGAGTTGGAATATGACGATGGAACCAAAGGCGTGTTCAATGTTGCAAAGGCGTTGGTTGCCGTCGGTCGTACACCAAACTACGAAGAGCTTTGGGACGATAGTGTTAACATCAGCATTTCAAAGCGCGGTATTGAGGACAGTGATACGCAGACCAACATTTCAAACATCTACGCGGTTGGCGACATCACGGCCGATATCTCCTTGGTAAACGTCGGAGAGCTGGAAGGCCGCTACGCTGTAGAGAAGATCTTTGGGAATCCGCATCGGAAGTTGATCTATGAGAACATTAGTACGATCATGTTCCTTAATCCGGAAGTAGCTGGTGTGGGACTCAACGAAACTCACGCGCGCGAAAAAGGAATTGATTATAAAGTGGTAACACTCGACTACAGTTGTATCCCGAGGGCTATTGCAAAGAGGAACACGCAGGGTTTTATAAAATTGTTAGTCACCAACGACGAAACTATGAAGATCCTCGGGGTAAAGATAATTGGCAACCATGCTTCCAGCGCGATACAAGCCGTAGCCTTATTGATCTCTATGGACGAAGGAATTGAGGAGCTGGCGGAATGTGTTCACCCTCATCCGTCCATTACCGAAGGAATTCAGGAATGTGTAAGAATGTTGCTGGGTAAATCACTATTCAAGCCAGGTGCATTGAAAGGCAAATTGTCCTGCCGGACAAGCACAAGTGGCGTTTATGAGGACATACGGTTCTAACGTCGTGACGTTGGAAGGTTTTATTTCTTGTGTCTTTTCTTCAACACCTCCAAAACGTCATTCATTGAACAGTCCTTTGCACTTAGTAACACCAGATAGTGATACATCAGGTCAGCAGCTTCATTCAGGAACAACGTCTCGATTGGAATCTTTAGATTCAATAATTAATTCAACCGCTTCCTCACCGACCTTCTGTGCTACTTTATTTATTCCCGACTCAAAAAGGCTAGTCGTGTATGAGCCGCTTTGTGGATTGGTTTTTCTGTCCATGATTACTCCCTCAAGGGAAAACAGATCCCATCGATCGTTCTGCCTCGCTAAAACAGGTATCAGCTCCAGTGTGGCAGACAGGGCCGGAGGGAGTGGCTTTGATTAAAAGTGTATCATTGTCACAGTCGACTTTTATATCTGAGACGTGCAAAAAATTTCCCGATGTTTCCCCTTTTGTCCAGAGCCGTTGTTTCGTCCTGCTAAAAAATGTTACCCTGTTTTCTTGTACAGTCTTGTGATAAGCATCTTCGTTCATGAACCCCACCATGAGCACGCGTAGCGTTTTTACGTCTTGCACAACACACGGAATAAGTCCATTATATTTTGAGAAGTCGATCTGTAGAGTTTTCATTTGTGCATTCTTTTTAACGGATAGCAATGAATCTTTCCTTAAGGTATGATTTCAAGTCTGGTATTTTTATTTCACCAAAGTGAAAAATACTTGCAGCAAGCGCGGCGTCCGCCTTTCCCAATGTGAACGCATCCATAAAGTGGCCCATATTTCCCGCGCCGCCGGATGCAATCAGCGGGATATGGAGGAGTTCATGAAGCTTGCTTAATGAGTCAATAGCAAACCCATTTTTCGTGCCATCGTGGTCCATACTGGTAAACAGGATTTCTCCAGCACCGCGCTCCTGGCCTTCCTTTGCCCAGCTGAAAAGTTTTTTATCAGTTGGATGTTTTCCTCCGTGTGTATGGACCGTCCAGGTGTTTTCAATTCTTCTGGCATCGATCGCCAGCACGATGCACTGCGCTCCGAAAGCCCTTGACAGTTCATCGATAAGCCCGGGATTGCGTACAGCTGCAGAGTTGACACTCACCTTATCTGCCCCAGCGTCGAGCAATGGTCCAACGTCTGCAACGCTACTTATTCCGCCGCCCACCGTAAAGGGTATATTGATGTGTCGCGCGATGTCTTTCACGAGTGAAGCAAATGTCTTGCGTTTTTCATTCGTGGCGGAGATATCCAGGAAAACAAGCTCATCAGCCCCTTGTTTCGCATAAAGTGCACCTAACTCCACGGGGTCGCCCGCATCGCGAATATTGACAAAATTTATCCCCTTGACGGTCCGTCCGTCTTTAATGTCAAGGCATGGAATGATCCGTTTGGTCAACATAATCAGATGTTATTCAAATCAGCCAAAGCAATTTTTCCTTCATAGATGGCCTTTCCTACGATGACGCCATCGGCGCCAATTTGCTTCAGTTCATAGAGATCTTCCAATGAGCTCACACCACCGCTGGCAATCAGGTGCAGTTGTGGGAAACTCAACAGGACCTTCTTGTACAGCTCTATATTTGGGCCCGTCAGCATACCGTCCGTGCTGATATCCGTACACGTAACGTGTTCAATACCTCTCTGGATGTAACCACGGAGGAACGTCACGATGTTGATCGTTGAGTTTTGCTGCCATCCATCAATCGAGATCATTTCATTTTTTACATCAGCGCTGAGTATGATCTTGTCCGCGCCAAATTGTTGTATCCATCCCGTAATTTTTTCAGGCTCTTTAACGGCAATGCTTCCAAGATTGACCTGGCTTACACCAATGTCCAATAGACGCTTGACTTCATCTGTTGTTTTAATGCCGCCCCCAAAATCGACTTTAAGCGACGTGCCTCGAACTACTGTCTCGATAACCTGCCAGCTGACAACCTTTCCGGCCTTTGCTCCGTCAAGATCAACCAGATGAAGATGGGTAAGCCCTGCGTCTTCGAAAGACCGGGCAACGTCAAGAGGGTTTTCATTATAGATTGTCTTTTGTGCGTAATCGCCTTGTACCAGGCGCACGCACTTGCCATCGATAATGTCAATTGCTGGAATTATTCTCATAGTGTTAAAAAGCTTTTTAGAACAAGCTCACCCGTTTCGGCTGACTTTTCAGGATGAAATTGTACTGCGTAAAAATTGTCTTTATGCATCGCCGAACTGAAAACTTCAATGTATTCAGTCGTCGATGACGTGAACTCATTCACAGGAACATAATAAGTATGTACAAAGTAGGCGAATTTGTTTTCAAGTTGGCGATCAAGCCAGCTGTTCCGAAGTGACAAATTGTTCCACCCCATGTGTGGTACCTTCATATCCTTGTTCGGAACGAATGCCTTTACAGTTTCATCAAAAATCCCAAGGCAATCGGTGTTGTTCTCCTCGGAATGCTTGCACATCAGCTGCATGCCCAAACAAACTCCCAGCAACGGCTGTTTAAGATTTCGAATTAACTGATCGAGCTTTCTTTCGCGCAAGTAATTCATCGTGGTACTGGCTTCGCCAACACCCGGAAATATTACTTTGTCCGATTTACTTATCTCCTCGGGGTCGTCGGTGATCCGAAAATTCACACCAAGCCTTTCCAGCGCGAATGACACCGATTGAATATTTCCTGCGTTGTATTTTATAATTGCTAATTGCATTGATTGTAATCAATGATTTAAATAATTCCTTTTGTAGTAGGTAATTGATTTCCCTCTTTCTTGACAGCCATCTTTATTGCTTTGGCGAATGCTTTAAAGATTGATTCAATTTTGTGATGCTCATTTACACCTTCTACCTTGATGTTAATATTGCTTTTTGAAGTATCCGTGAAAGATTTAAAAAAGTGATGAAACATTTCCGTTGGCATATCTCCAACGCGTTCTCTTTTGAATTCCGCCTCCCACACAAGCCAGGGACGCCCTCCAAAATCAATAGCAACCTGAGCGAGACAGTCGTCCATCGGTAAGCAGAATCCGTACCGCTCGATCCCTCTCTTGTCTCCCAGTGCTTTGAGAAATGCTTCGCCTAATGCAAGGCCTGTATCTTCAATGGTGTGATGTTCGTCGATGTGAAGATCACCGTTCACTTTGATTTTAAGATCAATACTTCCATGACGGGCCAGTTGATCAAGCATGTGATCAAAAAAACCTAAGCCGGTGGAAATCGAAGAAATGCCCGTTCCGTCAAGATTGATATCGATCTCGATTTGTGTCTCTTTCGTTTTGCGTAGAACGTTGGCTTTTCGTTGGTTGTTGACGAGAAATTTATAGATGTCTTCCCATGCCGTTGTAGTAAGAGCACAATACTCTTTAAGGCCTTTTTTAATTACGGATTCCGTTAGTCTTCCATCGTTGATGAGAATACCTTTCGCTCCAAGGTTTTTCGCAAGTTCGATGTCGGTGACACGATCTCCAATGACAAATGAATTTGCGAGATCGTAGTCTTTGCTAAAAAACTCCGTCAACATAGCCGTGCCGGGTTTTCTTGTTGGTTTATTCTCATGGGGAAAAGAACGATCGATAAAGGTGCGACTGAACCTTATACCCTCATTTTCAAAAGCCTGTATCATCTTGTTGTGCGCTGGCCAAAACGTGGATTCGGGATAACGGTCCGTTCCAAGACCGTCCTGGTTCGTCACCATCACAAGCTCATAGGACGTTTGGTCAGCTATCTTTCGCAAACCATTAAAAACCCCCGGATAGAATTCGAGCTTTTCAAGACTGTCGATTTGTTCGTCAGCTGGTTCGTTTATCAATGTCCCATCGCGATCTATAAATAATACTTTTCTCATTTTTTTCTGATTACATTTCTTTCAATGCCTTAAGAAGACGAACGTTCTCTGCCGGCGTGCCAATCGTGATCCGAAGACAATCGTTGCATAACGTTACATTTGATCGATCGCGAACAATAATACCGCGGTTCATCAGAAACTGATAAGTCTTCACGGCTTCATTTACCTGCACTAAAAGGAAGTTGGAGTCTGAGTGATATACTTTTTTTGTGATAGGTAGCATTGATAATTCCGTTTCCATTTTTTTGCGCTGCTCGATGATCTCAGTCACCCATTGCTCCTTCTGACGTTGAAAGGCCAGGGTTTTGAGTGCGAGGTCCTGCGTCTGAATGTTAACATTATAAGGATATTTGATCTTGTTCAGGATATTGATGATGTCCCTTGAGGCGAATGCCATTCCCAGCCGCAGACCTGCAAGTCCCCACGCTTTCGAAAATGTTTGTAAGACGATCAGATTCGGATATTCGTCGAGTTCTTCTGCAAAACTTTTGCTTAATGTAAAGTCAATGTATGCTTCATCAATTACGACAAGGCCTCGAAATTTCTGCATGACCTCCTTGATCTTGTCGTTGTTCAGAAGGTTTCCCGTTGGATTATTGGGACTGCAGAGGAAAATTACTTTTGTCGTTGGATCAATGGTCTTCCAGATTTTGTCCAGGTCAAGATCAAAGTCTGTTGTTAATGTTACCCGTTGAACGTTCACGGCGTTTACGTCCGCACAAACGGCGTACATGCCGTACGTGGGATCGGTTATCAAGATTGAATCAGTGCCGGGTTCACAAAAAGCACGAATAACAAGGTCAATAGCTTCGTCGCTGCCGTTGCCGAGAAAGATCTGTTCGGGTCTGACTTTCTTGATTGGAGCGAGTTTCTCTTTCACTTTCCATTGAAGGGGATCCGGATACCGGTTATATGGTGAAGGATACGGATTTTCGTTTGCGTCGAGGAAAATGTCAGCATCACCTTTGAACTCATCCCGGGCGGATGAATATGGTTTCATGGTGAGGACATTCTTCCGCACTAAGCGTGTTTATATCAAATATGGTCTTTTCCAATTTCATATTCGCGTATGTACTATTTCTTCAAACTGTTGATCCGCACCTCTACTGCTCTCTTGTGACCGATCAGTTGTTCAGCTTCCGCCATTTTTTCCACAACAGGTCCAAGTGCGAGGATACCTTCTTTCGTCAGTTCCTGATACGTGATGAACTTCATAAAGCTTTCGAGGGCCACACCGGCAAATGCTTTAGCATATCCGTTGGTAGGAAGCGTATGGTTAGTTCCTGAAGCATAGTCGCCAATCGCTTCGGGTGAATAGTTGCCGAGGAAAACCGAACCTGCATTTACGATCTGTGTTGCAATGCCAGATGCATCCTTCATATTGACAATCAAGTGTTCAGGAGCGTATTCATTGACAAATGCAATCGCCTCGCTCAGATCCTCCATAACGATAGCCCTGCTGTGAATCAATGCTTTTTCTGCAATCGCCTTACGTGGCAGATCCTTCAATTGTTCTTCAATTTCTTTTTGAATTGGCTGAACCAGGTTTTGATTATTAACAACCAATATTACCTGACTATCTTCTCCATGTTCCGCCTGCGACAACAAATCGGCTGCAACGAAGGTTGGATTTGAAGATTCGTCTGCCATGATCAATACTTCTGAAGGTCCTGCCGGCATGTCAATTGCAATACCCTCTTCGGTTGCGAGTTGTTTTGCTTTTGTCACGTATTGATTTCCCGGACCGAAGATCTTATAAACACGCTCAATGCTTTCCGTACCAAAAGCCATTGCAGCCACGGCCTGCGCACCACCTACCTTAAACACACGGTTGATGCCTACCAGTTGGGCAGCAAACAAGATGGCCGGATTTATTTCTCCCGATTTATCCGGCGGCGAGCATAAGATCACCTGACTACATTTTGCAAGCCTTGCTGGTACACCCAGCATCAACACTGTAGAAAATAGAGGGGCCGATCCTCCAGGTATGTAAATTCCGATTTTCTCAATTGGCACCGCTCTTCTCCAGCATGTTACACCAGGCGTTGTTTCTATCTTAACGGAATCCCTTTTTTGGGCACTGTGAAATTTTTCAATGTTTGCGGCCGCTGTTTTGATTGCTTCCTTGAGGGGTGGGGGAAGCGACTTTTCCGCGTTTTGAAATTCCTCTTTTGAAACAGCGAGATCGCCGACATTCACTTTGTCAAATTGAAGGGTTAGTTCTCGCAATGCATTGTCTCCCGACTTCTTGACGCGGTTGAATATGTTCCGTACAGAACTTTCCAGGAACTCCAGCGCTAGTTGCGGCCTTGCCGTAAGTTGCGGCCATGTTGTTCTTGATGGGTTGATAAATATCTTCATTTGACGAACTTGATTTTTAGTTAGAGAATCCGTTCAGACGATCATCTTTTCAATCGGTATTACAAGAATACCTTCTGCACCGAAAGAACGAAGCAGATCTATCTTTTCCCAAAAGTCATTTTCGTCAACCACAGAATGTATTGAGCTCCATCCGGCGCGACCGAGTGGAATCACCGTCGGACTTTTCATCCCGGGGATCATGCTCGTAATTTTTGCGATAGCCTCATTAGGACAATTCATCAGGATATACTTGTTGTTCTTTGCTTTCTTCACTGCTTCCATCCTGAAGAGAAGCTTATCAAGTATTTCTTGTTTTTCGACGATCAAATCGGGGTTAGCAATCACAACAGCTTCTGACTGCAAGACTACTTCAACTTCTTTGAGACCGTTTCCAAGCAACGTACTGCCTGTACTCACAATATCGCATATCGCATCTGCCAATCCAATACCCGGTGCAATCTCCACCGAACCACTGATCTCATGAATGCCGGCGTTGATGCCATTCTTTTCAAGAAAGTCCCTTACGATGTTAGGGTAGGAGGTGGCAATGTTCTTGCCGTCGAGCGACTTAATCCCATCATAATTTTCTGATCTCGGTACAGCTATTGATAGACGGCACTTTGCAAAGTCCAAACGCTTCACCAATTGGTTCTTTTTTCTTTTTTCGATAAAAATATTCTCTCCCACGATGCCGACATCTGCTACCTTGTCTTCTACGTATTGAGGGATGTCGTCATCGCGCAGAAAAAGGACTTCAACAGGGAAATTCCGCGCCTGCGCTTTCAATTGATCTTTTCCATTGCCAAAAGACAACCCACTTTCTTTTAACAGGTCGAGTGATCCCTCCTGTAAGCGGCCGGATTTCTGAATGGCAATTCGAAGCATTGTGTTCATAGTCTTATAATTTGGTCAAAACAAAAAAGGCTTGTCACCACGTGACAAGCCTCTTAATTATCTTTTTTATTTATTAAGACATAGCCCTGCCACGCACATTGTGCCTAAAATGATGGTGGTGGTGGATGCTTATGTCGATGTATTGTCTCATTTGCGGCTGCTAAGAAATCGAATTGTCGCCGGATATCAAAATTTCCGGTACATAAATATTGAAGAAATGAGATAGCATAACAGTCGTTCGGTTTGATGGAAGTGAGCGTGAACGATTGAACTACCTGTTTTTTTGATTTAGTTTCGCCTGAATTTATGCATTTCTTATAGTCAGTCAATGAAAGAAGCGGCGGTGAAAATTTGGATATGGCTAGTCCTGTTTATCGCTATTTGCTGTGGCGATAGCAAAGAAACACGGCTTCAGCGGTTCCTGATACAAAGCAATACTCTTATCGAGCATCATCAGATAGAGCAGGCTGAACGCTACCTTCGTGAAGCTATAAAGCTGGATTCGTGTTTTGAGGATGCATGGAACAATCTCGGAACATTGTACTTCAGCCAAAAGAGATACCCGGAAGCGCTGGAGCATTATAACAGTGCGATCGCATGTAATCCCAACTATCTTCCGGCCTATTTCAACCGCGTTAACACACACTATGAGCTTAAGTCTTATTATGCTGCTTTAAAAGACCTGGATAAAATCCTTCAGAGCCGCCCTGACACTTCCGTCGCGTATTTTTCCAGGGGCTTGATCTATAGCAAGCTGCGTGAATTTGACAAGTCGCTCGAAGCATTCCGGAAGGGACTGTCGCTTGATAAAAATAATGTTGAAATCCTCGTGAACATCGGAACAGTCTATTATTACAAGAAACAATATGACAGCGCACGTTTAGTTCTTGAAGACGCCACTAAAAGGAACGCGGATGAGCCCAACGTTTATAACGCGCTTGCCATGATTGAAATAGAAACTAAAAATTATGATAAGGCTACATTCTGGTTGTCGAAAGCGTTGAATATGAGACCAGACGATCCTTATTTTCTGAACAACCGCGGATTTATCTCACTAATGAAAGGAGAAATTGAGAAAGCCAGGGAAGATATAGATTTAAGCATAAGCCTGGATCCATACAATGCCTGGGCCTATCGAAACAAAGGCTTGTACCATTTGATGACAGGCAACACAAATGACGCGATCAGGCTGCTCGAGCACGCGGAAGATATGGACCCATTTGTTGAGAATTTATACCTGTATCTCGGCAAAGCATACCTTGCTTCTGGTGACAAAGGAAAGGCTTGCGCCGGTTTTGCGAAATCTTATGAACGCATGGAGTTGACAAAGACGGAATTAAAAAAGCATTGTCCTGAATGATATTCGGTGAGCTCATCGACCGGTTAAAGGAAAGACTTTTGGATCCTCTTCCAGGCGATTCTGCTCATACCCCCATGCGTGCCATACCAATTGGGGATCTTACTCCGAGGTTCGACCATAGCCTTCCTCCGAAACCAGGTGGCGTATTGATTCTTCTCTATGAAGATGATGCGGGTTTAATCCGTTTTCCTTTGATCAAACGGCAGGAGTACACCGGTGCGCATAGCGGGCAGGTTAGCTTTCCCGGTGGAAAAGCAGAACAAGGTGAAGATCCCATTGCAACAGCTTTGCGTGAATGCGAAGAGGAGATCGGGGTTGACAGGAACTCTCTTGTGGTGCTGGGAAGGCTGACGAACTTTTTTGTGATACCGAGTAATTTTATCATTACGCCGGTAGTCGCTATTGCTGCGTCTATACCGGTATTCAAGCCAGACCCTTATGAAGTCGCCAGGATATTGTCATTTCCACTGCGGGATCTCTTAAACGATGACGCTATTAAACAGAAAGAGATAGTTGCTGCGGGAAAATTCAGGCTGATGGCGCCACACTTCGAAATAGATGGCGAGATCGTCTGGGGTGCTACAGCGATGATGTTGAATGAATTCCGAACTATACTGCGTGATATAATTTAGTTCCTGGTTTCTGTCAAACCAGGAACTAATATTGTCTATGTAATTAACTTACCGGAAACTCTGGCCGCATAGGCCTCAAGCTTGCCTACTTCCTGATCGATCATCCATAATCCAACACCTTCCTCACCAATAAGTTCAAAAATCTCAACAGCTCTTCTTGCCAGTGTTTCTTCTTCACGCTGCTCCGTAACATACCACTGTAGAAAATTGAAAGTCGCAAAGTCCTTGATCTGGAAACAGGAATCCACGATGCTGTTGATGGATTTGGTTACCTCGATCTCATGATCCAATACAATTTCAAAAACTTCCCGGAGACTCGTATAAGAATGTTTTATTCCAGAAATTTCCGGCTGCAATCCATGCCCGCCCGCCGCATTAACATAACGGAACAACTTGAGCATATGCTTGCGCTCCTCTTCCGAATGCTTGTATAGGAACTCCGCTGACACCTCATATCCCTGCGTATCGCACCATGATGCCATAGAGAGATAGGCGGCGGATGATTTCCCTTCCATTACAATCTGTTTGTTCAATAGCGCCTCTATTTCGGCCGTTATCGAACGGGTAGGAGTAATAGTCTGTTTTTTCATAGTTGATTTGATGACACTCCAATTTAATCAAACGCGTCGGAATACATGGCTCACTTTCCTTACTTTTATTTGGATTAATTCTAAATAACAGATAGTATTGTCCTTTCATATAAAAATATAGTGGTTAAGTTTTTTGATGTGCTCCTCGTACCTGACTCATTATCAGTACTTTCTCCTGTTTGGACTCATAGGTCTTCTCGGCAGACATCATATGGAGGACATCGATGTATTGATCAAACCATCGGGGACGCATGATGCCAATCAAAGTACTACTTGCCGATAATCAAGCTCTTACCTCCGCAGGGTTACGCTATATCCTCGATGAGAAACCAGATGTGTCTATAGTCGATCAGGTGACGTCGGGAGATCATCTTTTCACCTTAGTAAAACAACATCAGCCGGATCTGGTCATCGCAGACTATGATTCGCCTGGTTATATATCGAAGAACGATCTTGCCGCGATTAAGAACTATTCACCTAATACGAACGTGCTTGTTGTTTCCTCCGACAATAGCAAAGAGAGTATCCTACAGGTACTGCACTCCGGTGTGATTGGCTATGTAACGAAACAATGCAGTCAGAAGGAGGTCCTAATGGCTGTATATTCGGTTGCCAAGGGTGAAAAGTTTTATTGCCATAAGATCCTGGACATAATTATGGAGAAACATTTTCAGGCCGATCCAACGGTAGCCGTAGAGCGCAATCTTACAGCCAGGGAAACAGAGATCCTCACACTTCTTGCGTCAGGTTACTCCACGAAAAGACTGGCCGATCAGCTGCACCTCAGCCCCCATACAATCCATACCCATCGCAAGAGTATTATAAAAAAACTTAAGATAAAATCACCGACTGAGTACGTCATTCACGCTATCGACCTGGGATTGATCAAATCCAGATAGTATTTTATGAGTGCCATGTCTTTCCTTCCCAGGTTTCCTTAAATACCATATCACGATCAAAGGCAGTGCAACGAGCTGAAAGATAGTTAGAACAGTCGATAATAGGCCTGCTACCTTAACAGCGCCCTCAAGGATCAGCAGTTGTTCACCCAGAGGTCCATTGGAAAATATCATTGCAGATATCAAATTCCATCCGTAGTGTAGCCCTATCGGCAAGTAAAGCGACTTCGTTAACCCGAATGAAAAAGCAAACATAAGGCCGGCTATTCCTGTAATCACCAGTATAATGACCATTTGGAAAATGTCGCCGAAGACATTGTAGGAGAACCAATGATATATACCAAAACAAACGGCCGAAATAGAGCATCCTGCAGTCAGTCCAAGCCTTCGGATCAATATGTAAAGTAAAGCGCCTCTGAAGATGAGTTCCTCGAAAAGGACTGACTTTAATGACCACCACGAGCCATGTGAGAAATGATTGAAACGAAAACCCTGCATTTATTGTCCAATTACCTCTAGCGAGATATCCTATGGCCAAATAATAGATAGCGCAAGTGATAGCTGATGCAATTATTCCGAATACTAGATTTCCTATTCTTTTTTTGGTGGGCACAATTCCAAGCACTAATAGATCAGTTCCTTCAACGTACCGGAGAAGCAACCAAGAGACGATCAACTCAACAACGATGCCAAGCATTTGCGATTTTTTTTAAGATATAAGGTATCCTTGGGGCTGATCATCGGATCCTTCGGAGGCATCGACATTTTGTTTCGAGGACGCGCCTTTTCATGAAGATAATGAAATGGATCAATCTTGATGAATTATGATCCCGTTTTTTGTGGTATTTGGGTTCAACTTCTTTTGAATAAGTTTACTTCCAGCAATAACCTCATTAAACCTTACAGCCATGAAAGACATTTTACGTCTCACTTTATTTCTCGTGTTGATTTCGACACCTGGACTAGCGCAGATAATGCCCGTTACCATCGAGCCAGATGGTGGCAATAAAAAAGCGTCTGTTTCAGAACAGATCGGTATTGTAAAGATCGCGATTTCGTATAGCCGCCCCGGTGTGAAGGGTCGGGAGGGAAAGATATGGAATACACCTGTTGCTCACTACGGATTTGTCGATCAGGGGCATGGCACCAGCACCGCCGCGCCGTGGAGAGCAGGAGCCAATGAAAACACGACAATGTCATTTTCACACCCTGTTAAGATCGAAGGAAAGGATCTGCCCGCGGGGACATACGGATTTTTTATCAGCCTTGGCGAGGAAGAAAGCACATTGATCTTCTCAAAGGTTTCAAACTCATGGGGAAGCTTTTATTACGATCCTACAGAAGATGCCTTACGGGTTAATGTCAAGAATAAGGCACTTGACAAAAGTGTGGAATGGCTCAAGTATGAATTCCTTGATCAGGAAGAAGATGCGGTCACCATTGCGATGTCATGGGAAAAACGAATGATACCGTTTAAGGTTCAGGCCGACAGGAAAGCGCTGCAGATTGCCGCCTTTAAAAGTGATTTTAGAACAACCCGGCCTTACTATGATTATATCCAGGCAGCCAGTTGGTGTGTACAAAACAACTTTGAACTGGAGCAAGCACTTGCCTGGATGGACCGGGCAATCTATTTCCGGGTGATGGGTGAAAAGAACTTCAGAAGTCTTAGCACCAAGGCTTCGGTATTAATGAAGATGGAAAGAGTTGAGGAGGCTAAGAAGGTTATGCAAGAAGCTGTGCCACTGGGCACGATGACAGATGTGCACTATTATGGAAGGACTTTGTTGGGTATGAAGCAGGTGGATGAGGCGTTCAAGGTTTACAAGGCAAACTATGAAAAGTTCCCTAACGAATTTACTACAAATGTAGGAATGGGTCGCGCCTATTCAGCCATGGGAAATTACAAGAAGGCATTAACGTATATGAAGGCTGCTCTTCCACAAGCGCCGAACGAGTTCAACAAAACAAACGTCGAGACGATGATCAAAAAGTTGGAAGACGGAAAAGATGTGAATTAATCAAAGCTCGCGTCGAAGAACGAAGATCAAAAAAAAGCCCCGGAGGTTCGGGGCTTTTTGCTGGAGCTATTTCTTTTTCTTAGTAACTTTTTTTCGGTCTTCTTCGAGACTTTTTTTGCCGATACTTTCTTAGCTGACTTTTTAGCCGCTTTCCTTGGTGCGGCTTTCTTTGCCACTACTTCTTTGCTGCTTTTTTGGCTAAGGCCTTCTTTGCTACAACTTTCTTTGCTGCTTTCCTGGGGCTTTTTTTACGGCCTTCTTTGCAACAACCTTCTTGGTCTTCTTCGCCGGTGCTTTAGCAGCAACAGTTTTCTTCGCCACCTCCTTAGCTGGACTTTTGGCAGTAGCCTTTGCCAGCATATTGATTTGTTTTGCCATCAGGTTCAACGCGGAGCCGGCTTTAAACCATTCAATCTGTCCCGAATTGTAAGTATGGTTAACTTTTATTGTTTCTGTTCTACCATCCCTGTGATTCAGAGCTAATGTCAATTGCTTTTCAGGAGCAAAGCTGGTAAGATCAATGATATCGATCGTATCATCTTCCAGGATCTTGTCGTAATCCGCTTCGTTTGAAAACGTGAGCGCGAGCATGCCCTGCTTTTTCAAGTTTGTTTCGTGTATCCGGGCAAATGATTTTACAAGTATCGCTCTGATTCCAAGGTGACGTGGCTGCATTGCCGCGTGCTCTCGCGACGAACCTTCGCCGTAGTTATGATCTCCAACGACTATCGTCGGTAGTACCGGCAGCCTTATACGCACGTTGAGTTGCAGGTACTGGTCCATATTCTCCCGTTAATTGATTCTTCACCGAATCTGTCTTCTCATTGAAATAGTTAACGGCACCCGTAAGCGTGTTGTTAGCGATATTATCCAGGTGACCGCGGAAGCGCAACCATGGACCGGCCATCGAGATGTGGTCGGTTGTGCACTTGCCCTTTGCCTTAATCAGCAGTTTCATTCCAATGAGATTTTTGCCATCCCAGGGAGCAAACGGACTTAAAGCCTGCAGGCGGTTTGAGTTCTCTGCGATCTTGACCTTAACGTGGCTTCCGTCTTTCGCAGGAGCAAGGTATCCCGGATCCTTTACGTCAAAACCATTTGGAGGAAACTCGTGTCCCTCTGGTTCCTCCAATTTTACTGATTGACCATCAAGATTAACCAGCGTATCCGTTATAGGATTGAAGGTAAGATCGCCAGCGATTGCGAATGCGGTGGTAATCTCCGGGGAAGCGACGAAGGCATGCGTGTTGGGATTGCCGTCGTTTCGTTTTGCGAAATTCCGATTGAAAGAGGTTATAATTGAGTTGGCGCGGGTCGGATCATTGGTATGGCGCGACCATTGACCGATGCATGGACCGCAGGCGTTGGCCAAGCACTACTCCGCCCATTTTTTCAAATATACCCAGGTAACCATCGCGCTCAACTGTGTAGCGTACCTGCTCAGAGCCTGGCGTAATTGTGAACTCAGCTTTCGCTTTGAGCTTCTTATCAACAGCTTGTTGAGCCAGTGACGCCGATCGCGTAATGTCTTCATAAGATGAATTGGTGCAGGATCCGATCAGACCAACTTCCAACTGTTGTGGCCACCCATTCTTTTTTACTTCTTCTGCAAATTGTGACAAAGGGATGGCGCGATCTGGAGTGAATGGACCATTTACGTGTGGCTCTAATTCGGAGAGATTGATCTCATACACTTCGTCAAAGTATTTTTGGGGATCTTCGTAAACCTCAGTATCGCCCGTTAAGTGTTCTTTTACTTTGTCCGCCAGGTCGGCAACTTCTTTGCGGCCAGTGCCGCGTAAATACTGGGCCATCTTTTCATCATAGCCGAATGTTGAAGTAGTAGCGCCAATCTCAGCGCCCATATTACAAATAGTACCTTTGCCTGTACAAGAGAGTGTCTGGGCTCCAGGTCCAAAATATTCAACAATAGCCCCGGTTCCACCTTTCACGGTTAGAATTCCGGCAACTTTTAAGATAACATCCTTTGACGAAGTCCACCCACTTAGTTCGCCAGTGAGTTTAATGCCTATGAGCTTCGGCCATTTTAATTCCCACGGCATTCCTGCCATAACATCTACAGCATCTGCACCTCCCACGCCAATGGCCAGCATTCCAAGACCTCCTGCATTCACAGTATGTGAGTCAGTTCCAATCATCATAGCCCCGGGAAAGGCGTAGTTTTCCAGTACAACCTGGTGAATTATACCGGCGCCCGGCTTCCAGAATCCGATTCCAAATTTGTTAGAGACTGACTCGAGGAAATTGAATACTTCACCACTTGCTGTAATCGAATCAGCCAGATCTTTTTTAGCGCCATCCTTAGCAAGAATGAGGTGGTCGCAGTGTACAGTGGATGGGACGCGCACTTTAGGGATACCGGCAGACATGAATTGCAACAAGGCCATCTGGGCTGTCGCATCCTGCATAGCTACACGATCCGGCGAGAAGTTTACGTACGACTTGCCACGACCGAAAACATTCACTTTCTGATCTTCATGAAGGTGTGCGAACAAAATCTTTTCAGATAGGGTAAGTGGTTTGTTTACAATTTTCCGGGCTTTTGCAATGCGTGACGGCATCTGCTTATAAAAAGCCTTGATCATGTCTAAATCGAATACCATAGTTTTAATTTTTAGCGGTGCTAAAATAGCAATTTCTCCGTATTAGCGGGAATGCGCAAAAGTATCGGCGCTTGATGCCTCCGCTACGAAACTAGATACCCCCGATGCCTCTTCGTTCATCCTTATCTTGTCCAACATTTTGTTCAGCATGGTGGTTTCCTCGGGAGTGAGATTGCCCACAAGTTTCCCCAAAAGGTCCAGCTCTGGGTCGATGCTGTCTAATAGAGCTAAGCCCTTTAGGGGTGATGATAACTTCAACGGAACGCTTGTCTTTTTCAGCGCTTTGACGCAGCACAAGACCTTTAAGCCGAAGCCTTTCGACAATTCGCGATACATCAGACATCTTATCCAGCATGTGTGCCTTGATGAGGTTGACCGATGCATACTCCGGCTGCAAGGCTTTGAGAATGTGCAAAACATTGAATTGCTGCCGCGTTATGTCGTACTTTTTAAACTGGTCATTGATCTTATCTACCAGGAAATAGTAGGTATAGAAGATATTGTTAATGGCTTTCTGATGATCATTCCGCGAATCAGAAAGCAGAATATCCTTTGAGGGAGACATAAAAAGGCTCTGAGGTTTAGTAATACCAAAATAGCCATTTTATTAAATATTTCGTCAGAATGGACGGGGGAATAAAACTCAACCGTTTGAACTGCCTTATTTGCTGTTTATGTAGTTCAGGAATTCGCGTTTGATATTTTCATCCCTGAACTTTCCGGAGAAGAATGCAGTACCTGTCCTGCTATTGGTATCAAGCACGCCTCGCGAGGCTACGCACATGTGGTTGGCATCTAAAACGACTGCTACATCTGCTGAATGCAATACCCGTTCCATCTCCTTACCAATCTGAACGGTGAGTCTTTCCTGCACCTGTGGGCGTTTCGCGAAATATTGTACTATGCGGTTGATCTTTGAAAGACCGATCACCTTTCCACTTGAAAAGTAGGCAACATGTGCCTTTCCATAGATCGGTACGAAATGATGCTCACAATGTGAATAGAAGGTAATATCCTTTTCCACGAGCATTTGATCGTAGTTGTACTTGTTTTCAAATAGTCTGTGCATTAGGTCGGTTCTTTGGATTTAATCCGCTGAATACTTCTTTCACATACATCTTAGCTACACGACGTGGAGTTCCCTTGAGACTATCATCCGTTAGGTCGAGACCGAGGATGGTCATTATCTCCTGAAAGTGTTTTTCTATCTTTTCAATTTTTGCTTCATCATCCAGATCGAATGCGTCAGGTCGAAGGGGGGTATCTGCTGATGAGGAAAGATGATCGTCTCCAAACTCTTCATTCAGCGACTTAAGAGGCCGGATATTCAACGAAATTTCTTTCTGTCTCATATAAAGTAATTTTCAGTTCGAGGTTTGAATCAATTTTTTGTCTGAGTATCCGCCAAATGATAATTGCAATGTTTTCAGCTGTGGGATTCAGGTTTTTAAAGTATTCGGTATCAAGGTTAAGGTTCTTATGATCAAATTTTACAAGTACATTATCCTTAATCAGATCACTCAGTATCTTCAAATCAAACAGGTAGCCCGTCTTTGGATCAGGTTCCCCCGTAATACTAACAATAAGTTCATAATTGTGGCCATGATAATGTGGATTATTACATTTTCCGAAAATTCGTTGATTTTCTGCCTCTGTTAGATCGGGATTATTAAGTCTGTGTGCTGCGTTAAAATGTTCCTTTCGGGAGACTCGTACTTTCATTCCGTAAAGGTAAACATGAAACGAGGTAAAAGGTTCAGAGTTGGTGGAGCCGCGGTACCTGGGTGCCTAGGTACCTAGGTAGCTAGGTAGCTGGATTGGCGCTACGGGGTCACTATGGGCACTCCATCTGCTTGAGTGTCGGTGATACTGGCCAACAGCTAGAATAGCTTCCAATGGGAGATAGAAAGGCCAATCCAGGCGGAATTTGAGGGTCCGGTTTGCTTTTACGAAAATGTCTACCATTTTTGTAGGCAAATGGGATCGATTTGCAACAGATTTTGTTGTTGCAGATAAATTTGGTCGGATTGTCGGCTGGACGAGGGGACAGATTGGTTGAGTTATCCGAAGACTACACGACTGCAAATGGCCAACAGGGTAAGCAACAATGCCACGATGATGCGATACTTTGGATTCAAGACTATTGGTTTTTGGTTTAAGGATGTCGAATATAGCATTTTAAAGTAATCATTTACATTTAGTGAATAGATAGGGTGATTGTTAAGTAGTTAGACTGAATTTTTGGCGGGTTGAATGGTTTGCTAAGAGCTGGATAAAAGGGGTCATAAAACATTTATTAGGCGATTATTAAAATTTAAGCTGTATGCTTTTCGAAGAAATCAAAGCGCGTATCAATGAGTACAAGTCACAAGAAAAGACCTTGTTCACGACGTCATCTTTTCAGTCGCACAGTCTTGTACTGCTTCACATACTAAGCCGCATCGATAAGACTATCCCTATTTATTTTATAAACACTGGATACCATTTTCCGGAGACCGTAAAGTTCAGGGACACGGTGTCGGATCTTTTTGGTTTGAATACACTTGACATCAAATCAGACATCCCGAAATTCATGCAACGTGATGCAGAAGGAAGGTTACTGTTCACGTCGGATCCGGACCATTGCTGTTATTTGAACAAGACACAACCCGTGGATGCTATCCTACTGTCCCATGATGTGTGGATCAATGGGGTTCGGGCGGATCAGAGTGCTACGCGTGCGGCGATGAAAGTTGAGCAGCCAGCAAAACACGGTTGTTTACGGTTTCATCCCATGCTTGACTGGAATGCAAAAATGATCTGGCAATATCAAAAGGAATATTCCTTGCCAAAGCATCCTCTTGAAGAAAAGGGATTTGTAAGTATAGGTTGTGAACCATGCACCCGTAAATTGGACCCGGAAATGCAGGAACGTGAGGCAAGATGGTTTGGGATGAACAAGGTAGAGTGTGGCCTTCACACCGATTTAATAAATAAATAGTCGAATGAACGTTTTAGTTACTGGAGGTGCCGGTTATATCGGTACTGAGTTAGTCAATCTGTTAGTCTCAAATCCTTCCGTTGACAAAGTCATAGTTTACGACAACCTCAGTCGGATGAATTACAATTTGTTCCTGGGGTTGAAACTGCAAAGACATCCGAAATTGTCTTTCGTCAAAGGCGAGCTGCTTGATTCGCGATCCCTTCGAAAAGTGTTAAAAGGTATTGACGTAGTATATCATTTGGCTGCAAAGGTGACGACGCCGTTTGATAGCTCGGATTCCCATGTTTATGAGCAGGTGAACCATTGGGGAACAGCCGAACTTGTGTATGCGGTAGAAGAAAGCAACGTAAAAAGATTTATTTACACCAGTAGTTCAGGAGTCTATGGCTCATCGTCTGGCGCGGTCGATGAAAGCACCATTCCCAATCCGAAAACATTTTATGCGATCTCCAAATTGAGAGGAGAAGAACATGTTCGCCGGCTGTTTGACAAGATTGACACTTACATCTTTCGTTGTGGTAATGTTTACGGCTACAGTAAAAGCATGCGTTTTGATTCTGTAATCAACAAATTCGTCTTCGAGGCGAATTTCAACCGGATTGTAACGATTCAGGGCGATGGTAAACAATCGCGATCCTTTATTCATATTGACAGGGTGTCGAGGGCGTTAAACAATTGTATCACCGGTGATCTGCCCGGAGGCACTTACAACCTGGTAGAGCGAAGCATAAAAATATTTGATATCGTTGATGAACTAAAGCAACTTTTGCCGGAGTTAGAATTCATTTTTATTAATCAGCATTTAAAACTTAGAGAACTCAGCGTCAAGGAGAATCTCGAAGTCAACAAGGCTCTGGGCATTAACAATCCGAAGTCCTTAAAAAAAGAGCTGGAGGAATTCTTGTCAAGGTTTAGCTTCTAGAACATTTCTTTTAATTTTTAGGGGATATTGCCAATATGGAGAATATTGCGACGGTTATAGTATTGCTTGCTGTTGTGACTGCGTTGGCGGAAGTAACCGATAAGGTAAAGATACCATACCCCATTCTTCTCGTGCTTGCTGGGATAGCGATTGGTCTTGTCCCGGGACTACCACACATAACTCTGAATCCGGAGACTGTCTTTCTGGTCTTCCTTCCGCCAGTCCTCTATGCGGCTGCATGGAACACGTCATGGGCTGATTTTAAAGCAGCCAGGAGACCTATCACTTTGCTGGCTATCGGTTGCGTCATATTTACCACGTGTGCGGTTGCCTGGATTGCACACATGTTTATACCCGGCCTCGGTTGGCCAGAAGCATTTGTGCTGGGTGCGATAATCTCGCCTCCCGATGCAGTAGCAGCTACGGCTGCAACAAAAGGCCTTACCATTCCGAAACGCGTCACGACAATATTAGAAGGGGAGAGCCTTGTCAATGATGCCACGGGTCTAATTGCATATAGGTATGCCGTTGCAGCGGTGGTTTCCGGATCGTTCGTGTTCTGGGAAGCCGGCGTCCAGTTTGTGATTGTTGCAACAGGAGGGATAGCTCTGGGATTGCTTGTCGGTTACGTATTCAAGTGGATTCACAAATTAACTCCCGATAACCCGACTACCGATACGACATTGACGTTCCTCACGCCATTTATCACTTACCTGCTTGCAGAAGGTATACATGTCTCCGGTGTACTGGCAGTAGTGGTTGCAGGCCTTTTCCTCAGCTGGAACTCGTCCACGATCTTTTCACAGCAGACGCGGATGCAGGCAAACGGAACTTGGAACACTGTCATTTTTCTTCTTAATGGAACCATATTCATTTTCATTGGTCTGCAATTACCCGAGATAGTGGTAGCACTGGGTGAATACCGTTTTCTAAGCATGTTAAAGTATGGAGCGATAATAAGTCTGGCTGCGATAGTTGGCAGAGTGATTTGGGTATACCCTGCAACATACGTCCCGAGACTACTGAGCAGAAGCATACGTGAAAAAGAACCGTTTCCTGCTGTAAAGTTGGTTACAATTGTCGCGTGGTCGGGTATGCGTGGCGTTGTATCACTGGCTGCGGCGTTAGCGTTACCGCTCACCGTTGCCGGCTCATCACCATTTCCGAACCGAGACCTTATAATTTTTCTCACATTTTGTGTGATACTGGCTACTCTTGTACTGCAGGGTCTCACGCTGCGGCCGATGATAACCTGGTTTGGAATTAAAAAAGATGAAGAAGAGTATCGTGAAGAGGAGGCGGCCCGGTTAAAATTAGCCAGTTCAATAATTGAACACATCGAGGAAAATTACTCGCTGTCATTGAGCGATGAAGTCTTGAATCAGATAAAATCGAAGTATGAAATAAGGATTCAGCGGCTAAGGAAAGGGGCTGGAAATCAAAGGATGGACGAGCAGGCGATAAACGAATTTCATCGCATTCAGCAGGAGTTGCTGGATAAAGAGAGAAATCTGGTTCTGCAACTACGTGCTGAAGCCAAGATCAGTGATGAGGCAATGCGGAGAATCGAGTACGAGCTTGACCTTGAGGAGACGCGACTAATGCTGGAAAGAGGGCTAAAATAAAAAACGGCCCTCCCGATAGTTATCGGGATCGGGCCGTCAAATAATTGAATTGTTGATTTTTAACAATATTCGTCAAAGACCTCAACAAGGTGCTGTCCGATCATTTGAGCATTGCGACCTTCGATATGGTGCCGCTCAATGAAGTGAACTAACTCGCCATCTTTAAATAGTGCTATTGACGGTGATGATGGAGGGTATGGCAACGTAAACTCACGTGCTCTTGCCACCGCATCCTTATCGACACCGGCAAAAACCGTCGTCAGGCTACTAGGTTTCTTATCAGAATGCTGTAGGGCCCACTTTACCCCAGGACGCGCTGCACCCGCGGCACATCCACAAACCGAATTGATGACTAAAAGGGTTGTTCCCGTCTGATTTTTGAGTGTGTTGTCTACTTCTTCAGAGGTTTTCAACTCAGTAAAGCCCGCGGTGGTCAAATCCGACCTCATAGGTGCTACTAATTGTTCAGGATACATATTTTAAAAGTTAAATCAGTTGTATAACAAATTATAAGAATCCAAGTTCCAGTTTTGCTGCCTCCGACATCATATCCTGTGAATAGGGAGGATCAAAGGTAATTTCTACCTTCACGTCGTTCACGCCCTCGATAGCCTTCAATTTCTGCTCCACTTCACCCGGAATTACTTCTGCGGAAGGACATGAGGGTGAAGTCAACGTCATAAGCACATAAACATTATTGACCGGATAAATACTCATCTCATATATGAGGCCGAGCTCATAGATGTCTACGGGTATTTCCGGATCATAAACCGTCTTAATGGCATTCAAGACTTTTTCCTGCAGATCTGGAATGGATGCCGTCGAAATTTGTTGATCAATTGGAGCCTTTTCTTCACTCATAATCTCACTTCCATTTTAGTTTTATACGCCAATGCGTATAGTTTCATCTGCTTGATCATAGCCGCGAATCCGTTGGATCGCTGCGTGCCGATAAATCTTTCCATCCCGATCTTGTGCATAAAATAAAGGTCAGAGGAAAGTATGCTATCAGGAGTTTGTCCGTTAAATATCCGCGCTAGCAGGCTTACTAGTCCTTTAGTGATCGCTGTATTACTGTCCGCAAAAAAATACACTTTACCGTTTTCAAGATCCGATGTAAGCCACACCTTTGACTGGCAACCTTTCACGACGTTTTCTTCCGTCTTGTCTTCTTCAGGCATGGTTGGAAGCTTCTGTCCCAATTCCATTATATAAAATACGGTCATCTCCATGTCTCCGTCAAGCAAGGAGAATTCATTTATGATTTCGTCCTGTATTTGGTTAATGGTCATGCCTTGAACGTTATTACTTAAGGAAATTTATGATCCGCTCGAGTCCTTCTACCAGCTGATCAATCTCCTTTTTAGTGTTATAAACAGCGAATGACGCTCTTACGGTTCCTTCTATTCCAAAGCGGTCCATCAGAGGCTGAGTGCAATGGTGTCCCGTACGTACGGCGATTCCCCTCGCGTCAAGCATTTGTCCGATGTCGAAGGGATGAATGCCGTCGACGGTAAACGAAAGCACGCTTACTTTTTCCGGAGCAGTACCTACCAATTTAATTCCCTTCAGGGAAGCAATACGAGAGGTCGCGTAAGCTAACAGCTCGTGTTCATGGGCCCCGATTGCATCCCGGCCTAATGAAAGAATAAATTCCATTGCGCTTTTGAATGCGACTACGTCGCCGATGTTCGGTGTGCCCGCTTCAAACTTATAAGGGAGGTCGTTATATGTAGTCTTTTCAAAAGTGACTTCCTTGATCATTTCGCCGCCACCGTGGTAAGGAGGCATTTTCTCAAGAATCTCTTTCTTTCCATAAAGGAATCCTGTGCCAGTGGGTCCATACATCTTGTGAGATGAAACCGTATAGAAGTCGCAATCCAGTTCCTGCACATCAATTGCAAGATGCGCGCCTGCTTGCGCGCCATCAATTAGCACCACCGCACCTACTTCGTGCGCGAGCTGAATGATCTCCTTAATGGGATTGATCGTTCCCATGCTATTCGACGCATGATTGACTGAGACAATCTTCGTCTTTTTACTTAACAGCTTCTTGTATGCATCCAGATCGATCTGTCCATCATCCGTGACGGGTATGACCTTTAGTTTCGCTTTTCTTTCATCACGAACAAACTGCCAGGGTACGATATTGGAATGATGCTCCAGACCTGAAATAATTATTTCATCGCCTTCGTTAATGAATGTTCTTCCGTATGACGAAGCTACCAGATTGATACCCTCCGTTACTCCACGTGTAAAAACGATTTCCTGAACAGAGCTGGCATTGATAAAATTCTTTGCCACCTCTCTTGTGTTTTCGTAGGCGCGTGTGGCTTTCTCCGCGAGGGTATGAATGCCTCGGTGTATGTTTGCATTGTAGCCTTGATAGTAATCCATCAAAGCATTAATGACAGAAAGAGGTTTCTGAGATGTCGCTGCGTTATCGAAGTACACGAGTTCGCGGCCATTCACCTGCTGATGAAGAACAGGAAATTGTTTCCTCAGCGTTTCAACATCAAGGTGTGAAGACAAAACGTGATGTGTTGTCATTTTAAAAGTTTTTGTGGAGCCGCTCGCTCACCAGATGGTCGAAGTATTCCTTTAGCTCCGTGTTTTTGACGTTTTCCAATATCTCCACTGCAAATGCATAGAGCATCATAGCCCTGGCGGTCTCTTTGTTGATACCCCTGGCCTGTAAGTAGAACATCGCTTCCTCATCAAGTTGACCTGTAGTACATCCATGGGAACATTTCACGTCATCGGCCCAGATCTCAAGCTGTGGTTTTGTGTTTACACCTGCTTTATCCGACAACAAAATGTTCTTGTTCGCCTGAAAAGCATTCGTTTTTTGAGCTTGTGGACGGACGTAGATCTTTCCATTGAAAACTCCTTTTGAGTTTCCATCCATGATACCCTTGTAGATCTCGTTGCTAAACGAGTTGGGTTTGCGATGATCTACAACGGTATGGTTATCCGCAAGTGTATCGCCGGTTACAAGATATAGCCCAAACATATGTGATTCTATCCCTTCGCCGTCCAAAGACAGTTGAAGATTATTGCGGACTAATTTACCGTTCAATGTGAAGGTAAATGTGTTAACCCGGCTTGAGTCAGACTGATGTATATGTGTTAATCCTTGCTGGTAGCGGTTCCCGCTATCGTTTTGTACCGAGTACAGTTCAAGGCAAGAGTTGGGACCTACAACCGCTTCAGTCACAGAATTCGAAAAATGGGAGTGTTCACCCAATGAGTCGAACTTTTCAACGATAGTGACTTCACTGTTCTTACCTACGATGAAAAGATTCCTGCTTGCGGAAATCACTTGTCCATCGCGGGCATCATGAAGGTTATAGATCAATACCGGTTTATTTACGACCGTGTTTTCAGGCACCTGAATGAATACGCCGTGAGCCCATGCCGCAGTATTCCAGGCTGTAAAAGGATCCGTTTTCACATCAGCGAACTGACCAACATAACCTGCTGCCACACTATCTTTCTCTCCAAGAGCTTCGTTAAGGTTCTGAATTTTGATCTCCGACGAAGGTGAAATAATCGAACAATGTTCCTGTCTGAGGATTCCATTAATAAGTACGATTACATTGGCGTCGATACCGGGGATGAAAAAATCCGCGGGACGTACTTCGCCGGCCGGCGATGACAATTTTTCAAAGCTGAAATTCTTTTGAAGAATACGCGTGATAGGCGTGTGCCTGTATTCTTCGGCCTTAGGAACCGGGAGGCCCAGTTTTTTGAAAGCCTCCAGCGCTTCCTTGCGTTGAGTAGTGGCAACAGGATTTCCCGTTACACTCTTTTCTATTAACGCAATAACCTCGTCGGTTACATTTTTTTCATTCACGGCTACGCTCATGGCACAATTTCTTTAAGCTACTGCTACTTCGTCCTTGAGCCAATCGTAGCCTTTTGCTTCAAGCTCCAGAGCGAGATCTTTATTGCCCGACTTCACGATTTTACCCTTGTATAACACGTGAACGAAATCGGGGACTATATAATCAAGCAAACGCTGGTAGTGAGTGACAACAACAACCGCGTTTGATTTCGTGCGCAATTTGTTAACGCCATGCGATACTATTTTCAAAGCATCGATATCAAGGCCTGAATCTGTTTCATCAAGGATCGCGAGTTTCGGTTCCAGCATCGCCATCTGAAAGATCTCATTGCGTTTCTTTTCACCGCCAGAAAATCCTTCATTAAGTGAACGGTTCAAAAGTGATTGGTCTATGCCGACAAGCTTCATTTTCTCCTTCATCATTTTAAGGAAGGAAACCGCATCGAGGGTTTGTTGTCCACGGCTCTCCAGGATCTGATTGACCGCTGTTTTCATGAAGTTGATCGTGCTTACTCCAGGGATTTCAACCGGATATTGAAATGCGAGAAAGACACCTGCGCGGGCGCGATCCTCCGGAGCCATTTCCAGAAGGTTCTTACCCAGAAAATCGACTTCGCCGGTTACAACTTCATACTCTTCACGGCCAGCAAGCACGGATGCCAACGTGCTTTTTCCGGATCCATTGGGACCCATTATCGCGTGTATTTCACCCGCCTTTACCTCAAGGTTTATCCCGTTCAGTATTTGCTTGTCTCCGATCTTTGCCTGTAGGTTTCTTATGCTTAACATAGGTCTGTATTCAATTTTTTAATGTTGTTGGAACGCGCCTAACCAACACTTCCTTCAAGAGTAAGCGCCAAGAGTTTTTGTGCTTCAACAGCGAACTCCATCGGGAGTTGATTGAGCACTTCTTTGGCATAACCATTTACAATAAGCGCTACTGCCGACTCTTCATCTATGCCACGCTGCAGACAGTAAAAGATCTGGTCCTCACCGATCTTTGAAGTAGTCGCTTCATGTTCGACGCGTGATGAGTTATTTTCAACGTCGATGTAAGGGAAAGTATGAGCGCCACATTTGTCCCCCATCAGCAATGAATCGCATTGAGAGAAATTGCGTGCGTTATCGGCACGTTTCATAATATGAACTTGCCCGCGGTAGCTGTTCTGCGAGTGGCCTGCAGAGATACCTTTCGATACGATACGTGATTTGGTATTCTTTCCGATGTGGATCATCTTCGATCCGGTATCAGCTTGCTGATAATTGTTGGTGACAGCAACGGAATAAAATTCACCCATTGAATTATCACCTTTCAAAATGCAGGATGGATATTTCCAAGTGATAGCAGAGCCAGTTTCAACCTGTGTCCATGATATCTTTGAACCATCGCCAAAACAAAGGCCACGCTTTGTGACGAAGTTATAAATACCGCCCTTTCCATTCTTATCACCGGGATACCAGTTTTGAACGGTGGAATATTTTACCTGGGCATCTTTCATTGCATAGATCTCGACGACTGCAGCATGCAGCTGATTTTCATCACGCATCGGGGCCGTACAACCTTCGAGATAGCTGACGTATGAACCTTCATCCGCGACAATCAACGTCCTTTCAAACTGGCCGGTGTTGGCAGCGTTAATCCTGAAATAGGTTGACAACTCCATCGGGCAGCGAACACCTTTCGGAATATAGCAGAAGGAGCCATCAGTAAAGACGGCCGCATTAAGCGCAGCAAAATAATTATCATTGATGGGTACAACAGATCCCATATATTTCTTCACAAGTTCAGGATGCTCCTGTACGGCTTCGCTGAATGAGCAGAAGATAATACCAAGTTCTGCCAGCGTTTCCTTGTAAGTGGTTGCTACCGAAACGCTGTCGATCACTGCGTCAACTGCAATTCCCGTAAGCCGCTTTTGTTCTGTCAGCGAGATCCCCAGCTTTTCAAAGGTTTTGATCAGTTCCGGATCTACATCTTCAAGGTTTTTCGCCTTTGCTTTTTGTTTAGGCGCAGAATAATAAATGAGGTCCTGATAATTGATTTCCGGATAGGTGACGTTGGGCCATTTCGGCTCGGTCATTTTGGTCCATTGCTGATAGGCTTTAAGCCGCCAGTCCAATAGCCAGGCGGGCTCATTTTTCTTGGCAGAAATCAAACCGAATGATATCCTCATTAAGGCCTTTTGGAGCCGAATCTGTCTCTATATTTATAGTCCAGCCGTGCTCGTATTCCTTCGACGTTAATTCCTCCAATACCTGATTATCCTTACTCATCGAAGCCTATTTAGACTAATTTTAAACAACCTACAAAAGTATAACAAAAAAGCTATTTTAAGGTTCGCAACTCAATTATTTCATCGCACAAAGTTTCGGGCAGTCAGCGATCATCGATGGTTGTGCATTAGGTCAGATTCAAGCTGCGGTCGAGGCTTTCCTCCAGAGAAATCATGGTTTCAGTGCGTTCTATACCTTCTACCTGCTGGATCTTGTCATGCAGGACCTGCTTGAGGTGATTGGTGTCCTTGCAGTGGATCTTGGTGAACATGCTATAATTGCCCGTGGTATAGTGAATGTTGGTTATTTCCGGTATCGCCTTCAGCTTGGCCATCACCTGGTCGTATAGGGCGCTTTTTTGAAGAAAAATCCCGATAAAGGCAGTGATATCATATCCGAGCTTAGCATAGTTAACTTTTAGCGTGGTTTTTTCGACAATCCCCGCTTCCTCGAGCTTATTCATTCTAACGTGGACGGTGCCACCAGACACGAAGGCTTTCTTTGCAACTTCGGTATAAGGCTTCTTGGCGTCTTGCATGAGGATTTCCAAAATCTTCAGGTCGACATTGTCAACTTTATAATTTTCAGCCATATTAAAATTTTGATTTTGACTATAATTCAAAAATATGAAATAATATTAAAAAATATACAAATATTCGGATGTTTTGTTGATTGCTACACCAGTTTATGTCGTTACTTTGTTAAAGATTTTACAACCACACACACTCCCGCGCAGCACACAACGATACATTGTAGGGTGTTGAAATTTGGCAGACAAGCCCTCCGGTCTCGGGGGTGGAGAAAACGGAATAAAGTCCAGCCTTTGGCGACCTAACCGCTCCGTGGAGGTTCGAACCCTCCCTCTACAGCAAACACACAACTCACACACACACAACACATAATGTAGGGTGTTGAAATTTGGCAGACATGCCCTCCGGTCTCGAGGGTGGAGTTAACGGGATAAAGTTAGCCTTCTGGCAACCTAACCGCTCCGTGAAGGTTCGATTCCTTCCTCTACAGCAAGCTCAGTTTAGGTTAATGAGTTATTCAGAGCTGCCCGTCCCGTATTCGGGGCGGGTTTTTTTATTTTATTTACCCTCCATTTTGAAAGCAATCGTTTGCTTTGAAAGCCATAACTTTGGTTAATTGGTTAAAATTGAAATTGAGGTCTTAGTATGAAAGATTATCCCTGGTTCAAGCATTATCCCGAGGGCATCTCCAAAGAAGTGCAACTTTACGAATACACTTCACTGGTAGAACTACTGGATAAAAGTTTTGTCAAATACCGCGATCGGGTTGCCTTTGAAAACATGGGCGTTCAACTTACCTATGGACAGTTGGATAAGCTGTCGGAGGATTTTGCGGCTTATTTGCAACAAGAGCTCGGTCTTAAAAAAGGAGAGCGCATTGCTATCCAGATGCCAAACCTTCTTCAGTTTCCGATAGTTTTTATTGGGCATTACGGGCTGGGCTGATTGTTGTCAATACAAACCCGCTTTATACGCCGAGAGAAATGGAGCATCAATTCAAAGATGCAGGCATCTCCGCGCTTGTCATTGTTGCAAACTTTGCCCACAACCTCGCGAAAGTTCCCTTTCAATACGTCAATCAAACATATCATCGTAACCGAATTGGGTGACATGCTTGGGTGGTCTGAAAGGAGCGCTGGTAAATTTTGTGGTGAAGAATGTGAAGAAGATGGTCCCGGCGTACGATCTTCCGCAAGCGATCACTTTAAAAAAGCATTAAAGAAGGGAGCATCATTAAAACTTCCAAGGTTGCCGCATCACTCGATGACATTGCTGTCCTGCAATACACGGGTGGAACTACAGGGATTTCTAAAGGTGCGCAGCTTTCGCATGGAAATATTGTCGCGCATAATTCCATGATCACACAATGGTTCAAGCCATATATGAACGCGAACGGTGATGACATAATAATAACAGCGTTGCCATTGTATCACATCTTTGCCCTACTGTAAACGGAGTACTTATGTTCAGCACGGGAGTAAAGAATGTTCTGATCACCAACGCCCGGGATATACCTGCGTTTTGTAAGGAATTGAAGAAACATAAGTTCACGATCCTGACGGGGGTAAATACGCTCTTCAATGGATTGCTGAACAATCCTGATTTCAGAGCCTTGATTTTTCGGGATTGCACGGCGCGGTCGGAGGAGGGATGGCTGTTCAGGATGCTAGTGGCAAAGAGATGGAAGGAAGTGACGGGTACCCCTCTCGTTGAAGGATACGGACTCAGTGAAACTTCCCCGGTACTATGTTGCAATCCACTTGATGGAAAGCATAAGCTTGGAACAATCGGTTTGCCAATGCCGAGCACAGAGGTTGCGATTTTCGATGAGGAAGGAAATCAGCTTCCGCAGGGGAGGTTGGTGAAATATGTGCGCGCGGCCCACAAGTAATGTCAGGTTACTGGAAAAGCGATAACAACGGTGTCTTTTTTCCAGGCGGATGGTTTCGAACAGGCGATATTGGATTAATGGATGCCGAAGGTTTTTTCAAGATTGTGGACCGCAAGAAGGACATGATCAAGGTGTCGGGATTCAATGTATTCCCGAATGAAATTGAAAATGTTGTCGCTGGTATATCCGAAAGTACTGGAAGTTGCTGCCATTGGCGTGCCGGATTCAAAGTCGGGTGAAGTAATAAAGATCTTCGTCGTGAAGAAGGATCAATCGCTTACCGAAGACGAATTAAGAAAATATTGTCCAGGAGAATCTGACAAACTATAAAGTACCGAAGCATATAGAATTCCGCACGGAGTTGCCGAAAACCAACGTCGGCAAGATCCTGCGCCGGGCATTAAAGGAACAAGAAGCGCGGCAGCTGCATAATTTTTTCAGTATAATTCGATTTGCAAAGGATTTAATAGAAAAAAGAATCATTTTATGATTGGATTTTTTGAACATCAATACCTTTCTTACAAAAAGAATCACATTAAGAATCTGCTGGCATTAGCAAAGGCCGATGGAGCATGCATCCAAAGGAAGAGGCATTGTTATACAAGATCGGAAAACGATATGGTCTGAAGGATCGTCAGGTAAAACGCTGATCGACACAGACGAAAAATATCGATATCGTTATCCCGGACAATCACAATGACAAAATGAATCTCCTCTATGATCTGATCCTGATGGTTTATGCCGATGACGTTGTAGATAAAGCATGAGATTGAATTTTGCGAAGAGGCTGTGAAACAATTCGGAATGAAAAAACAACTGGTGTCATGGCTGCTTGCAGGAGTTTGAAAGAGGAACACCTCCACCGCCCGATGAATGGGACGAGATCAAGAGAGAAGCAAAGGAGAAGTTTGTGTTGAAGTAATTGAGTAATGGTAATAGTTGAGTAAGTAGTGAGTAGTAAGTAGTAAGTAGTAAGTAGTATCAGAATAACTGTCGAGTCCGAAAATTTATCGATCAATATAAGGATTGAAAGAATTCCCAGCAGAACCGGGCAAACATACTGAATGGTAAAATTCAGATAATTCTTCATGAAAGACTTAGGGTAATTTGCGTTACCGATAGTAAGCTCTTCATTCATGTTTTGAATCTTCCATTGGTTGCAATAAAAATACACATGAGGCATCCGCCAATGGTCAGCGAGATGTCGCACATATCTGCAACAAACACGAGAAAATCCTGACCTTTATAAAAAGTAAGTTTATTCAATGCGGGTACCATTCCCTGGCTGACCATACTGGGCAATCCAACAATAAATATCAGTAAGGCAATTCCCCATACGACTTTTTTCCGGTTCATTTTCTTTTGGTCGACGAGGTAAGCGACAGGAACTTCGAGAAGAGAAATTGTCGAGGTCAATGCGGCAAAACAAACCAGCAGGAAGAACGACCCGCCGACCAACCTTCCCAAAACAGGCCCCATCTCATGAAAGATCTGAGGTAAGCACGATAAAGATCAAAGGGGGACCTGCCGTTGCAACCTCTGTGACTTGTAGTTTGAACTGCAAGAAATGAACAAGCGGAAACACCATAAGGCCCGCAAGAAACGCTACAGAAGTATCTGCAAGGGAAATCACGGCTGCTGACTATGTAATATTTTCATCTTTCTTAAGATAAGAGCCATAGGTGATCAGTGCGCCCATACCAAGAGAAAGCGAAAAGAACGCTTGCTTAAGACCTTCAAAGACGGTCTGGATCCTTAGTTCGGAAAAGTCGGGAATGAGATAAAACTTCACACCAGCCATCGCGTTGGGTAACGTCAGACTATAAATGATAATACCGATCAGGATCGAGTACAGCGCCGGCATCATGATTTTGTTGGCTGCTTCAATTCCTTTTTGAATACCCTGTGCTACGATCAATGCCGTAAAGGCCATGAACACCAATGAGAAGATGAAATTGGAGTTAGCAAGACCTTTCACGCTGCTCAGGTCGAGGATATCATTCACAAACGATCCGAAGAATGCACCGAAGTCAGTTTGGATTCAAGCAGGTCTCCAAATGTGATATGCAGAAAGTATCCGAAAGCCCATCCGGCCACTACGTTATAGAATGAAAGGATAAAGATCCCGGCAAGTATGCCAAAGAGTCCCAGGTATCCCCACCTTTTTCCACCTAATTTCTGGTACGATCCATAGGCGTCCGATCGTAGCTTTGCGGCCGATAGCAATCTCTCCAACCATTACCGGATAACAGAGAAGAAATATGCAGATGAGGTAAAAGAAGAGGAATACCGCGCCGCCGTTCTGACCGGCCAGATAAGGGAACTTCCAGATGTTGCCTAGACCCACAGCAGAACCGCTGCAGCCAAAATGAATCCGATACGACCTGAAAAATTACCTCTGGTTGACATATAGTTAAAAAATAACGATTGAAAGCCCGGCAAAATAGGCCTTATAGTTTGAAAAACAAATCAGCAACGTGTTACCAAACAAGTGATCGAATATGTCAACTTTAAATGCAATTATCTTTTAACCATTGATGTTTAAAAGTAAATTGGAAGCAAGAAGATGGAGCAGGTTATGGAAGAATTCAGGAAACTGACGACGCAGGAAAAGGCGCTCAGATTAAACTTAAGCAAGGCGATCTACGGTTCATTTGCGGAAATCGGGGCAGGGCAGGAGGTAGCAGCGAATTTTTTTAAGGTAGGAGGCGCGTCCGGAACAGTAGCGAAGACGATGTCTGCATACGACATGAAATTCTCTGACGCGATCTATGGTGTGGGTGATCGGTATGTGTGTGAAGAACGATTGATGCGGATGCTCGACCATGAGTATGTTCTTTTGCCTGAACGACTTCCACATCGTATTGAAACCACACGATTTTTTTCGTTTGCTGATACCGTTGAGGTACTTAATTATGAACGCACCAATCAAGGTCATGGATGGATGGGCCTTCGTTTCCAGCTTCGCCCTCAGAGGAGCCAAATGATTGCGTGCTTCACCTGAAAATGCACGACACCGATCCTTTTCAGCAGCAGTATGCGTTAGGGATCGTCGGCGTCAACATGCTTTATTCATGTATGTTCCTCACCGACCCGGAAGAGATACTCATGTCACTTCTTGACGGGCTCACTTCGCGAAGGATTGAAATCGATATGTTCCGCCTTAATGGTCCCGATTTCAAACACGTCGACAACCGTGTGATGGCTTTGAAGCTGGTGAAGAACGGACTTACAAAAGCGGCAATGTTCGGACCAGACGGCAATGTAATGCAGCCGTCCGATGAGCTATATAAAAAGAATGTGCTGGTTCTTCGCGGACGTTTCCGTCCACCTACCCACGTGAATGTCGACATGTTGCTTGCGTCGAGAAGGCATTTCAAACATGAGACTGACGTCGACCGTGCAAACATTGTACTTATATCAGAGCTAACGTTAAATGATTTAAGTCCGGATGGAAAGATCGACGAACGCGACTTCCTTCATCGCGCGGACATACTTTGTTCGTTGGGGCAAAATGTACTGATCTCAAACTACTTTGAATATTACAGGCTAGTCGATTATTTATCGCGTATCACCAAAGGTAAAAAGATCGCGATCACAATGGGGATATACGCGCTGCAAAAAGTGTTTGAAGAAAAGACCTATGAAAATATTCGCGGCGGCATTCTGGAATGTTTTGCTTCTCTATTCGGCACGAACGTTAAGCTTTACATCTATCCTGCGTTGAAGAAAGACTCAAACGAAATATTCAGTCTTAAGGATTTTGAAGCCCAGCTGCCGCAGAATCTTAAGAACCTTTTCCGGTTTCTGATGGATAATAACAAACTGAAGAGATCAGTGGTGCGAACACAAGGAATCTGCATATTATTTCTGATAACGTACTGGCTATGATCAAAAAGGGTGAACCCGGATGGGAAAGACTCGTTCCACACAAAGTGGAAGAAGCGATCAAAGAACACGGGCTTTTCGATTATCCCTTCAGGCCCGAAGCAAATAAAATTTCCATCGAGAATTAATCCTTCTAGGATTATAGTTTCATTCTCTTGAAATAAGCCTTTGCCTCCGCCATTACTTTTGGTGCAAGGATCAAACCCGGATGTCATCGTAGGCACCGCCATCAGCGCATAGGCAACATCAATGATATTCATAACATCCTGCATGGACAGTACTGCGCCACCAATAATTGTCGCGAGGTAAAAATAATCGTAATATTTTCCAGCACTCACGCCAAAAAGAAAAGAAATCGCCTTACTTCCGTAATAACTGTAAGAGAATAACGAAGTGATCGCGAAAAAGAAAGCGCTAATGAGAAGCAGTACTTTCCCGGTCGTCCTAATGAACTTTCAAAAGCCGTAGCAGTAAGTGTAACCCCGCTTGCGCCAGAAGTATTCCATACATCTGTTACCAAAATAGCCAGCGCGGTCAACGTGCAGACCACCAATGTATCGATCGCAGGACTTAACATCGAAACCAATCCTTCGCGAATAGGTTCTATACTCCTTGACGCACCCAATGCCATCGGTGCGGTTCCAATACCTGCTTCATTGGAAAATGAAGCTCTTCGAACGCCCGCCACGATCAATCCTCCGACAACACCCCCGAGCGATGGATCCCTTGAAATGGTTGGCCGCAAATGCATCCGTAATGATCATTACAAAGTAGTGTGGGACTTTTTCTATATGAATGATCAGAATGAGCAGACTGAAACAAAGTACACAACGATCATCAGCGGAACCATTTTACCCGCCCAGCGCCAATCCGTTGAATACCGCCAATGATCACAATGCCAGAAAATATCATCAGGATCGTTCCTATAACAAATTTCGCGGTATTGATCTCTGCTCCGGCAATGGAAAATGAAGCCGCTTTGATCTCGGGTGAAGTGATGCCGATATCAATAATAATTTGTGTAAGCTGATTTGCCTGAAAGATAGGCAAACACCCAACAGTGCAGCACACACAGAACAAGACGGCAAGGGATACCATGATTTACCCAGTGCTTCACGAATAACATACATAGGTCCTCCCTGTATTTCACCCTGGGAATCTTTGCCACGATACATGACGGATAATGTACTGGTGAAAAAGTTCGTAGACATTCCGACAAACGCAGTCACCCACATCCAAAACAATGCACCCGGTCCACCCAATGAGATTGCCGCTGCGACTCCGGCAATGTTTCCCATTCCGACCGTTGAAGCCAATGCGGTTGACAAGGCCTCGTATGCGCTTATTTGTCCCGGATCATTCGGATCGTCGTACTTCCCGCGAAGAATTGCGATAGCATGACCGAAATATTTGTAGGGCAAGAATCTTGAATAGAAGAGGAAGAACACGCCACCCAGGATCAGAAGGAAAAGTACAGGAGTCCAGACTCCGGTTGCAACATCGCTAATGATTTCACTCATTCGAAACGTGGTTCAGGTTAGGTCAGAATGCTTGTTCACGATGGATATTCGAATAATATTTCGATCGCAAGCACTCTTAATTTCCGTGCTAGTATACGACAAATTGGCTAGCGGACAACCAATTTGTTATGCGAGACCGCTGTCCAGTTGCAAAGCTGATATAAAATCCGCGCTCCGACATTTGCGTCCCAATCATCATTTCCCGGGCAAACTTCACTCAGGTCAAACCCGATTACTTTTCTTCCGGACAGCACGATCTTCTTCAAGAGATAAACGAACTCGTGGAATTCAATGCCCCCGGGAACGGGCGTTCCGGTATTAGGACAAAGTTTCGGATCAAATCCATCAACATCGACGCTTATATAAAGGAGTGGAGGAAGGTGTTTGATGATCTCGGTACAAATGTTATCCCAACTTTTTCCACTTAGCATTGATGATCTCATATCATGGTCGTAAAAAGTGACAATACGTCCCATTGCACGCTGCATTACATTCGCTTCTTCTTCACAGAGGTCCCGAATTCCAACCTGAATTAATTTTCCCACCGCTGGAATCTTCAAAGCATTGTACATGATCGAAGCATGCGAGTACGGGAATCCCTCGTATGAATTTCGCAGATCAGCATGTGCATCGATCTGTAGCACTGCAAATCGGTCGTACACGTCAGCAAGTGCGCGAATAAAACCCAGAGGGCTGCTGTGATCACCGCCGACCAACGCGACTATTTTGCCTTCATTCAAATATTTCTGAGCTATTGATCGGATATGCTCATTAAATTTCTCGCATGCACCGTTGATAGTACGTAGTGCTGGATCATCGCTGGGTATCCTTTTACCGTTCTCTACTTTGCTAATGTGTTGCGCTGCCAGTGCGCGAAGTAATTTGTTTTCTTCGAAGATCTCTCCGGATGTTGAAAGCATACAAACTCCCAGTTTCCATGCATCCGGAATGTCTTTCACAAACAAATCCACCTGGTAGGAAGTGTCGAGTATAGCCTGTGGGCCGCGAGAGGTTCCATCGTGATAAGAAACCGTAACATCCCATGGTGCCGCAATGACAACCAGTTCAGAATTATCGGGAGAAAACGGAAGGCCGAACAATTGTCCGCGTATACCTGGGCCGTTAGGATCGAAGCTGGCAACGATTTGTTCCTTGGATTGCATGTTTACACCAACCCCCCGACCCCCTTCCCGCTTTCGCGAAGCGCTTTAGCGGGCGAGCAGGGGAGAATGATTATTGCGTTAACGTCCATTTTCCATAGGTTCTGTTGACATTCGACATTGGGAGTTGCCTGCCCGACGCAGGCGCGTACATTGGACATTCCTGTCAGTGCCTACTCTCCGATCATTCCCGGATAGATGTAGTTCTGAAGCTCACCATTCCCTTGGCTGACTTCATTCCATGAATTGATATTGAATTTTATAATGGCCAATCCACAGGGTGGCATATCGCCAATTTCCGCTTTAGTTAATGATTCTGCGAGGTAAGAGATCGCCGGGTTGTGCGCGATGCATAACACCTTTTGATGATCGTCGCTCAGTTGTGAAATGAATTGAAAGAAGGTCCTTGTTGATGCTTCATACAGATCTTCATGCTCAACAATTATCTCGTTATCAAATTTCATTGCATCCGCCATGAGACTTGCCGTTGCCCTCGCTCTTTCAGCAACGCTGCAAAATACGGTATCGAAGGAAGTATTTTCTTTGAAGAGATATGAACTAACGAGTATTGTCTCTCTTATACCGCGTGAGGTAAGTTCTCTTTCTTTATCTGGTTGGTCAGGCAGCTTTTCACCGCTTTCAGCGTGACGCAACAAATATAGATATCGTGGCATACCAGGATATTGAAGTGTTTTAAAATCGTTGTCGACGAGTCAATATTACTAAGCTGAACTAAAAAAGTTGAAAACTTATTTCAAAAATAAGCTAAATGGGTGAAGGTCAGAGTACAAATGAGGTAAAATGAGGTAACTCTCTTTGGCGTTTTAAACGTCATCAAGCCGCGTTCAAATTTGCATTTTTAAAATTTTACTGATATTTGGGCCCTTTGAACGTTAAAAGCAATGTCAAAAAATCTTGTAATCGTTGAATCTCCGGCAAAAGCCAAGACTATCGAAGGATATCTTGGAAAGGACTATAAAGTGGCGTCGAGCATGGGGCACATCAGGGATCTGCCTAAAGGAAGCGGTGCGATTGACATTGAAAACGATTTCGAGCCAACATATGAAATTAGTCCTGATAAAAAGGAAGTAATTGCGAAACTGAAGAAACTTCCCGAGGATGCCGAAATGGTATATCTCGCATCCGACGAAGACCGCGAGGGAGAAGCTATTTCGTGGCATTTGAAGGAAGCACTCGACCTGAACGATAAAAAGACACGCAGGATTGTTTTTACTGAAATCACGAAGAAAGCGATACTGAACTCACTGGAAAATCCCCGTGGTATCGATATCGACCTTGTAAATGCCCAGCAAGCGAGGCGTGTACTCGACAGGTTAGTTGGTTATGAACTCAGCCCCATCCTTTGGAAAAAAATAAGTACAGGATTGTCTGCCGGTCGTGTTCAGTCAGTTGCCGTGCGGCTGGTTGTTGAGCGCGAACGGGAGAATAAGTGAATTCAAAACAAAATCATCATTCAAGGTGAACGCATTGTTCATCTTGAAAATGGTAAGACACTGGCAGCAGAACTTTCGGATCGATTTGAAGTAGAAGGAGAAGCGATGGAGTTCCTTGAACAATGCAAAGGCGCAAAGTTCACAATTGCCGATTTACAAACGAAACCTTTAAAGCGATCACCTGCACCGCCATTTACCACGTCTACATTGCAGCAGGAAGCCGCCAGGAAACTCGGATTCTCCGTCATTCAGACAATGATGGTAGCTCAGAAACTTTATGAAGCTGGTAAGATCAGCTACATGCGTACTGATTCCGTGAACCTTTCGGATGAAGCACGTAACGGAGCCATGAATCAGATCAACACGCGTTATGGTAAGGCATTCTTTCAGCCACGTCAATATAAAACAAAGTCGGCATCGGCTCAGGAAGCTCACGAAGCGATCAGGCCAACGGATTTTTCTGTTACGGATCCACATATGGACCGGAATGGATTGCGTCTTTATGACCTAATCTGGAAGCGGGCGATTGCGTCACAAATGGCAGATGCGGAGTTGGAAAAGACGACCGCAACAATTGGTATCTCTACATCGCCGCGCGAATTTGTTGCAACCGGTGAAGTGATAAAATTTGAAGGATTTCTAAAGGTATACATGGAATCCGAAGACGATGAAGATGAAGAGGAGAACAGCAAGGTATTGCCACCCCTCACAGTAGGCCAATCGTTAGACCTTGATCAGATGGTGGCCAGGCAGATCTTCACGCGTCATCCACCAAGATATACGGAAGCAGCCTTGTAAAAAAACTTGAAGAACTTGGTATCGGCAGGCCATCGACTTATGCTCCGACAATAACCACTATCCAAAAGCGCGGATATGTTGTAAAAGAAATGCAGGGAAGGCGGGAACGAACGTCCTTATACCCTGCTCACACTTCACAATGATTCGATCATAACGGAAGACTCTGAAATAACAGGTGCTGAAAAGAATAAACTTTTTCCTACCAATACCGCCATGGTTGTAAATGACTTTCTGGTGGAACATTTTCCGGACATCACCGACTATTCCTTTACTTCCGAAATTGAACAAGAGTTCGATGAAATAGCGGACGGAAAGCTCAATTGGAAAAAGATGATCCAAAATTTCTATGGACCTTTCCACAAGAAAGTTATCGAAGACTGAAAAAGTTGAGCGTTCTTCCGTGGGCAAAGACAAGGGAATTAGGCGTCGATCAGAAGACGGGAAAGAACGTATATGCAAAACTTGGAAAGTTCGGCGCTTACGTTCAAATCGGCGAAAATCCGGATGATAATGGTGGTGAAAAACCAAAGTTCGCAAGCCTTCGACCCGGACAATTTATTGAGAACATCACGATGGCCGATGCAATGGAGCTGTTCAAGATGCCGAGAGACCTTGGGTCGTTCGAGGAAAAGCCGGTGGTCGTGAGCATTGGAAGGTTTGGTCCATATGTTTTGCACGATAAGAAATTTGTTTCGATCCCAAAGGATCACGATCCTTATACGATCCCATTCGAAAAAGCTGTCGAGCTTATACAGGCAAAACGAATCGCCGACGCAAATAGATTGATCAAAGCCTTCCCCGAGAATCCTGACATTCAGATCCTGAACGGAAGGTTTGGTCCTTATATAAAAGCTGGCAAGAAAAACGTAAAGATTCCGAAAGATCGTGAACCAGCATCGCTAACGTTGGATGAATGTGTCACACTTGCCGCAAATGCTCCTGAAAAAAGAGGCAGATTTGGAAGGAAGAGTCAAGTAAGCCAGAGGTTCCGAAAAAAGCGGCTGAACCCGCAAAGAAAAAGGCCGCAGCTGTTGAAACCGCTGTTGCTAAAAAGGCGGCCCCGCAAAAAAAGCCGTACCAGCTAAGAAGGTAGCGCCCGCCAAGGCGCCCGTAACCAAGAAGAAAACTCCAGCTAAGGCCACAAGAACCCAAAAAGAAAAAATAGGGGGTCGTCGTCGAAAGGCCAAGCCTCAAGCCCCAAGCTTCAAGCTAGTTCAGGTTTGCAGCAATAGGCTTGCGAGCTTGCAGCTTGTGGCTTTTACACCAAAGCCCGAATTCTCTCCATTGATTTTAATAATGCTTTATTAAATTAAGGTTCATTTTCAATTTGATATGAAGAACCTTGTCGTGCTTAGTGGGGCTGGGATTAGTGCTGAAAGCGGCATTCCGACGTTTCGCGATTCAGATGGACTCTGGGAAGGTTTTGATGTTATGGAAGTTGCCACTCCTGAAGGCTGGAGAAAGAACCCTTCATTGGTACTCGACTTTTACAATGAAAGAAGGAAACGTGCATTGGAAGTAAAGCCGAATCCAGGCCACGAGGTCCTCGCAGACCTTGAAAAACATTTCAATGTAACGGTGGTAACACAAAACGTGGACAATCTCCATGAACGTGCAGGTTCGTCTCATGTAATTCATTTGCATGGAAGTTTATTTGAATCACGGAGTTCATCGACGAATCATTGATATATCCAATTGAGGGGTGGGAGTTAAACATGGGTGACAAATGCAAGAAAGGTTCTCAGCTAAGACCAAATATCGTCTGGTTTGGAGAAATGGTTCCTCTCATGGAAGTCGCAGCTGTTCATGCAAGCCGCGCAGAGATCTTTGTAGTTGTGGGAACGTCGATGGCTGTTTATCCTGCTGCCGGACTTATTGACTACGTACCTTACGATACTCCTAAATACATCGTGGATCCTAAAGTTCCTGATCTGCGACACATACCGCTTCTTCACTCTGTTGCCGAAAAGGCAAGTACGGGAATGTTGAGGGTGAGGGAGGCATTACTTGCGATGGCGTAGGGGAGTAGGTAGAATAGTAGGTAGAATCTAGAATTAGAATAGGTTTGCGGAAAATACTTGATTGTTGAGTTTGTTGATTGTTGATTGTGGATAGTCGATTGGCTAGATACGTCAGGGTAGCCAGGTAACCAAGTACCTATTTTTCATTTCATGAGCCTAGTTGTTAGCTTAGGGAAAATTTAGAGTTCTCATGATTAAAAATATCTACGGTTGTCTATTGTGTTTGGTGATTGGTGCTCCATTGTTCTCGCAGGTCGACGCAGTAGTTCCCTTTACTTCATCAAATCTTCCGATCGTAGTGTTAAAAACTACGGTGCCCATTGTGGATGACCCCAAGACAACTGCTACAATGGGGATCATCGATAACTGGCCGGATCGAAACCACTTATCAGATCCGTATAATATCTACGACGGATTTATCGGAATAGAAATACGTGGATCATCGTCACAGATGTTTCCGAAAAAACAATACGGTATCGAGCTAAGGGATGCCAACGGAGATGGCGCTGCTGCATCGCTGTTATCAATGCCAGAAGAAGAGGACTGGATATTGTTCGCACCATATAACGACAAGAGCCTTATGCGTGATGCATTAGCGTACCGTATGGGGAGATCGTTGGATCGTTACGCTCCCGAACGAGATTTTGTGAACTTGTGCTCGACGACGTATATATGGGTATTTACGTCGTAATTGAAAAGATCAAACGGGATAAGAACCGGGTGGATATAAATAAGCTCGACCCGGACGAGATCTCCGGCGGCGACGTTACCGGAGGATACATCTTCAAGATCGACAAAACGACAGGTGGAAATGAAGATGGATGGACTTCTGCCTACAAGCCACCTCATGCAAAAGCTCAGGAGGTCCAGTTTCTGTATGAATATCCTAAGACCGATGAGATCGTGGCAGAACAAAAGGCTTACATCAAAAAGTATGTGAGCGATTTTGAGAGCACGTTGGCTGGAAATAGTTTTGCTGACCCTGTTACGGGATACGCGAAGTTCATTGATGTCGCTTCTTTTGTTGACTATTTTATTATGCAAGAGATCACAAAGAACGTCGACGGGTACCGGTTAAGTACATTTATGTACAAGCAAAGGGACGCTGATGGGGGAAAACTCTTCATGGGGCCTGTATGGGATTTTAACCTTGGATTTGGCAATGCTAACTACTGCACCGGTGGAAGTCCTGAAGGTTTGTTCTAGATTTTAACAGTGCGTGCCCTGATGATTATTGGCTTATACCTTTTTGGTGGAAGAGGCTCTTCCAGGACGAAACGTTCAGTGACAGAGTTGCAGCACGCTGGGGAGAACTTCGTTCGGGAGCATTCAAAGAAGAAAATTTACACAGCTATATCGATTCTGTCGCGTCTGTCCTCAATTTGGAATCGCAACAGCGTAACTTCAAAGCATGGAACGTTCTCAACAAATATGTTTGGCCCAACTATTATGTAGGACAAACTTTTCAATCAGAAGTGAATTGGTTAAAGGGTTGGATTAGCCAGCGTCTTTCGTGGCTTGATCAACACATGCCGTTCCTGGTAACAGAAGCAGAACAATTTGTTGGAAATCAGGAACAGGCAGTCGCTTATCCAAATCCTTTTTCATCGAATGTTATTGTTGATTATTCTTTACAACAGGGTGGTGCGGTGGATATTTCAATTTGGGATAGTATGGGACGAAGCATCAAGTCCGTCAAAATAGATCACGATTCGGGAGGGAGATTACAACTACGTGTGGCAGTGCGATGGTTCGGGATCAATATATTATTACACAGTTAAACAAGGGACTAAGGCGATCGGCGAGGGAAAACTTTTTAGAAAATAACTAACGGTCCGACTAATGCTTTTGGCAATTGATGTTGGCAATTCAGATATAACTCTGGGTATTAACAGTTCAGACCGCTGGAACAACGTGGAGGATCCCTTCCGTGATCGATCTGCCCCAGATGTTCTACAGCCTGAAGATCCTGGACTATTTCTTTGAGGCTCGGTTGGATCGTGGAAATGTGAAGTCAGTTGTAATCAGCAGCGTGGTGCCCCAACTCACGGAAAAAATAGTCTACGCAGCCACTTCATTGTTCGAACGTGAGCCAGTGGTCTTGGGTCCGGACGTGTATGCAAAGTTGCCGATTAAGGTGTTAAATCCATACGAAATTGGTTCTGACCTTGTCTCGAATGCCCTTGCAGCTTACAGCTACTTCAAAAGCAGTTGTGTGGCCGTCGATTTTGGTACCGCGTTGACTTTTACAACGGTTGCCTCAGACGGGGAGATACTTGGCGTTTCAATAGCCCCCGGATTAAAAACTGCTATAAGGTCACTCTCACAGAACACTGCAAAATTGTTTGACGTCCCTCTTGAAATACCATCGACAGCGTTAGGCCGGGGAACCGTGCAGGCGATTCAGGCAGGCGTACTGATTGGTTATGAGGGCATGGTAAAACACATGCTCGAGAAGATCAGGGCAGAGCTTAATCAACCATCGCTAAATTCTGTTGCTACGGGCGGGCTATCCTCAATTATTCCATCGTTGCACGACGTATTCACTACCGTCGATCCGCACCTTACCCTTCAGGGACTGAAGATCGTTGGTGAGATAGTGCAATCCACCTCCCCCTGACCCCCTCCAGGGATAAGTTAAAATCTACCAATGAAGTAACAAATCCCTGATTGTTGATTGTTGATTATTGATTGTTGATTGTTGCTTATTGATTATTGATTGTTGATTGTTGCACAGTTCCTCATGCCGAACCCGACGTTCTCCAGAAACACTCAACATTCAACAAAACAACATTCCACCTACGCGATGACGCTGCTGGCGGGCAAGCAACACTCAAGTGGTATTGAGGATAGTAATTGTTAGCTACTTGCACTTTCAAGTCCCCTGAAGGGGATTTAGGGGTAGTTGAAGAAACCAACACTCAACACTCAACAAAACAACACTCCCACCTACGCGAGACGCTGCGGCGGGCAAGCAACACTCAAGTGTATTGAGGATAATAATTGTTAGTACTTGCCTTTCAAGTCCCTGAAGGGGATTTAGGGGTGGGTGCAGAAACCAACACTCAACACTCAACAAAACAACACTCCCACCTACGCGAGACGCTGCGGCGGGCAAGCAACACTCAAGTGTATTGAGCATAATAATTGTTAGTACTTGCTTCAAGTCCCCTGAAGGGGATTTAGGGGTTTTGAAAACAACACTCAACACTCCCGCCTACCCCGATGCATCGGGGCTCCGGCGGGCAGGCAAGTATTTTCTGCGGCCTTATACCTTATACCTATTCCCTCTACCTATCCCCCTCCCTCTTTCAAAAACTTCAGGACCACCTCATTATACCGCTGCGTCTCCTCGACAAAGGGAAAGTGACCGCTTTTACTGAAGAGTATGTACGTGGAGACGGGCAGGCCTTTTTTCAATCGTTCGATTGAACTTGGTGGAAGCACATCGCTTGCGCCATGAATGATAAGGACAGGGAACTTGAAAGAGGGCAGGACCTTGTACATGTCGGAATTGAAAGATGGATCTTTCGATAGTCCGGTGAAGAGTGCCCTGTTTGCTTCGAGAAAATTAAGAGGAAGATTAAGTTTCAACTTTGACATGTTGGCCCGATCATAGGCCGATATTTTGAAACTGATCCTTAGAAGTTCATCGAACTTTTTTGGATCGAGAGTGCCGCTGCCGAAGATCTTTGCGCGCTCAACACTGTCAGCGGGTGTTGTTTTTCGTTTCACAAGTGCCGCAGCCTCCTGGTCATACTCACGGCTGAGCATCGTAGGATTACTATAGATAAACCGTTGGATCTTGTCGGGATGCTGCGATGCATAATGAGTTGCCAGTACTGCGCCCCAGGAATGTGCAAGTATATTAAGCTTCGTGATGTTAAATTCTTTTCTGATCGCCTCGATATCATCGACCAGAAATTTCATTGAAATAGAGTCGAGCTGACGGAGTTGTTGATCGGCCGCAGGCCCGTTGATCGTAATAAATGACGCGATATTTTTCTTCCAGCTTTGCTAAAAAGGGAAGAAAATAGGAATGGTTCAGTCCGGGACCCCCGTGCAGAACAAGCAGCGGTTCTCCTGAACCGCGGACTGAAATAAACAGGGCAGCTCCATTAATTTTTTTAAGGCCCGTGAAATCTCCCTGAGCGAATGCATTCGCAGCAATGAATGAAAACATTACGAATAGCCTAGGGATCACAATCCTAACTTAGCTTATTCCAAAATTATTAACAATCATTTTCTCAATAGCGACCCCGTCACTGCTGCAAAACCTCCAACGAGTCCACCGATGATAGCCATCGCGAGGAACAGGACGATTTCGTACTTGAGCATCAGCAGCTTTGCAACACGTTCGGCAAGATCAGCCGACGATGCTGAATCGACGAGCCATGCATTAAAAATCCATAGAGTGGCAATCGCAGAAAATCCCGCGAGAAAATTAGTATTTGATTTTAACAAATAACCCATTACGAATGCCGCGAGCGCAATCGAGTACCACGGCATGAAGAGCGCAAGCAGGTGTGCCGCGAAAAGAATAGCAACAAACTGAATGAGAAATTTCATGGGTTTACCTTTTGTTTGTTCAATTCCGTGGTAAAGAATGTGTATTTCAATGCGTCGTCGGGATAATGAAAGAATTGTAGCTGGAAATATTCGCCATTTACCCACGGATCGATCATATTGATGTAAAACTGGCTGCCGGGGTTGCCCGATTGTCCACCCGGATAAACCCCCCACATCTTTATTCCGGTTTTTTCCAGACTCACGATCATACGCCACGACGGGCCCTTCGTTTTCGAATGAGCATTGATGATATCGTGGTTGCCTCCTGCTCTTACGTGCACGCCCAACGGCTCAATCCGGGCTAGGTGTTGCATGTAACTGTCCTTATAGTCGCCCCAAAATACATTCGACCCGCCGTGTTCCCCTCTCCATTCTTCGATGTCCTCGACGCCAAAAAAGAATGCGTTTCGGATAACTACTTGCGCTGTTTCTTTTTCCTGCGTGCCTTGAATATCAAACAAGGCAAAGGTCGGCTTCTCCTTCAACAGTTTGATCGTTGTGTAGGTAGTGGGTCGCTTTAACGTGACCCTCGGATCCTCCATTTCATCCCAGGCCATAGGCATAAGGTTATCCCACCACGCTTCGTAATAAGAGGCGCCTTCGGAATCCTTGTCATTAACATAGTTCCATTCCTTTAGGATCTTATAAGCCCGCTTTTCTTCCGGCGTCAGCGTGGTCGAATCCAGCTGCTGAAGGAAATAGGGCAGGCTTTCTTCTGCTTTCAGATTATAATTATCATTCTGAAGTTTCATCATGTCCTGCGGAGTGATCGAGTTCAGTTCAGCAAGGAGCTTGTTTATTCTCCGGTTCCTGTATGCCTCAAAGCTGGTAGCCGTAATGTAATACGGATAGGTTGCGTCGACAGGATATTGGTTCGCGGAACTTACAAAACCCCTCGATGGGTTTTTATGATAGATGTTCTGTTCGTTGGGGATGAAAGCGTTCCAACCATTTGATTTCCGTGTCCCGTCGATAACAAATTTCCCCTCCAACGGTCGCCTTATGGGATACTTTCCCTGTACCCGCATTGCAATGTCTCCCGAAGTTGAAGCGAATACGAAGTTTTGCGCCGGCGATCCGAAATAATCCAATGCGTCCATAAATCCTGTCATAAGTCAGCGCGCGATTTAACTTGTAAATAGCCGTTACCTCATTCGATGGATCGTGTGATATCCATCTGAATGCATACTCACTGTGATTGTTGTTGGGCATAAAATTCCTGTCGTATGTAACGGGTCCCCAGTACGAATAAAGCACTGTATCAGCAAAGGAACCACGATCCCGTACATTGAAGACCTCTATCATTTTTCGGGTATCCACCCATTGACCATCCAGCAGATATTTAGAACGGGAATTATCCTGGTAAGTAATCTTGAACCAATCGACAAGATCGCGTTGTGCGTTTGTAAGACTCCAGGCAATTGAATCAGTGCAGCCTATAACTATACCCGGCGTGCCCGGCAGTGATGCACCCATGGTGTTGACACCCGGTGCATTAAGCTGAATCGAATACCAGAGAGATGGAAGGTTGAGATTCAGGTGCGGATCACCACAAAGAATGGGTGAGCCTGTCGCTGTTTTGCTTCCGCTCACAGCCCAATTGTTGCTTCCGGTTGTCGGATCGTGTTCCGAGAGTTTCGTGATCGCAATTAATTCCTGTGGAACAGCCATTGGAATAGAGTCGGGTAAGTCGATCCTGAACTTCCACCCACCGCTGTTATCAACGATCGGATTTCCAACGTCTTCACGATCCGGATAAAGTACTTCGATCATCTCCGGACCAAACAGCTTCAATGCATTTGTCATCTCCATGTCCTTGTCGTCGATGTTGAGCGTTTGTGCCATGTACTTCAGCAGCAGCGCGCATTTAAGAGTAGTCCACGGTTCCGGCGTATAGTCGAGAAGTTTGTATTCGAAAGGAAGGGTTTTATAACGGAGGCTCTGAATGTATGCGTTTACACCCTCCGTGTACTTTTCAACCATAAGGAGGGACTCGGGATTTTCAGACAACGCAGTCAGTGCACGTTTGGCGGCATGAACCATGCCTAACCTCCTTTGTCCACGATCATAGTTCAGAACAGCGTCGTTGTTTCCAGCGCCAGTGATCTCAGATACGCGTCCGGCGGCGGCATGTGTCTGGAATTCCATCTGCCAAAGCCGGTATCTGGCGGTGATGTAGCCCTGAGCATAATAAAGATCGAGGTCATTATTGGCAAAAATGTGAGGAACCAGCAGGCTATCGAATGTAACCGATACGTTTTCCTGCAATCCCGGAAGGGTTAGCGATTCAGGACCTTTATAATCATGAGGCTCGATATTTCTCCAGAAACCATTGAATGGGTCAATGAATTTACCAATGGGGGGAATCGGATTACCCTTGATCACCCACCTGTTATCCAGGAAATATATGAGCAAAAACGTCGTGCAAAGGGAAATAACGAACTTAAGAACACGCATAAAGTATTAACGAGGGGTCGCTCAGCCTTTAGAATCTTCGAATGTAAAACTATAAAATGATATGTTGGCCTGAAACATTCCGCAGTCCGAAACGGCCTGTTCTGCAGAAAAGCTTTTTTTAATTTTCGGACTTCAGCGTGGAAATTCTATTTTTGAATTGATTTGAAACAGATACTATCACAATACACCAAGGAACAGGTTAAAAAGTCCGGCAACATCACTGCAATTTTCTTTGATGTCGACGGTGTGTTAACCGATGGCAAGATTATTTATGACGGATCCGGGAAAGAGATCAAGAATTTTAACGTAAAGGATGGATTGATTGTAAGCTATCTGAAAAGGGCCGGTATCCTTACGGGTGCTATCTCAGGTCGGGAATCAGAAGCTACTTCAAAGCGTTGTGCGGAGTTGAAAATTGATTTCTGTCACCAGGGTATTTTGGATAAAGCATCGGCTTTTGAAAAACTTGTCAGCCATTATAAACTCAAGACAAAACAAGTGGCATTTATCGGCGATGATATAAATGATCTTCCTGTATTCAACCTGGCAGGATTGAGTGTCTGTCCCTCGGATACTTTTGGTTATATCAAACAACGGGTAGATCTTGTCACCAATGCGAAAGGTGGGAATGGTGTTCTTCGTGAGGTTGCCGACCTGGTGCTGGCTTCCCGCGGTGAACTGGAGGCGATAATCAAGCAGGTCGGTTAAATCGATTTCGACGAAGTATGGACATATTCAAGGAAAAAGTTAAGGTTACAGACAACATTACGCTTGGCGGTGACCGCATGGTTTTGTTCAGCGGTCCATGCGCTGCCGAGAGTTATGATATTTGTATGGAGACGGGAAGCAAAGTGAAGGCTATTTGTCAGGACCTCGGGATTGACTACGTTTTCAAGTCATCGTTCGACAAAGCTAACCGAACTTCATCGGGCTCGTACCGGGGACCTAACATTGAAGGAGGGTTGGAGATTTTATCGCGGGTAAAAAAGGACCTGGAAGTTCCGATAGTAACGGATGTTCATGAATCTTATCAATGTGAAGAAGTTGCAACGGTCGTGGATGTCCTTCAAATACCGGCGTTCCTGTGCCGGCAGACCGATCTTTTGAAGGCTGCGGCAAGAACAGGCAAAGCCGTCAAGATCAAAAAAGGCCAGTTCATGGCACCGGAGGACATGAAGTACGCTGTGGATAAAGTGAGAGCGGAGGGCAATGAAAATGTTTTTCTAACGGAACGTGGTGCAAGCTTCGGCTATCATACACTGGTGGTAGACATGCGGTCCCTTCCCATCATGCGGCAGTATACACCCGTTGTCTTCGACGTCACTCATTCTATACAGCAGCCAGGAGGGAAAGGAGGGTCGTCTGGCGGCCAGCGGGAGTTTGCCCCATTCCTTGCCAGGGCAGCTGCCGCGGCGGGAGTTGACGGGTTCTTTATCGAAACACACCCTAATCCAGAGAAAGCGCTGAGCGACGGACCCAACATGATCCCTTTGAAGGAGATGGAGTCGTTCTTAAAGATGATCCTCAAGTACTGGACGATGAGTAAGAGCGGGAGTTGAGAGCTGAGGGTAGTAAGAGGTTAGTAGTTAGAGGTAAGTAGTAAGTAGTTAGTAGTAAGAGGTTGGTAGTAAGAGGTAAGTGGTTAGCAGAGGTTAGAGGTTAACGTTGTCAGAATATGGAATTTGTAAAAGGCTTTAGAGACCTTGAGGTGTATAAACTTGCAAGGCAATTGTCAAAAGAGATTTTTGATATTTCGATGAAGTTTCCGAAAGAAGAAACGTATTCACTTACGGATCAGGTTAGAAGATCATCGCGATCAGTTGGGGCGCAAATAGCGGAGGCGTGGGCCAAAAGAAGGTATCAGAAACACTTTGTAAGCAAACTTACTGATGCTGTCGGAGAAGAACTCGAGACCCAGCACTGGATTGAAGCCGCTCAAGACTGCGCATATCTTTCACCTGAAATATCAACTAGATTATTGGAGAAATACGATACCCTGGGAAAAATGCTGAATTCCATGATTAACAAATCCGCTTCATTCTGTGGAAAATCCGCAGCCACCTAATATCCGAATCTCATTTAACCGCACCTCTAACTACTTACCAATTACTACTCACCACTTACCATCCGATAGTACTGCCAGAAGACGGTGACCGCTGCTTGCTCATTTCATCAGAATTGATACCTTTGCGCGAAAAATCTACAGAATTAGTGGACTTAAATTTTGTTCAGCTCTACACGTTACTTGTCGTTATTTTCCTTGTTTTTGCCCTCTATAAGGAAGTTTTCAATCCGGCCTTTACGTTCTTTATCTGTACTGTAGCTCTGCTGTTGCCCGGCATTATCACTCCCATGGAGCTGCTTAAGGGTCTCTCGAACCAACAAATCATCATCATTTTCCTTTTAGTCCTTGTTACGGCCGGCATCCGTCTGATCTACGGTTCTGAAATTTTCAGCCGTCTTTTCAACCCAAGGCTGAAGCCCAAAGCGTTCCTGCTCCGAATGATGTTTACGGTGTCGACGATATCAGCATTTCTTAACAATACGCCGATCGTGGCCTTCATGATCCCCTATGTCAAGGACTGGGCAGAGAAGACGGGTAATCCCGCATCCAAGTTCCTGATCCCTTTGTCATTTGCCACAATCCTGGGAGGTATGATCACGGTGATCGGAACTTCAACAAACCTGGTACTTAACGGATTGATCGCAGAGTATAATCTTCCGTTGCTTGGGCGTTGAGGACTTCCTCTACCTGGGCGTAATCGTCACCATCCTTGGTTGGATTTACCTCTACTTTGTTGGCTATAACCTGTTGCCTTCAAATGAAAATAAGATCGAAGCATTGCGCGAAAACCTCAAGGAGTACATCGTCGAAACAGAGATCTTCCCCGGTTCGCGACTTAGCGGCAAGAGTGTGAAAGATGCGGGTCTCCGGAATTTGCAGGATATTTTCCTTGTGGAGATCATCCGCGATGACAAGATAATTTCGCCGGTGTCACCGGAAGAGGTGCTTGAGGCGGGGGACCTGTTGTTTTTTTCCGGCAACACTGCCTCCATTTACAATCTTATAAAGGACGATAATGGCCTTCGCGTTCCGAAACAGGATAAGCTGGAAGTGGAAGGACAGTTTCATTTTGTTGAAGCGGTCATTCCAGCGAACTCGAACCTGATCGGCGTGCGTATCAAGGACTCCGATTTTAGAAAAATTTTCAATGCATCGATCATCGCGATCCATCGCAATGGTAAACAGGTTCCTGGCAAAGTTGGAGAAATGACATTAGCCGGAGGCGATTTCTTGTTACTGCTCGCGCGTGAGAATCGCGAGAACGGTAATCATGAGCGCGACCTGTTCTTCGTGTCCATTCCTCAAAAGATAGCGCCACCTAAATCCAAAGTTCTTAAATGGGTGGGAGCGGGAGCTTTTGCTGCCTTGATCATAGGGATCACAGGAGTGCTGCCATTGTTTAATGTTTGCGTCGGAATATTATTATTCCTCGTTCTCATGGGCGTGTTGAACATCGCCGAAATAAGGCGCGAGCTGGATCTAAGTCTTTTGATGGTGCTCGTTTGTTCTCTTGCCATCGGCGTCGCTCTCGAAAAATCCGGAACGGCCGCGTTCGTGGCCGGCGGTCTGATTGCGGCGGGTAAGACACTGGGCCCCGTAGGTGTGATTTCTGCGCTTTTTATCGTTACCATCATATTGACGTCACTCATAACGAATGCCGCCGCCGTCTCAATCGTATTTCCAATTGCCATGTCGATGGCTCAGCAGATGAACCTTCCGTATACACCGTTTTTTGCAGCCATAGCGTTTGCAGCGTCAGGTGATTTTATGACCCCGATAGGCTATCAAACGAACCTTATGGTATACGGTCCTGGAGGGTATACATTTAAAGATTTTATACGCGTTGGTACGATCTTTACGCTTATTTATATAGTAGTTTGCGTTGGATTTATTTCATTTTTCTATAAGCTCATTTAAGGTGGATTACATATACCCGATACAAACAAAAGTAAGCAAGCAGCAGCGTGAGGACCTGTTGGGTCAGCATGCAAGACTGATATGGTTTACGGGATTGTCCGGCTCAGGTAAATCGACACTGGCCGTTCAACTGGAAGCCCAGCTTCATGCCCAGGGGTTCAAGACCTACCTTCTCGATGGTGATAACGTTCGTACAGGATTGAATAGCGATCTTGAGTTTACCGAAGAAGGACGAATAGAAAACATCAGGCGTATAGGAGAAGTGTCGAAGTTGCTATTGGATTCGGGGATTGTAGTTTTATCGGCGTTTATATCGCCGTTTAAGACTGATCGTGAAAAAGTGAAAAATCTCGTCGGTGCCGAGAACTACATAGAAGTATTTGTGGATGCACCCATGGAACTATGCGAGCAGCGCGACGTGAAGGGCCTTTATAAAAAAGCCCGCTCGGGTGAAGTGAAAAACTTTACGGGTGTTCATGCGCGTTATGAAGTGCCTGAATCTCCCGACATAAGGATACCAACAGATAGTCTTAGCGTTGAGGAGTCGATTGATAGGCTGATGAAGGTGGTTTTGCCGAAGGTGGCGAGATAGGCTAGTGGGTGCCTGGGTGCCTGGGTACCTGGGTGTGTGGGTGTGAGTGCGGGTGTGTTCACCGCAGAGGCCCCGATACATCGGAGGCGGAGTTTCGCAGAGATTAAATGCAACTAATTAAACAATCCATGCTCCCCCTAGAGGGGGTTGGGGGGTGGAACTAACGGATAACGGAATGTATTACTTAAGTCATCTAAAGGAGCTGGAATCGGAGGCAATTTTTGTCATCCGTGAGGTGGTGGCGCAATTTGAAAGACCTGCTTTGTTTTTTTCCGGTGGAAAAGACTCCATCGTGCTAGCCTATCTTTCACGGAAAGCGTTTGCTCCGGCTCGTATTCCTTTTCCTCTCGTACATATCGACACAGGACATAATTTTCCTGAGACAATGGAGTACCGCGATTGGCTGATCAACGAGCTGGGAGTAAAACTTGTCGTTGGATCAGTGCAGGAAAGTATCGACACCGGACGCGCAAAAGAAGAGACCGGCTACAATGCCAGTCGTAATGCCCTTCAAACAGTGACGCTGCTCGACACCATCGAGAAACATAAATTCGACGCGGCCATGGGTGGCGCGCGGCGCGATGAAGAAAAAGCGCGTGCAAAGGAAAGATTCTTCTCTCACCGTGATGAGTTCGGACAGTGGGATCCAAAAAACCAACGACCCGAACTATGGAATTTATTCAACGGACGCAAACATATCGGCGAACACTTCCGTGTCTTCCCTATTTCAAACTGGACGGAGATGGACGTGTGGCAATACATTCACACTGAAAAAATTCCCATTCCGAAATTATATTATGCCCATCAGCGCGAAGTGATATTCCGCGATGGAGCCATTCTCTCTACTTCACCCTGGCTGAAGCTTAAAGAAAGTGAAAAGCCGCGTAAGATGACGGTTCGTTTCCGTACCTGCGGCGATATGCCGATAACGGGAGCAGTTGAATCGGAAGCAGATACAGTGGAAAAGATAATTGAAGAGGTTGCCGCTTCCAGGAAAACGGAAAGGGGAACAAGAGCAGATGACAAACGCTCCGAGACAGCAATGGAGGACAGAAAGAAAAGCGGATATTTTTAGAGTTATGAGTTATGAGTTACGAGTTATGAGTTGGTGTGTGGGTGTGGGTGTGAGTGTGATTGTTAAATGAAGTTGGGTACATATCACACTCACACCCCGAACCCGCACCCATGCCTCAACTCCCGCCTACGCGAAGCGCTTCGGACGGGCAGGCATAACTTATAACTCATAACTCATAACTGAATTTCGCACATAATTAGAATAAAGGAAAGAGACATAAAATGAGCAACCAACTACTCAGGTTTACCACAGCAGGAAGCGTTGACGACGGAAAAAGCACCCTCATAGGAAGATTGTTGTACGACAGCAAGTCTATCTTCGAGGATCAGCTTGCAGCGGTGGAAGCCTCCAGCGCGAAAAAAGGTTTTGACTATGTCGACCTTTCCATGCTAACGGATGGACTGAAGTCCGAGCGGGAGCAGGGGATCACTATCGATGTGGCCTACCGTTATTTTGCTACACCGAAAAGGAAATTTATCATTGCAGATACACCTGGTCATATTCAGTATACAAGGAACATGGTGACAGGCGCATCAACCGCCAACCTTGCTCTTATTCTTATCGACGCCCGTAAAGGTATGGTCGAACAAACACACCGTCATTCTTTTATTGCTTCGCTTCTTAAGATCCCTCACGTTATTGTTTGTATCAACAAGATGGATCTTGTGAATTACGACGAACAGGTTTATGATAAGATCGTCGAGGATTACAAAGCATTTTCTTCCAAGCTGGAGGTTTTTGATATTCAATTCGTTCCCATCAGCGCGCTTAACGGTGACAACGTCGTAAACCGTTCAGAGAACATGCCATGGTACCAGGGGGCAACGCTGCTTCATATGCTGGAGAGTGTGCACATTGAAAGTGACTACAACCATATCGACAGCAGGTTCCCGGTGCAATACGTTGTTCGTCCACAGTCAAAAGAGCATCACGATTTCCGCGGATATGCAGGACGTGTTGCAGGAGGGATATTCAGACCCGGCGATGAAGTTTTGGTAATGCCTTCGGGATTCACTTCAAAAGTAAAATCCATTCACCTGGGTGATGAAAAGCTGGACGAAGCGTTTGCACCTATGTCCGTTACCATGACACTGGAAGATGAAATAGATATTAGCCGGGGAGATGTCATTGCCAAGCCGAACAACCATCCGCAAGCTGAACAGGATGTGGACTTGATGCTGTGCTGGATGAATCAGCGTCCTTTGCAGCTGAACTCGAAGTTTTACGTGCGGCATACAACAAGAGAAGTGAGGGGAGTCTTGAAAGAAATTCAGTACAAGCTCGACATCAGTACGCTTCATCGCGTGGAGCATGTCGATCAGTTGCAGATGAACGAGATCGCCCGGGTAAAGATCAGGACAGCCCAACCGTTGAACTTCGACAGTTATAGGAAGAACAGGATTATGGGAAGTGTGATATTGGTGGATGAGGGAACGAATGAAACGGTGGCGGCGGGGATGATAGTTTGAAGAACCGTTATCCGTTAATCGTTAAACGTTAATCGTGTGTGTGGGCATGGGTGTGATCCCTAAATCGCTAAAGGGGACTTTGAATGCAGCGAGCTTACGATTGACGTCACCGGTGAGTATGAATGTCCAACTCCGAACTTTCTTTGCGAAACCTTTGCGTCTTCGCGCCTCCGCGGTTAACACACCCACACTCACACTCACACCACGATTAACGGATAACGGATAACGATTAACGGATCTTGAACAAAGACATCACCCAACTCCTCGACCTCGCAATAGCAGCAGCGATCGAAGCTTCTAAAGAAATACTCACCGTCTATCATTCCGGAGATTTTCAGGCGGAGGCGAAGGGGGACAAATCACCACTTACTATCGCGGATAAAAATGCTCATCGCAGCATAGTTGCCGCACTTGAAGCGTCGAGTATTCCCGTGCTTTCAGAAGAAGGTAAAGCGATTCCTTACGAAACGAGGAAGAACTGGGAATACTTCTGGATGGTCGATCCCCTGGATGGCACCAAAGAGTTCATCAAACGCAATGACGAGTTTACTGTAAACATCGCGCTGATCCATGGCCAAAATACAATACTCGGTGTAGTAGCTGTGCCGGTGACGGGGGATGTGTACTATGCAGCTGCTGGCAAAGGAGCTTACCTGAGAAGAAATGGGAAAGACGTTAAACTTGCCTTCAGGCCACCCGTTGATTTGAGTCAGCCGGGATTGAGGGTTGTAGCTTCAAGGTCGCATATGAATCCCGAAACCCAGGAGTTTATTGATGGTTTGCGTGACGCCACACTGGTATCTGCGGGCAGCAGCCTGAAGTTTATGCTACTCGCCGAGGGTAAAGCAGACGTTTATCCACGCTATGCGCCAACAATGGAATGGGATACCGCGGCGGCTCACGCAATCGTTATCGAGACGGGACTACGGGTGCTTGAGTTTGGATCAGAGAGGCCGCTGATCTATAACAAAGAGAACCTTCTGAATCCTTATTTTCTGGTTCGGTGAACAGGTGGTTATTCGTCCGCAATCCTTTGCGAAGAACTTTTATTCAGTTCCAAATAGTTCAAATGGCAGTATCGCCCGGCTTTTCTGGGAGCTGAACATTTAGTGAGTTTGCGAAGGGAGATTGATTGATTTGGCAATGTGCATTTAAAGTCCCCTTGATTAGGGCGATTCTAGCTGCGCGTATTCACGTGACAAAAATTGTCGGCCTTAAGGACTTTGATCATCACCAGGAGAGATCGATATTCCAATATTTGCTGCCGAAATGTTATTAACCCAGGAAAAGGTTGTATTCGTATATTTACCTTTTGAAGTGGGATAGTAACGGGAAATAAGAGAACCAAATGAATAAGGACTCAAAGATCTACATAGCCGGGCACCGAGGAATGGTGGGCTCTGCCATCCACCGGAAGCTCGATAAGGAAGGGTACAACAATATTGTTGTTGCTACTTCCAAAGAGCTGGATTTGAGAAACACAGCAGATGTCGATCATTTCTTTAAATCAGAACAGCCGGAGTACGTGTTTCTTGCCGCAGCAAAAGTGGGAGGAATAATGGCAAACAATACATATCCCGCCGACTTCCTCTATGATAACCTCATGATTCAGAATAACGTCATCGAGGCATCATTCCGCTACAATATCAAAAAACTATTGTTTCTGGGCTCGTCTTGCATCTATCCAAAGTTCGCCCCCCAGCCGATACAGGAAGAAAGTTTGCTGAGCGGCTATCTCGAGCCAACAAATGAAGCCTATGCGATAGCAAAGATCGCGGGCATCAAACTTTGTCAGGCGTACTTCAAACAACATGGACGCCATTTCATTTCGGCAATGCCCACGAACCTTTATGGTTTTGGAGATAATTATCACCCACAGAATTCACACGTTCTGCCTGCGTTGCTAAGAAGATTTCATGAGGCGAAAGAACAAGGTCTCGATGAAGTTGTGATCTGGGGAACAGGAACACCGTTGCGTGAGTTCATGTTTGCTGATGACCTTGGAGCTGCCTGTCTCTTCCTGATGTTGAAGCACGATAAGCCGGATATCATAAATATTGGTACGGGAGAAGAAGTCACGATACTCGAGTTGGCGCAAATTATTGCCGAGCGGTTGGATTTAAAGGCAAGATTGGTTTTGACAAATCAAAGCCGGATGGAACGCCACGTAAGTTGATGGACTCGACAAAACTTCATAATATGGGGTTCAGCCATAAGACGTCGTTAAAAGAAGGAATTGCAGTAACTTATAAGGATTTTTTGAGCAAGATGGTGTTGAGCTGAGTAGCTTGAATGCCTTAGGTGACTTGAGTGTGAGGTAGTGCATTGGTCCAACCTGATAGGCGCTAGAAGTGAGATAACGATTAACTGAATAACGATTAACGAATAACTAATTAACAAAATGAAAAAAGCTTTTATCACAGGAATTACAGGCCAGGATGGCGCTTACCTCGCGGAGTTTTTATTGGAAAAGGGATATGAAGTTCATGGCCTAAAGAGAAGGTCATCCCTGTTCAATACGGCACGCATTGATCACATCTACCAGGACCCGCATGATAAAGGCGCTCGGCTGAAGCTCCACTACGGTGACCTGACGGACTCCACCAACCTTATACGCCTTATTCAGGAAATTCAACCTGATGAAATTTATAACCTGGGGGCTATGAGCCACGTGCGCGTAAGTTTTGATATGCCGGAATACGTGGCCAACACCGATGCAATAGGAACGCTGCGTATCCTTGAAGCAGTGCGTTTGCTCGGTCTAACGGAAAAAACACGGATCTACCAGGCGTCCACGTCAGAATTATACGGAAAAGTGCAGGAGATACCCCAATCGGAAAAAACACCATTCTACCCACGGTCGCCTTATGCAGTAGCAAAGCTTTATGGTTACTGGATCACGGTTAACTATCGCGAAGCCTATGACATGTACGCCTGCAACGGTATTCTCTTCAACCACGAATCCCCTTTGCGCGGCGAAACCTTCGTATCGCGAAAGATAACGAGGGCAGTAGCGCGTATGGTCCTCGGGTTACAACAAAAAGTATACATGGGTAACATCGACTCCAAACGCGACTGGGGACATGCCCGCGACTATATCGAAGCAATGTATCTGATCCTCCAGCAACCAAAGCCGGATGACTATGTTATAGCCACAGGAGAAACGACATCCGTACGCGAATTTCTTATCCGTGCCTTTGAGCACGTGGGAGCAAAATTAGCATTCAAGGGAAAGGGAGTTGAAGAAGTAGGTATCATCGAATCGGTGAGCGATGTCGTTGATGGTTGCTGCCTGAAACCCGGGCAGGAGGTGATCGCAATAGATCCCCGTTACTTCCGTCCTACAGAAGTTGATCTTTTGTTGGGTGATCCTACAAAATCGAAATCAATATTAGGATGGAATCCGAAGTATGATGTCAACGCCCTTCTTCGCGAAATGGTCGACGCCGACATCGAGCTGATGCGTGGTGAGAATGTGTTGAAGCAGGGTGGGTTCAGGGTGTATAATTTCCACGAATAGAGATTTATCAAATCGTCTTTTTTCACCGCAGAGGCGGGGAGGCGCAAAGATTTTGATCAGGAATTCCGATGGGGGCTGGAAGCAATTCAGCCCCTATTGTTTTTTATATTGCCCAGGCGAGTTAGATAAATTATCATTCCTGTTATGCCAATTGAAACTCTCTTAGAGCGCGAACACCTTAATTCACTGTCTTCAATAATTCTCGATTCATCAATAAGTGTACATAAAGAGATGGGTCCGGGACTCCTTGAATCCGTATATCAACAATGTTTGGCGAAAGAATTAGAATTAAGGCGAATCGAATTTGCTGAGTGTGTGCCGGTACCGTTAGTTTACAAAGGGATACAACTCAACAAAGACTATATAATCGATTTGCTCGTTGAAAATGAAATTGTCCTCGAACTTAAAGCTGTCGAAGGACTACTGCCAGTTCACGAAGCCCAACTTATCAGTTACCTTAAGCTAGCCAACAAACGTCTGGGCTTCCTTATTAATTTTAATGTGCCCCTTATAAAGCAGGGCTTCAGAAGGTTTGTAAATGGCTTCTAACCTTTGCGCCTTCCCGCCTCCGCGGTTTAACCCCACACCCACACCCCATGCCCATTCAACTCACCACCAACTCCCAAATTCTCATTACCTTGCACACTAAACCGTCCAATCCGAAATTATGGGAGAGACACCAAGTATAGAACGATTTTTTCTACGCAACCTCTTATGGATCATCCTCGCCGGGATCCTTCTTATCTTAGTCACGGATATCCTTATTTACATCGAAGACACCCTTTCCATCATCATCGATGTACTGATACTTACTTCCTGCCTGCTCTCATTAGCGCTGATGAAAAGATTCTATACCGCATCGGTGATGATCGTGTGTTGCGTGACGCTGGCGACGATGGTCTATCAATGCCTGGTGGTACCACTGAACACTACGTCGTCGATGTCCGTGATCCTTATCGTCGGTTTCCTCTTTTCTATATTGTTGTCCGGAACAACTATGTGGGTGATGCACGTGATCACGGCCCTATGTATCCTCGCCGTATTTCTTATTCAGGTAAAAGTTCCTTCTCTCCGCATTTCGCCAGACCCAAGTGAAGTAATCACGGTAGCTATCACTTACGGCGTACTTTATTTCGTATTAAGCTATTGTACCGTGGTCCTTAAATCCAGGTATGATCAAATAAACCTTGCCTTACGCAACGCCAACATCGAGCTGGTCAGCAAAGCCAACGAGATCGAGGCACAACACGAAGAACTTCTCCAAAGCCACGAAAGCACCAACGAACTCAACCGCAACCTTGAACAAATGGTAATGGAACGCACCGAAAAGGTCCACGCCCAGAACCAGATGCTCTTGAAATACACATACACCAATGCCCACCACCTTCGTGGTCCCGTTGCCCGGCTGCTCGGACTCATCAACGTCCACAAGCTCGACCCCAACCCCGACTACAACTTCTTCATGACCAAAATGGAAGACCAGGCGATGGAGATCGATACTGTCGTGAAGAAAATCAATGAGGAGTTGGAGACGACGCCGTTGTAGGATGAAAACCAGCGTTAAATAAACTGGTCGACGGTAGCGGCGAGGCCATTGTCGCAGCCTGTCATTTCTCACCCGTTTACTAGTAAAACCTTTCTAGTCCGTTAGTTGCCAACATTAATTATCGTTTCTGCAAAAAATTGAGTAAATGTTTTTCTTCCAGATACACTTAAATGAGTTGGATCCTTAAAACTATTGTTCGCTGTTTCAATACTTGGCTTAGGCTTTATGTAGAGTATATCATTGTTTCTTAAAATAGAATCTATTTTCATGCCGAGGTCATCGTAATTCAATATTGATTTTTGGTGTGCCAACAGTTCAGGGGCCTTGAATGCCAAAATGTTGATATTGTGTTCTTTACAAAGAGCTATTATTTTATTTAGATATTCAATATCCAGGTCAGCCAAGCTTCTTTTCTGATTTGATGTTATAATGAAGTTATCCTGCAGTTCTCGTTCATCGAGTGAATTATCAGTGGGCCCGCCTAAAGTTTTGTCAAAGGGCGAATTGTCGGAATTTCTGAGCCGGACGCGTCTAATCACCTCTTGCGGTGAAAAGTATTTATTGTATTTGAAGTATCTAATTGGCGGTACCCAGTTCCAGACAAATAATTCCTTTTTATCGAGATATGGATTTAGACTTACCTTTACTATACTGTCTTGCCAATAGGGTAGAAATTCATGCGTATGAAATGCGTTCCTAAAACTTTTTTTTGAATTTAGTGAGTATATGTCGACCTGAAGCAACAAAGTATTGATTGCGTTATTGTTCTTTAGAAATAAATAGAGAATTAAGTAGTTGTCGACGTAACCTGAACCGTTAGTGCCAAGGTTGATGCATACTTTATTTGTTAAGCGACTTAATTGAATCATGTCGAAAGACCGGTAGGCTCTACTTGAACCTAAAATTGCGAAATCGCATTTTTGATTTTTTTGTTTAATTGACCACGCCCATTTGTTGGTCTTGTAGTCTAAAAAATCAGGGCTTCCAAAAAACCAATCACAGAAAAAGCCATAGCTAAACATGAATCCTAGCAGGATCATAATGAGCAGCATTATTTTTATAACAAAGGACTTCAAGCAATTGGGGTTAAAATTGAAAATAAATAAAGGATTGTGGATTAACGTATGCGCCAAAAAATAGAATGAAAAAGATTACGATTGAGTAAGCCCCATATCGGACCGTTCGGTTAGTAGACCACCTTGCAAAGGGAATATTATCCCTTCTGAATATCCACTCAAAAAACACTAGTATAAATAGTATCATCAATATCAAGTTGACTCCTACTCCTTTATTCACTATACCAGTCGCGGGATTAAAAATCCGAGATAAATAGTCAAGCGAGTTAGCTAAGCTGTCTGACCTAAAGAATACCCATGAAATGCAAACTAGCGAGAATGTAAGAGCAACTTGGCATATTTCTTTTATTGAGGGAAGCGCACTTCCTTCGGCTATGTCATTTAAATGGGTTCTATTGCGGCCGGTTATTAAAAGAGGTAGGAAGTAAAATGCGTTTAGCAACACCCACAAAAAACGTCCAGTTTGCACCATGCCAAAAGCCACTGACTATAAATACAACAAACGTGTTGCGAATGCCTGTCCATTTACCATTTTTCGAGCCACCTAATGGAATATACAAGTAATCCCGAAACCAAGTAGTTAGTGATATGTGCCACCGTCTCCAAAACTCTGCTATATCCCGTGCGAAGTACGGATAGTTCCTAAATTAGTCATCAAATGAAATCCAAATAGGCGCGCAGTTCCAACGGCGATGTCAGAATAGCCGGAAAAATCACCATATATCTGAAAGGCAAAAAAGATTGAGCCAAGCACTAGCTCTGCGCTGGTCGCACTTGGATAATTGTCAAAAACAGCGTTCACAAAAATTGCGCAATTATCTGCTACAACAACTTTTTTGAACAGACCCCAAAGTATCAAGCGCATTCCTTCTGTTCCATCTATTTGCGAAAAGGTTCGCTTTGTAAAAAACTGTGGAAGTAAGTGAGTTGCTCGTTCAATGGGTCCTGCCACCAATTGGGGAAAAAAACTAATAAATGCAAAATATGACACCGGGTCTTTGGTCGGATTGAGTTTCTTTCGGTAAACATCAATTGAATAACTTAATGCCTGAAATGTATAGAAACTTATACCCACGGGTAATGTAACATGTAGGGAACTCACGGCAATTTTCTGACCGAAGAAGGTAAATGTGTCCACGAAACTTTCCGCAAAGAAATTGTAGTATTTAAAAAAACCCAGCAATCCTAAGTTGACAGAAATACTTAACCACAAAAGGGCCTTTCTTTTTTTAGCGTCTTCCTGTTTTTCTAAAGCGATACCCACGAAATAATCGACACTAGCGCTAAATACCAGCAAGGAAAGAAACGCCAATCCCACCATCCGTAAAAAATGAAACTACTTGCCACAATGAGTAGGTTTTGCAGTTTTAGGTTGTTATTAGTAACAAACCAATACAGTAGAAAAACTATAGGAAGAAAAATGGCGAACTCGATGGAGTTGAATAGCATAACAGGTCTTATAAAAGTTGAAAAATAGTATAAACAGCCTACAATCTCAACACATCGATTTAGGATCACTGCTATAATCGAACAACCTAATTTTCTTATATCTAAAAGAGAATTATCCAGCCCCGTTGGAATGACAGACAACCCGAATGAGTAGAGTGGGACTAACGTTAACCGTGTTACATCCTCTTTGTGTACATATTTCTGAAAGCCTAAAGCGAAGGTTATGGGCTCTCAACCGCGAAACAGGCCGACGGATTCTTGCTGATATACGAGCGACAAAGGCGAGATAGCAATCCAGTGCGTAAATGCCACGGATGCATCAGGTTTTGTATGGACCATTCCGCCAAAAATCGACGCTGTAGCAGGGCAATGTACGTCTAGTATTCGAGTGGGCATAGGCGGCCGTTAATTTCTGGCGTTATTTCAATTTCGGTTACCAGTGTGTGTGGCCAAGAATGGTTACGCGCTTTCTATACTTAGCAAAGTACAGGCAGCAAATACGGACCATGGCTATTGGAGCTTCGCCAGTTTGCTGTGTTGCAACCGAATATTTGTACGGCGCATATCCTGGTCGCCTTAATCGCCAAAAAGCCCGTTTTCACAACATTTAGGCATATATTTGGACCCCTAACTCATTAGTTATTTGTTATATTTACCGCTTTGAGAGGAAAAAAAACGACGATAATGACCCGGATTTGGCTGCTTTTTGGAGCTAGTTTGTTGATATTCAGTGCTTGTGTACCAGCGAGGAAGTTGGTTTATTTTCAAAACAAAGATGAACTGAAGAAGCGCAAGGAGATCCCCAGGGATACCGTGTTACGAACGCATGCGCTAAATATTACAGGAATACAGGATCCAACCGTTAGATCTCGTAAGCGTACAATTTGAGACACTTAGCGACGAAAATGACGCATTTGACTTTCTTGCAAAACTTAGCACGCAAGCCCGGGTGGCTGGTGGCGCAAATGCCGCTGCCGCCAGTGGTATTCTGGTGAATAAAGACGGTGAGCATAGAATATCCAGTCCTTGGCAAAATTAGAGTGGCCGGACTTACGCTTTTTCAGGCTCAGGATAGTTTAAGGGCTGTGGCATCTAAATATGTAGCCGATGTAATCGTTAGAGTAAGGATGCTAAACTTCCGTTTTACTGTACTTGGAGAAGTAAATGGCGAGCAGACGGTGATTTCAACAAATACCAGATTAACCATGTCTGAGGCGATAGGGCTTGCAGGTGGATTGGGCGAATTGGCCGACAGGAGTTTGGTGAAGGTTGTTCGGCAAAAAGGTGATAGTACAGAGATATATTATATCAATCTCCTCCAGGAAGAATTTATTGAATCCCAGCACTATTATGTCCAGCAAAACGATGTAATCATAGTACCTCCATTGAGGCAACGCACCTTCAGAAGGTACTGGGTTGCTAACATTGGGATAATCACAGCTACGATTTCCTTTGCCGCATTAATGGTTTCCATTTTTTATAACCCTTGAATACAAAATTTACCATACCCGAATTGCCCGAGACACATCCAGGAAAGAACGACTGGAGGGCTCCAGCTCAATTTCAAACGTGTCCTCGACAGAATAATTCGTCTGTGGTATATTATCGCAATTTCGGTAATTCTGCCCTTGTTGCTGCTTTTCTGATCAACAGGTACAGCAAGCGAATCTATCCCGTTCGCGCATCAATCATTATTAAAG
>CAVZFT010000020.1:0-11700 GCA_963774615.1 uncultured Cytophagales bacterium
TAAACGCTCTTTCAAAAGATTAAAAGAGCAACAACACTCAGGAACGAGGCGAATCCAAAATAAAAAAAGCCGCTCCGGAATTGGAGCGGCTTTTCTCAATCTAACCGTTAGGGTCACATATTGTCTACGACTTCTTTGGCAAACTCCGAACACTTTAGCAGAGTAGCGCCTTCCATTAGTCGATGGAAGTCATATGTTACTTTCTTCTTGGAAATAGATGCTTCAAGGCCCTTGTAAACAAGATCAGCAGCTTCTAACCATCCCATATACTCGAACATCATTACACCAGAAAGTATTAACGAGCCTGGGTTTACTTTGTCCTGTCCAGCGTATTTCGGAGCAGTTCCGTGAGTTGCTTCAAAAATTGCATGACCCGAAATATAGTTCACGTTACCACCCGGTGCGATACCAATTCCTCCCACTATTGCAGCGAGTGCGTCTGAAATATAGTCACCGTTGAGGTTCAACGTTGCTACAACTGAGTAATCATCGGGACGTAACAATATCTGTTGCAGGAAAGCATCAGCGATCGCGTCTTTCACTATAAGCTTGTGCCCATTGTTGTTGATCACCTGCCAGGGTCCTCCGTCAAGGTCAACTGCACCAAATTCCTTCTTTGCAAGTTCATATCCCCAATCACGAAATCCACCTTCAGTAAATTTCATAATGTTCCCTTTGTGAACAAGGGTTAAGCTCGGCTTCTTGTGTTCAAGAGCGTATTTCAAAGCGGAGCGCACAAGGCGTTCTGTTCCTTCTATTGAAACGGGTTTGATCCCAATTCCCGATGTTTCAGGGAAACGAATCTTTTTATAACTCTTTGCAAAGTTGTCCTTCAGAAGCGTCATGAACTTCTTGTTCTCTTCACTGCCTTCCTGAAATTCAATACCGGCATATATATCTTCTGTGTTCTCACGAAAGATGACCATGTCTGTTTTGTGAGGTTCCTTCACGGGCGATGGTACACCTTTAAACCAACGCACTGGCCGCACACAAGCGTAGAGATCCAACTCCTGACGTAATGCCACGTTCAACGAACGAATTCCACCACCTACCGGTGTAGTCAACGGGCCCTTAATTCCTACGAGATATTCTTTAAATATGGTGAGCGTTTCTTCAGGCATCCAGCTTCCGGTTTTATTGAAAGCTTTTTCGCCGGCAAGGACTTCCTTCCAGTTAATCTTTCGTTTTCCATTGTAGGCTTTTTCAACAGCCTTGTCGAAAACCAGTCGTGATGCGGGCCAAATATCTATACCCGTACCATCGCCTTCAATAAATGGAATCGTTGGATTGTCCGGCACATTAAGCTTACCGTTACTAATGCTAATTTTTTGATCGCTCATCGTTATATCTTTTAATGTGAATTCGAATACTGCCCTTTTTTGAGCGCGGAAAATTATAAAAATAAGGTCAGAAATGAAGGATATTTTATTTCATAAGTCGTTTATTGGATAAAATACAAGGCCATGAAAACGTTATTTTCAATTATCGTTTTGATAGTCCTGACGGGGTTCCATCACAGACCCGAGGTTGTTAGCGTGGCCTGCCTGACGAAGGAGGAAAAGAAGTTGTATGACCTTATTATGGAGTACCGTCGCTCAAAAAAACTTGAACCAATCCCACTCTCTGAGAGCCTGACGTTAGTGGCTCAGACCCATGCCCGTGATCTTTCGGAAAACTACAAATTCGATACAAACAATCGATGTAACCCACATAGCTGGTCGACTAAAGGCAAATGGACTTCATGTTGCTATACGAATGACCATAAAACAGCAAGCTGCATGTGGCAAAAACCGAAAGAGATAGCAGGCTACGAGGGAAACGGGTTTGAAATAGCTTATTACAGTTCGATTGGCGCAAATGCCCAGGAAGGAATAGATGGGTGGAAAATAAGTCCTGGCCACAACCCCCTTCTCATTAATTCTGGCACATGGGAGAAAGTTAAATGGCAGGCGATCGGAATAGGGATTTACAAAGAATACGGACTGGTCTGGTTTGGCGAAGAATCCGATCCCAAACGGCCGGAATTCTGCAAATGACGACGCAAGAATTCGCAATCCCAAAACAAGACCTTTCAGTACAGAAACCCTCAAAAAGCTTAGATTTTACCCTTTTATAGAATGGCCCGGAATTGGCAATAGATCATATAACTAACTAAATGACGTATATGATACTCCAGTTCTTCTTCAGGCGACTCTCTACCGAGAAAAAGGTACAGTACCTAAGAAAAAAAGGTGTTGCATTAGGGACTCGCGCTAAAAATGGCCGCAAGATTCACATTTACATGTTGCGTGACCTGTTTGTTGAGGTGCTTTACAAAAACGATAATACGGAAGAAGCCCCCGAACAGGTAAACATGTTGAGGGGTTTGAAAAATCTCAATGACTATCTTGAAAATGAATTTAAAGCCAGCTTCTAAGCTGGTTTTATTTTTTTGACAGAGCTTTGACCATGGTTTCGCCAATCTCCGCGGGTGACTCGACAACAAAGATTCCGCATTCTTTCATAATCTTCATCTTTGCTGCTGCAGTATCATCTGCGCCTCCTATTATAGCACCGGCGTGTCCCATTCTTCTGCCAGGAGGTGCCGTTTGACCAGCAATAAATCCTACAACCGGTTTCTTGTTTCCTTTTTCTTTGATCCAACGAGCTGCAACAGGTTCATAGTTGCCGCCTATTTCACCGATCATTACAATAGCATCTGTTTCGGGATCATTCATTAACAATTCAACTGCGTCCTTGGTAGGTGTTCCTATTATCGGATCTCCACCTATTCCAATAGCAGTTGATATTCCGAGTCCCGCTTTCACAATCTGATCGGCAGCTTCATAGGTAAGTGTTCCGGATTTTGAAACAATACCGATCCTTCCTTTCTTGAAAACGAATCCCGGCATGATACCAACTTTTGCCTCACCTGGCGTAATTACACCGGGGCAGTTAGGTCCAATCAACACAACTCCTTTATTCTGAAGATACTTCTTGGCGGTCATCATATCTTTAACAGGAATCCCTTCAGTAATCGTGATGACCACCTTTATTCCAGCATCGACAGCTTCCATGATCGCATCTGCGGCAAACGCGGGCGGTACAAAAATTATCGACACATCCGCGCCCGTCTTTTCTACAGCCTCTTTAACAGTATTGAATACAGGTCTTCCCAAGTGCTCAGATCCACCTTTACCAGGTGTTACACCCCCTACCAAATTAGTTCCGTATTCAATCATCTGGCCCGCATGAAACGAACCTTCAGACCCTGTGAAGCCCTGAACGATTACACGGGAATTTTTATTAACCAATACACTCATGGAAATGTTTGTTTGCTTTTGAGATGCACAAAATTAGGAGAATATACCTATTGGCCAAATCAATGAGCAAGGAGCAAGGAGGAATGAGGAATGAGGAATGAAGAATGAAGAATGGGTATGAAGCTAAACAACGGTGCCTCCGGCTCTATTACACGCTCAAAAAAGAAACCCCGGATCTATGTCATCCGGGGTCGCAATAAATTCTTTCCTTACTAACGATCTATTTCTTAGGAGGAGGGAGTTTGATATTGTGTCTGATAAGGAATGCATCGTAGTCATCCTTATAGTCCGTGACATCAGGTGCAAGCCTGGTTGCCTCGAGAAAATGCGCGGTCGCATCGATAAGCAATCCGTTTTGCTCAAAAATTCCGCCAATGTAAAACTTGTTTAACGCTGTTGGCTCCCATAAATCTTTTGGAACTTCATCCAATAATGCCCTAATCCTCTCCTTATCGGCCTTGGATAAACGCTTCAGGGTGTAGTCTTCGGAGGTTTTTGACTGATCTGTCTTTGAATAAACTGTGACAATGATGTTATCCTCATTTACAAAGTTCTTATCGTCCAGATTTACTACCACATAATGGTCATTAGTTTCAACTTTATTTAACTCATCACCGAACATGCTTTTAAAGACTACTACATAGGGCTTAATAGATTTTTCTTTATCCTCGTCCCAATTAATCGTAACATTATTTCCATACACCACGTCGGATTTTGGCAAGTGAACCTGAATGAACGCATCACCCCGGTTAACTGCGCCTGTAGCCGTAAGGTTAGTTTTCGGTCCCGTATTTGTACTTAGAATAAAATCAGTATACTTGTTAAGCACGCTTGGACCACCAATTTTGGCAGCGAGGTCCATAACCTTATACTTGCCGGATTGTTTAAGCTCCAACGGTTTTCCCGTCTTATGGACTAGTCCGATGTACGAGTTTTCTGCTACTCTTAATTCATCGTGCGACTGAAGGGAAGAACCCACTTTGACTTGTTGCCACGTTTCGCCAGTTTTGAGTTCATTCTTGCCTTTATTGACAAGCACCTTAAATGCGTAATCCTGTGCGCTGAGCTGCCCGGCAGCGACAAACAATGCGACGATTAATGCCAACCCATTAGATTTCATGACTGTGAAGAAAGTTTAAGTTTAACACCCTTGATACGCACCCGGGACACTTGTTCTTTTGGTTTGGTGGAAGTAGGGGTTTATCCAAAAATAAAACAATCCGGGCGAATACCCTATCCCCGTAAAACGTGAAAAGCCGTAAAAACGGCTTTTCAAAAAATTTAAAGAGTCTAAGTGTCTATTTTAGTCCGTGTCTTGTAAGGAAGTATTGGTACTCTTCCTCGAATGTGGGCACGTCGGGCGCCATTTTGATTGCATCTTCATACGAAGTGATTGCGTCGATAATCAGGTTATGAACTTCGTAGAATCGGGCCAGAATAACTTTGTTCAATGCAGTTTGTTCGGCCACATCACCGCTGATTTCACCCAGTGCCTTTTTTACTGCAGCGTGCTCGGATGGCGACAGTTTTTTAATAAGACGAGGTTTTGAACCAATGTTTGAATCAGCCTTAGATTTCACCTCGATCAAGACAGCTGTTTCGTTCACATATTTCGCGTCAGCAAGGTCGATCTGGAAAGCCGTTCCCGGCGTTTCAAACTTATTTAATTCTTCGTCAAACATATTTTTTACGGTAACAATATAGGGTCCGTTAGCTTTAGTTTCAAAGTTGACCACTGCTACGTTATTGTAGATACCTGCGTGTTGATTGTCCGGCAACACGACGTGAATGGAATGATCTTTAACCTCGCGATTTACAGCTCCTGTTGCGTTGAGTTTATTTTTCTTGCCTTCGGCATTACTACTCAGGATAAAGTCCGTGTACTTGTTAAGGACTGAGGTGCTTCCTTTCATCTTAGTGGCAAGGTCAGAAACTTTGTAGTTTCCGGGTTGTTTCAACTCCAGCGGTTTGCCTGTATTGTAGACCAACCCGATATATGCGTTTTCAACAATCTTGAGTTCATCTTCATTTTTCAAGGTCGCTCCAGTTTTCAAAGGAGCCCAATCGGCACCTGATTTCACCGTGTTGCTTCCCTTATTGGCTAGCACCTTAAATGCGTAATCCTGCGCACTGGCAAGGGAGGAAATCAAAACAAAAAGAAGGGCAATTTTTGTCGGTCTCATTTCTTTAATTGTTGTCAAAATTAGGGTTTTTCGGGCGTTTCAGCGATTAATACGTCGTCATCCTTCCTGGTAATCGAAAACCAATGCACAACCTTAAGAAAAGTATTCTTGATCACGCTCATGTAAACCTCATAAATATCACCCACGAGCGCAACCGCCGCCAAGGTTAGCGTTATGCTCAGTTTAAATTTAAACCAATGGAAAATTAGCACCATTAACACACTGTACAATAGCAATTGGATTAACTGCAACAGTTTGGTAATACCATCATACCATAAAGGCATGTTGGTGTTTATTAGCGAAAACAATGCCACGTTCAGCAGGCAAAGTATTATTGCCATAACAACTTCCTGCCAGTCCGCCATCTGCTGAACATAATCTTCCTTCAAAATCATAGATATGATGTTTGCATGGACAACGACCCCAAACATGTCGGGGTTGGATTTACCAGCCAGTTTTTTGTTGAGAGGTGTATAGAACTTGTCTTCCCATGACATTACATCCATACGTTCGCCAAGATAGCCCATTATGACAATCTTGTCCTTGAGTAACTCGGATACAAAATCTTCATTCATTACCTGATCTACATCCAGAGCGTAAAACATCTGAGGGTAGTTAGTGATTCCATGTATGTCGGACACGTTACCCCTATAATTAATCACCTCCGAATAAACATCTCGTTGCAGGAATTTCTCTGTTTTTAAAGAATCAAATGCCCGGGCTAACTCTACTGAAAACGCGTAATAATATTTGTCTTTGACCTTGATCCTTGGGTTAAAATTGCGACAGGTTTTCGAATCGTCCTGATAGGCTGCTTCGGTTTCAAGGTTTGCATATCCATCACGGTACGCGCCCGAAAGAAACATGTCATCCGACCTACGCAACGAATCGAAGGTGTCTGCGTCGAGCGTCGAGTCTCTTTGCTGTACACTGCTTACCAGAATCACGTTGCCGGCTTCTTCAATAGCATTGGCGAGCATCAGGTTTCCCAACGTATCAATGAGTGCCGGGCAGTTAACTGTATCCCTTAAACCTGTCCAACAATCAAAGAAGCTATCAATTCCAATTACTTTCGGTTTATACCTACTAATGATCTTTACCTGTTGTGCAATTTCCCCACGACTGAGAGCGCCAATGTTTACAACGACTACATTCTCCTCCACTTTAGGCTCATCCCTAAGACCGCTAAAAACATAGTCTGTTAATTCGACATCGCCAAGCGCAGTTCCTATTGAATCGAACTCGCTAAAAATTCTCAGCTGCGTAAGTCCAAAAATCCCCCACATCGCCAGAAATACAAACGCAGTCGCGATAACGCAATCGATCCAAAATTTTCTCATAATGATAGATCAAGTATCAAGTAAATTTAGAAATTTAACTTGTCATTCCCACGTACCATTTGAAGCACGCAAGAACAAGACTTGACATAAATTCCCTGGCGGACGGCATCTTTTCCGGTGACCGTGTTATCCTTGGTCAAGCGATTACACTAATTGAAAGCAACCTTGAGTCTGATCACCAACCGGCAGCATCACTGCTAGAGAAAGTCCTTCCGAAAACCGGAAACTCATTGCGTATAGGAGTTACGGGTGTACCAGGCGTTGGCAAGAGCACATTTATAGAGAGCTTCGGAAAATATCTCGTGAATAAAGGAAAGAAAGTAGCGGTGCTCACTATTGATCCCTCGAGTCCTTTAACAAAGGGAAGCATCCTTGGCGACAAGACGAGGATGGAAGAACTATCCAGGCACCCTTCCGCATTTGTCCGGCCGAGTTCCTCCGCCACCGCGACCGGTGGAGTCGCGCACAATACACGCGAAGCAATGTTCCTCTGCGAAGGAGCTGGTTACGATGTGATCATCGTCGAAACGTTAGGTGTTGGACAGTCCGAAATCGCGGTCAGCAACATGGTAGATTTCTTCCTGTTACTCATGCTGGCCGGAGCCGGCGACGAGTTGCAGGGTATGAAAAAAGGAATCATTGAGATTGCCGATGCACTTGTCATAACCAAGGCGGACGGAAGTAATTTGAAAAATGCTTTTGAGGCACAAGGCGTATATCAACAGGCTTTGCATTTGTTTCCTGTTCCTGAATCAGGATGGCAGCCAACGGTTCTGTTATCTTCTGCAACTACAGGCAGCGGGATCGAAGAGGTTTGGAACATGATCACAAAACAAAATGAGCACGCGAAGTCGACCGGATATCTTTTAAGAAACAGGAGCAGGCAAAACATTGCTTGGTTTCAGGACCGCTTTGCGCAACTCCTTGAAAAAGACTTACAGCAGTTCGACGAGCTGAGAAATTTTCAGAAAAAGTTGGAGGGAGAAGTCTCAAGTTCCGCGATCTCATCTCAGTCAGCGGCAAAACAATTGCTCGACGCCTACCATGAAGCGTTGCGAAGGAAAAAAACCTGAAGAGAGCTCATTGCTCTGATATTTCTCCGTCCCCAACGTCATGCCTATCTTGCTTTAGGCGCGGTACACCCGATTTGCGATCATAAGGACAATGACGGCAACCGAACTTGCAGCAATATCCACGTTTGAGATGATATGCCTCCGTGAATACAATGAGACCATTCTCGATGTAATAAAGTGGTTTATCCGGTTTGTCCTGATCACTCATCTTATTCTAAAGTTATGAGTTATAAGTTATAAGTTATGAGTTATGAGTTATGAGTTGGTGTGGGGGTGTGTGATTATAAGAGATTTACTTAAAGACAAATCCATTCGGCCCACGGCCAGTCACTTTGTTATCTACCGGAGTGCCAGAAGGAGTATACCGGTAAACAACTCCATTGCCTGCGAAATTCTTGGTGTCGGCCAAATAAAGTAAGCCATCCTTAGGATCTAAGCCAATGCCATAAAAACCTGTTGCCTCACCTTCCGTGAGCAATGGCGACGCCGGCGCTTCAGTAGCTGAAGTGCTCATTGCGTAAACGGAATTTCCGGAGTAGTAAAATAAACTATCCATTGCTTTGTTGATGGCTGCCTTTGCAGTAAGGTTAGTGCCCAGCTCAATTTCTTTTACAACACTAACAGCTGATTCATTTTCACTTTTTTCGGGATCCAAACGGACAAATTTGCCGTCATTTAAAGGATTGTATTCTGAATCATATCCGCCAGCACATATCACCCAGATCATATCATCATTATCAATCAACAAGGAACCCGGCCCACTCCCAACTGCGATGGTTTTGATCACTTCTTTCTGTTCAGGATCGATTACAGAAACTGTATTTGAGAAGCTATTTGAAACATACAGCAACCCATTATAAGCAAGAATATTTTCAGCGCCATAATCTGTCGTTATTGATTCACCCGCGATATGTTTCTCAAGATCAATTATCGTTACTCTGCCGGGATCTGTGAAGCTCACCCATTCCGTCAAATAACCTTTTCCGTTTAGTGTTGTTAAATATCGTGGAAGAGAAAGTCCTTGAAGTGTGTGCACGCTTACAAACGTATTGGGGTTCACGATTTCAATCTTATTGCTGTTGTTAACTACCACATAAGCGAACTCGCCGTCAATCGTCATAGACTGTACAACATCTCCAAGGGCGAGACCATTGTTAGCGGTGCCAAACAAATCCTGCTTTACCGAACCATCATTGGGATTGATAAAGCTTATGGTTCCATCGGCGTCCTGAAAGTTACCTTCGTTGATCACAAAAATTCCGCTCTCAAACTCACCCGCAGGTTGATTATCGTCGTCATCGCAGGATGACAAAGTGAAACAACAAGCAGCCAACACGATCAGCCCAAGTCCTCTAAAAGTTTTCATAAGGTTTGTTTATTATTAAAGTTTAATCAGAATACTAACAGCGTAATGCCTGCCAGGCATAGCATGGTTTTGTAGGTTTTCGTAATAGACATCAAACAGATTAAAGGCTTCTGCTCGCAGATCAAAATTTGTTTTCCAAAGCGAAAGCCTCTTGCTGATTGATGTGTCCAGCAGAGCATATGGATCCAATGACTGGCTTTTTTCGTTGTCGAGTGTTGTAAAACGAACCCCGGTCACATTGAGCCTTGTATCAAAAGACCAATTATCGACGGCCAACGATACAAACAGCCGCCCACTATGCAAGGGCACGTAGGCGAGCTGTTTGTTGTTGAAGAGAGGGTCCTCTTCAGTTTTATTAAGTGATCTGGTGAAGCTGTAAATAAGCTCCGTTCTCAACTTATAATTTCCAGAAATAAAAATGGATTTTGCATTTAACTCAGCGCCATACAATTGAACCTTCTGGAAATTTGTTGGCGACCATAAGTTGCCAGACGGAGTCCAAACTATCATGTCACTGATCCAGGTTTTATAAATCGTTCCGTCAAGCGAATATTTCCAGGTATCAACTTTGCGCGACCAATTGATCCCTGTCTCTACATGCAACGCATCTTCCGGCAAAACATCCGGATTTCCACCAGGCACCCAGTAACGATCGTTTAGAGTGGGGACACGATACCCCCTGGCTACCTGCGCACGAACGACAATCTTGTTATTATCCTGGTGAAGCGCCTGAAATTCTGTTCCAAGTGAAGGTGCAAACGGGGCATAACGACCTGCGTAAAATGACTGACGCAAGTTTGCATTAACCAGCCAAAATTGGCTCAGCGCATGGCGGAATGAAATAAACGCGTCATATCTGCTTTCCGAAACCGAGGAAGTAAAGTTCTCCGAAGAAGCCGCGTAGTGTGAATAATTAAGACCATACCGCAGATTGTTCTTTGGGTTCAGGCTCTTATCGACACTGACGAGTGCCGTGAGTTGCTTCGAGGTTACGTTACTCACAACATCGTCCTGATAATCCTGATCGCCTACGACGTAGCCCGTTGTCACTGAAAGTATCCCAATACGTGAATCATTTTGATAGTTTAAGCTTAGTCTGATGTTGCGGTCAAGAAGAGTTTCATTGGCGTAATCGTTAGTTACGGCCGGCTGAATTTCACGAAAGTTATAAGTATACATTCCCTCTGCTGAGATCCGCTGGCTTTCTGATATTTTGAAATGAATCTGTTGATCAACGCCATAGTTTTCAACGGCCGCGTGATTTTGGTTTTTTGAAAAACCGACTGCCGGCGAGTTGAACGGGAAATCATTATCGATCACTGAACGGAAGAATTTTGTGCGGAATTCCCATCGTTCATTACCATAAGTAGCTTTAATTCCGGTCGAAACCTTTCCGAAACTTCCGAATTGCTGATACAATGTTGCGTCAAAATTGTTTTTGAATAACGGTTCACGTTGTCCTATCAGGATACTTCCTCCAATCGCATCCGACCCATATAAAGGACTGGCACTGCCGTAACGAATGGATACTTCATCGAAAAGGAAAAGAGGTATGAGCGAGAAATCCGTCTGACCTAAGGTTGGTGCATTGATATTGATCCCATTCCACAATACGGCTGTCTGCGATGCGGAAGTTCCCCGTAGAGCGATGGTTGACAATTGATTGTTCCCATAAGTTTTAAAATAAAATGAAGTTTCGTTGATCAGCTTATCTGATGCCGTCATCACTTCACTTCCATTTAATACATGTTCGATCTTTGACCCTGTTGAATATGACGTTACTGGTATCCCATAAACACGAACTTCCTTGAGATAGGTCGTATCACCCATTTGCGCGAAAGCGGAATCGTAGAAACTATTAAAATGATAAAAAAGGCAATACGTGTCATTCTTTGAATCAAATCGAAACGATCAATTCAAAACCTGCGCTAAAAAAAGTGATGTGTAGGCCGATACATGTTGGACTACAACGTCAGCCTTTCTCCCGAAAGCTTTGAGTTATTACAGATGCTCGGCAGGTCTCCTGGCTTTCCCGACTTTCGCTTTACCTTCTCATCCCGCCCCCGATAGTTATCGGGACGTCGGGACAATGGCTTGTGGAGCGAAAGCTCTATATATAATAGAGATAGGGATTACAGTTGCGGGGACAGCTCCGGATTTGAATCTCACCGGTATTCCCTTTTAATCTTCTGATGTCGTAAACAGCAGAAGAACCTCGAATCCGTTACAAACTTAGTGTTCAATTCGGTAATTGCAAAAAGAAGATGACTAAGTTTGTAGTTCAAGTTTGTTCTGTTTATTCAATATTCCAGATCATCGTTCATGAAAAAAGTTATTACTCTATTATTATGTTGTGCGATCGCGGCATGTGAAAACAAAAAGACAAATGGTTCAGAAGCGCCTTCCAAAATTCGGTCAACGAGCTTGTCTTATGCC
>CAVZFT010000021.1:0-55491 GCA_963774615.1 uncultured Cytophagales bacterium
GCAGCGGAGGAATTGGTGTAATCACCGGTAAGAGTTATATAATTTATATTATGTTAAATAGATTTAATAGCACAAAGACCAATAACATCCTCATCCAAGATTTTTGTCATCAATTCTTCCTCTCCCGTTTGTTACTTTTCAGCTTTAAAAAAGATCCAGAACATAACCCTTAATCTTATTCATTAAACTCTACTCACCCCGTTATTTGAATGAAAACTCTTAACATCGCACTGCTGTGCCTGGTGTGCGGAATATCTGCAGCCCAACTGCCCCTCAAAAAGATCAGATCCATCAGCGCCATCACCAGCGTTGGCGACAAGGCATTTTTCGCCGGCGGCACAGATTTCGATAGCGGCGAGGAACTCTGGGTCAGCGATGGTACACCCGAAGGAACTGTGATGGTCAAGGATATCAATCCTGGCTACGTCCCTTCGGCACCTTCACAGATGATCAGCTTCAAAGGCAAGCTTTTCTTTTCAGCGTACACCGCTCAGTTTGGTCAGGAACTTTGGACCAGTGATGGTACGGCAGCAGGTACCGTGATGGTAAAGGACTTGTCAACGAACGATGGTGGCAGCGACCCACGATATCTTACGGTCTTTAAAGATCACCTGTACTTCCGAACATCCCAGGGCGGCTTTTATAAATCCGATGGCACCGCGGCCGGCACCATCCTGTTGGAGCAGAACGCGTATTATATCGTTAACGGCATTAAGGATGGCGGCAATTATCTCTATTACACGACTAACAATCCAAATGAATTCAAACGCACGGACGGTACTATAGTCAACACCATAACAGTACCGGAGCCCGAGGATGAAAATGTTAATTTCCATTCCTTTCATGTCGCCGGTGGCCAACTGTTTGTCTTCATGGCAAGCCAATCCCAACACATCGTTGAGCTGTATGTGTACGACGAAAACACGACCTCCTGGAAATTGTTGAAAGCCGTTCATGCACCCATGTATGGCGATCACGAGATCGATAACTTCACCGCTGTAGGCACCCGCCTCTTTTTCAGCTTGCGTGCTGATTACGGTTACGACAACTATACAGATCAGCTATGGGTATCAGATGGTACAGTTAGTGGTACGCTGCAGCTAAAATCCTCTCGCTGGTCCACAGGCTGGTCCTATTCAACCATGGATCATTTTATTGCCTATAAAGACGCGCTTTATTTCCGTAGTGGCATCAGTGAAACAAATGCGCTATGGAAATCAGATGGTACGCCAACGGGCACTGTAAAAATTCATGACGTTCAAATCATGAGGCCGATCAATAGTTCATTGAACCCCCCAGTAATTTCAAATGATCTCCTATGGTTTTGTGGAGCATCCGGATATGCCTCAGATGCAGAACTGTGGTATAGCGATGGAACAACCGAAGGTACCAAACTCTATGCCGACCTCAACCCAAAGGAAAGTGCCACTCCTAACCTTCTTTCAAATGCCAATGATAAGGTCGTCTACTTCGCTGTTGGCTATTCATATATAGGTACCACGTTGTGGAGCACGTCTCCAGCGTCCGAACTTAATGTATTGAGCTCTTATAGTGCTTCGATACCAAGCGGCGAATCGTTGTATTTGAATAATCCGCAGGGTACGAGCTGTATCAAGATATCTGTTGTTTTACACAATAGTGGCCATAGAGAATTGGCACTATCCGATGTGGTTGTCACAGGCTCAGAATTTTACTTAAAAGGCGAACTACCTGAGTTCCTCAAGCCCGGTGAGAAACTCACCATCGATGTTTATTTCAAACCGTTTTCATCCGGAAAAAAAACAGGCGAACTCATCATTCACTCGAACGACCAGGATGAGCCTCGCTATTTGATAAAACTTGTAGGCGAAATGAGCGCAGCGAATGTGCGGCAAATTTGTACGGAGTTTGATGATGATATGGTGAAGACGCTTAATGCCCTCTCACCTGCTAAAACCATCACGCTCAGCAAGACCGTTGTGGAAGAAAAACTTCCCGCCCTCACCCCTGTTGGCTCACTTTCCCTTCCCGGATTTACGGGACCTGTAACCTATACTTTTGTAAATGGAAACGGCGACACCAACAACAATCATTTTGTAATCCAAGGAAACCAGCTCTTGGCGGGAAAAGTGTTCGACTATGACGCAAAGCCCATATATACGGTTAGAATAAAAGCCACGACTGCGGCGTCTTCAACTGAGGAAACATTCGTCATTAGTATCATCGACAAACCTGCGTCACTTGTCGCTGCGGATTGCCAGCCCGTTGCACAAAGTATGAATTATAACCTAACAGATACGGAGTTCAACAGCGCCGGTCAATTATTCGCAATTACCAACAACGGGAGAATTCTTCGCTCATCCAACGAGGGCGTTAATTGGGAGTTCCTCACCACTGGCAACTGGGGACGATTAACAGCGGATCTTTTTCAAAGGGAATACCGGATACATTACCGGGGACTATGTCATGCTAAAATCAGATGATAATGGAGCGACGTGGTTTCAACTTTATCTTCCCTTCATCGGTCCGGCAACAACTTCTTTTCTGGACGCATCCAGGGGATACGTTATGGGGAACGGATACGTATTGTATACAGCCAACGGTGGAAAAAGTTGGGATATCCGTCTACAGAGTGTTTCTTATGACGGCTTGCACCATCCCTGGTTTTTTGATGAGAACGTCGGGTTCGCATTTGAGGGCAGTACATCCCTCAAGAAAACCATTAATGGCGGCCGGGATTGGGAATATGTAACCGTAACTTCTCCACAATGGGACCGATGGATCGACATATGGTTTCTAAATGATAAAGATGGTTTTCTAACCAATATTAATAAAACATATCGCACCAAAGACGGCGGCAAAACGTGGACCGTCATACCCGATGTCGCTGGCGAGTTGTTGCGTATTGAGTTTAGTGATCAAAAGAATGGATATGTATTTGGTGGCAACTATGGTTCCCTCCTCTATGTCACAACCGATGGTGGTAATTCCTGGGAATGGAAAATGAACTATCTGGCAAACGGACGGATGACAGGTATTGCGCGATCTGCGGCGGGGAAATTAATTTCTGTTCATCAAAGCTATAGTAATAGCCTTGGCCGTTCGATCAATTTTTCAGTGGATAATGGAAATACATCGGCAGCGCTGGACGATTTGCCTGATGAAGATTTCGCTGCGATAGATTTTATAACCGAAGACGTTGGCTTTCTGCGAAGTCAAACCGCTCAATTCAAAACCGTAGACAAAGGGATGACGTGGAAAAGATTTTCCTGGTCCCGACCGATTTACTATTGGCATTTTTTCGACGAAAATAATGCGTTGCTCTCTGACGGATTCATAATCTATAAGACCTCAGATGGCGGAGCAACAATGGAAGAGGTTCTTGTAACTACGGCGACCGATAACCCTTATGTTCCCGCCGGAAAGTTGTACGCGGTCACAGACGATGTGATCTTTGCATATAGCGATTATGGGCTATATCGCAGCCTGGATGCGGGCGAACATTGGCAGTTGATGAGCCAATATGGTTACGGCTCAGTACGAGATATGCAATTTCTTTCGGCGACCGTGGGATACCGCATGTCGCTTTTTGGAAGCATAGAAAAGACAACAGATGGAGGTACCACATGGGAACTGATATATGAAAGTCATCCGCTATCGTCTGACGCATTTCATTCGGTCTCCTTTGTTGATCAGAACATAGGTTATAAGGGGGGCGAAAAATTCAGCAAAACTATTGATGGTGGTATCACCTGGACCACCATGTACACTAACTTTTCTTCGGACATCTTTGATGTGCATTTTACAGACGCTTTGCATGGCTACGCTGCGGTACGGCACAGAAACCTTTACGAAACCTTCGATGGAGGTCTGACATGGAATGATATCCTTAATTCGTCAGAGTACGAAGGACTATACGGTATTCAATATAAACACGATAATATTTATATGATCGGACCAGAGGGTTATCTTGCGCAGATAAAACATCCACGGATGAAACCTGTGCAGGCGGGATATGCCGTGGGCCCTCAGGTAGTCTGTGTAGGTGATACACATCCATACCTTTTGTCGGAAAACTATTCAGGTATTTATCAATGGAATGTATCAGGTGCTGCTGTTAATGATGAGGGCTCACGCGCTTACATTCACTTTCCACATGCCGGCGAATATACCTTTACAATAAACAATTCGAACGGCTGCGGCCTCAGCGAGCCTCGGCTTCAAACTGTCATAGCGGTGGAATTACCTGCTCCAATTCTTACAGGTACGGAACTCATAGAATCATTGACGCCTGTAACTTATCAGGTTAGCAACTGGGATGATGAACTACATTACTTCTGGACTGTCACCGGCGCCAAGAGTTTTACGAATGAAGACGTTCCAAACTCAACCGTCACCTGGAAGCTGGGCTCGACGGAAGATACTCATGTTCAGGTTTTCGCTGCTGATCCTAAGTCAGGGTGCAGTAACAGTGGGAGTTTAGACGTCACAATCGAGCTAGCTCTTGGCATTGAGGATGAAGGTAACGATTTCATCACAGTGTACCCCAACCCCACACCAGCTGAAGTAACAATCAAGTCGCGGGTAAACGAACCGTTGCTAATAACATTATATAACACTACCGGCATTGAATATTTTACAAACGAGCTCGCTCCTTCAGTTGAAGCAAAAATTCAGCTTCAGCATTTACCTGCTGGCTTGTATTATTTGGAAATAACCAATAGCAAAGGAAATAAGATGACTAAGAAGATCCTGAAACAGTAAAACCGCGCTAGCCTTAAACCAGATAGCCTTGAAAAAATTATATTTTATTGTCTCGCTGTGCATTGTCGCTCACGGCTACGTTTTTGCGCAGACTTGGGTACCACAACCGCCTGCTATCCAGAACCAAACTTCTACCCGATATCACTGGGCCGATCTTGACGGAGATGGTGATACTGACGTTCTCGAGTACGGAGGTTACAACGGTGTAATTATCTACACCAGAACAGGCAGCTCGTTTACAGGCACTCAATCCGGCTTACCAGATAACTTCTTCCAACTGGAAACCAATTTTAGCCTGAACGACTACGACAACGACGGTGACCTGGACATCCTCTTCACTCGTTTTAATGATGTGGCTATCGGTGTAAACCCTGGAAATAACAGCTTCACAGCCACCGACACCAACATTACATACAACGACAACGAATACGGTCCTGTCTACTGGCAGGATGTCGATGGCGACCTCGACCTCGATGTGGTGCACAACAGGTCGATATACATTAACAATAATGGAACCTACGCTAAATCGTCGCATGTATTAAACTTTCAGATCCGACACATTGTCTGGGGCGACATCAACAATGACGGGCTTGTTGATATTCTTGGTACGTCCGGAGATAGTGAATATTCTGGCAGTCCATTGCAGGTTTTCATCAACAAAGGAAACGGTAACTTTCAATCAGCTGAAATAGAAACCGAAATAAAGGTTGGCGGCCAGACTGCCTTGCTTCTTTTTGACGCTGATAACGATGGCAAACTTGACATCCTGGCCATGGACGAAATATGGGGACGATGTTTTGTGCTGCGAAACACATCTGCAAGTGGACAGATTCAGTTTGCAACTCCCTATTCACTCGGTATCGGTAACAATGGTAATATAGCCAGGGCCGGCGACTTAAATGCCGATGGTTTGGCAGACCTTGTCATTGGTGGATATTCAAGCACCGCCAACGCGTATCAGGTCATGATTTTTAAGAATGCGACGTCTGGTAACAACCTCTCTTTTTCAAAAACAAATTCTTTTGAGTCGGCTGTTTACATTAATGCACTTCATTTAACAGATTACGACGCAGACAACGACCTGGATATACACATGAAGGTGTATGATCCTAACATTTATCAGGAAACCAATAACATCCTGATAAATACCGGGACAGTGGCAGGCCCCGCACCTGCCGTTCCTACAAGTCTGACATCGACGGTGAACACGAAAGTCAATCTTGCATGGACCGGTCAGCCACAGTACTCATATACTATTGAATTCAAAAGAAACGGTCAGGATATTCGCATTAGTCCTACAACTACATCGGGTAAACTGTTATTAACAGATAATTCATCACTGATTTCATCTCCGAACTTAACCGTTTACAATCCTCCGGCCGGAAGCTACACTTGGCGGGTGCAATCTGTGGACAAAAGCCGCCGGACCTCAGCGTTCTCCGCATCAGGGACATTTGAGATAACCCCTGCTCCTACTGGGTTGACGCTGCAAATACTAAACATGACGTCGGCTAAACTTTGCTGGAACGCCACTGCCAATGCAACTTCCTTTGCCATATTCAGGCGGTTAAATGACGCTGCGCCAGAAGAGATCGCAACTGTACCTGCCAATACCCTGTGTTATACGGACGCATCGTTGCAGAAAAATGCACATTACGAATACTTTGTGAAGGCTGTCGCATCAGGTGCCTATTCTGCGTCTAGCCAAAGCGTAACGCATTACAGTTCTCAATTCGTGGCACGGTCGTTTGGAACACACGAACCCAACATTGTCAATGCTACCTGTCACCCTGCCGACTACGACCTCGATGGAGACTATGACCTCGAATTCATGGGCCGGATCCTTAATAACTATGGCAGTGATCTGAACTTTCGGAATGATGGATCGGGAAACTTTCCACAAATGGTTTCTATTTTACCCGCATTGCCTGAGTATGAATTCAACAAAGTGGTATCAGCGAGGGATATGGATAATGATGGAGACACCGACTTTTGCGTGATTCTCGGAAGTGATTATGGTCGTCAACGCGTGGCGCTGCTCATGAATCAAAATGGAACTCTGACACTCGGGTTTCAAACGGACCCTTACCTTTCACTTTACCAGGCTGCTGTCGCCGATTTCAACAACGACGGCCGCCCCGACATTTTCTATCGACATGCTGTGGGTAACAGCGGTGGAAATCCTGGTTTGCACGAATTATTGTTACAACAGCAGAACGGAACTTTTGTTGTCAGCAAATTCAAATTCTCTGAAGGTGACTATGACGCCTTGGGACAATTCCTGGTCGCGGATCTGAACAATGATGGTTTTCAGGACATTTGTTTTACCGGATCGGACTATGAGCCATTACACTTTTTCATCAACGAGGAAGGCATGACCTTCACCAAACATTCGCCTGAACTTTCGGCGCTGCCCCTAACCTTCCTGGATGTTGATGGCGATGGTATCATGGACTACGTCGGTAGCACCAATGACGGTTACCGTTGGTTCAAGGGCGCTGCGAACTTTCAATATGCAAGGCAGCAGGTGCTTCATCAATCTTTTTCAACCAGTATCGCTACCGTTAAGCTGGCGGACTTTGATCTGGATGGTTTACCAGACCTATTGGTTAGCGATGGTTATCGTTCTTCTGTTTCTATTAACAAAGGCAATGCAGTCTTCGAAATGGCGAGCGCCAAACTCGATTCAACGTGGGGTAGCTCTGTTACGCTTACGGATCTTGAGAACGACGGTGACCTCGACGTAGTAAAACTCGGCTACGACGGTCAGCACCAAGGATATAATTATTTGTACGTGAACCAGGCAAAAGCATTCGGGCAAGTCAATGCCCGACCCTCTGTACCGACGTCCCTTGCTGCAACATTCTCTAATGGAAAACTGAATATAAGTTGGCAGCCTTCAACTGACGACAAAACATCGCCAAAGTACCTGAGCTATAGCCTGTGGGTTAAAGATTCCCCTGGTAACACATGGCTTCACGGGGCGACGGATGCTACCGGCCTATTCACGAGGCAACTGACACATGGCAACGTCGGACACCGAACATCTTATATGATGCGCGATCTTCCATCTGGAACTTACAAAGTCCGCGTGCAGGCCATTGACGCTTCGTTTGGTTCCTCTGCGTGGTCGCCAGAAATAACGGTAACGATCGCCGCGGGTCCTACTAATTTACAGGTTGAGCGCATCCTCCTTAACAAAATTAAATTAACGTGGACAGGCAGTGCCTTTGTTGAGCAAAAGGTAATTGTCGAACGAAAGTCTATTGAAAGTGAGTATGAAGCAATCGCCGAGTTGCCGGCGGGGTCAGCAACGTTCACGGACGAAAACCTTCCGTATAACAAAAATTATCAGTACCGGGTTACAGAAGTATCCAACGCTATAACTACCGCAAGCTCTAACGTAGCGAGCTGGAGTACCCTGATGTGGATCGTAAATGAAACTACACTACCCAATATGTATGGTTCCCTCGACATCGCGGATTACACAAACGACGGCAGAATCGATATCCTCATAAATGGTGGCAGGAGCTACGATGGCCACAATGCGGTTACTGCGCGCGCGGCTTTCGAAAACACCGGATCCGGATGGGTACAGCATGACGTTACGCCATCGTCACATTCAACTATCGCTTCGTTTAAATTCTTCGACATTAACGATGATCACAAGCTTGATCTTTATCAACAAGGATACACCTGGACCGACGGATATAAAACCGAAGTCTTCCTGAACAACGGAGACAAGACCTTTACTCCAACAACCAACGAGTTCACGCAGCACGGTTATGAAATTCAATCACGTTATGATGTTGATATGGACAATGATCTCGATATCTCAGTTATAGATCGCGCGAATGGAGAGGTCAAGAAGTTTCTGCGAAACAATGGCACCGGCTATACGGCCGAGTACATTCAAGACCCTGACTGTGGTGCTCCTTGTTCAGGTATGGTAGCAAGTGCAGATTTTGATGGCGATGGTGACGAAGACTTCATTCGTTATGAAAACAACAACTTTGCCCTTTACTTCTTCAAGCCTGAAGGTCATGTATTTTCTGGAATTACTTTCCCTTCCTACGAAAACCAGATCGGTGTGTTCGACTACAATGGTGACGGTCTTCCAGACATTGCGCTGCTTACTTCAAGTTACTATACCAGCGGCAAGCTTTATCAAAACCGGGGTATAGTTGATGGTGCGTTAAAATTTGATATGATCCGCAGTGATCTGCCATCAGGCGAAAGTCTTTTTAACGTTGCGGACTTTGACCACGATGGTTATCAGGACATCGCATTGATATCTCCCGAGGTAACTATGTATCGCAATACAGGGCAAGGTACGTTTGATAAATACCAGATACCTTATTATAAGTTAGGCGGCCATTCCGGTATAGTCGATTACGATAACGACGGCGACCTCGACGTATATGTCATGGGTAGTATCCATTATCAATACAATTCGATCGATGAACCGTTCGCACGTATAATTCTGAATCAGACCATCGATGGGGGAAAAGGAGTTATGAATACTCCGCCTGCAACACCAATGAGCTTATCAGCCGTTCAGGATTCGTTGGGTATGCACCTCACGTGGAGTGATGGTATAGATGATCATACAGCTGCAACAGCATTAACGCATGACATAATTCTTTACCGTGATGGCAAAGCTATCTTAAAAGCAGCTATCGATCCCGTAACCGGCAAACGGCAACGCGTGGAGCGAGGACGATTCACAGACCAGGCAATAATAACCAATCTTCGTAGTGGTGACTATACGTGGAAGGTACAGGCTGTCGATCAATCATACAAAGCCTCTGAACTTTCTCTCGCGGGATCATTTAAATTCTTACCACTTCCGCCAGTGGTGAAGGATACCGTCGTCTACACCTGCGGTCGTGCTGTAACTATTACCGCCGAAGGAACCGATATCCGCTGGTATAGTGATTATGCCAAAACAAATCTTATCGCCACCGGTGAATTTCATCCGGAAAAATCTCAGGTCGTGTATGTCACCCAAAAAATTGGCGGTTATGAAGGTATTCCGCGAAAAGTAGTCATTACAATTTTTGAAACTCCACCACCGCCAGTCACGAGCACTTCGATCTCGGTTTGCGAGAATTACAACGGCCAACTTTATCTTTCTGCGACTGGCAACCAAATCCGGTGGTATGGAGATGCTAACAAAAATCAACTTCTGAGTACCAACTCTTATCATAGTGTTCCAATAGCGAACCGAACATACTATGTTACGCAAACGCTGGGCAGGTGCGAAAGTGAACCCTTATCTGTTTCAATCACGATAACCACAATAAACTCGGAGATTTACGGCACAAGCGACCACTTGAGGTCGGGGAAAAGAATGCCGATTACTATAGCTGGTATAAGAACGGTTCTCCGGTCTTCAACTCAAACAGCGCTTCAATTCCATACAACGGTGAAACAGCATCGTATACGGTGATAATCACAAAGGATGGGTGCACGGAATACTCAAGGGTGTACAATATGCCTTTCGATTTGGTAACCGGTATTGAAGACGATCCGGATGCAGACTGGTCAGTTTATCCAAATCCTGCAACTGGTTATTTCACGATTGATGTCGCAGCGATGCACGGCGTGGTGAAAATTTACAATACCACAGGAAAGTTGGTCTATACAGTAACCATGGACAACTCGGCAGGCATGCTTAATACTCATGAAGTCCGAATTCCAGGGGGTGTTTATTTGGTGACATTTGAAGATGGAACTAAGTTGAGAAGTAAAAGGATCGTTGTCTATTAACTTTTATTCAGGAAGCTACTTTTTTGGGATAGTCCCTGTTGGGTTCATGAAAAAAATCGAAGACTATTCCTATCCGACTGCCAAAATATACACAGACTATCATTGAGGTGAACTCTTGAAGTTCTTTTTGTTGCAAGAAATGCAACTATAGGGTAGTGACTTCTTATCCCTGCTCCTGCTGGTCTAACGGCATAGCTAATTGAAAAGAAAGCATTATACAAACTGGGACGCAAGCGTTCCGTGGTGTCGGTTAATCGTAAATATTCATCTTCCCGCTTGCATAGTTTCTTAGGTTCCATATCATTACTTCCGGAAACTCCTGTAACTTTTTCGAATTATCCGAGTATCCATATTATACAAAGTATCACCCATGAAACAGATACTTACCATCTTCCTCTGCCTGATTGCAGCAGCTTCCACCGTCGCACAAACGATCAAGGCCAGCGACATTATCAAACAAATCAATGAAGGCCGTGCCGTCGCGTACAGCAACGTTGAAATTGAGGGTGACCTTGACCTGACCGACTTGGAAAACCGCAGGCTTGAACACTCCGCGACCAATCGGTTCAATGACGATTTTGCCACGTATGAAAGCACCGTGGAAGTATCACTAAATTTTACCAACTGTACTTTCCTGGGTGACGTACTCGCCTACTACCACATCGAGCGCAAAAACGAGACTTACATTGCCCATTTTGAAAAAGATGCAGTTTTCAAGAATTGCATTTTCAAAAATGCCAGTGAATTCAAGTACTCAGAATTTAATGGCTTGGCCACGTTTGCCGGGTGCACGTTTAACGATGTGGCCAACTTTAAATATGCAGAGTTTTCCAGTGGCCCCTTATTCGGCAACGTAAAGTTTGAATCGGGTGCTGACTTTAAATACACGGAATTCCCACGCGAAACCTCGTTCGAAAAAGCAACATTCCACGGCCTCACAAATTTTAACTACTCAAAATTCAGGTCGCCTTTAAATATAGAAGGTGTTGCTTTTAACGGAAGTGAAGATTTTAAGTACACTCAAATAGATGGCAGGGATTTTACTTCTTACCTGCTTGATAAAACTCACTGAGGCCAGCAAAAATAGCCGTGGATATTTGTTGTGGCCATTTCTATTTTCGGGCCTCTCGCCCCACTTCTCGGTTGCGTTTCAGTCTAAGGCACTACAGTCACCCATCCATTCAACAAGATTATCGATAAAGGGCTGCGTCTGTATCAGAATTGAATTTATATCGCCAAGAAAGAAAATCCGGCTGCCAGGATAATTCAGCAGACCCATAACGACAGAACCTGTCGGCTCATTCGGTTCTTTAAAATCGTTAGCATTGAGGTCAACAAAGTCATCAGGCCCCAGTCGGCCCAACACTTCGATATCTGAATTCAGGTCTGGTTCGAAAATCGCGGACCCGGCAATATAGTCAAGCGAAGTTAGGTTGGCAGTGATCTCATGTGGAGCAAAGTTTTCAATAAGTCCAAATGCCAAACCTTGAAATTTCAGTCCTAAAAGGTCAGCGAGTTCATCCTGGGGATCGTACTTCTTGTGATCCGTGAAGAAAGCAAGATTCATTCCCCGATTGAGCAGGTTGGAATAAACTTGCACTTCCTTTTGCGTGTAACTTTCAAATCCCCCTGCACGCAAAACGATATAAGCTCCAAAAAACATTTCCTCAGTGATTTCTTTGCCTCTTCCCAACTCAGTCACCTCAAATCCTTTGCTGCGCAGCATCTCTGCAAAAGCTTGTCCCTGATGAGGCTTCTCCGAATCAAATCCAGAAGTACCTTGAGGGAACCACCACACGCCCCCATCATGGGAAGCATCAATTACAATCTTGCATTTCAACGGTGTGGCTGAAACTTGCCATTCCGTGATTGTATTCGCGGCGGTGTTGACCAAATTGTACGTGACTGGCTCTGTTAAGTCCACCGTCGAGACGCCGGAAGTCTGTTCGACGCCATTCGCTAATATTTTATAGTCGCCGTCAACTTCGAAGTCTGGGACAAGCGACGACAAATCAACGTCGTGAGCGACCTCTAGTTTAACCTTCCTTTCTCCAGTACTGATGTAGGTCGCCAGAGAAGTTTGTTCTGAAACGGTGTAGCCAAGAAAGGTGGCGTTACCTGCTGCGGGCACTGATGGGTCTTCACTTTCACACGCAAAAATCAGAACCACCATCCAGGTTAAATTGATTCGGCTAATTAATTGCTTTCATGGGAGGGTAATTTTTATGATAACTAACGGGGCTCTCCTAATATACAAAGACTACCATTAAAGTCGAACTGTTAACCTCTGCCGTTGTGATTACTTTTTGTTGCAAGAAATGCAACTAAGGAATAACTTCTCCACCTGCTCTGCTGTCTCTAGCTATTTCTTGCTAGTTACTGATGATGCTACTCCGCGTTAACTATTTTTCTGATTCTAATTAGCCGGGAACTCAGGAATGTAATTAACTGAACCATCTGGTACATAAACAAACAGCCCGGTCATAAAGCCGGGCCGTTCATTTAATAACTATTATTGCATCACGCCACCAAAGTATCTAGCGCTCCGAAAGCGTGATCAATAACAATCTTCCAACTACCATCCGTCTGTTGCTTCATCACCTCAATACCTTTGGCGCTCACTTTTACTTCGTTGCCGTCTTTAATGTTCCATTCTGATCTTCCGACTGCCAGGTCTCCAGTCTGAAGGCAATAAACGGTTTTGATTTCCATTTTACCTTTTATGGAAAGTATCGACTTTATCGCCTCTTCAAAGCGTTGCTTGCCTGAAACCGGCTTGCCCGGTTCAGGTACAATGATGCCATTCACGTCATACATTTTCATCACCGTATCGACGTTGCCAGTGTTGAATGCGTCCGCCAATGCGGAATGTGCGTCTTCTGCTCTTTGTGGTAATTTCATAGTGTTAGAATTTATCGTTTGTTGCGTGTTGTCTTACCCTATACCCTTATACCTATATAACCATATACCTATATATTCCCTACACTCATCCCGTAATGGCCGCAAAGTCTCCGCTTAGCATCATTCCCCGTACATGCTCCGCGATGCCATTATAGGTCTTCTGAAACAAAAAGGGACCCATGCTTACGCGCTTCACTCCCAGCCTGTTCAATGTTTCAATGTCAGGAACTCCGGGGATCACCATTACATTTAAAGGAAGTTTTGTGTGTGCTGCCGCTTCCGCGATATCTTCCTCGCTGCTGATACACGGGAGGAAAATTCCATCGGCTCCGCAGTTGTTGTAGATCGACAATCGATTTAGCGTCTCGCGTTCTTTATTCTCGACGTTCAGGATATACGTGTCACACCGGACGTTGATGAATAGCTCCAGTTTCTCGTCCCTCAATTTTTTTCTAATGAATTCAATGTTACTGCTGAAAGTTTTTGCGTCCTGTAAGGAACGCTGACCGTTGACGATGACGGAGTCCTCGATGTTAATGCCGACTACACCCAACTCAATAAGTTTCCGAAGATTATTATAGATGTCGTCCTTCGTTTTTCCATACCCCGTTTCAATATCGACGGTGACAGGAACATTGACGGAAGCGAGAATACGCTTGATGACAAACAGGTACTCATCGAATGACATTTTCTCACCATCTTCATACCCGAGACTATTGGCTACCGCGGCGCTGGAGGTAGCAATAGCGGGAAAGTTTTGTTCCTGTAAGATCTGGGCACTTCTTGCATCCCACGCGTTTGGCAATACAAACAATTGATCTGCATGATGCAGTGATCTGAATTTTTGAAATGATGTTGACATAAGTTTTGTGTTGTTTCTTCTGTTGAACAAATGTAGGTTGGTGAGACATTGTTAAAATTGTACAGAACAGAACTGGCGGTGTGCGGTAAGTGTGGGCATGGAGTGTGGGTGTGTTTTACCGCAGAGAATTTTTGCGTGCGCCTACAACGTGATTTATTGGAGAATGCTTGAGTAGGTCTCACAGTGCGCAAGCGCAGAAAAACGCAGAGGAAGGCCCACGTTCCAAAAAACTACGACTGTATTGTCAGCGTTCTCTGCCGGTATTCTTCTGTGCCCTTTGCGCTTAAAAAGTCTGGGGCACACACTTTCAACCTACGCACCAACTATACTACAACGTTCGGATTTTATTGATTCGCGAAGGCGATCGTGATCGGCGATTTCTCCACGCTGTAAGCAGAAGGTGTGAAACCGGTGAAGGATTTAAATTCACGGATGAAGTGAGACTGATCGAAATAACCACAGTCGTATGCAATGTCAGTGAAGGATGCATTCTTTTGCGTAACCCGCTTCAAGCTGTTCTGAAAGCGGTGGATCTTTTGATACAGTTTAGGTGTAAGGCCTGTGTATTGCAGAAAGAGTTTTTGCAGGTACCGTGACGTGATCCCATAGCGCGATGCCACATTGTCGATGTTATCAAAAAAGTCGGCTTGTTTCATTTCCTCCATCACGTCATTCACCACAGCCAGCTTGTTATTCTTTCGCTCTGTTACCGCGATACTTTCCAACAGGAATTCTTCCACGAGATCTATTCTCTCGCTCCAGTCGGCCGTCTCCTGCAAACGGCAATAGAGTGTCTTCACAGGTTTTGAAACGTCGCGAAAGTCCACTACCTGGTTATTCAAAGCATCAAGGTTCTCTTTCAGAAAAACGGATGCACCGTGAGGAAAAAATCGAATACCTAGCATGGTATTCTTCCCAAGAGAACGAACAACCAATGGTGCCGTCACTTGTCCCCATAGTTCAACCGGCGGCGTGGTCACGAAACCTCCCTCTCCTGCTACCTGCCAGTTGCCTGCTCCCAGGTTGAAGATCAGTTCAGCACAGCCGCTGGGAAAAACGTAATCGTCAAACCCCGCAGCTGACGACGCCTCATAGGTGTAATAACATTTCACGAATGCTTTCAGTAGATGTCCGGGTTTGATCTCGCGATACGTCATTTGATAATAAAGATAGCGTTTGCGTGATGGATTTACGGGTATAAATTTATTACGCTGAGTTTTTTCTGCATTGTACAAATCGGAACATGCCAGGCGTATTTTAATATAAAGCCTTTTACGTAAAACCAGGTGACAAAGATCATCCGCCTTGTCAGGTGTTGCCCGACAAATGTGAAATAGCATATTATAAAGGCGTGCCCCGACTTTTACCGCAAAGCACGCAGAGGAATACGCGCTGAGAACCACAGAGAAATGCAGGTATTTGCAAAGAGATACGTGTTTTCCATCGACGTCCAGTAGAAATGACGTACGCTTAGTTGTAAGTCTTCAAAAAATAGTCGATTGTAGTAGACCCTAACCCCTACAACCCATGGAAAAAGTAAGCACCGAAGTTTATAACAAAATCAATAATGATGTTTACAAATCACCAGGCGATATCTGGTGGAAGCCCGATACCGTTTTACACCTTCTGAAAACCTCTATTAATCCCTGGCGTGTTGGGTATTCAGAATCCATTATTAAAAAATTGGGCATTAATCCGCAGGGCAAAACCGCGCTGGAAGTAGGTAGCGGTGGCGGAATACTGACTGAAGAAATCTGCAAAATGGGATTCACTACTACGGGTATCGACCCTGCCAAAGAATCGGTGATTACTGCGACTAATCATGCCAAGGTGAGCGGTCTTAACATCAAATACGAGCAAGGCAGCGGTGAAAATCTTCCGTACGCCAACGGGTCGTTCGATTGTGTTTTTTGCTGCGATGTGCTGGAGCATGTTATTGATTTGCCAAAGGTGATTTCTGAAATTTCCAGGGTGCTTAAGCCTGGAGGTGTTTTCTTCTACGACACATTAAACCGCACATTTATCAGTAAAATGGTAGCGATCAAGATATGGCAGGAATGGAAACGTTGGGCGTTCATGCCGCCAAACGTGCATGTTTGGGATATGTTCATTAAGCCGGAAGAAATCAAAGCCCTGTTGGAAAAGAGCGGTTTCGACTGGAAAGAACATAGCGGATCAGAGCCCAATGTTTCAATCCCAAAAATGCTGGCGTATCTGCGTAAACGAGTAAAAGGCGAATGGACTTTCGAAGACCTCGGTAAAAACTTCCGGTTGGTTAAAAGCAAAGACATGAATATTCTTTATGCGGGATATGCTATAAAGAAATAAGAACTTCATGTCAAGTTTTCGCGAAGGGCTTTCAGGAGAGCCTTGTTATTCGACTTTGTAATCACGATCGTAGTGCATCCATTGAACTTTGCGAATGCCTGAATGGCATCACAAACCTTTGCAGTCATGGATTTTGTCATTTTCACTGATTCGAAATGAATGTTGTGGATGGTGAGTACCTTTTGTTTCCTGTCCGCCTTTGAATCCATTCGCGCAACAAAGGTATCGCCAATAAGTATTGGGAGTGAAAAATATCCGTATTTCCGTTTGGCTTCCGGCACGAAACATTCCACCTGGTAATCAAAGTCGAAGAAGTCCCGTAACCGGCGCCGGAATACATTGAGTATATCAAACGGTGAGAGAATAAATGCGTCGCCTGATATAGTGATCTTTTTCTTTTTATAATCAGGGAGCATATACAATGGTCCTTTCAAGTTTTCGACTTCAACCTGACAAATCTCACCGGCGTCTACGAGCTTCTTCAGTTCTGTTTTGTAAGGATACTTGACAAGCCTGCCATTCCAGGCTATCTCGTTTCCGTATGCTATACCCAATGACTTCAGCGAGCGGAAGATTATATGACGTGCAAACTCTTCAGCAGTTGGAGTGTTCCTGTCAACATTGCCTGGGACGATGTTATCCGTTAAGTCGTAAAGTTTGTGAAAGTCGTTCTTTCGCGTCGTTAACAGTTTGCCGGTCAAGTGAAGCTGTTCGAGCGCCACTTTCGACGGACGCCAGTCCCACCATCCGGAGCTTTTGGTAACACGATCATTTTCAAAGTCTTTAGCAGTTAGTGGACCTTCACGCGAAATCCGGTCGAGGATCTTATTCATCAGGTTGACTTCTGCCTGAGGCAATGATTTCCATTTAGCCAAAAAACTTTCGTGTATGGGTACCGAGAATCGGAATTCGTGCATAGGCATAAATCCGGAATCACGCGTCCAGAATTCATAGATCTTTGCATCAGCTTGTAATTCGCCTAGCCACTCCGTCTTATAACCTGGTACACGGGCGGCTATCGCATGGTGATGTGCGCGCTCAACAACATAGTTTGTATCTACCTGTACGTAACCGAGATGGTCGATGACCTTATATACCGCTTCTTTTCCTTTTCCGAACTGTGCACGTCGTGAAAGTCCGGCGGCATGCAGGATAATCTTTCGGGCTTGTGAATTTGTGAGAATGACTGGCTCCATGAATTGAGAAAGACGAGTGTAGAGCGAAAATACATTTCTTATCCGGCGTACGTCAGTTTACTACAAAAAGTTTCTTGCAGATTTATCTTTCGTGCTCGCCCGTCCAACGGATCGTGCCAGGGGCAGAGGCGTGCCTCGACTTTTTAAGCGCAGAGGACGCAAAAAAAAATACACGCAGAGTGCCGCAGAGAAATCCATTAGGCAAAGCTGAAAATCAGAGGGGAGCTATGGCGGGTGAAACCTTAAATTCGATCGTAAACTTTTAACTCTTTCAAAACCATTTGCATCGTTTCTTTCGGTCCGATCCACTTTTCAATGTTCTGCCGGATCATTTCGATCATTTCTCTTACAACTTCCTTTCGGTACCCGAACTTAATTGCAAATATTTCACATAGTCTCAATTCTTCGCCATGAATATTCTTATCAACCGACATCATGTGAACAAGGTCGTAGAGCTGCGTAAATTTATCCTCTTCATTCGAGGGAACGTCAAAGCGAATTTTGGAAACGTCCGTCTGGATCTCTTTTAATTCTACCTCAGAAATGTTGTTCCTTATAGCTGCATACTGCAGGAGTCTTTGCTCCTCATCTGCAAGACCCCCGTCTGCGGCGGCCATCTCGATCAGATTCCGCATATGACTTTTGGCTGTAGCTTTACCTATTTTAAAAAGGTCGATGATATCGTTAGCGCTCATAGTGGAATAAATTTGGAAGATATTTCTGACTAAAACTACTCAAGCAGGTCCTCTCCTGCTATTTTGTTTCGTTCAAAAGCTTATCACGCCAGTAGGCAGCAGTTTTCTCACCCACGTTTATTTTGAAAGATAACGAAAATTCAAGACGGCGGCTGAGGGACAACTCGTCAAATACAAGTATAAAAAAACCCATCCACCAATGTTGTTTACATCACGTGGATGGGTCGTAGGCCTCTGCTGGGATCACTTTCCCTTCGGAAAGCCTGCACTCTTCATTACCTCCTCAATCTGCGCAGTATGCCTCCGCGAATGCGCAGCCATAAAAAGAATCGTCTGATAGGTGTCTATTTTTCCAAATGGAAAATCGTTGTAATGATTCCGTAAATCATCGGATGTGGTACCAACATATTTGATATGCTCATCGCGTTTTGTTTTGAATTCCTTTAAAGCTTCCTTCGAAGGATCCAAAATTATTCTTTGGCTCAAAGGCCTCCTGCGTTTTTACTTTGCTGCTCCGGTCGGTGATCATCTTTACGATGCCGTCATCAGTCATCTTTACTTCACTTCGCTTTGAGGGATCTGCAGGCTGCTGAAGGGACTGCTGGCCGAAACCCCACAAGTTGTTCTCGGAAATGGCGATGTGCTCAACGCATTCCGCCACGGACCAGCTATTGGCATCGGGCTTGTAATTGAGCTGCTCGGACGTAAGACCTTTCACTTTTTTGAGAAGGTCGTCTTTGGTTTCCTGTAATAACTTTGAGGCGTACTTTCTTTCCGCATCGCTCAATGTGGGTGCGAAAACGTTGAAGCTCATGGTGGCGATGGCCACGATCAATAGGATTAATCTTTTTTGTCTCATAAAACGTTTGTTTTAGTTTATATGCTAGAGACGGTTGAGTTGTCCGGGAAAAGGACAAATGTTTTTGGATTTTTTTTATCAATGTGTGTGCAATTCGTCGGTGTGGGGAGCGGGTGTGGGTGTGTTTAAACGCAGAGGCCGCAAAAAGGACCCACGAAGAGTGGCGCAGAGTAAAGACAATATCCCCACTCCTACAATTGATCAATCAAGTAAACTACCCATTGATTCCATGCAATAGTCTAACTGGCCTTACTTCGATTCTCGCGTTGGACGCGGACTCGAAAATGGGGTTCCTCTTCCCTATCTCAATAGCCTCATTCATATCTTTCGCGAGGATCAGAAAGTATCCGGCAATAACTTCTTTGGATTCATTGAACGGTCCATCTTTCAACTTACCCTTCGTCCCCGAAATTATCGCTGATTCCATCTCGAGGGGTTGAGCACTCTTCAGCTGGCCGTTCTTCATCAGGTCTTCTATATATTTCATTATCCTCTGTAAATGCTCCTGTTGCTTATCAGGTGCCAGGCTTGAAAGGTGGTCCCCTTCTGTACGGATCAATAACATGAACTCATTCATAATTGCTCTTATTTAGTTTATAATGTTATACCTCAAAGACAAAAAAGTCCCAAAGACAGGGACTTTTACGAAAAGATTTTTAATATTTCTTTTACCCACCGATCGCCTTCATCATATGAACCTCGATCCGGGTGGGTATATCCCTAAATATCGGATTGGCCTTCGCGATATCGACAGCTTCCTGGATGTCTTTTGCTACGATATGAAAATATCCGGCAATAACTTCCTTCGTCTCATTAAACGGTCCGTCTTTCATTATCCCGTTCTGGTCCGTTACGATGCGGCTTCCTTTGTCCAGCTGGCGCGGCGTTTTTCAGTTTGCCTTCTTTCACAAGTTTGCCGATATAGGCTGTGCCATGTTCGATGTGATCCTGTAATTGTTTAGGTGAAAGTGACGTCCATACATCTCCTTCCGTTCGGATGAGTAATAAGAATTCCTTCATTGTTTAAAGTGTTTATCATCGAAGAGACAAGCGAACTTGCTTCATAGGGACATTGATATCCAACTATTTTTTCTTACAGCTGTCGAGCTTCTTCCTCAAGTACTCCTTTTCCGCCGGCAACGTCGAAAGCTCGATCGCCTTTTCAAACGATTCACATGCCCTGGCAGGATCATTTACTTGCAGGTAAAATTCAGCCTGAGTTGAATGGAAAAGATGATAAGAAATAAGCGCCTGACTCTCCTTTATTTTTTCCAACTCCTCAAGCCCTTTCAGGGCGCCGTTTACTTTTGCGACAACTATTGCGCGGTTGAGCATCACGATTGGCGTGCCGTCGATCTGGACTAATTTGTCGTAGAGTGAAAGAATACTCTTCCAATCCGTCGATTCAAAATCACGCGCAGCGCAATGGTATGCTGAGATCGCGGCGAGTATGTGGTAGATGGATAAAGTGTTGTTTACCGTGGACTTCTCAAGGAAAACAAATCCTTTTTGCATCAGATCGAGATCCCATTGAGAACGATCCTGTTCCGCAAGCGTCAGGATGTCGCCCCTATCGCTGGTCCTTGCTTTGAAGCGACTTGAATTCAGGTACATCAACGCCAGCACTGCGTACACATTAGACTTATTTTGTATCGCCTGATGCTCCGCAATTATCCCGGCAAGGCGGATCGCTTCACCGCAGAGTTCAAATCGTATCAGATCATTACCTGTCGATGCACTGTATCCTTCATTAAAAAGTAAATAAATCGTCTCCAATACAGCCGCCAATCGTGTTTCCAGATACATTCCTTCCGGAACTTCAAATGCGATCTTGTCATCACGTATCTTTTGGCGGGCGCGAACCAAACGTTTATTTATATTTTCCTCTGTGGTGAGAAATGCCTTCGCGATCTCCAAAATGCTGAAGCCGCAAAGTGTTTTTAACGTCAAGGCTACTTGTGAATCGGACGAAATGGAAGGATGACAACAGGTGAACATCATCCGCAATTGGTCATCCAGGATCTGCTGTTCGGAAAAGATATGATTCAGCGCAGGTTGCACTGTCCACTCCGAATCCAGGAAGTGCGCTACATCGGACGTGTACTTCTTTCGGTTCCTTTCACGACTGATGATGTTAAGCGCCTTGTTCTTGGCTACCGTGAACAACCAACCCGAGGGATTCTCAGGGATTCCTTTGTAGGTCCATTGATTCAGTGCTTCTACCAAAGAATCCTGGACAACATCTTCCGCAAGTTCAATATTTTCAGCTCCAAAGACTCGGGTTAATACAGAGACGAGCCTGCCCGAATCATGCCTGAATAAATTATCGACGATCTGACTTACGTTCGCTTCCGGCATTTCAACTTCTTGATTCAATTGACGAAGTTAGTCAATAACTTTATTCGCTTATTCCTTTAATTGCAAGATCGCGACGTGTTAGGCATAATTTTTAACGTGTCTGCGATTGGCATCTATACATTAAAATCGTTTTTTTGGAACGTTTTTTGGATAACATTTCCACTAATGAACTCTTTATCCCTGGTCCTCGTGTTGTTACTACCGCTGACGCTATTTGCTCAGAAGCCGGCGGAATCACAACGGTATCGGGCCGACAGCATTGTAGCTTTTTTTCTTGGCGACGAAGTTTTTCAACGGTATGTGAAACTAGATACGAAGGAAACTAAACAGCGCTACAGCCAATTCTACATTCTTTAAATACAACTTTCGGCATCCTAAATTTTCAGGCGAAACGTTTGTCATCGCATTCACTCTGGACTCAGCGGGTCAATTTGTTCCTGGTGAAGAAACGCGTGGCCTGGTTAGTATTGAGTCACCGAATGATTCGACATGGATAACTGGAAAACAAGCATTGGCTATTTGTCGTGACCAGGCACGTCGGATAAACAAACGTTCTCTCCGGCTTGTGTGGGATTCCATACCTGTTTCGTATGACACTTTTAAATTAACGCACGATTATCGCGACATCGTACCCGGACAGAATAGTATGGAAGATTGACGGAGAGGTACTGTTCCGTGGAGATCGTTACCGCGGAACGTTTGATGTTGACCTATTCACGGGAAGAGTAGCACGACGTTTTGCAATTCCTTGGGATTAAGGTCCATACGAACGTAATCTTTAGGCGCAACCGAACAAGAGGTAAACAATACCAAAAAACGAGCACAACGATCTATCATTACAGGGAGATAGAAAATCAGCTATAATTTAAGCGTGATTTTCCCGATTTTGCTAACCATAAAGGCGATTACATTTTCCAGATGCTTATAAAAGAAACACCTTTCCGACACTGGATCGAGAATTTTTACGGTTATGGATCCTGGCAGGCCCGAATCTGGTTCATTGCTCATGAGGAAGGTGGCGGTGATTTGCCCGAAGAGGTAGCTGACAAGCTTAACTACTTTTACAATACGCATACGTCAACCACGCAACCAACGCTCTGCGACATTCGCGAACTTTACCGTCACGTAGCCGTGAGGTTCGACGGACCTAAAGCAGGATTGTACACGAACCAATACGAATTCCGGTTCGATATCAATGCCGTATTGCATGGTGTCTGGAAAAATCTCATCGCCTTTGAGCACGGTTACAGCGATAAGGAACTTCCTGATCTGCTCGCATATCAAAAAAATTCCTTTGTATCAGCTTCAGATCGTAATGAGGCACTGATCAGGTTATTCCCTCTGCCCAGTCCGCATAATCATGGTTGGTACTATAGCTGGCTCGACCTCCCTCAATTCCCTTTTCTTAAAAAGCCGTTCGTTATATCAGGAGCACGTGTATCAGCGCCGGATACAGGGTATCCTGGCTAACATCAGCACGTATAAGCCTGACGTTGTCCTAATGTATGGTATGGAAAACATCAATACCCTTAAAAAATCCGTACAAGAGTTTTTTCACGGCGCGAAATTCAAAATGGTCAAAGCTATAAAACTGCAAATCCCGCAGCATCACCGTGCGGACCTCAATGGTACAAAGCTGTTAATCACTACACAGATTCCTGCGCTCCGTCATAACCGGATTGAGACAGGATTTGATTGGCAGGAGTATGGAAAGCTGGTAAAGACGGATAGTTAGGTCATTCTCCTTTTGTTTCATCCAGGATCCACCAATAGTTTTTGTACGCACCCAGGGCATTTTTGCTGATACATAAACATCATTTCTGTTGTATCGTGTTCGACAGACAGGGCGCTATGCAAGGGCCCATTCTAATGGCAAGCGGCATTTCGAAATTCCGCACCCTTACTCCTCCAAATCTTTTAACCTTATCCATTCCTTGACTAATCTTTCCAATGCTTTCTTCTTTTTCTTTATGTCGGCGGCGTCAAGGAACCGCGCCACCCTGGCTTCCTTTCCATCACCTTCCAGCAGGCCGGACGTATCCTGGATCAGCGCGCCTTTATGAAACATCAAACTCACAAACTTTTTTGCATTCATGTAGTATGATGCAATATTTCCTTTGTACATGAAGGTCGGTACACTCCACTTAATGTCTTCCTCAATTTTTTTATCGGTATTGAGAATGATCGCTCTTACCATCTGAATTTCCCGATCCAGAGGATGATTCTTTTTTTTCAGGAAAGCATCCACTTTTGGATTCTTCATGATTGTGTGCGCTTATAATTGATTCTCCAGTTCAATGTCCATGTCTTACCTCCGTCCTGCGTCGACTCCCAGTCCCAGATCATCGTGTTTTCGGTGATGTTGTAAAATACCATACGCTGAATGATCTGCTTCTCTCCTTGCTTAACCATCTCTGTCTTAAAGATTCGTTTATCACCTTGACGTTCGCCGATGAGATTGAAGTATGCACCTTGATTGTCAGCATACCCTTGATGCCAGGTTTTTTTCTGGGGATTATAGACGGAGATGCTTGTACCCAGGTAACCTTTGGAGCTGCCTTCATCCACCTTAAAATTTTCCTGGATAACCGTGTTGTCGAGAGTTTTGGTGATGGTATTGGTGCCGTGTCCGATCTTGCCGTCTGACTCAGTCCAGCTGGCCTCCCACTTCCCGACCCAGAAGTCGAACCAGGTATTGTCGTCCTCCTGCGCGAACGTCGGTAAACATATAAGTATGAAAACGACGTGGGATAATAGAATTACTTTCATCGCGAAGGGATTTGGCTAAAAGTAGCCAATCGTACTCTCAACGGAATACCGTAAGAGGGGTCATTTCCTTGAACGGAAATTCATATCTCGGAAGTAATACCAAGCGCCTCGTAGTTATCGGCATTGGGTGGTTATGTTACATTGAATGAACGGTAACATTTTGTATGTCATCCAAGGCTAACCCGAAGAATTGCGGCTCGATTTCGCGCCACAAGTTCGGATGTACATCTTATTATTATTATCGTGGCGCGAGGGTTCAATGATTATATCGCGGTCTACAGACAGGGGGCTCCGCTGGAGCCAGTTCTAATGTGGTGTGGTTATTTACATTTGGTCATTCTCAGTCTTAGCCTTTTAACGGATAACGGACCTAACGGATAACATTTACAGCCAACAACTGTGCTCACCTGAAATTCCTTCCCTCACCAAAGATGTTTCCTTGAACAACTTGCTTTTCCTGTTTCTCAACTCGTGAATCGTGCGCCGGACCTCGTTCATCGGCTCGTGAAAATGTACCAAATGACGGATCTTCATTTTGTGCTGGTACAAGCTCACGCAAGAGTTTAGAGAAGTTGTAACATTTCTTAACAATGACATGTATCACCTCTCCTTCTATCTGCAGCTGTCCCTCAACCATCAATAATCTGGATTGAATGATCTCCTTTCGGTATTGATCAAAAAGTTTTTGAAAGACTACGAGGTTAGCAGTGCCTGTTTCATCTTCAATGGTAATGAAACAAATGCCACTTGCCGTTCCAGGCCGCTGTCGAACCAGAATCAGGCCGGCCACCTTTACCCGATCTCCATCTTTTCCATTTGCCAGCGCTGACGCTGAAAGAATGTGGAGACGGTCAAGCTGTTCCCTGATAAAACTGACGGGATGTGCTTTTATCGATAAGGATGTTGTGGCGTAATCATGCACAACGTGTTCGGACAGACTCATCTCCGGAAGAATGACCTTTTCATTGTAATTGTCATACGAACGTTGACCAGAAAAGAGTGCCTCAGGATAATCCTTCGTAGAAACTTCCCATAACGCTTCCCTCCTGTCATGATCAATGGAACGGAATGTATCTGCATCCGCCAATTTTTCCAAAGTAGTTTCGGATAGACCTATTCTTCTCAAATCATCAATAGAAGAAAACAATTTTTTCCTCCGCATCGACATCAAGCAATTCAACATCCTCCTGCCTTAAACCTTTTACTTGCCTGAATCCCAGCCGCAAAACACAATATTTCCCGGAGAACTCTTCCAGCTTATTATCCCAATCAGAATAATTAACATCAATCGCCCTTACTTCAACACCATGCTTGCGCGCATCGATAACAATTTGCGCAGGCTGATAAAATCCCATTGGCATGCTATTCAGCAGAGCGCAGGCAAATACATCAGGATAATAACATTTCAGCCATGAAGAAACATAAACCAGCAATGCAAAACTTACCGCATGACTTTCAGGAAATCCATAACTTCCAAATCCTTCAAGCTGCTTGAATACTCTCCGCGCATACGCCTCACTATATCCTTTTGAGGTCATTCCATTGATCAGCTTGTGCTCAAAATGCGAGATTAAACCATTAACCTTAAAAGTTGCCATACTTCTTCGGAGCTGATCTGCTTCCGAGGGCGAAAACCCTGCAGCTACGATGGCTATCTTCATCGCCTGTTCCTGGAACAACGGAACACCTAGTGTGCGTCCTAATATCTCTTCTAGTTCTTTTGAAGGATAATCCACCTTCTCTTCGCCATTTCTACGTCGCAGATACGGATGCACCATATCTCCCTGAATCGGACCTGGTCGTACAATCGCTACTTCAATCACAAGATCATAAAAACATTTTGGTCGTAACCGCGGTAACATAGATTGCTGCGCCCGACTTTCGATCTGAAACACCCCGATTGTATCAGCATGACTCACCATCTCATAAACTGCCGGATCGTCCTGCGGAATATTGGCCAGTGTAAAGTGACGGCCGTAATGCGTTGCTGCTAAATCGAACGCTTTTCGAATACAGGTTAGCATGCCTAATGCAAGCACATCGATCTTTAAAAATCCCAATACATCGATATCATCTTTGTTCCACTCAATGTTGGTCCGGTCTTCCATCCGTGCATTAAGTATGGGACAGAGATCCGACAGTTTTCCATCTGTGATCACAAAACCCCCTGTATGTTGCCCAAGCTGCCGGGGAAATCCCATAAACTGTCCTGTAAGCTGCAATACTTTTTTTATTGTTGGGTCATCAGGATTCAATCCCTGATCGGCTATTCGCTTACGATCAAATCCTTCATCTGCAAAATCCCAGATCAAACCGGAGAGATTGTTGATAGCATCGACCGAAAGACCCATCGCCTTGCCTACATCCCTGATCGCTCCTTTATGATGCTGCTGCGTAACTGTGGCGACAACGGCAGCACGGTCGCGACCATATTTCCGGTAGATGTACTGCATAACTTCCTCCCGCCTTTCGTGTTCAAAATCCACATCAATGTCCGGTGGCTCATTTCGCGCTGATGAAATAAAACGCTCAAACAACAGATCAAACTTCGATGGATCAACAGATGTGATTCCAAGGCAATAACATACTGTAGAGTTAGCAGCTGATCCTCTGCCCTGACAAAGGATCTTCTGTTCACGCGCATATCGAACGATATCATAAACGGTTAGGAAATACTCTGAGTAATTCATCTCTTCAATGAATTTCAGCTCGTGCTCGATATTTGCCTTGACCTTTTCAGGCACCTGACCTTCAAATATTTCTCTCGCGCCTTCCCAGGTCAGATGTTTAAGCTCCTCCTGTGGTGTACGTCCTTCGTTGGTGATCTCTTTAGGATACTTATATTTCAATTCGTCCAGCGAAAATGTACAAGCCTCGGCAATGACCTGAGTTTGTTTAATGGCGTCAGGATACTGGCGGAACAATCGCACCATTTCATTGATAGATTTCAAATACCGCTCGGCATTTGCATGCAAGCGAAAGCCGGCATTGTGTATGGTACATTTCTCACGGACACAGGTTACGATATCCTGTAGCTCTCTGCGCATCGGATGGTGGTAATGCACATCATTGGTTGCTACCATCGGGATATCCAGTCTTCTTGCCTGCTGGTGTATACGATGCAAAAGCTTTAAATCATTTCCATTGTAGGTACGTGATGCAGCAATGGATAACTCCGTCCCGAAAGCATCCCTGTATTCCTCTAAAGCCTTTTTAAATGGTAGATCGAAATCAAAAGAGTCATTGAGCTTATCCGGTGGTATTACAATCACTTTCCATGCTTTTGCATAAGAATAAACATCCGCTCTGTACAAATGACATTGCCCTTTTTCTGTTCTGAGGTTACCCAATGTGAGAAGATTGGACAACTGTGAATATGCCTGCAGATCTGTTGGAAATGCCAATAGCGATGGACCGTCGATAAGGTCAAGCCGACAGCCGGAAATTAAACGTGTTTTAGTTTTTTTGGCCGCGGCATGTGCTCTTACTATACCTGCAAATGTATTGCGGTCTGTTATGGCAATGGATGTATAGCCCAGTGTAGCCGCCTGGTCGATAAGCTCTTCAGGATGCGAGGCTCCCCGGAGGAAGGAAAAGTTGGTGGTGGTGTGGAGTTCGGTGTAGTTCATGTTTTAAATGCAGAATGTCGAATGTCGAAGTGTGGTGCGTGAGCAAGGGTGTGGGCATGTTTTACCGCAGAGACGCAAGGCCGCGAAGAAAGTGCAAGGGTGAATTCAGCTATCAGCGTCTTAGCGCCTCCGCGGTTAAAACACACACTCCCACACCCACCCTATAATGCACCATCTTCTTTAAGCAAAGTACCCATGCAAAAACCATTGGAACACTTTATCATCATAGTGTCCCAATCGGAAAAGCCAGTATCGGTTTCCGTCTTCATCTTCGACCCGATAGTAGTCACGGTGTTGTCCTTGTTGCAGCCACCACTCTTGCTCTATGCGCTCAGGTCCGTCGGCTTTAAGGATCATGTGCAGCTTTCCTTTGTGACGAAAAAGCATAGGCGGATAGTCCGGAATGGGAGCTGTGACTTCTATTCGTTCCGGCTTAGGTAAAAGATGTAATGGTCTTTGCTTGTCAACTGGCCATGACGTATCCGATTCCTCATTTAATGTCGGTGCAGGTTTGTATGACCGTTCTGGCCAATAATGTTCGTCGGGGATGTACCTGTGAATCGCCTCCACTCCTATTTTACCTGCAAGGCGATCGATCAGCTCTGAAAGCAACACATCCTCCAGTCCTCTTCCTCCTTGCCACATCTTCCCTTGTTCGGGAAGAGAGTCCTCTACCTTAGGAGCTTCCAGCACAAACAATTCAATACCCAAAGCCGGCTCGATCGTCTGTAGTTTTATTTCAAACAGTTTGAACAAATGAACGACACTATGCGAGGGACGGTGAGTGCCAATGGTTATGCTCTCAATTTTTCCATCCACCCGGTAACATTTAAATATTGCTGTACGCAATCCTTTTTGCTCTTGCTGGAAACGGAGGCACAAAGTTTCCAGCAGTTGCCGTAATGCGATCTCAATTCCTATTGCTGTAATTATAGGCTCAAGGCATGGCAATCGTTCCTGGTAAGGTTCCAGAGGAATAACAGGTTCTAAGATTTCCATCTCTTGCCCTGTAGCCATATCCAATCGCATGATGAAATGAGGGCCAAACCGTCGTCGTAGTGTTGTCGGGGCATACGGATGAACTGGCGTATCTGGCGTAATCCAAGCTTGTTCAAACGTTCGACAGCTTCCTGTTCTAATCGCAATGCTTCCGGCGGCAAGGGCAAGTAATGCCTCAATGTGACAGCCAGGTGGAACATCCAGATGGGTGCTTGCCATACCTCGCCATTCCCCATGCAACCCCCAGGGTATCTGCCATTGCGGCCCTCACCTCATAACCTTTTTGATTTAGTTTATTCTCTATATCCTCCAGATAGGCTGAATCACCTCCCCAGAGATGTGCGCATCCGGTCGCGTCCAGGATGAGCCCCTCAGGCGGATCAATAGCCACAAAAGGTGAAAAACGTATACACCACTCCGCTAAACGTTTAAGTAGTTTCTCTGGTAAATCAGGAATGTCATCCAAAACCTGAAGGTCCGGAACAATGGCCCTTGCATCAGCAAGCACCATTCCTCTGCCAATACCTTCATTCTCTGCCCTTCTATTCGCGGCAGTGATGATCATTCGTCCATGCGACGAAGCCTTTAATACAAAAGGCAGGTCCTTAAGCTGTGGCTGACGGATACTGAACCAGTCCGTCGTAAGGTGATGGAACCAGATGGAAACAAAACGCCCCGACATATCATCCCGCTTTTTTAGTTTCGTGCTGGCCCTCGGAATCCAAAGTATTTGGTAGCATGCGAGATGCTCGGATGTTGACAGGAGCAAATCTTTCGTTGATCCATTTGAGATCCCAAACACCAGATCTTCCGTTTCGCATTCGCAATAACTCCACTCTCCATTGCGGGAATCCTACGCCAGGAAGATCGTCGATCAACTCACTTGCCAATGGCGTAATTCTCCACCGCGACACACAGGCAGTAGTATTCAGTTTGGCGTTGTTCCGTAAGATGAATCCAGTCGACTTGCTTTGTTCTACGGCAAGTTGAAGTCTTCTGGACTCCGTAAAGTTGATGTCCTTCATTTCGCCAACTACGGCCGAGAGAGCGCCGCACTTCAGCGCTTCATCCATGACCCACAGTACATCCTTTTCCTTTTTCAGATCCACGAATACTACACGGTCAGGCTGGATGCCAAATGATCTTAGCGCAGGGGGAAAAATAGTCCGGGCGGCACTTATCCATAACGCAGTTCCATTGTCGCCCATTAATGAAGAAAGTAGGCCGGATATGAATCCTGCGGTTGAAGCAGCTCCTTCAGCGACTGGGGAGAGAAATTCGTGCACAGCGCCAAGGGGAAATGAACCACCGGGGAACGCTTCTCTTAGCGACCCCAGTCCAAGATCTGTGACTAAAGATTGGGCCACTTGCATCCCCTGCATTCGGAGAATATCCGAGCGCAAAGCAGTTACAATATCACCTCTTAGAAGAGTCACAGTTCCAGGGAATTCCTGGACCAAAGATAAAGAATTAAACTAATATTAGTTAGTGTATTATCTAATTATATTAGATAAATAATAACTTTAATTAAACATATTTAATAATCTTGTATTCAGGTATTTAATAAAAATGAATAAAGTAAAGCTTTATATAAAAAGTGGATATTGATAATATCTAATGGGTCATAGCGTGCATGGGCTAAACAGTCATTGGTCCAGCAAAATATTGTCTCCTAATAAGGCGTCCTGAGGTGTCCTTTTTATTATAGTAATCTTTAGTCCAACCGTCCCCAGCTATAAGAAACTGAGGTTTCCACTTTACCGGTTTACCAGCTTTCTTTTTGTCGTGAGCCCGCTTTACTGATTCACGGAAGGCATAGTGGCTGTACAATCTCATGTATTCACCAAAGTAAATATCAGCTATCCTTTTATCACCTTTAATAACAAGCATGTTCTCGTCATTAGAATCTGAACTAGCTTTACTGAAATTAGCGCTTCCTGAAACGACAATTGGATCCGCGCTGAGTGGATCTACAATCATGTATTTAGTATGAATCCAGTACACATGCTTCCCAAGCTCCATCCACAGAATACATTTCTCTCAGCCACCTATCAAATGCATTCGTTACAATTCGGTTTCCGATGGCAACAACTACATTAGGTAAATTTCGAATCTCCTGGATATCCTTTTCATCACGTTCCTTCACTATGGGTGACGCATAGGCTTTCTCCATCAAAGACATCCTCAAGACTTGATCTTCTTTGCGGAACACTTCCTTGAATTTCTCGTGCATACCAAATGCAAAGGTCATGAGTAATGCTTCATTGGCCGCTCCGGCAATTGTTGAATACCAATCCAGAATATCCAGGTTTGTGCCGCGCGGTGAATAAACCGCGGAAGTTCCTTTGTCCAGGGCAGCGGGAATTTCAAATGCAGCAATGTTTAGGTTTCTGTAATCAGGTCCAACTTCAAGATCCTGCTCTAATCTTTTCCAGTAATCAATAAACCCCTTGGCAATGGCTTTGTCCTCCACTATATGGCCAAGGTTCGAATGTCCATAGATGCCGTTTTGTGTTAAATTAGTTGAGCCAGTCCAAACAGAAGTCGGCTTCTTTCCCTTGCTGAGAACGATAAACTTATTATGCATAAGTTTTGCATTAGCTCTTCCTTTACAGCAGTTATCAAGTTTCGCATTTGTGATCTCTTCCCGATTTCTTTTCCATGGCCCCGTTGGTTTACCGTCCTTATCAAACGCTTCAACATTGTCGTAAATAATATTGACGTCAACGCCCCGGTTTTTCGCACTTTTAAATGCCTTGAGAACAATACCCCATTGGAATTCATAAACAGCAGCATGCAGCGAATCTCCTTTTTTTGCCCTGCCAATAAATGCAATCAACGCTTCGACAAGTCCTCTTGAAAGCCACTCATACGCGCCGGGTCCAGCTATATCTGGAGTTTGATTTAAAAACTTTCTTGCATACTCCTGGGTAGCAACCGAACCTCTGTTAAAATAAACAGTATGAATCCCCTGATCCTCTGTCTCAGTTGTTATAGAAATAGATAATTCACGTCTCTCTTCGAGGGCCTCGGGTTTGCCGTACATGCACACGACAGTATAGGTGTACTTAAAACCCGGCTTAGCACTGTAGTCAGCCCACTGAAATCCTTGCCAGGGATGTTTAAAGGTTGAAAACGTCTCTCCGATGGTAGGATTTGGTTCAGTTTCTTCGAACGTCTTTAACCCGCGTGCCCATTTCACTTCACCATCCGAATGATCGAGCCTTTTAATTGCAAAACCCTTGAATCCTTTGAGAAACTTTTTTTCAAGGTCCAGGCCCAGGAACACGACATGAGTACCGGCAATAGCATTTACTGTAATCCCATCGGATTGTTTTCTTTTTCTCATGGCTAATTGAATTTATAATTAATGAACCCTTCCAATACAATCACCCTGAACTGAGCAACTCGTCACTGTCAGAATACCCGCTAACTGGTCTAGAAATAAAATGCCCATCCCCTGCCGGTAAGGGCAGACAGGATGGGCTCCGAATACAAGATAGTTCCTTGCCCAAGGAGCATCAAGTGAATTGAAATAAATCTTTGACTATACTCAAATCCTCTGGAACGATTCACGTATCGAGAGCGTACCTGAAATCAGTTAGCTGATAAGCAATCAGACTTGTGTAATGCAAGATTACAAATTGAGAGGCGTTCTCATTGTTTCATTCCTCATTAATCACTGCTCATTGCTCACTGCTCACTGTCATTGTCATCATCGCTTCTCAACGTTTGCGCCGGATTCACGGCAGCCGCTTTCATGGTCTGAAAGCCGACGGAAAGAAATGCGATCATCACAACTCCAATTCCGGCAACTATGAATAATATGGGATTGATAGATATCCGGTAAGGAAATCCCTGCAGCCACCGATCCATTAAGAACCACGCCAACGGCCACGCGATCATGTTCGCGATTATTACTAATTGAACAAATCCTTTTGATAAAAGAAGTATCACTTGAGACGACGTGGAACCCAATGCCTTCCTGATTCCAATTTCCTTGGTCCGTTGCAGGGTCATAAAGGAGGCTAAACCAAATAATCCAAGGCAGGCGACAAAGATGGCTAGCATAGTGAACATGCTGAATATCTCCCCGAAACGTTTGTCGCTTTCGTATTGACGGTTGAAGAATTGATCGAGGAAAAAATAATCCATAGGGTTACCCGGGAAATGTACGTTCCATATTTCCTGAAGGGACGCCAGCAATCTTGAATGATCCTTCGACTCAACTTTGAAAGCAAGGAACTGAGCAAATTGCGGAGTATATCGATAAACCAGAGGCGTTACTTGTTCTTTCAGGGACATCTGATGATAGTCTTCCAGCACACCAATGATCTCCAATGTATCATTTCCCTGTCTTACCTTTTCTCCGATAGCACTTTCGGGATCTTTAAAATCCAGCGCAGCGACCATGGCACGATTAAGAATTACACTCTTTCGCCTGTTAGTAGTGATATCGAAATTCCTTCCCGCGATGATCTCAAGACCAAACGCAGGAACATAATCGTGATCCATACCGACGATATAACCCGATATCCGGTTACTTTCTGTTCCTGTAAATCGCCCAATACCATTGGCCCAAAAGATCTCATCACCGGGAACATTAGATGAGGAAGTCATTTTTTTAATGCCTGGGATCTTCAGCGCATCTTCTTTCATTCCTTCCAGTGATCGTTGAAATAAAGAATCTACTACGGCACCTGGCCCTTTTAGCACTATAGTTTGATTGATGTCAATTCCAAGGTCCTGACTGCGCATGAATTTTAGCTGCTGATAGACGATGGCCGACCCGATGATCAATACCACAGAAGCGACGAACTGGAAAACAACAAGACCTTGTCTGAGATAATTGCCCTGTGCATTGCGGATTATTTTTCCTTTTAATACACTAACTGGCTTGAATGATGAGAGCACTACTGCGGGATAAAATCCTGCAAGCAGCGTTCCAATGAAAAACAGCAGAAGTACTAACACCCAGAATTCACTTTGCACGAAATAGTCCAGGGAAATATTCCTTCCTGAAAATTCAGCAAAATAAGGCCATAGCAACCGTACGGCAACTACTGAAAGGACGGCAGCAAACAGGTTAACGAGGAAAGCTTCAGCCATGAACTGATACATCAGCTGATTTTTCTGTGCACCCATTACTTTGCGTACACCCACCTCGTTGGCGCGCTCGAATGATTTGGCGGTAGCAAGGTTAATGTAGTTTACCCACGCAATGATCAATATGAACAACGCTATAACAGACAGCGCATATACGGAATCAGCGTTGCCACGTTCGTCGGGTTGTGATTCCTGGAGCAATACAGGACCGAGATGGATGTCGAGCAATGGCTGAAGCGCGAAGTCCTGCTTACCGCTGGACTTTGCCCAGTCCTCTGCCCTATCTTTTGCCAGCCACTTGTCCCACTTAACCTGCAGTGCTTTGTAATCTGTGCCAGGTTCAAGTAATACATAGGTGTTAAAATCATACCAACCCCACGCTGTTTCGGATGCATTTTCTGTTTCCCTGTTCAGGGTAGCATAGGAAAACAGGAAATCGAACTTGATATGTGTATTCTCCGGGAGGTTTTGAAAAATTCCAGTTACCTCAAATTTACGACTGCCGTCCCACGAAATGGTTTTGCCGATGGGATCTTCGTCCGCAAAGTAACGTTTTACTGCTTTTTCGCTCAAGACAACTTTGCCGGGACCCGAAAGCGATGTGAGCTTTTCACCCTCTAACAAATTAATATCAAATACTTCAAACACCGATGAATCTGTGATCTGCATCTTTTCTTCACGGAAAGAAATTACTCCACGCGTTGGACTTTCATATGCAGCGATCCCGCTCACGGGAAAAAGCCGCGTGAAGCGTTTCACTTCAGGGAAATTGTTCTTCAACGCGGGTCCGACAGCCGGCACTGCTGCTGCGCATTCAAAGCGCAGTTTTCCATTCTGCCACTGATTATAATTTACACGGTAAATATCATTAGCCTTGCTGTGAAAGGTGTCGTAGCTACGCTCGTATTTCACATACTGTAGAATGAGAAGGCTGGCGACCATTCCCAGAGAAAGACCCAGGATGTTAAGAAATGTAAAGGTCTTGTGCTTGAAGAAGCTTCGAAGAGCTATGATGAGATAATTTTTAATCATAGAGAGGGACTTATAATTTAAAAGGACTTCTTTTTCTCTGTTTTGTTACAGTGATCCGTCGGATTATTTTTTCATAGGTGCACGCCATAACCAGAGTAGAAGTTTATCAAAATTGGCGGGTTATATGTGGTTGCCCACCGCTATTCACAATACGTTCGGAAATGTGTAAATTGAAAAAGACCTCCTAATCTAAACCCCTATTTATGAAATCCCAATTACTCGTACTCGCCGTTGCATTAACGGCTATGGGTTGCGGTGAAAAGAATACCACTCCCCCTGCAGAAACAGCACAGACAATACCCCTTCCGGTTGACTACACCTACAAAGGAGCATTTACTATCGGCGACATGAAAAACGTACAGGTCGTCGCAGAATGCAACAAACGAATAAGCGAGCGTAACTCCAACATCGACGAGTTTGTCGCTGATTCTCTTCATTGGGTAATGCCAGATGGAACGGAGTTTGATGTGCCTCATGACTCAGCTGTGGCTTTTATTAAAAAATTTATTGAGAGTACAAGCAGTATCAAAATTGTTTTCACCGCGCAAATCCCACTGTATTATGCGGAAAACGATCAGGAGTGGGTAGCCAGTTGGACTGATGAGACTTACACGTTCAAAGATGGCAAGGTTGATCATAGCTAATATTCATGAAATTTACAGAATTGTAAATGGAAAGATCCGTGAATTGTATCAGTTCGCGCAGAAGGTCCCTGACAAAAAGGAACTGTAAGGAGCTATCATGTGGTTGCCAGCGAGTGATGAGAAGATAAGTTGCCGGCAATCATATTAGGTTCGCCCTTATTTTTCTATCAGTCAGGCTGTTGTTAGTCAACCTGTCGCTCGTCGATCATTAGAGGTACTTTATTATAGTCATCCATTCTCTCGAGACACCAATGATGGCCAAAAGGATCTCTGATCGTGCCTTGCCGGTAGCCATACTCATAATCCTGTACCGGACTTAGCTCTGTTGCGCCTGCAGCAATGGCTCTGGCAGCCAATTCATCCGGATTATCAACCAATAGTCCTATAACGATGGAAGTAGCGTTTAATGTTGATGGGCTCAGTTCATTGTCTCTTTTAACTTCTTCATGCATTCGGAACAGTACGGGAGGAATCGACATCTCCGCTACATGAACATTACCCGCATGATCAATCCTCCAACGCTCCTTTGCGCCGAACGCTTTCTTGTAGAATTCTATTGCAGCCGAAAGGTCTTTCATGTACAACATTGGGACGATTGCTGCATTGGCATGTTGAGCATAATCTTTCATACTTCACGGATTAAATGGACTATTAACATTAAACGAATAAAAGCTTTGTGAAGTTAGCCCAGGTGTATTTGATAGATAAGTATTTTGTGGATGGGAAAACCGGTCACACTTGGTTAATATGGCAACAGCTATGGTAATGAGAGAAAATTCAATTCCGACTTATATAAGCCTGGTTTAGGTTCCGGCTTGAGGCCAAGTTCCATTATAACTCCTTCCTCTACGTCATACTTCTTCCATTCAGGTAGTCCTTGCCCATTGGGGTTTCCTGTTTTTACAAAGTTCAACCAGTAAGCCGTCATATACTTTTCAACATCATAATCAGATTGTTGCCAAGGCCTGTCCCAAAGTGCCAGGGTATGTAGCGCAAACGGGACCTCCGAAGTATGAAACGCACCATAGTTCGGAAAGCCAGGTTTGTCTGTCGGTACATAACTGTATTGATAAATGTACGTGTTGCTGGAATTGGATCTGGCCCATTTGTAATTTCCAAGACCGGCGAAGTTTAACACGCCTAACTTTTGCTGCGATGCCCGAGTTGATTCTTCTGATTCGGCCGGAAAGAGCTTTAAGAATTCAGCTGATCTTTCTTTGTATTTGCTGATGGCATCTTTCTTAAAGTCAGCAGCGGATTTCGGTTGCCGGATTGCAAGTCCGCATCTCCCATCACCCACCCTGCCATTACAGCAACATCCTGATGCTGCTTTTTTTCGAAGATGGTGTTCATATCTTCCGGGATTACATATCCATCAACTATAGGAAATAATGAACCGAATGGAAGTGTATTCGCAAGCGACAACATACTGTCAGCAGTCAGTTGTCTTAAAGATGATACAGACGTCGATTTCAGTTTTTCAGACAAAGAGCTTCCAATCTTTTCAGCAGCCTGCAAATTCATCGCCGGACCCTGTGACATCGCACCACTTTGGGCGATCGCTCCGCGGAACAACCCTTTAGTTAACGGTGAGGCTACGAGAGCCTGTACAGAGAAGGAACCCGCGGACTGACCGGCGATGGTAACTTTCTCCGGGTCGCCGCCAAATGCCGCAATATTGTTTTTGATCCATTTTAAGGCAGCTATCTGATCCATCAAACCATAGTTGCCTGAACTATTGTGTTGAGATTCTTTTGTGAGATCGGGATGTGCCATAAATCCAAACACCCCGACACGATAGTTTATTGAAACATATACGATACCTTGTTTTGCTATTGCTTTGCCATCATAAATCGCGCACGCACCTGAGCCCGAATTAAATCCTCCGCCATAAATCCACACTAATACGGGTAACTTTTCATCCGCTGAGCTGGCCCCACTCCAGATATTTAGATAAAGGCAGTCTTCGCTTAGCGGCTGTGGTGGTGAAATGAACTCTTCCGTCCACATCATAAATGGTTTCGGATCATTTTGGATGGGACTTGCACTGAAGTTTTTACAAGCCAACGTATCCGACCACTGCTTCACCGGCTTTGGCTCCTGCCACCGAAGATCACCAACAGGCGGCGCAGCAAATGGAACTCCCTTAAAAATGTACACGCTGTCTTCAAGTGTTCCTGAAACAAATCCTCCTTCTGTTTTTACTACGTCGAGCGATGGTTTGAGAGCCTCCTGCTGCGCGCAGGAAATAAATTGTATCATAACAACGACGACGGATATAATGCGATAGAGGTTCATTTAGTTTGAGTTTATGTAGATGTTCACTAAAGTTAGAAGGCCAAGAAGAAGCAGCACAACACCGGGTGCCATCGCCAGCAATTTGTTGTGCGTGACCAGATGCGACAACCGTTCAGCCAACATTGCCAGAAGCGTAAGGAGGATAAGCGCTCCAATGCAAGTTCCCAATACATAGCTATGAACATTCAAAGGCGTATCCAGCACAACAAATCCCTCCGATTTAAGGTAAGCTGTGACGCCTATCCACCACGGTATAGCCTGCGGATTTAAAATGCTTAGGATGAGTCCCCGGACAAATCCACTCTCTTGCATCTTTACCGCGGCCATTGTTGGTTTTTGCGCCGTCCATATCCCAAGGACACCAAGGATGATCATCACTGTGGCTGCAAGAAGCTTAAAGTGTTGTTGAATAGCCGGCGAGGAAGTGATCCATGCTTCGAACTCTACTGCTATCCATGCATAAGGGTACTCGATCAACGCTACGGCCAGAGCAAAACGCAACGCCGCTTTTAGCTTGTTTTCCAATCCCAGCTGAAGCACAAGGATATTGAGGGTTCCCGGAGGAATAGAACCTAAAAAACTCGCAACCAGACCAATGAAAAAGACTTGTATGACCAAACTGAAACCCTTTAAGATCAGGCCGGAAAAATAAGGATCAGGTTCTTAAGTAATACTATGTGACGGTGTATTTATCAAAATCGTCTCGTAAAGGTCGATCGGAAACCTTCCCTATCCGTGGTTGAACCATTGACTAACAAAACTCACTACTATTCTTATTCATGTCGTATCGAATCAGATGGGTTTGATCTTGCGGCCTTTAGTGATTCAATGCTTACGGTAAGGATGATTATAGAAATGACCAACAGGCATGACCAGATGTAGTAGGAAACTCCTGGGTCAGCCTTATAAACGAAGGTCTCCATCCAACTGCTGATTGCAAAAAATGAAATGGGAACTCCGATTACAAATGCGATAAGCGCCAACTTAACGTAACGCGACGTCAATAAGATGAGCATCTGCAATGATGATGCGCCAAGCACCTTCCGGATCCAATCTCCCTGGTCTTTTGCTCGGCTGTAAACGATGCGAGTCCGAATAAACCAAGGCATGCAATAAGAATAGCCATGCCAGCAAGGTTGAGGAACAACTCTCCCATTTGACGCTCCGCTTGATAGAGCCTTCCAAACTCCTGATCCATGAACCAATGTTGAAACGGAGTTCCGGGGAAAACCTGTTTCCAGGTGCGCGATACTCGATCGATTACATCGGCATACGTTGTTGCATCTCCAGGCAAGCGCAGGTACATCATTTCGGAAGACTTCCATTGTCCCTGAATCGCCATCGGTTCTATATTGCGATGGAGCGATGCGTAATTAAAGTCCGCAACTACACCGATGACCTTATGTTTCGTGGTTACAGGTACCATCTTGCCATGCCGCTCATAAAAAGCAACATCTTCCGCCTGAAGTCCAATTGCGTTCGCCGGCGAGATACCCAAATCACGAACTGCTCTTTCGTTCAGGATTATCGCTGATGTATCAGCGGGATTGTCTTTGGAAAAATCCCTTCCTGCAATAAACTCAAGATTGAACATCGTTGGAAAGTCAAAGTCGGTATCGAATTGTTCTACGCTGAAGGTTCGCTACGCCGAGTTCGTCAAAGTGATATGATCTCGATAAGTTGCCGAAGTTGTCAAGACGTGGAAGATGAGGTCCAAAGGAAATTTCCGTGAGGTCATGATCCTGCGTAACCTTTTGGATGAACGCGGGCATGTCATTTGACCGAAGCATTGTCAAGCCTCACCGTGATGATTTGATCCTTGAATTCGCTCAATTTACCGCGATCAATAAACTCGAGCTGGCTGTGAATGACATATGTTCCGGATAACAACAAGACTGTGATCGCGATCTGAACAATCACGAGGACTTTTCTGAAATATTCCTGACCCCGGCCGGGCGCAAATGTTCCTCGTAATACGGCAATTGGTTTGAATCCTGAAAGGTAAAATGCGGGATAGACGCCAGAGAGGACGCCAATCAAAGCTACAGCCATAATAACAACGATGGGCATCTGTCCTGTGACGAGGTAAGCAAGGCCAAAGTTCTTTCCCGTCAAGTCATTAAACGCAGTCAGAGTCATAATAAATAGTACGATGGCAATGATGAACGCAATAGCCGTCATCAGTATTGATTCACCTATGAATTGGCCAATCAGGGAAATTCTGTTGACACCTAATGTTTTGCGCAGACCGACCTCTTTCGATCTTCTAATGGACCTGGCTGTTGCCAGATTTATATAATTCATGGAGGCCATACATAGAATCAACAAACCTACAGATCCAAAAATGTACAGGTGAGTGGTATCGCCTGCGCGCTCAAGTTCAAATTTCAAATCCGAAGTAAAATGGATATCACGCAACGGGACTAATACCGGACGTGTCGTTTTGGCAAAGTCACCGAGGTGTTTACTGAAGATATCTTGTAAGGCCGCCGATACTTTTGAAAGGTCCGTGCCAGGATAAAGACGGATAAAGGAATAGGAGAACGAATCCATCCAGGAATTGATCCGGTCTTCGCCCCCATTCTGCTTCCAGAGAGGATTAAGCGCCAGAGAACTCGCAATAAAATCCGGTTTGAAATGCGTGTTCGTGGGAGGATCCTTCATAATTGCAGCTACTGTAAGCGGAAAGTCGAGGCCATCCCTCATGTAAGTAATAGATTGTCCTATTGGATCCGTTGTGCCAAAATATTTCTTAGCTACGCGTTGGTTGATTATCACATATCCAGGAGTCTTCAGGATTTCACTGATGTTTCCAGTACTGACTAATGGAATGGAAAAGATATCGGTGAGGGTTGAATCAACCCAGAAGAATTGTTGCTCTATGAATACATTGTTCGGGTTTCCTGTCCATACTTTTCCCGGATATCCAAATCTTGAAAAACGGGTGAAATTTTTCACTTCAGGCATTACTTCTTTCAGTGCAACACTCCATAAGCCTGCGGCCCTCGAATCTTTTCCCTCGGTTCCGTCAAAGCTCTTAAATGAATAACCAATCCGATAGACGTTCCCGGCATCCGGATGATAATTATCGAATGTGAGCTCATCAATCAAATAAAGAGAAATGAGAAAAAACAAGTGAGGCTTACGGCCAATCCCGTAAGGTTGACAATAGACGACGTTTTGCTGCGGGCCAAATTTCTGAACGCGATCGTGAAGAAATGCAACAATCCGTCCCGCATTGAAAGCGATCTTTTTATCGCGTCCTTTCTTGGTCGGGACCGATAACGATTAATAGAATGCAGGACATCGCGCAAATAACCGATCCGGGCTTTCCGCAGTCCGTGATGCTGCACACGGTATTGAAACAGCTCGTAAAGGTCCCCTTCCACTTCCTCAATAAATTCAGCATGACAAAACCATTGTAAAAGTTGTCTGGCGAAACGCGGTGGCTGTTGTTTCATATCTGGTGAATTACTTTTGGAAGTTGCGACCACATTTGTTTGCGGATTTCATTTGCTTCCCTGAGCTGCTTAACTCCTAAAGCGGTCAAAGTGAAAAGCCTTTTCCTTTTACCTCCCCTCACCTCTTCCGCCTTTCCAAACTTCGACATCAGGTAACCTTTGTCTTCAAGACGATGCAAGGCGGTATGTACTGCGCCGATGTTAACATTGCGTTGCGTCTGATTTTCGATCTCCTGTCTTATACTTACGCCATATGCTTCATCTCGTAGTATACCTACGGCCAGCAGAACAATTTCTTCGAACTCTCCCAGGTATGTGCCTTTCATAGTGATGATAACGCTTATATTATTTATAAATGTATATAATATATGCGATATTTTAGATTGGCGCTTAGCTGCTAACTCTGATAGTATAGGAAAGTTAAAGTGACCTAACTAAGGTACTTTCGGAAAATTGAAAGGATTTCTCCCGGAATAGCATTTAGCGGTCCATGCTTCCCAACATAATTGAATCACCTCGATTATGGCATTGGGATGCAAGCCCATCTTTATTCCGAGGTCAAAACAATATTTCTTTTCGACCTCGCTGGCGATATTATCGATCATGATGACCATAACAAGCCGGTGAAACACTGCATACAACTTATATTGTCTATCAGGCAGATCAAGGTCAGGTTCGCTTCCGTCAAAATCAACCAACTCTTCCGGGTCCACTCCTAGTTTTTCGGCCACATTGAATATGTAAGTAGCTTCCACCTGACTAAGTTCATTGTCGGAACATGCAAGGTGATAAAGCGCTTTCAGGTGAGAAAGCTTTTGTTGATAGGTATCCATTCCTACTGCTAAAGGCTAACGTTGCCTAAGATCGCGTAATTAATACCTATAACCAAAGAAGGTCACCTGTTGTCGGAAAAGAAATATGAAACGCTTGCTGGCTCATGCAATGTGCGATCACTTGGACTTAATATGTCTTAAAATTTCTTTTGCCTTCATGTTACCAGGGTCCTTCGCAAGGGATTGTTCAAAGTTTATTGTTGCCTCTGACCATCGACCCAGCGTAGCAATAGCCTCACCGTAGCTTTCGTAAACCACGGATTGGTCAGGATACACGGCAATATTTTTTTTGAAGAGTGTGATTGCTTCATCGGTCCTGTTCTCCTTAAGAAACATCAGACCGGCGGTATTAAGTGTTTCTACGCTAACTCCACTGTTGGCAATCGATCGTAGTGAATCAAATGTCAGCAAAGCTGCTTTTGTTCCCTTCGATCTCGCGATTTTATAAACCTTTCCGTGTGGCGAACTGGCATTGGCAACCCAGTAACGAAAATTGGGGGCATTGATTCTCTTACCGAGGATCGTCAATTCCAGATTTACAATGTCACTTACCGCGGTTATTCCTTCCTTTACGCCAGCCCATTTTTTTCCTTCCACCCCAAAATCAATACGATTGATCTGCAGCGTTGCCTGAAAAAACTATCTGAGAATCATCGCGAATATCGCTTACCACCGTTGGCGTGTAGGTCATGGGAAAGGTGATGGTACGCGTGACCCCGTGTATAGTCACGGTGCCGGTAATGATCAGCTGCGAGCCGTTCGGTCGCGCACTCTGGCTGGTGAACTCAATAAAAGGAAAAGTTTTTTGATCAAACCATTGATCCGACCTCAGATCATCATCGCGCCACTCGTTACCAGTGTTAATGGAGCCGACGTCAACCCGAATAGAAACCGATGTTTTGGACAGGTCTTTTTCGTTGAATCGTATGGCGCCCCGGAAATCGGTAAACCTTCCCCTTACCTTCGCGTAGCCCATGTACTGAACATCGAATCCGATATAAGAATGTTCTGTTTCAATGGGGAAGATTTCGGAGATCTTAAATTCAGGTACCTGCGCTCCTGAATTTAACGTAACACAGAGGAGTGTTGTAATTAGTAGTTTTTGCATCATTGTAGGTTCATTAAAATTGCACATGATGCAAGCCTAGCAATGAACAGTTGAAATGTCGACAATGCCTATAAGGATTGGCCGGTCTTTTAAATTATTTTTGGGTCTTCGAGTGATTTTTCTTGAATTCCAGCGGGGTCTGGCCGGCGAATTTTTTAAAGGCGTTAGTGAAGGATGTTTTGTTGTTAAATCCGGCCATGAAAGCTATTTCGAGCAACGTCAGTTTGTCGTCGATGGTGATAAGTCGCTTCGCCTCCTCCACACGCTGAAAGTTGATGACGTCGAAGAACGTGGATTTAAGGTGCTCATTCAGTACTTGGGATAGATGGTGTGGAGTGATTCCGACCATTTCCGCAAGATCTTCTAACCTTAATTCATTGTTCAGGTATGGCTTGTGGCTCGTCAGGTATTCTTCGAGTTTCCGGGCTTGCTCCTTTCCTTCATCTGCCTTCAACGACGATTTTTTGTATTTGACGGCTGCTGGGGCTATTGTAAGCCATTGAACACCGGCGAGGCGGTAGCTAACCAGATAAATCAGCACAGTCGATGGAATCACATAGAAGTAGTCGAAATCCCGGTTATACGATCGTGTCACAAAGAATAAGATCAAAAACATGGAAACCAGCGAGACGATCAGCAGCAGAAGGAAATTGACGATCTTTAGCCAGCCAATCTCCTGCGAATTCATTGAAGAGTAGCTTCCCGCCAGATTCTTTTCGTATTGCTTAATGGCCGTGAAGGCGCAGATCAGGTAAAGCAAAAAGTGCACAAACTGAGTAACGAACACGGAGGAGTAAACATATTGTAATAATGAAATGCTGTCATTGAATGGATCGAACGTGGAAAGCATGCCATAATTAACCTGACGAAAGCTTAGGAAATCCGCTATGAATAGAGGAATGATCCAAACAAAAAGAACAAATGGTACAAAGTGGACGAAGTGGCGGACAGTGAACCGGAATGACTTGTCGACGATGCAGCGTACATAAAAGTAAAACAAAGGGCCCAATACCAACCATGATCCGTACCGCGTGCCGTAAAATGGATTAAAGGGAATATCAAAAGGCAGTCGTACCGAAAGAAATTCAGCCTGGAACCAAATAATGACCAACAACATAATGAAGAGAAAAATGCTTTCCAGTGGTGATGCCTTGCGACGTGATATCAGTATTGAAAGGATAAAAAATCCCTGAGCCAGGGTGATGAATAGGACGACGGACAAAAGGTCAATCGACAATGACATGATGCGAACATATCGAATCCTGCTCGACAATAAAAATCTTTCGCTTTACAGGGTGTTTAGCCACGGCTTGAAGTACAATGCAACCATCAAAGAAATGATCGAAGGCTTTCGCGAGCTTCACGTTGAAGTCGCGGCGGTGTGAAGACATGAAAATCCAGTCATAAAAAACGTGTTTGACTTGTCGCAGAATTCAATTAATTAGTGAAATACATCTCACAATGAAATCACACTTTATGAAAAAAATATCCATTGGTTCTCTGACGTTTTTGCTCATTGCTTTTATCAGCCTTCAAATCACAAATGCTCAGGAGGTCGGACTTCAGATGGGCAGCATGAGGCATATGTACAAGGAAGGAATTCCTGCGGTGCTCGCCAGGATCAAAGAATTAGGAGTTACCGAGCTGGAAGGTGGAACACCCCGCGGCATGAAACGGGAAGAATTTAAGAAACTATTATCCGAGTATGGACTTAAGATCGTAGCGGTTGGAGGAAATTTCGAACGCCTTCAGCATAAAGATTCCATTCAAAAGATCATTACGAATGCCAAAGAACTGGGAGCCCAGTATGTCGTTTGTTATTGGATACCACACGATGGCGATAATTTTACTTATGCGGATATGCAAAAAGGCGTTGAAGTTTTCAATGCTGCCGGAAAGACGTTGAAAGAAAACGGACTAGCGTTAACGTACCATCCACACGGTTATGAATTCAGAGAGTACAAGGAGGGCAAAGGAACGCTTTTCGAGTACATGATGGAGAATACAAATCCGGAGTACATCAACTTTCAAATGGATGTTTTCTGGATCAAAAATCCCGGACAGGATCCTGTTGCTCTTTTAAAGAAATATCCCACAAGGTGGAAGATGCTCCATCTGAAAGATCGCCGTATTGGTACTCCGAATAATCTCAATGGTCGTCAGGATGTTGAAACCAATGTGGTCCTTGGAACGGGAGACGTAGGAATAGCTGAAATAATGAAGACGGCAAAACAACTCGGTATTAAACATGCATTTATCGAAGATGAATCATCCCGCGCCCTGGAACAAGTTCCCCAGAGCCTGGCTTATTTACGGTCACTGAAGTGAGAAAGGGTTATGAGTTATGAGTTAGGAGTTATGAGTTGGGGCATGGGTGTGGGTGTGATCCATCTGAACTGAATCACACACTCACCCACACTCACACAAATAACTCATAACTCCCGCCTACGCGAAGCGCTTCGGACGGGCAAGCATAACTAAAAAGAGGCTACCCGTTCCCAGGTAGCCTCTTTCAATTAACAAACAATGCTATTAATTCTTATACGCTTTATCCAAAAACAAATACCTGCCATCATCCTTTGCATCAACTGATTTCGACTGAACATCGATAATCATGACGGGAGGAGTTGTATCATTGGGTTCAGCGGCTGGCCATTCAGGAAGTTTGTCACCATTAGGGTTACCGTTGATGACGAAATTGGCGAAATAACTCAGCATGGTTTCAGATACAGCATAATCATCTTTAGTCCATGCATATGCTTTAACAAGATCGAGGTTGCCCATGCAGTATTCGATCTCACATGCATGAGGTGCTCCAACGGGTTCAGGCATTTTTGGTGCTTCTTCTCCTCCCCTTACAGTTCCGCCTGCCAATCCTGACGTGAGACTTTTATCAACGAGCGGTGGCCGAAGCTTGCTGTAGAGATATCGATAAACCGGCTTGCTGCTGTTCTTGCGGTGAAGATCAAACCACTTCCAGGTACTATAAGAAATAAAGCGATCAGATGCGAGGTGAGTCGCTGATACTTCCACTTCTCTGGGCGTGCTGTGAGGATAAAGCTTTAATACTTCTTCGGAATCAGTTGGATAAACTTCCTTTACCTTCTTTACAAAGTTCTCTTCGGTCATTGGCAGGCCTTGCATGAAAGCACCGCCAGGGATCTCCGCTGAATTCCATCCGAGAAGTAATGGTACTTGCGCTTGTTCTTTTGCGGTGAACGTCTGTGGAATGGTCTTCGTATAGAAGTATCCATCGATCACGGTGGGGAATCCAAATCGTTTTGATTCATTATAGATCTCATAAACCTCACGGGTGCTCAATGCCCTTAGTTGGGCAAGTGTTGGATATCCGGCTTTCGTCGCGAATTCAAGACCTACTTTCTCCGCTTCAGCCAATGGAACTGGTGCCAATGTTGGATTGATACCGGCACCACTTTCTCCAATAGCTCCTGCGATAAGTCCTTTTGAAAGTGGTGATGACATTTGCGCGCTTACGGCAATGGATCCCGCAGATTCACCTGCAATGGTTACACGCTTTGGGTCACCTCCAAAAGCGGCAATGTTCTTCTGTACCCATTTCAATGCTGCATGCTGGTCGAGCAATCCATAATTGCCTGATCCTTTGTAAGGTGCTTCCTTGCTCAATTCAGGATGAGCGAAGAAACCGAAGATGTTAAGTCGGTAGTTTACAGTAACCGCGACAATACCTTTCTTGGCCATGGCAGCACCATCATATCTTGGTTCCGATCCATCGCCTGCAACAAATCCACCGCCAAAGAAGTACACCAGAACCGGTAGCCCGGTCGTGTTACGTTTGGCTGGTGTCCATACGTTCAGGTATAAGCAGTCTTCACTTACTCCGTTAGATCTTGAATCCATATCGCCAAAGACCATCGTTTGTACGGGTCTTGGGCCGAATGTTTTTGTATTCAATACTCCCTTCCAGTTGTCAACAGGTTGTGGAGCCTTCCATCGGAGATCTCCAACGGGTGGTTTTGCAAAAGGGATCCCCAGGTACATCTGAAGCTGCGAGTGGGTGTTATACATGCCCTCGATGGTTCCGTTCTCAATCTTCACTTGAACCGGAAAGCTTTCTTTGTTCTGTGCTAACAAGCTGAATTCTACCATGAAAAGGCCTAAAATTAGGATAAGTACTTTAAGTTGGTTTAAGAAGTTTTTCATTATTGTCTCATTTTGTAACAATAATATGTGCCTTTTCCTGGAAATGCCATATATTTTCAAAAAATAATTGACGGTGGCCGATCCAACCTACCTTCCTCATATCGCATATGATTCCGTCGTCTTTGGATTTTCCGGTGATGAGTTGAAGATCCTTATTATGGAATATCATAACACGGGTCTGTTCGCCTTGCCAGGAGGATTCGTTGGAGTTCATGAAGATCTGAACAATGCCGTTAGACGTGGTCTTAAGGAAAGAACCGGATTGGACCAGATTTACCTCGAGCAGTTCTATACGTTCGGGAATGTTAACCGGCACAATCCGGAAGTAATGAGGACCATCCTGAAGGCTAATGGCCTGGAACCTTCGGACACCCAATGGTTGCTCGATCGTTTTATTTCCGTGGCATATTATGCATTGATCAATTACAAGGACGTGGTGCCCCAGCCCGATGCGCTTTCAGATTCCTGTGAGTGGTACGCCATCGACAAGTTGCCAAAACTCATGCTGGACCACAAAGATATTGTGTCCAAAGCTGTTGATACGTTGCGCGACAACCTTGACAGGAAACTTATGAACCTCTTGCCCGAACGGTTTACTATGAAGGAACTTCAGCAAGCGCACGAGGCGATATTAGGTCAAAAGCTCCGGCGCACCACATTCCAGCGAAAGATGTTAGGCACCGAATTGCTTATCCGGCATAAGAAACGATTCTCAGGTAAAGCACACAAAGCGCCATACGAATACAGCTTTAAGGCGTAGTTAAGTTTACTGCAATTAATGGAGAGTTGGGTCTGTGTTCGAATTGACGGCTAGAGATGCTTTGTCCACGCTTCGTAATCCGATAAGCAGAATAATAAGTGCAACAGATGTTGTCGCGGTGAGTAAACCGATAATCGGAACGATATTTCCGGAATCAAAGATGCCCACACCACTTGATGCAAGGGCGGCAATCCCGATCTGCGTGCATCCAAGCAATGCAGAAGCGCTTCCGATATTCTTTACGAACGGAGCCAATGCGAGAGCATTCGCATTGGGATTTATCAATCCCACACACGAGAGACAAACAAAGAACATCCCAATGGTACCATATAAACCAAGCCATCCGTAGAACACACAAAGCAGGAATAGAAAACTCGTGATCACCTGCCAAATAAGAGCAACCCGGAAAATCCGTGCGCTCGTATACGTACGCGTCAACCAGATGTTCAATTGACTTCCGCCGATAAATCCAACCGATAGCAGCGCAAAGATGCCCCCGTATCCCTGTGGACTCACATGATACATCTCCATAAAAATTACGGGTGATCCGGCCACGTAAATGAACAACGTGGCAAATGCGAACGCACCTGAAAAAGTATAGGTAGCGAACTGTGGATTGCGGACCACATTGATAAAAGTGAAAATGATAGGTTTCGGTTTTAGCGATACCGTTGGATCGGGTCGATATCCTACCGGAAGGAAAAACAAAACAAGGATCAATACAAACAATGCAATTGACGCCAGTACTATAAACTCTGCCTGCCATCCCCATAAGGTTACAATGAAGCCACCTAACGTTGGGGCTAACAGCGGAGAAAGGCCAATGATCAGGATCAGGAGAGAGAAAACTTTGGCGCTTTCCTCCACGGGGAAGAAGTCGCGCACCATTGCCACCGCCCCAACCCAGGCAGCGCTGCCACCTAATGCCTGAAGGAACCTCAATCCAATCATGACTTCAACGCTTCCCGATTGCATAACTCCAATGCTGGCAAGAATAAAAACAACCAAGCCAACATACAACGGGGGCTTTCTTCCAAAACGGTCTAACAAGGGCCCGTATAAAATTTGACCGATGGCCATTCCTATAAAATAACTCGAAACTGAAAGCGACACGGTGGTGGGCGTTGTACCGAAATCGTCGGCGATCTGCGAGAATGCAGGAAGGTAAAGGTCAATTGCAAACGGAGTTACGGTCGCGAGCGCACCAAGGATCCAGATGATCAACTTTTTTTCCTTCATAATTTGAAAGCCGTATTGTGGGAAGCGGGCAAAGTGCATTTTTAATTTCACAGAAGCAAAAGACCGGCAGCTATAGCGACACAAGAGATTTCATTACCTTAGTCGAATGATGATAAGCTCTAATCTATTAAAATGGAGAAACGCACATTCCTTAAAATTTCTTCGGCAATGTTGACTGGAGTTGCCCTCGCTCCTCTTGCCGGATGTGGAACAGAAAAGAAAGAAGAACAACAACTAAAAAACTGGGCAGGGAACCTTACTTACAGTACGTCGAATGTCCTTGAACCCGGGACGGTTGAAGAAATTCAGGAAATTGTAAAAACGTCCGGCAAGCTCCGGGCATTGGGTACAAGGCACTGCTTTAACCGGATAGCAGACTCAGACGCGGCCCTGTTATCTACGCGTAATCTGAAAGACCTCAACGAGCCGGATACCACTAATAAAACAATCACTGTTGGAGCGGGCATCCGCTACGGCGATCTATGTAAATACCTTGACGAACGTGGATTTGCTATCCACAACCTTGCTTCCCTTCCTCATATTTCTGTAGCAGGAGCTTGCGCAACTGCTACACACGGATCGGGTGTAAGGAATGGAAACCTTGCAACTGCTGTGTCCGCCATCGAATTCGTATCTGGAAAGGGAGATATCGTTCAATTGTCGCGTGATAAGGATGGTGACTTATTCAATGGCGCCGTTGTAGCACTAGGATCACTCGGCGTTGTCACCAAAGTTACCCTTGACCTGGTTCCTACTTTTTCCGTGAGGCAGAATGTTTATTTGAACCTTCCGGTTTCTCAACTCGAGCAACACTTCGATGAGATCATGTCCAGCGGCTATAGCGTTAGCCTGTTTACGGATTGGCAAACCGAAAACATGAATCAACTGTGGATCAAAAGAAAAGTCAATGCCGGTGAGACATTTAATGCTGAAGGTGAATTCTTTGGAGCCACTCTTGCCGACCGGAACGTCCATCCCATCATTGAGATATCCGCTGAAAACTGCACTGAACAGATGGGAGTAGCCGGACCGTGGTATGAACGACTTCCCCACTTCAAGATGGATTTTACGCCCAGCAGCGGCGAAGAGTTACAGGCGGAATACTTTGTTCCCCGCGAAAAAGCTTTCGCTGCCATTAAAGCTGTGGAAACTCTCAGACAAGATCTTAAAACCCTCCTGTTCATAACGGAAATCAGGACTGTTGAAGCGGACGATCTATGGATGAGTATGTGTTATAAAAGGCCTGGCGTCGCCATCCATTTTACCTTGAAGCAGGATATCCCAGGGGTTAACAATTTCCTTCCCAAGCTTGAACAAACCCTCGCTCCTTTTGATCCGCGGCCACATTGGGGTAAATTGTTCACAATGGCACCGGCAGTCCTTCATTCAAGATATGAACGATACAGGGACTTCCTTACCCTCGCCAGCCAGTATGACCCTGAAGGCAAGTTCCGAAACGCGTTTATGAACGAAAACTTCTTTAGCTGAGGCTGTCCCTTAAAAAAATAATCAAATATTTTTTGCCGCTGAAAAGCTGCTGACATACTGCTGTCACCGGGTATGATTTGTTTTACATAAACAACATTAAAACCCTAACAACTATCAATTATGGAAACCAGCATCAATCAATTAGAAACGATGGACACAAATACAACATTCATCAACCCTGAGGAATTTCTAAACCACTGGCAGGGCCATCGGCGCGTTACCCGCAGAATCATTGAAGCCTTCCCTGAGGATAAGCTATTCACCTACTCAGTGGGTGGAATGCGTCCGTTTTCGGAGCTGGCCATGGAAATGATAGGGATGGCAGACCCGGGCATGACCGGCGTAGTAACAAGGACATGGGAAGTCGCCACACATTTGAAGAAGATCGAAATGCCAAAAACCAAAGCGGAGCTGCTTCGCCGTTGGGATGAAGTAACGGAATATATAAACGCAAACTGGCCGTTGATCCCTGCGGGAAGATTTCAGGAAGTCGATAAAGCGTTCGGAATGTGGGAAGGAACAATAGCCTGGATTATACTGTACTTCATTGACAATGAAATACATCACCGCGGACAAGGATATGTCTACCTCCGCTCCCTTGGCATCGAACCTCCGCCATTCTGGGATCGCGCATAAATGTCGTTTAGTTAAGCCGAAGTGCGATTGCTTTCGACATTGGAAATTGGACATTGGGCGTTCGACATTGGACTGCACCTATTTACGAAATGGATTTGTGATCTGATTGAAAAGCATTCCATTGTTCCGACTTCAATGTCCAATGTCCAATTTCCAATGTCCATTAATTGCTTAATTAAACGACATTGGACCGCGGATAGTCAGGACAATTGTGCCTGACGATTATACTTTGAGCGGTATTGTACTGGCGACAAACCCGTGATGCGCTTGAACGTATTACGGAATGCTTTCGTGTCGGTATAACCGACCTTATACATCACCTCATTGACGTTCTCCCGCGACGATTCAAGGTTCATTTTAGCTGCTTCCATTTTCACGCGTTGTATATATTCCACAACCGTGTTGGAAGTAGCTTTTTTGAATCTTCGTTCAAGGTTGCGTCGGCCGATGGCAAACATCGACGCGAGTTGATCAACCGTAATTTTCTCCTGGAAATTGTTTTCAATGAATTCCTGGGCTTTCTTTATCTGCTCGTCATCGTGATCTTTTTGACCTTGAAAGATGATGAATGATAATTGATCCTCGCGCTCGATCTCGATAGCGAATACCTTCGCTGCAAGAACAGCCATCTCCCGGCCGGCAAATTTTTCGATGAGGTATAAAATGAGATTCATATAGGAAAAAGCTCCTCCACTTGAGTAAAGACCGTGCTCATCCGTAATCACTCTTTCCGTCACAAGATTTACTTCAGGGAACATCTTCTTGAAATTGCTTTCAGCCATCCAGTGCGTAGCGCATTTTCTTCCATTCAAAAGCCCTGTCGATGCGAGCAAGAATGCGCCGAGGCAAAGACTTGCCACTTCAGCCCCGCTATTATATTGTTTTACGATCCAGGGAATAAAAGCTTTGTTCTTTTCTATCGCCTTGGAAATATCGCCGTCCAATGCAGGAATAATGATAAGATCTGTCTTTGGAACGTTGATCGATTAGCAAGTCCGGATTCGCAGTGAATAACCCACCGCACAGCCTGGTCTCTTTTGTAAGCCCAACAAGGTGGACATCAAACACAGGCTGAGCACCTTTTGCCTTGAAAAATTCATTTACCTGAGTGAATAGCTGACGGGAGCCTTCAAGGCTTCCCAGTATCGCATTTTCGGGAACGAGTATCGAGATGTGTTTCATGGGGTTTCTTTTTTTTGAACAATCAATTCTATACGAACCTTCAGATATCAAAAGTAATAGAAGAGTCTGTCGCAATCAACCCCTGATTATGCCGTATTTACACCCCCTCAAAAAAAAACGAGGGTTATATTTTTGTTATGTGATAAATGGGGAGGAAAAAACTAAAAGTGCGAGGTATGGAAAAGTATCAATTGAAGAATGACATAACAGTATTCGGCTTCGAAGTGAAAACGTTCCCCGATGGAATTGGCGAAGCCTTCGATAAGCTGGTGAAAAAGGTACCGGAGGGATTCTCACGGGACTATTACGGCATAAGTTTTCTCAATTCAGAAAACAAGATGGTTTATCTGGCAACTGCATTGGAAAAGGAACATGGCGAAGCTGAAAAATATCAATGTGATAGGTACACCATTAAAAAAGGTGATTACGTGGCTGAAACGGTATGGGATTGGCGTAAGAAGACGGATTTGATAAAATACGTTTTCAAGGGATTGTTCAATTCCATTCAGGGGACTCCCACAGGACCGTGTATTGAATGGTACAAAGACAACAACGAAATGTTATGCATGGTGAGATTGGCACAGACTCAATGATGAAAGAGGTCTTGTTTGTTCATAGTGCTGGCCCGCAAGGACATCATGAAGGCAGCGATTACCTTGTTAGATATATGATTGATGCTCTTGGCCCCGGATATCGTGTATGGCTTCCGGATATGCCAGATCCTGAAAACCCTCACTACGTTGACTGGAAAATGAGGCTTCGACGAGAACTTGTGTCTATTGACGATGAGTTGATCCTTGTAGGTCACTCATTGGGTGCATCTGTGTTATTGAAGTACTTGTCGGAAGAAAGACTGCAGCAGCACATTGCGGGATTGTTTCTCATCGGCGCGGTATACTGGGGAAAGAAGGACTGGGATGTAAAGGAATATGTTTTGAAGCGTAATTTTTCTTCGAAGCTTCCTCCTATCCGAAAAATCTATCTTTATCACAGTCGCGATGACGAAGTCGTGCCGATATCACACGTAAGGTATTTTGCCGATGAGCTGCCAAATGCTACGGTGCGCGAGTTTGACCATCGCGGACATCTTTTCGGCAGAGGGCTTCCTGAACTGGTTGAAGATATTAAAGGATTGTGAAAAAGATATTAAAGGATTGTAAAATTATGATCGAAGTTTTTAAGACCGACGTTGACGATTCACGGTTTGCTGACATCCTGGTGGAACATATCCAGCGTACCTTCCAGGGTTATCAAGCGAACTTTGACTTGCAAGACCGTGACAAGATCCTTCGTGTCAAAAGTGTAACCGGCCTTGTTAACAGCGACCGCCTGATAAAAATGTTGAACATGTTTGGATTTTATGCCGAGGTATTACCAGACGACTACCCTGCGGCTGGTGGTGTATTCATCCTCGACCTCAACCACCACTCAATTTTGAATTGAATGATAAACTCGATGAAATTGGACATTGCACATTGCTCATTGCTCACTGCTCATTGCTAACTGTTCATTGCATCGTCTGCCCGTAATTAATAAACAGCAGTTTTCGAACTTAAAGCAAATCAAATGAATATACTTATAACAATCCTTCTGGTCAGTAATCGGACTTGTGGTCCTTTTGCTGGTGATAGCCTTGTTTACCCGAAAGGGTTATATGATTGAAAGAGAAGCAGTCGTTAAAAGAGCAAAGAATGAAGTCTTTAACTATGTAAGGCTTTTGAAGAACCAGGACTTTTACAGCAAGTGGGTGATGAGTGATCCTGATATGAAAAAAACCTACGCCGGAACGGATGGAACTCCTGGTTTTGTGTATGCGTGGGACAGCAACGATAAGAATACAGGAAAAGGTGAGCAGGAGATCAAGCGTATTGTGGACGGAGAACAGATCGGAACGGAGATCCGTTTTGAGAGACCATTCAAGAGCGTATCGCAGGCCCTGATGACTGCTACAGATCTTGGCGGAGATCAGACCAGAGTGAAATGGCAATTTTCCAGCACACTAAAATATCCAATGAATATGATGTTGCTTTTTTTAAACTTTGATAAAATCCTGGGAAAAGACATGGAGACGAGTCTTTCGAGATTAAAAGGTATTCTTGGAAAAATGAACTAAATGAAAATGATATGATGAAAGGCGATGCACCTAAAGATATTGATGATTATTTGAAGCGGTATCCGGATAATGTCAGATCAACATTGGGCTTTCTGCGGAAATGGATCAAGGAAGCGGCGCCAAAAGCAGAAGAGGCGATAACTTATCACATCCCGACATTTAAATACAAAGGATGCGCTGGTTGGATTTGGGGCGACAAAAAAGCATTGTGCTTTTTATGTAATGAGTAATTCTGCATTAAAGTCTTTTAAGGAAGAACTAAAAGATTACGATACTTCGACTGGTACAATCAGGTTTT